>CALVLD010000001.1 GCA_944336475.1 uncultured Clostridia bacterium
TTTTGAAATGAGCTTGTCATGCCATTAGCCTGTTTTTTTCGATTTTCCTCATAATATACACGAGGGGATGAAAAATCATCCCTAATCAATAAGAATTATGGAGGAATGCGATGAATGTATTCGGAGCAGTAAAGACAAGTATCAACACAAGAGAAGCGGCGGAGAGGTACGGCGTGGAAGTCAACCGTCACGGGAAAGCACTCTGCCCATTCCACAATGACCGCAATCCGAGCCTGTTTGTGGACGATGACCACTACCATTGTTTCGCTTGCGGCGAGCATGGGGACGTGATCGACTTCACAGCAAAGCTCCACGGCTTGACCCTGTACGATGCAGCGAAGAAGCTGGCATACGACTTCGGCATCACGCAGGACAAGCCACCCGACAAGGCAATGCAGGAAAAACTGAACAAGAAAAGCGAAGCACAGCGACTCAGAGAAAATGAGAAGTTGTGCTTTTCTGCGCTCTTGGAGTATATGAAGCTGCTTCAAGAATGGAAGCGGCTGTATGCGCCGAGATCGCCGGAGGACACGCAGGATGATCGTTTTGTGGAAGCCTGCCACACGCTCGATTATGTGGAGTATCTGGTGGATCTTCTGATTATGGGAGATTCTTATGAGCGCACCGAGGTTATCGACATGATGATGACCGATGGCAAGCTTCAAAAGCTGCAAATGCATCTGAAAAAACACAGAAAGGAGAGGTCTTATGAGCAAGAAGAAAGATGATTGCATTGAAGAACAGCCGGGATGGTATAACGGACAGTTTTTGGATGAAGTCGGCTTTTGCTGTGATTTCATCTGCCGTCACCCTATGGTTTGTGTGGGCGGCAAGTTCTTTTCTAAAGAGGGACGCATCCACGATGAAAACGGCATCAAGAAGGAGATTTACGAAATGCTGCGTCCCTTTCTGAAAGTAGGGCTGGCTAAAAAATGCTCCAATCTGCTTGAAATGCTCCGCATGGAAGCATACAAGGACAACTTACCCGTCCACGAGGACAGGCTGCACGTTGCCAACGGCACGTTGTTTGTCAGGGGCGAGTTCAGCGAACACAAGGAGTTCTGCCGTAACCGTCTGCCCGTCAAATACAATCCCGATGCTCCACAGCCTGTAACATGGCTGCATTTTTTATCAGAACTGTTGGAGGATGAGGACATTCTGACCTTGCAGGAGTATCTCGGCTACTGCCTTATCCCTACCACACGGGGACAGACCATGATGCTTCTGAAGGGCAACGGCGGCGAGGGTAAAAGCCGTATCGGTGTTGTCATGCAGGCTATGCTCGGTGCCAATCTGAAAAACGGCAGCATTGCCAAGGTAGAGCGCAGCCCCTTTGCCAGAGCCGATCTGGAACATGAGCTTGTCATGGTGGACGATGACATGAAGATGGAAGCGCTCAAATCTACACACTATCTGAAATCCCTTATCACAGCGGAAATGCCGATGGATTTGGAGCGCAAGGGCGAACAGAGCTACCAAGGCGAAATGTACGTCCGTTTCCTTGCGTTTTCCAACGGCGATCTGGAATCTCTATATGACCATTCAGACGGTTTTTACCGCAGACAGCTTATTCTGTCAGTAAAGAAGAAACCGCTTGATCGTGAGGACGATCCTTTCCTTGCGGACAAGCTCGTTGCGGAAGTCGAGGGCATTTTCCTATGGTGTCTGGACGGTCTGCGTAGGTTGATAGCGAATAACTACCGCTTCTCCGAAAGTAATCGCACCAAGGACAATCGAGAACAGGCAAGGCGTGATGCGGACAATGTACTGCTGTTCCTGCGCTCGGAGGGATATATCCGGTTGAAAGCGGACAGTACCATTACCTCTGCCGATCTGTACGCCATCTATTGTATCTGGTGCAATGATAACACCTACAAGCCACTGGCGGCACGAACGGTCAGCATGACCCTAAAGAAACACGCAGACGAGTTCGGTCTGGAACATGACAACCACATCACAAATTCCCTCGGCAAACAGGTCAACGGCTTTTGGGGCATTGAAGCGTTGATCTCGCCGGGATTTTGTAACTGAACTCAAATTTCTCCATCCATCTATCCCATCCATCCCGAAAACGGCGGTATCTCGGATAGATGGATGGATAGGATGGATGTTTTCAAGTTCAGCCGTGAAATCTGCTAAGTTCTCATTTTGGGAACTTACCACATCCGCAACACGTACCATTATCAAGGCTGTTTTTCCATGCTCCAAATCAAGCCTTGTGCAATCCGTGAAGTTTTACACCGCAGGAAGTATCAAAATCATCATTCGGTGATTTACGGGACGGTGAAGCACATTCACGGAACTGTGGTGCTCCTTCCTGTTTCGTCTGCTCTCCCACATATCGGTAAACCCGGTAGGGTGCTGTTATGAACAGGACTACGCAGCGTGAAATCTGAGAGAAAAACACCATCATCAAAATCAACACTTGTCGGTGACAGCAATTCACCGCACAGAAAACCAACATCACGAATTTATGGAGGAGTTTTTATATGAAATCGAATTTGAGAAATGAAATCAAGTCGTACATTGTACGGCAAGGAATGACTATGCAGGAGGTCGTTGACCTTCTTTCGGATGAATACGGATGGAGTGACAGCGTTTCCAATCTGTCCAACAAGCTCCAGCGTGAATCGCTCCGCTATACCGAAGCGGTACAGCTTGCCGATGTGCTGGGCTTTGAAATCGTATGGAGAAAGAGGGGTGATCGCTGATGGCAGCACCGCAGTACGCAATTTTACGCTTTGCCAAGTACAAGGGACCGGAAATCAGCGGCATTGAAGCGCACAATGAGCGCACCAAGGAGAAATACGCAAGCAATCCCGACATTGACCCGTCCCGTACACACTTGAATTTCCATCTTATCAAGCCCGAAAGAAAATACCGAGCAGAATCCGAAAAACAGATCGCAGAAGCAGGTTGCCGTACACGTTCTGACAGCGTTCGTGTGGTGGAAGCTCTCATTACCGCTACGCCGGAGTTTTTTAAGGGGAAGAAAAGAGCCGAAATCAAAGAGTTCTTCAATGAAGCATTGGAGTTCATTAAGCAGAATCAAGCTCCCGAAACGATCATATCCGCTGTGGTGCATCTGGACGAGAAATCGCCCCATATGCACCTTTGTTTTGTCCCTCTGACTGAGGACAAGCGTTTATGCGCTAAAGAAATCTTGGGCAACAAGAAAAAGCTGACCCAGTGGCAGGACAAGTATTGGGAACACATGGTCAAGAAATATCCCGATCTGGAGCGTGGCGAAAGTGCCAGCGAGACCGGGCGTGACCATATCCCTACAAGGGTATTCAAGCAAATGGCAAGGCTCAACAAGCAGCATGACAAGCTCGCTGAACTGCTCTCCGATATGAAATTTACGAACTACAAGGAACGCTCCGCACAGATTGCGGCATTTCTTGAAAAGTATATCCCCGATGTTGCCGCCATGGAAACGCAGATGAAGAAATACGAAAAGTTCTTCAAGACCGCAGACGGCAAGCAGAAAGCGTTGGAGAAGAAAAACGCCGATCTGTCCGCTGCGCTGGAAAAGAGCGAACAGCAGAGTACGCTCAAAAAGTTGCAGGAAGCCAGACTTCTGAATGACTATGAGCGTGTCAAGGGTATTCTTGACCGCATTCCGCCGGAGATCATCAAGGCGTATACCCACCGCAGCGCACAAAAACACGATATTAACCGCTAAGAAAGGACATTTTGCCTATGAAGAAAAACAAGACCTATACCGTAACCCAGCTTAACAAAATGATGATGCGTGATGACCTCTCCTTGTGGGAGATCATTGAAGCCTGTGCCTTTATCGACATCTGCGATTGTTATGAGCCGATGTTCTATCCTCCCAAGGAGCAGGAGGACGAATGGCGCAGGATGCGTGGAGAATATGAGCCGGAGCCTACCCTTGAAAATACTTCGTTCTATGTCACCGAGCCTGACGGAACGAAGTATTTTTATTGCGGCAACACCCGCACCAAGGTAAAGGAGTTCTTCGCTCCCAACGGCAAGACAATGGATGCTCTGATTGAAAAGCTTGTCCGCTTTGCCGCAGGAAGTACCGTTTCCGCAGAAATTTCGATGAATTGTTAACAGAATCGCATTGAATCACAGCCCACGCTTATGGTATAATGTATTATAGGGAAGTATTGTAAGCGTGGGTTGTTTCACGAACAGGAGGATTTTTAATGAAGCAACCGTACAATACAGCACTATATATGAGACTCAGCCGTGATGACGAGAATTATGGCGACAGCGTTTCCATCGAGACCCAGCGAACCATTTTACAGCAGTACGCAAAGGAACAAGAGCTTCATGTGGTTGGCGAGTACATCGACGACGGATGGAGTGGCACTACCTTTGAAAGACCGAATTTCAAGCGAATGATGGCAGATGTGGATGCAGGACGAGTGAACTGCATCGTGACCAAAGACCTCAGCCGCTTCGGGCGTGACCACATTATGGTCGGCTACTATCTGGAATACGAGTTCCCGGAGAAGCAAGTGCGATATATCGCCGTATCCGAGAACGAGGATACCAAGAAAGGCTTGTCCGATTTCGTGCCTTTCAAAAATCTTTTCAATGAATGGTTTGCCAAGGACACCAGCCGCAAGGTAAAGACCGCACTTCATGCCAAGTTTGCCGCAGGAGAACGCACCTTTGCCTATGCACCGCTTGGGTATATCCGACATCCAGAAATCAAGAACGCCATTGTGATTGATGTGGAGACTCGCTGGATTATCGAGAAAATCTTTGATCTCGCTGTCAACGGCGCAGGTGCTGCCAAGATTACAAGGACTTTGGTGGAAGAACAGGTTCCTACTGCCGGATGGCTGAACTTTCAGCGATATGGGAAATTTGCTCATATCTACGAGGGAGCACCTGCTGAAAAATCTTATGCGTGGACGGTATCACAGGTCAAAAGCATCTTGAAAGACGAAACCTATATAGGCAACAGCGTACACAACAAGCAGACCAACATTTCTTACAAGAACAAGAAGAAAGTACGCAAGCCGCAGGAAGAATGGTTCAGAGTGGAGAACACCCACGAAGCCATTATTTCAAGGGAAGTCTTTGAACAGGTGCAAACGCAGATCGCCAGCCGCCGCAGACAGCAAAAGGATGCTACCACACAGATATTTGCAGGACTTGTCCGCTGCGCTGATTGTGGATGGTCAATGAGCTTCGGCACAAACAAGCAGAACAGTAAACCGTACAGCTATTTCAACTGTACCTCTTACAGACAGCTTGGCAAGGTCAGCGGTGTCTGCTCCGCACACTATATCCGCTATGACTACCTCTACACCTACGTTCTGTCCAGAATACAGGATTTGTCGAGACAGGCACAGGTGGATGAAAAGGAACTTCTGCGTCGGATACTGAAAGCCAGTGAACAGGAGCTTGCTGCCAGTGCCAAAAGGCAGAGTGCCGAGCTTACAAGAGCCGAGAAGCGCAGAACAGAGGTTGACCGCAAGTTTGCGAAGCTGTATGAGGACTGGTCGGACGGTCGTATCACGGAGTACAACTTCAACATGATGTCTCAGAAATATCAGACCGAGCAGCAGGAGCTTGTCGAGAAGATTGAAAGGCTGTCTGCCGAGCTTGAATCTGAAAAGCAAACAACTGTCGATGCGGAGACGTGGATTTCTCTTATCAAGCAGTACGCAAACCCCACCGAACTGACAGCGGAGCTTCTGAATATGCTGATTGAAAAGATTGTGATTCACGAAGCAACCACCGTGGACGGTATGCGTGAGCAGAACATTGACATCTACTACCGCTTTATCGGCAAAATTGAGTAAAACAACAGATATGAGTGCCTATGCAAGTAGGCGTAGGCACTCATACATAACCAATATCTTTAAGTGCGGGAAACGGGTGCAAGCTCCCCCGATGCGGAGCAGTTCATTTGGCTGTGCGAGCTCTACGGTGTGTCGGATGTGTGCTCGGAATTTCTCAATATCGGCGGCAGAGACCCGCTTCATGGGCTCAATCGTGAGGGCATTCGTGCGGCAAAGGACTACATCGAGCTTCTGCTTCTGAGCGAGCGATATTCAGCCGCGCTCAAGCCCCGATCCTCCACCCGTAGGGTCGTTCCCCTTTTCGATCTGCCCGTGTCGGCCGGCACCGGCGTGTTTCTTGACAGCAATGATTACGAGCCGTATGAGGCTGACGATCTGCCCCCCGAAGCAAACTTTGCGGTGCGCATAAGCGGCGACTCCATGGAGCCTCTGCTGCATGACGGTCAGATAGTTGCCGTTCAGAGGACTTCCGTATTGGAAAACGGAGAGATCGGAATCTTTGTGTTCAATGGCGATTCCTACTGCAAAAAGCTTGAGAAGGACGGCGGCTTGAAGCTCGTCTCCCTCAATAAGCAGTATAAGCCCATAATCGTAAAGTATGCCTATGATCTGCGTGTTGTGGGCAGGGTGCTGAATGTGGACTAATGCGTCCGTGAGGATGGCCGGCTCTCTCTCATTGAGGCGATGGACGGATAGCCTATATCTTTTAACCTATTTGGTATTGCAAAAATGTATATTAAGTGTTATAATCAGCCTGCAGGCTGAAAGGGAGTGTTTCGCACACGGGCTTGGTATAAACCGGCTCGTGTACTTTTATCAAAGGAGGTATCAGCATGTACATCATCGGCAACGGGCGTCTGCTCACCAGGGCAGAGTCTATCCCGTATCTGGACGACGGTGCGGTAGCCGTAAAAGGCGAGCGCATAGTCGATATCGGCATGACGCAGGATATGCGTTCAAAGTACCCCCAAGCGGAGTTCGTAGATGCAAATCACGGGGTCATAATGCCGGGGCTTATAAATGCGCATACGCATATTTACAGCGCATTTGCCCGCGGACTGTCAATGCCTGATTATAACCCCACATGCTTCTATGAGATACTTGACGGTATGTGGTGGCGTTTGGATCGTCATCTTACGCTTGACGCTTGCCGCATGAGCGCATACGCTACCATCGCAGAATGTATCAAGAACGGCGTTACTTCCATCTTCGATCACCATGCAAGCTTCTATCAGCCCAAGGGTTCGCTTAATGCTATTGCCGAGGCGTCCGGCAAGCTCGGCATCCGGGCCTGCCTATGCTATGAGACCAGCGAGCGTGACGGCGAGCAAAAGTGCAGGGAATCCGTTGAGGAGAATTTAGGGTTCATCGACTATTGCCAGAACAATCCGTCCAAGTATTTGCGGGCGATGTTTGGCATGCATGCCTCGTTCACTATCGGTGAAGCCACAATGAAGGAGTGCGTGAAGCGCAACGTAGGAAGGGTTGGCTTCCACATACATGTTTCGGAGGGTTTGGATGATGTCTACGACGCCATGCACAAGTATCAAAAGACCCCGGTGCGGAGGTTGTATGACCTTGGCATACTAGGTGAAAATACCATACTCGGTCACTGCATTCATGTTACCGAACCGGAGATGGAGTTGATAAAAAAGACGAATACAATCGTTGTCAACAATCCTGCATCCAACATGGGCAATGCGGTGGGTTGCTCCCCAATAATTGAGTTCTATCACCGCGGCATACGCCTTGGTCTCGGCACGGATGCCTACACTAACGACATGCTTGAAAGTGCCAAGACAGCGCTTGCGATACAGCGTCACAATTCTAAAGTTCCCACAGCAGGCTGGAATGAGGTAACATCCATGCTCATAAGCGGCAATGCAGACATCGCATCACGCTGCTTTGACGAGCAGCTCGGCTCCATCTCCGTCGGAGCCGCCGCAGATATTATCGTCATGGATTACAAACCGTACACCACATTTAACGAAAACACCGCCAATGGGCACATGCTGTTCGGCATGTGCGGCCGTGATTGCACCCTTACAATGGTTGGAGGGCGCATACTCATGCGTGACAGGAAGCTCACGACTATCGATGAGGACAGCGTCTATTCCGAGATACGCAGGGTTGCCGATTCTGTTTGGAAAAGCGTTTGACAGGGAGGTTTAATATGTCTGACAGGATGCATGGATTGAGTATTACACAACTGCTTGACATGATCGAGGGCGAATACTACCGTTCGGAGACCATATTCGGCATAAAGCCCTTTATTTTCAACGCCAGGGCCGGTATTGAACTGTTTGAGGAGCGTCTTGATGCGCCGGTTGGCCCTGCGGCCGGCCCCCATACACAGCTTGCACAGAACATTATTGCCGCATATGTTGCAGGCTGTCGCTTCTTTGAACTCAAGACGGTTCAAAAGCTTGACGGTGAGGATCTGCCCGTATCCAAGCCCTGCATCTCTGCCGAAGATGAGTGCTACAATGTCGAATGGTCAACGGAGCTTACGGTTGAAAATGCGTATCGTGAGTATGTCAAGGCATGGCTTGTTTTGAAGTACCTCAGTCTGAAAAGCGGCAAAGACGGCAACGGATTCATATTCAACATGAGCGTAGGTTACGATCTTGAGGGCATAAAGCTCGAGAAGATAGATCGATTTATCGAAGGATTAAAGGATGCATCCGACAACGAGTTTTACAATGAGTGCATCGATACTCTCTGCCGCAGGGCTCCTGCCGTGGAACAGGCTCTGCGCAGCCTTTCTCCATGCATCTGCAATTCAGTGACGCTGTCCACCCTGCATGGCTGCCCCGCCAATGAGATAGAGCGAATTGCGGCATATCTGATCACCGAGAAGAAGCTCAACACATACATCAAGTGCAATCCCACTCTCCTGGGATATGAGTATGCAAGGCGCACGCTCGATGAGATGGGTTATGACTACATCTGCTTTGATGACCGCCACTTCCGCGAGGATCTGCATTTCGAGGATGCCGTACCCATGATAGACCGCCTGATGCGGCTTGCGGCCGAGCAGGGCGTTGCCTTCGGTGTGAAGCTGACCAACACATTCCCCGTGGACATAAAGGAAAATGAGCTTCCCGGCGAGGAGATGTACATGAGCGGAAAATCCCTCTATCCGCTTTCGCTTGAAGTTGCAGCTCGGCTCTCGGAGGCATTTGACGGCAGGCTGCGCATATCATTCTCGGGCGGTGCAGATGCGTTTAATATTGCACGTATTGCCGAATGCGGCATATACCCTATCACCTTTGCTACCACCCTCTTGAAGTCCGGCGGCTACACCCGTTGTAACCAGATCGTTTCCGAGGTGCTTAAGACAAATATCCCTGGCACAGTTGATGTCGGCAGGATAAGGCGGCTCAGCAATGACTCCAAGCTGAATGCACGTCATGTCAAGCCCGTAAAACCCCTGCCCAACCGCAAGCTGCATGACAAACTCCCCATGTTTGACTGCTTTACCGCACCCTGCATGGCAGGATGCCCATTTGGTCAGGACATTCCGGAGTACATTCGGCTTGTAGATAAGGGGCAGTATCTTGCCGCATTGAGACTCATAGTTGAAAAGAATCCCCTGCCGTTCATCACCGGCGCGATATGCGCACATCACTGCATGGACAAGTGTACGAGGAATTTCTACGATGATCCCGTCTGCATCAGGAGCATAAAGCTCATTGCGGCAAACGGCGGTTATGACGGGTTGCTCGATTCAGTAAGGTTGCCCAAGCCCTGCGGGATGCGTGTCGCCGTGATCGGCGGCGGGCCTGCCGGTCTTGCCGCTGCATATCTTCTCGGCAAGCGAGGGGTAGAGGTTACCCTCTTTGAAAAGGCCGATGCCCTTGGCGGCGTCGTGCGCAATGTCATACCGGATTTCAGGATCGATGCAGCTCTCATAGACAAGGATATTGAACTTGTTAAGAAATATTGTTCAGACATACGCCTTTCCACCCCTGCGCCCTCGGTCGCAGAGCTCAAATCGATTGGTTATGACGCCGTTGTTGTTGCCGTAGGCGCTGAGAAGCGCGGCAAACTAAAGATCGACGGAAACGTCATCAATGCGATAGATTACCTTAGCGCAAGGCACAGGGGCGAGCGCACACTGCCCGGCGGCCATGTGGTCGTGGTCGGAGCCGGCAATACCGCAATGGATACTGCAAGGGCGGCTCTCCGTGAGGATGGTGTCACAGGCGTTTCGATAGTGTATCGCCGTACAAAGCGTTATATGCCGGCCGATGCAGAGGAACTGGAGCTTGCGATCACCGATGGCGTCGAGTTTATCGAATTGCTCTCCCCCGTCTCCTTTGCGGACGGAAAGCTCGTTTGTGAAAAAATGGCTCTTGCAGACACTGATGCCAACGGAAGGCGGAGCGTTATCTCCACGGGCGAGCAGGTCTGCATAGAATGCGCCTGCGTGATAGCCGCCGTTGGTGAAAGCGTTGACGACGCTTGCATGAACGAGCTTGGCATACAGCTTGAAAACGGCAGAGTTCGATTTGAGTATCCCGACAATGTGTTCTGTATCGGGGACTGCCTGCGTGGGCCTGCAACCGTTGCGGAGGCCATTGCCGACGCCAATGCGGTCGTTGAAAAGCTCTTAGGCAACGCTGCTTATTACATCCCCGTCAGCGCAAAGCTCATGTACCATGAGGCATTGGAGCGCCACGGCAAGCTCATGCCGAGCAGCCCCTCCGACACAAGCGAGTGCGAAAGGTGTTTGGGCTGCAATATCGTGTGCGAAAGCTGTGTCGATGTCTGCCCGAATCGTGCAAATGTTGCTATCAGCGTTCCCGGCAAGACACAGCGTCAGATACTCCACCTTGACAGGCTCTGCAACGAGTGCGGCAACTGCAAGACGTTCTGCCCACACGGCGGAGCGCCGTATCTTGACAAGCTCACGCTGTTTGAAACTACCGAAGATTTCAATAACAGCAACAATTCCGGTTTCGTAATACTCGACGCCGACAGTGAATCCGTGATGCTTCGTATTAATGGTGAGCTTTGCTCTCCCTCATGTGATCCGGATGTTAGGGCTATGATAGAAGCCGTGATCCGCAGCTATACATATCTCTGGAAATAGCGTCTGTTAAACAAAGCGGCGTGACCGTGCAGGTCATGCCGCTTTGTCGTGTCTGCCGTATCAGAACACCACCGTGCCTAAAAGGCTGAATGTATTCAGATCTATCATGACCATTATGCCATTGAACGCATCAACGATATAGTAATAGTCGTTTACATACAACCCACGGCCTTGATTTATAAAATATGATTCTATAAGCCCTTCGCCATCGGTATCGACAGCGGCTTCATAACTTATGATGCCCTGTTGAATGAATCCATGTTCATCGTCATATGTGTACAGGGCATATCCCGTGTCGCAGGGGAAGCCGATAATCCCCCTATCATAGCTGACAAGTATTGCCTTGTGGTTGTAGGAAGCTTCGGAGTAGAAGCTGTCCGGTATCTCTATGCAATCTACCTGGGAGACATTTGCCGGATCGGAAACATCGAACATACTGAGCTTCAATCCCAAAACGGCTCCGGTATTCTCATCGGCCGATTTGCCGAAGCCGAACAGCATTCCCTCTCCCCACGGGTGGAGGTACTCAGAGAAACCTGGAATCTTGAGCTCGCCCAGTATCTTGGGCTCTGTGGGAACTGACAGATCCACGCTGAACAGGGGATCAACCTGGCGGAAAGTGACAAAGTAACCCACATCACCCATGAACCGCACAGAGTAGACCCGCTCATCAGGCGCAATGTTCTCAATGCTTCCAACAACATTCATAGCTGTGTCGAGAACGTAGAGGCAGGTGTCCCGGTTTTCTTTGATCAGCGACATCGATGCATATCCGCCGTGCGGATCGTTCTCACGGACCTCATAGGTCTCTTGCCTGTCGCATACTATTCGAAGATACCCGTTATACTCGTCAAGTGCAAACTGGTTTAAGGGAGTGCCGCTGATCTCGCCCACGGCATCCACGCAGAGATCATCGGTGCCAAGGGGGATGCGATAAAGCGTTGTCTTCTGGAATCTGCGGACATTGGCGGCATCTCCGTCTGTCTCGACCGTTTCCTCAGCATATTCGGTTTGTGTAAGTACAATACTGCTTCCGCTGCAGTACATTATGCTCGCATAGCCCAATACGGCCACCTCATCGGCAAAGTCGTCTGTGGCATCGACATCGAGCCTTGTTATAAAGGTATAGGCGTCATTGCGGGCAGGCTCGTCATCGCTGATATAGATATCGCTTGACGGAATTACCCTGCACTCCATATCGTCGCCGTACATGCAGGGGACATATGTTGCAATGTCATCCTCTTCCACATCGAACGTAGGAAAGTAGTTCGTCACGATGTAGAGCTGCCCCTCTGTCAGCCGCGAATCGGAATAGTAGCCGTCTTGAAAGACGGATGAAACATGCCTCGGATAACGTGCATCCGAGATATCAAATGCGTGTATTCCGGTAACGGCAGCCCCCATATATACAGTGTATAAATCTCCGTTCGTAACCGTCTCCGACGGGGTCTCCTCCTGGGAGATGAGTATGACCTTGCCGCTTATAACATACATCTCAATAAAGCTGAATGTAGTCCCATCAATGTTCGAAGTGCGGGGTAGCATGTCGGCATTTACAGACGCTATAAGCTCCGAGTCCTTGCCTGCGGCCGTGAGAATATTGAGCTCCGCTTCACCAAGAGCATATATGTATCTTCCGTCGGTCTTTACTATGTCCGCCTCGTCAACACCCTCTACCTGTGTGTTGGTCTCAGAATAGTCGAGCTCTGAATCTAACATGCCATCCGCCGTCCCAGAAGCGTCTTCTAACGCTGCATCAGCTTTATTTTTGCCGAACCACATATCAAAAATGCCCGGCTTCTCGTATGTCATGGACTGCAGCTTCATCCGTTCTATGGCGCTGACCATGTCGTACACCGTACTGTATGCGCTTACCTCGGCTTCAGTGTAGCCTGCCGGATAATTAAAGTTGAACGTACTGCTGCGGTCTCTTGCCTGATTCGTGCGGTTTGCTCCCCAGATGCTGCCAATCAGTGCAATCGGTATGGCAATGACCAAGCACGCCGCAACCGCCGATACCACCCATCTGCGCATACGTCTGCGATCGCCTGTGGGCTTGCCGCCGGTGCTTTGGGCAGTATTCATGGCATCAAGCGTCCTCTGTCGTGCATCTTGAGAGGGCCTTATCCCCTCGTTTGCAGCTTTATATTCATCATCAAACATCGAAATAGTCTCCTTTCAATTCATCTTCAAGTTTCGTTCGGGCACGATGCAGCCATGACTTGACCGTGCTCGGATTCGCCCCCATAAGCGATGCTATCTCTCTGACCCTATAGCCCTCGTAGTAGAACAGATGGATCGCAGTCCTCTGCGCCTTTGGGAGCTTCATCACAGCGACGTATACTCCGGTATATGAGGTTTCTGGCACAGCAGCAATGTCCTCGGAAAGCTCGGCACGATTTCGTCTCCATGCGCTTGTAAGCATAGAGTTTGTGCGGTTGACGGTGGTACGTATCAGCCAAGCTCGCTGGTGCTCCGCCGTTTCAAAGCTCGGGTTTGCTTTTACATATCGTACAAACACTTCCTGCATGACATCCTCGGCATCCGTCCTGTTCCTGCACCGCGCATAGGCAAGGCGAAAGACCATGTCCGAGTAACGGTAAAACACCTCTGTTGGATCATCAAGCGGCGGAAGCTTTACCACCTTTGCCTTGGCATTGCCGCTTGACTCTTTCTTGGCATCCAATGCTGCAAGCATATTTAACTCCTTTCAATGGGATATGCCGTAAATATCGACACTCACCGGTAATACCCTGCGCAGCGGCATTTGGTTGCACAGGGAATACAATAATACAAAAAACGGACGCAGTACTTCTCTGCGCCCGCTGTTGCGATTATTTAGAACTGCGCCATCACCGTGTTCAGGTCATATAGCTTGTTGTCGAATCTGTCCCTCATTCCCACAGCCTCGTCAAGCGGAACCTCGTAGATCTTATTCCTGCGGATGCCCACTGCCTTGCCGTAATCGTTCTCGGCAAGAAGCTCTACAGCTCTCTGCCCCAAGCGTGATGCAAGTACTCTGTCAAATGCAGACGGGTTGCCTCCCCTCTGTATGTATCCGAGCACAGTTGCCTTTATCTCCACATCGGTATGCTGACGAACGTACTCCGCAAAATCCTCCGCCTTACCTGCGCCCTCTGCTATCATAACTATGCTGGTATACTTACCTCGCAGTTTGTTCTGCGCCAGCCTGTTTGCAGCATCCTCCCAGGACATGGGTCTTTCCGGGACGAGTATTAGGTCTGCTGCGCCGCCAACTCCCGCCCATAGGGCGATGTCGCCGCAGTTTCTACCCATAACCTCGATAACACCCACACGATCATGCGCGCGCATAGTGTCACGAATCTTATATATCTCGTTCATTACATTATTAACGGCGGTATCGAACCCGATTGTAAAGTCGGTATAGCCCATGTCATTATCTATAGTGCCCGGTATGCCGATGGTGGGCACGCCCCTCTTGACAAGCTCCATACAGCCGCGGAAGCTGCCGTCGCCGCCTATAACTATCAGACCCTCTATCCCGTATGCACGGAGTACGGATATGGCCTTATTGATACCCTCTTCGGTCTTGAACACCTCGCTTCGAGCGGTTCTCAATATAGTTCCGCCCTTGTGCATCTTGTTCTCAACTTTCTCGTGGCTGAGGTAGTCGACTCGACCCTCAATGAGCCCCTTGTAGCCATGGTACACGCCCATAACCTGCATGCCCATTGCAATGCCGGTTTTCAGCACGGCACGGATCGCACTATTCATGCCCGGTGTATCTCCGCCGCTTGTTAAAACGCCTATTCGTTTCATAAGTTTCACCTCTTATCCTTTACTTTAACGAATCTAACATTCTCGCTCCCGAGAAGATTTATCATAATATCGATCAGCGAAGCCGAGCCGTTTACCCAATAGGATTTGGGAATCAACATCGTCTTGCCTGTGACCACATCGTGGAACACCACCTCATGCGAACCGGGATATCGTCTAAGAATGGATGCTATACGATCCTTCATGCCAACGGTATCCTTGTTAAATCTGAGATAGAGTCGAAATTCTTCGACCTTTTCCAGCGGAGTGATCTCGTCGATCATTATCGTATTGGCCCTATCCTCACGCATGGACAGCCTGCCGGATAATTTGACGGGTCGGCTGCTATCTGAGAACAGTTCCGAATACTTGCTGTATGTGGCCGGAAAAGCGGCAAACTCCACCTGTCCGGTCATATCCTCTATCATGCCGTACACCATCATGCCATTGTTCGCCTTGGTTGGACGTGTTCTTACGGATGTTAAAAGTCCTCCGAGCGTAACACGGTCATTATCCCTCAGCAGGCTCAGCTCATCGGCATCGGCAAGCTGCTTTGCAGTCATGCCGATACGGGCAAGCTCTGCTTCATACTCCATGAGCGGATGGCCGCTTATGTAGATGCCCAACGCCTCTTTCTCCATATCGAGGAGCTTGTCCATTGGAAACTCCTCGGATTGTTCGGGAGTTTTTACAGGTTGGGCAATTGGTTCTTCAACTATGTCAAAGAAGGACATCTGACCCGATTCTCTACGCTTGCGCTGAGCTGACTCAGCAGCCATCTCCTGCTCATAGTGATTCATGAGCCATAGCCTTGATACGCCCATACCATCAAAACATCCGGCTTTAATGAGTCCCTCTATCATTCGCTTATTGACGCCCGTTGCTCTGCGCAGGAAGTCGTTGAAGTCCTGAAATTTGCCGTTGGTATCCCTGTCGTGTAGCATTGCGCCCATCGCATCCATGCCTACGTTTCTGATTGCAGCAAGGCCGAATCTTATAGAGCCGTCCTCAACCGTAAACTGCGGCTCTGAGCGGTTTATGTCTGGAGGCAGGATCCTGACGCCCCGGTTCCTGCAATAATAGATATAGTCGGCAATCTTATCAGCGCTGCCTATGTAGCTGTTTATAAGCGCAGTCATCATTTCGACCGGGTAATAATACTTGAGGTATGCCGTTCGATACGCCACTACAGCATAGCAGGCGGCATGAGCCTTGTTGAACGCATACGAAGCAAAGTCCGTCATCTCGTCGAATATCTTGTTTGCGGTTTCCGCAGAGAGCCCGTTGCGCACGGCGCCGGCAACCACTATATTGCCGGAGTCGTCAACGATACCGTTGACAAAGTTGGCTCGCTCCTTCTCCATGACGTCATGCTTCTTTTTGCTCATGGCGCGGCGAATTAGGTCGCTCCTGCCGTAGGAGTACCCTGCAAGGTCACGGACTATCTGCATGACCTGCTCCTGATAGACCATGCAGCCGTATGTTGTGTTCAGTATGGGACGGAGCTTTTCGTCAATGTACATTACCGATTCTGGATCGGACTTCCCTGCGAGATATCTGGGTATCTGCTCCATGGGACC
This sequence comes from uncultured Clostridia bacterium, assembly GCA_944336475.1. Lineage (GTDB taxonomy): Bacteria > Bacillota > Clostridia > Christensenellales > CAG-138 > CALVLD01. The sequence goes on from CALVLD010000001.1 coordinate 16,269, forward strand.
CGGCCTGAACAGGGCTATGCCTGCTATTATATCCTCGAAGCAATCCGGCTTCATCTGCATCATAAAGTTTGTCATACCTGCAGATTCAAGCTGGAATATACCCATGGTATCACCCGAACAGATTAGCTTATACACATTCGGATCGTCATACCCCTCGTTTTTGAAGGTTGGAGCATGCCCACCTTGCTTCTCAATATAGTTACAGCAGTCACGAATGACCGTAAGAGTGCGCAAGCCCAAAAAATCCATTTTCAAGAGACCGAGTTCCTCAAGAGTTCCCATAGGGAATTGGGTCGTGATGGAGTCTTCATTACGCTGAAGAGGGACGTACTCGGTTGTAGGAGCAGCAGAAATAACCACTCCGGCGGCATGGGTGGATGCATGCCGGGGCAGGCCCTCCAACTTCATGGATAGATCCAGCAGTTTCTTGACGGATTCGCTGTTTTTGTACAGTTCGGCAAGCTCCGGCACCATCTCAATGGCCTGCTTGAGAGTGATCTTAAGCATTTGCGGTATCAGCTTTGCTATCTTATCGACCTCTGCATAGGGCATACGGAGCACCCTGCCGACATCTCTCACGACAGCACGAGCGGCCATCGTTCCAAATGTGATTATCTGTGCGACATGGTCGGCGCCATATTTGTGTACCACATAGTCAATGACCTCCTGACGCCTCTCATAGCAGAAGTCAATATCAAAGTCGGGCATCGATATGCGCTCAGGATTCAAAAACCTCTCGAACAGTAGGTTGTACTTCAACGGGTCAACATCGGTTATGTCAAGTGCATATGCTGCGATCGATGCCGCACCGCTGCCCCTGCCGGGCCCGACCATTATCCCATGCTGCTTGGCATAGTGGATAAAGTCCCAAACAATGAGATAATAGTCGACAAATCCCATACGGGTGATTACATCAAGCTCATAGTTCAGCCGGTCCCATACCTCCGGCGATGGATCTGCACCGTATTTTTTCAGTATGCCGTCATGACACATCGAGCGAAGGTACTGCTCGTTATCCATCCCGTTCGGAGCTGCGAATCCCGGCAGATGTCTCACGCCAAACTGTATCTCAACGCTACACTTTGCTGCAATCTCCGCCGTGTTTGAAACGGCATCCTCATACCCATGGAAACGTTTGAGCATCTCATCCTCGCTCTTGAGATAAAACTCCTCCGCCTCCATACGCATGCGGTCACGCTCATCCACGAACCGCCCCGTCTGTATACACAGGAGAGCATCCTGAGCCTCTGCATCGTCCTTGGTAACATAATGGATATCGTTTGTGGCGACCGTCTTTATGCCAAGCTCTTTGGCAAGCGAAACAAGCATAGGCAACGCCTGCTGCTGCTCTGGCAGACCATGATTTTGGATTTCGATATAGAAATCCTCCCCGAAGGTTTTCTTTAAGCGCCTTGCGATATCCTCAGCCTCATTACGGCGGCCCTCCAACAGGCGACGGGGGATGTCGCCTGCAAGACAGCCCGAGAGACACACCAGCCCCGTATGATACTGCTCAAGCAGTTCATAATCTATACGAGGTTTGTAGTAAAAGCCGTCAACGAAAGCTATTGACGACAGCTTCATAAGATTTTTATAGCCCTCATTGTTCTTTGCCAGGAGTATCAGGTGGCCATACTCTCTTACATTGATCTTTTCATAGATGCTCCTTGGGGCTACATAGGCCTCCATGCCGAGGATAGGTTTAATCCCCTGCTTTACGCATTCCTTATAAAAGTCTATTACGCCGTACATACAGCCGTGGTCGGTTATTGCAAGCGAATCCATGCCAAGGGACTTCGCATGGGAAACAAGGTCGCTTATCCTTGCAGCGCCGTCAAGCAGGCTGTATTCCGTATGTACATGCAGGTGTGTAAATGCCATAGTGTCTCCCCCTGTCAGCCCTCTCGAAGCTCCTGTGCAATCTGTGAGATTTTCCCCAAACGGTAGTTTACGGCAGAACGGCCTATACCGACAGCATCGGCAAGCTCGGAAAGAGTCATCTCCGGATTGTTGATTCGTGCCTCTGCAATTACGGCAAGAGACTCGGGCAGCGAGTCTATGCCCTTGATACGGCATATGAGCCTTATATCCTCACACTGGCGTGCGGAGGTTTTTGCAGTCTTTTCCATATTTGAGGTGATGCAGTTTACGCTTCGGTTACTCTCGTTCCTGATCTCCCGTATCATCCTCTGCTCTCCGACAGCAAGCACCGCTTCGCTTGCGCCGATGTATGCGAGAAAGCCCTCCACCGCATCACCGTCCTTGACGTAGAGTACATATGCAGACTTTCGCACGGATGACTTCATGCTTATTCCGTAGGGCAGAAGCAGCCCTCTTATTGCATCGGACAACATTCGGCTGCGGCAGACAAGCTCCGCATGGCAGCCCTTCTGTGGATTTGATACCGAACCGCATGCCAAAAAAACCCCTCTTACGAATGCCTTTTGTGCATGCTCACTGTCAATGCTCTCAGGTATTGTGGGCGTGAGGCTGCGCTCGCCCGACTCATCTGTAGAAATAAGCCCCGTGTCCTCCATAAATGCATCTATACCATCGCCGAATACGGTGAGCTCGACATTTTTTGCTCGGAGCCGCTCATGTTCCGTAACGGAAAGCTCCATGCTGAGATTGTAATACTGCTTTATCAGCCTTGCCGCAAAATCAACTGCAGAGCGGCTCTCGCTAACATAGCGCACGCCCCAACTCCTTGTTGAAGGCACAAACTTTAACGATGCGATCGCAACAGTAAAGCCTGCGAGAAGCGCCTTTGCATCCGGCTCCCTTTTCAATCTGACCCTTGTCAGCTCATCCTTCACCTTTCCGGCAAATGAGATCACGAATTAAACCTCGAAGTTATGTCGTTTGCCTCATAAATCAAGTCACGATGCTCGATCGTGGCCGGGCAGAATGACCGCATCCTTTCAAACAGAGCTTCTGCCATAGCGACAGACCGATGCCTGCCGCCGGTACATCCGAATGCAACTATAAGCCTGCGCTTGCCCTCGCCCATGTATGCAGGTATGAGCATCTTCAAACTCTCCGTGATCGAATCAAGGTGCGCTCTCACGTTTGCATCGGCAAAGACATAATCCCTAACGGGCTCATCTTTCCCTGAAAGATTCCGCAGTGACGTCTCATAAAACGGGTTTGCGGTGTAGCGCATATCCATAACGATGTCGGCATTTCTCGGAATGCCTCGCTTGTATCCAAAGCTTGTTATCTTCAGCCTGAACGGCATTGCGCCGCCGGAAGACAGCATGCTCTCAAGCTCCTGTTGAAGCTCCCTCGGCTTCATGTCGGTGGTGTCAATTATGTAGTTCGCCCTCTCCTTCAGCGAATTGAGCAGTTCACGTTCGATGAGTATGCCTGCAGCAGCGTCCTCGTGCATGGGATGTCTGCGCCTTGTCTCCCCATATCGCCTCTGAAGCACTTCATTGGAGCAGTCGAGAAACAGCATCTCGTATGGCTCCTTCAAAGCCTCTGCCGCCTGGAGCAGCCTGTCGGAGCTGTGGCGAAACACGGAAGTACGGCTGTCTATTGCAAGAGCGACCCTCTCGATATGCGGCTCGGTCTCCCTGCACAGTTCAACAAAGCTGCTCAGCAGATCGCAAGGCAGATTGTCAACGCAGAGATAACCCATGTCCTCAAGAGCACGGAGTGCGTTGGACTTCCCTGCGCCCGACATACCGGTAACTATCAAAATGTACATTTAGACACCGCCTTTCCGTATATGGGCAGTTATCCCAGTATCTTCACCTCGGGCTCAAGCTCAACCCCGAATTTCTTCAAAACTTCTTCACGAACAATGTCGATCAGGCGCACAACGTCATCAAATGTTGCGCCTCCCCTGTTGACGATGAATCCTGCGTGTTTGGTTGAAACGCAGGCTCCACCTACGCTTCGCCCCTTCAATCCGGCGCCTTCAATAAGCGCGCCGGCATAGTACCCTTCTGGGCGCTTAAACGTGCTTCCTGCAGACGGAAGGTTGATAGGCTGTTTATCCTTGCGGCGTGCCGTAAATTCCTCCATCCTGAAGCGTGCAAAACCGTCGTCTGGCTCAAGCTCGATCATCGCAGAAAACGTTATCATGTCGGGGTATGCAAATCTGGAGCGACGATAGCCCATATCACTATCGGCAACGCAAAGGGATTCGACCCTATCGCCTATCAGTACGGTGACGCTTCTTAGGCGCTGCTTCATCTCTCCCCCATATGCGCCTGCATTCATGGCGATACCGCCACCGACGGTGCCGGGGATTCCCGACGCCCACTCCAGCCCCATAAGACCGCAGTTAACGGCTGTCTTGGCAACCGTTGAAAGCAGCGCTCCGCATCCAACAACGGCCGTTCTGCCTGAGAATTTTATAGTGGAAAGGCCTCTGCCGATCCTAACAAAAAGCGCATCTATCCCCCTGTCCGATATGAGCATATTGCTACCGTTGCCCAAAATATATACCGGGTAGTCATTCTCCCTTGCAGCATTTATCGCTGATACGACTGCCTCAACAGAATCCGCTTCCATAAACAGACTCAGTGCGCCGCCTATGCGGAAGCTCGTGCAGTCGCAACCGCAAACATCGGTTCTTATGCAGTATTTTGATAGCCTTGAGGCAACTGCGTCCTTTTTTAGCATACACACCCCACAGTTATTTCAATGCACAGACACATGCCCACTATGAATGCCTATTGTACAATAGCTGCTAAATTTTTTCAATATTCAACCGGGCAGTCCAAATGGGTCAGAGTATCAATCGTAGTAGACCAGGTTTGAAAACCAGTCATTCGGATGGGAGCCGTTCAGCAGTATCCCCCCATTTCCGTCCGGCATGATGGTCAACCTCCCTATCCTGCCGTCGGTCATGGCGAATTCGATATAGGTACTCATATCAGTACTCGTGGGATAGAGACAATCGCCCACATTCAGGAAGCCTGCAATATTGTCGGTTCCTTCATCTGAAATGAACTCGGCAAGCATTACATTGGAAACGATGCAGACTCTGCCGTCCGTGTTATAAACAGTCCACACGTCATCCGTCTGCACGAGCCTGAACTCATCAGCGGCGAACCCAAACCTGCCTACCGATGGCCAGGTACCCAGAAGGTCGAGATGTCGTCCCACAAGCAAAGCTCCGCCAGAGTCAAGTCCCTCAATCCAGCCGTCGATAGCGCTTTCAATCAATCCGTCAGAATCACCGTTGAGTCTGAACGCATGTATCCGGTGATCGTATTCACCGACTCCGCAACAAACCAGAAGCTCTACTCGCCCATCGCCACTGTTGAAGTTGTGCAGCAGAGCCTTTGAAAAGCTCTCAGCGGTAAATGCCGCCTCAAGCATTGTCTCCGTTGCGCCGACCATGACCATGACCCTGCAAGTATATGTATAACCGCCGACGTATTCAAAGATGATCTCGATCCTTTCGGAAGCCCCATCAAAATCCATATCGCAGTATACCGAAGCAGAGTCATCGAACCAAACGGTATCTGAAGGAGGATCCGGTGTAGGAGTGGGCGCAGAAGTGGATGTGGTAGTCGGCGCCGGAGTGTCCGACGATAAGGTGGTGTGTGCAGCCGTTTCGGTAGCCGTCGGGCTGTTTTGCGCACCATTGGATGAGGTCGAAGCAGGTGTAGGACTCGGCGCTCCATCGGTTGGGTTTGCCGAAGCTCCGCTCGGCTCTGCTTCGCCCGTTGCAGTGGGTGCCGAGCTTGCGGATGCAATGTGCTCAGTGGGGCCCACATCATCCTGATGATTGTGCGAGCAGGCACACGCAACCGACAGAAGCGCTATTGCGCATATGATGGCGGCGATCTGTTTGAATGTTTTGGTAGAGGCCATAGAGGCACCTCCTGCTCAAGTGTACCTCAATTATAATACCTGGTTATGTGGGCAGTCAAGCATGGCCACATTATTTGGCTTGTTCATCGGCTCTGTATTTACTTTTTATGGGCTCTGTGATATGATTTGGTATCACAATGTAAGTTTGGGAGTGTGCGTCATGGAAGTTAAGCCCCTTAATATTGATGCCGGTTCAAAGCATGGTATCGATCCAAAGCATATCGACGTGCTCGATGGCATTCGCGCCATTAGCGTGATAATTGTGTTGATATTTCACTTCTGGCAGCAGACATGGATCAGCCCCTCCTTCGACACCCCATGGCTTGAGTGGCTCGGCATATCCCGTTTTGATTACACGGCATGGGCTCGTGCAGGGTATCTTTTTGTTGACATGATGGTTCTGATAAGCGGTTTTCTCCTTTTCCTTCCCGTTGCAAGGAACATAATCTATGGCGAACCGCTGCAGAGCTTCAAACTCTACTACAAAAAGCGCGCCATAAGGATACTGCCCAGCTACCTCCTCTGCATTTTGGTCTGCGCCATTTTGGAGATCTGTGAAGGCAGCTTCATTACCTCCGCCGGCACGTTTAACTACCGTCTGTTCTTTAAGGATCTGCTCACCCACCTGACATTTACGCAGACCTTATTCCAGGACACCTATATCGCCACGAGATTCAATGTCGTCCTTTGGACTGTTGCGATAGAAGTCTGGTTCTATGTCATATTCCCCCTTGTCGCTATGTTTGCCTCCCGCTGGAAGTCTGACAAGGGCGGCGCTGCGTCCTCCGCAATAATGCGCACTGTCGCACTGGCGGTCGTATTCATAGGCATATCGCACGCATATATATATCGGTTTGCAATGGACTATGAAAACCTTTCGATGGTAATAAACCAATTCCCGGCTTTTCTCGGATGCTATGCTGTCGGCATACTCGGGTCGCTGGCATATGTGGCGATGGCAAAGTATCTTAGGCGCAGCAGCAACATGAGTATAGTCGCAACCGCTCTGTCGCTGACATTCATATTCCTAATCGACTACCTTGTACGGGATTGTGCGTCGTCCGAGCATGCACAGATCTGGCAGATAACGGAGCGGCTGAAGCTCTGCACGGTATTCATGTGCTTCATACTCTCCACCGCTCTTTCCGCAAAGTGGTACAGATGGATATTCTCAAACCGCTTTATGCGATACCTTTCGGCTATATCATTCAACCTTTACATATGGCACCAATGGCTTGCCGTAAAATTCAAATATGTCTGGCGCATTCCGGCGTGGACGGGTAGCACTCCACCGAATCAGTTATACAGTCAGGCGGTCGTATCTGCGCAGAACGATTCATACCTGCAGTGGATGAGAGAGTATGCTCTGGTCATTACCGTTGCTTCATTCCTTGTCGCAACGGTCGTAACATATCTGTTTGAAAGGCCGATAGCAGATCTGTTGAACGGACGTCCCAGCATATACAATGGGAAGTTGAAAGCTCTCGTTAACAAGCGCAGGTCCAAGCAGGTCAACTGAGCCTTATCAGGAAGTTTAGCATCAGGGCATCGCGCTTTATGTGATGCCCTGGGCTGGTTTAACCTAACATATCCTTCAGGGTCTCGGCCGTCAGTCTTGCGCCCTCTTTCAATTTTTCATCACAGCCTTCGAGCTCATCATTATTCGCATCACTGCAGTAGATGGTCTTTGATGAGAGCTGTTCAATTTCCTCCGCTCCGTCGCCTCTGCAGCCGGCAAGAATCAAAGCGGGCACGTTCGCTCCACAAGCCCTTTTTAGCACCATTCCAACAAGCTTGCCGTTTGCACTTGTAGAATCAAGCCTGCCTTCTCCCGTTATCACTGCGGATGCACTGCCTATTCGGCCATTAAAATCAATGATGTCAAGTATGGCCTCCGCACCGCTTGCATACTCCGCCGACAAAAGCGCAAACAGCATTGCGCCCATTCCACCCGCCGCTCCGGCACCGCACATATTGCCGATCTGCTTGCCAGAGTACTCCTCCAGGAGCCTTTCCATATTCAGCATGCCATCTTCCAATGTGGCAAGCGTCTCTGCGTCTGCGCCCTTCTGGGGGCCGTATACATATGTTGCGCCGTTCTCGCCGCAGAGTGGGTTTACTACATCGCACATTACAGTATAATGCGCCTCCATGACGCATTTGGGAACTTCGGATGCGTTGATCGTGACAATGTCCTTCATGCATTCGGCGCTTGTGACCGCATTCCCTTCGGCATCCAGCAGCTTAAAGCCGAGAGCAGCCGCCATGCCTATTCCGCAGTCGTTCGTTGCCGTGCCGCCAAGCCCGATGTATATCTGCTTAACACCCTCGCTTGCTGCATGAAGTATCATCTCGCCCACGCCATAACTTGTTGCATGCCGTATATCTCTATTATCAGGAGCTATCTTACCCAAGCCCACAGCTTGAGCCGATTCTATTATCGCCTTGCTTCCATCGATCACGAGATATGAGGCCTCGGTTTTTTCACCGATCGCATTTGTGAGAAGCATGGGCCTACGGCGACAGAGGACAGCCCGTTCCACCGCATCCAAAGTCCCCTCTCCCCCGTCTGCTGCGGGGAGTGGGCAGATGTCTGCTGTTGGGATGGCATCCAATACGACTTCGGAAAGAATGTCGGTAACATGGGTTGCGCTGAAAGTCCCCTTAAAACTGTCAGGCACTATTATGATTTGTCGAGCAGCAGCTTGCGGCTTGCGATCCTTATCGGGTGTTCCAAACACTATCCCGTCGGTTTGAACGGCAGATGTGCCGTCAATGAGCTTGCCTTCGCCATCAACTCTTCCAAAAAAGTCCATGTCCTTAAAATCACGCACGACATTGTTCTGTATGTAGGGGGCGCGTCGCTCCATCATTGCTCGTAGCCGTGCATCATTGTTTACTGCGCGAAACAGTCTGCGCATCTGCTTGAGGGATCCGTTCATTATCAGAATAGTGTACACGCCTTCCGCATCGGTTTGGAAGATTTTGCTTGCTCCGCCGTAAACATGCAGGCCTGCGGCCGTTTTCCCGGATACCACATGTGAGAGCTCACTTAACAGTTCCTTAACCGCTTGAGCGGTGATGGGCTTTGAATAAAAGTTGAATCTTATCCCAAGGGCAAATCTTGCTATTTTCATCTGTCTTTCCTTTCGAATTTGAATTGACCGTTCTGATATTCACAGACAGCGGGCAAGCGCCGCTGTACGGTTCCCTCCGATTGCGCCATTTTTACAGCATATGCTATATCCGCCCAGACGGCGTCCCTTATGCGCTGCGGCTCGTATCTGGCAATCTCAACGGTTCTGTCAACTACAGTGTCGTCGAATACGACATCGAATCCGTTTTCGGCAATGCGTTCCGAAAGACGCTTGAGTTCATTTTGGGCGATCATAGCTAAGGCATTCAGCGAAAGCTCCTCAAATGGTATTACTGCATCTGCACGTTCGCTGATGTCGCCCATAAGCCGTCTGTACGCCGCCTTCGCTATCGAGCCATCATCCGCAGTCCCAAAGCCGAGCTTTTTGCCCTTCTCAACGGTAAGCGACATAATTATCACGCAGTTCCGGAAGTTGATGCTGCGCCCTCGGCCATCCTCGGCACGCCCTTCGGAGAGTATCCGCCCAAACAGTGCTTGAGCGTCACGGCTGAGCTCGTCGGCATCCCTGACATATATTACGGAGAACGGGTGCAGTCTCACATATTCGGAGAGCGTACCGCCCTTCTCAGAGTCCTTGTAGCCTACTGGCACGCCCATGAGCCGGTTTAGCGCCATCTCATCGGAATGCTCTGCTCCGTTTATCCGCATTATGCAGGAGTTGAAGAAAAGCCTTGCTATCTCGTTTGCAAGCGTTGTTCTCCCAACATTCTCCCGGCCCGTCAGAATGAGCGAGCACAGCGGCCTGCCGCCATATTCAAATCCGGCAGAGGCCATTTTCAATGCGGAGATTACCCGTGCCAGAGCCTCATCCTGACCAAAGACTTTGATATCTTTTTGCAGCTCATCAAGCCCTGTGATAACGGCTCCGCTTGCCGAAATATTCGGCACTCCGGTCAGGTCGCTCACAACTTGAGCAACATCATCTGTGCTTACGGTTATCCGTCCGCTCTGACATTTTTTGCCGTAAAGCCTTGCACGGGCTGCAGCCTCATCGATTAGGTCTATCGCCTTGTCCGGCAGACGCCTGTCTGTGATATAGCGAACCGAGAGCTCAACGGCGGCATGTATGGCAGCTTCATCGAATGTGACATTGTGGTGAGCCTCGTAACGGCCTATCAACCCTTTTAGTATCTCAATGGTCTGCTTTTTGGTTGGCTCGCTCACAAGAATAGGTGAGAAGCGTCTTTCAAGTGCAGCGTCCTTTTCTATGTAGCTGCGATACTCATCGACGGTGGTTGCACCGATCACCTTAAACTCACCCCGGGCGAGTGCAGGCTTTAATATGTTTGCGGCATCCAGGCTGCCCTCTCCGGCACCTGCGCCGACTATGGTATGTATCTCATCGATGAACAGTATGGTTGACGGCTCTGCGATGAGTTCATCGACTACCGTATGCAGCCTTTCCTCAAACTCGCCCCTATAGCGTGTACCGGCAAGCATTGCCGAGATATCAAGGGACAGTATCCTGCTGCCCAGGAGTGCATCCGGTGCGTCTCCCTCGTACAGACGAAGCGCAAGCCCTTCTACTATTGCCGATTTGCCCACGCCTGGTTCGCCTATGAGCACCGGGTTGTTCTTGTTCCTGCGGCATAGCGTCTGCATCAGCCTTCCTATCTCTGCATCCCTGCCGATGACCGGGTCTATCCCGCCCTGCGCCGCAAGCTCTGTAAGACTTCTTGAATAACCGTCGAGCACAGGAGTGTTGGCAGGCCGGACGGCAGCACTCCGACTCTTTACATAGCACTCATCGCCGTTGTTGCCGATATGCAGGTATGTCCTTATCTCCGTGTCCGCTGTACAGTTTTCGGCAGTAGGCTGCTGGGCTGCCCCGTGTATGAGCGCATCTTTGAGCTCCGAAACGCCGGAACACAGTGAATCAACTATTCTGGCACCCATGCAGTCACGCTCCCTAAGTACGGACAGCAGTATGTGGTTGGAATCGATGAGGCTTTCCCCAAATGACTTGGCCTCATACAACGAGAGTTCGAGTATGCGTTTTACAGATTGTGTATAGCCGAAGCTGTCTGTGAAGCGTGTGCGTCCGCTATCGATAACAGTGTCTACATACGGAAGAGCCGCTTCATAGGTGACTCCGTATCGCTTGAGCGTAGCGGAAACACACCCGCCTGCCCGAATTAGCCCGATCAGAAGATGCTCGCTGCCGACAAAGCTATGTCCGAGCGTGCGTGCGGCCGCCTGCGCCTCATATAGAGCGGACGATGCGCTCTCTGTGTAGCGTGAGTTTTCCATCTGAAATACGTTTTTAGGTGTTGACGACTATCCCGGAGGCCACTGCAGACTCCTTCCGCCAAGAAGATGCAAATGCAGATGCCCAACGCTCTGCCCGCCGTCTTTACCGGTGTTGATGACCAGGCGAAACCCCTTATCATCAAGCCCCATATCCTTTGCAAGCCCGTTTGCAACGCTTATCATGTGCGCAACAGTCACAGGCTCCGCATCCAATACGGAGCTGCAGTGCAATTTGGGAATTATAAGGATGTGTATCGGCGCTTGCGGCTGAATGTCTTTGAAGGCGAATATAGTATCGTCCTCATAGACCTTACCTGAGGGAATCTCCCCTGCGATGATCCTACAGAAGATACAGTTCTCCATTTTCGTCCTCCTCCACTTTTGTAATATTTATTTTTACCAGCTCATTCGGGCTTCCCGTTTTGCATCTTGCACGGACATAGCTGTTGATGAAGCCCTCCATATGGCCGTTCCGTTCACTTTCTACCAGCATTGTTTCCTCCCTGCCTATGAAGCGAGCTGCAAATATGTGTTCAAGTTCCCTGGCTTTTTGGATAAGCTCAGCTGCACGAGCCGCCTTCTCGGCATTGGTCAGCTGACCTGTAAGCTGCGCAGCAGTCGTTTTGCTCCGCTTTGAGTACGGGAACACATGAACTCTTGCAAAACCTATACGCTCCATAAACGCAAGCGTTTCAGCATGTTCGGCAGCGGTCTCCATGGGGAAGCCTGCAATGATATCCGTTGTTATTGCTACCCTATCCCCATCCTCTCCGTATGCACTTCGTATTGAGCTTACGATGTCGGCGTAGTCATCGGCTGTGTAGCCCCGTCTCATACGTTCAAGCACTGTCGTGCTTCCGCTTTGCAGGGAAAGATGAAACTGCCTGCACACCTTTGGATTGGATGTTATTCTTTCAATAAGCCTCTCGTTCAGTCCATGAGGCTCCAGCGAACCCAATCGTATTCTTTTGATATTGTTTAAGCCGTTACCACAGTCTATAGCATCGGCAAGATCGGCACTCCCAATATCCTTGCCGTAGGCTGTGAGATGAATGCCTGTGAGCACGACTTCGGTGAAACCAAATTCATTGAGGCATTCCAGCTCACGTCTGACAGACTCGAGCCGTCTGCTGCGTATGCCGCCTCTGGCATACGGTATGGCGCAGTATGAGCAGAAGTGACTGCATCCATCCTGTATCTTGAGGTATGCACGAGTCCTCCCGTCCGCCACGGCGGACATCTCCTCAAAGCTGTGCTCACGCATCACATCATCTACATAGCACGCCGGTTTGCCTTCGGAGATCCGTTCGCACACCTCTACTATACGGGATTTGCCCGTACAGCCGAGCACCGCAGCGACTCCGTCGAGCTTGAGTGCGGCATCGGGATTGAGCTGCGACCAACAACCTACGACGACTATGTCTGCATAGGGATTCAGCCTATGGCAGCGAGCGATCTGCTGACGGGACTTTCTATCTGCCGTATTGGTGACGGTGCAGGTGTTGATTATGCATATATCGGCGGGTTCATCATTGGACACAACAGTGAAGCCGGCAGTGCGTAGGAGGCCGCACATGGCGTCGCTTTCATAGCTGTTTACTCGACATCCGAGCGTTGAGATAGAGACTCTCATCAATCCTCCAACTCGTACATAAGCTGTGCAAGCATTGCAATGCCGGCAGTCTCCGTGCGCAGTATACGTCTGCCGAGCGAAACCGAAACCACTCCCGATCCGACAAGCCATTCAACCTCGGATGGTGAAAAGCCCCCTTCAGGTCCTATTATGATAGCTACCGACGATATGCCGCTCTGCATGCGGAGCAGGGATTTAAGCGTTCGCTCAGTCTCATTTTCGTATGCAAGCAAAGCAATATCAAACCCTGAAACATCCATGTTTTTCAGCCTAACCGGAGTGGTGACGATCGGCACGCTTGCTCTGCCGCACTGCTTTGCCGCCTCCTGCGAGACCCGATTCCAACGGGCGAGCTTACTTTCCTTAATATTGCCGTCGGAAATACATCGCTGCGAAGCAACGGGAACTATCTCTGACACGCCAAGCTCGACACATTTTTGAATTATGAGCTCCATCTTGCCCTGCTTGGGCAGACATTGAAACAGCGTTACCTTGACATTTGGCTCTGCGGATGACGCAATATGTTCCAAAATGGAAAGGGTCACCGTTCTGTCTGCGACTGAGGTGATCTCTGCAACGCATTCGCCGCCGTCACCGTTTATGAGCAGAACATGATCGCCAACGCCCATACGCAGCACGGAGATTATGTGGTGCGCCTCCTCGCCGCAAAGCGCCACGATACCGTCTGTACCGTTAATTTCTTCCGCAAAGAATCGTCTCATCTCTTTACCGCCTCAACAGCACGCCAGTCCTCAGAAGCGGTTATCTGGCTGATTTCAAGCCCAAATTCTTTTATACGATTGACAACCTCGTCCAGTCTGTCATCGATAATGCCCGAGCATATGAACACCGAACCCTCGTGCATGAGTTTGAGAACGAGCGGTATGAGCTCGATTATAACATTTGCGACTATATTGGCAAGAACTATGTCATATGTTTGGCACATCATCGCACTGCGAACATCGGCGTCGGTCAGTATGTCGCCTGCATACACGGTGTATGCTGAACTGTCTATACCGTTTAACTCCGCATTTTCTGCTGCGATACGCACGGCAACGGGGTCGATATCAACAGCTTTTGCACTCCCTGCGCCAAGGAGCATTGCCGATGCAGACAGGATCCCGCTTCCACAGCCTATGTCCGCTACAGTTTCGCCTCCCGAGATGTGACCCTCCATAAGCTCAAGACACATCCTTGTGGTATGGTGTGTACCCGTGCCGAAGGCCATGCCCGGATCTATCTTTAGTATGGCACGCAAACCCCTTTCCTCAACGCTTTCCCATGAAGGGCATACCGTAAGACGTTCACCTATCTCGATGGGCCTGAAATATGCTTTCCAGTTGTTTGCCCAGTCCTGTTCGTCAAATCGTGATACAGAAATGTCAAGGCTCCCCAAGGAAGTCCCCAGTTCACCTTCCATCAAGCGAAGCTCCTGCACAGACCCCCTCACACGCTCGATAACATCGGCGTTTTCAGGCAGGTCGGCTATATATGCCTTTACGGCAGGCTGACAGTCCACTGCCGCATCATCGGCATAGTCCCAGTACTTGACTGAGTCGCTCAATATCCGTTCGACAGCTTCATGCCCCTGGACGATGCTGACCTCGTTTATACCCAACATTGAAAGCCTTGCCGACACCAGATCCGCACCTTCATCGGTGGTAGTAATGCAAATCTCAATCCAATGCAAATCCATTGCCTCCGATCGTCTTCGTATGTGGTCATTATACCATTTACATCCCTTTTTGCAAATACCCAACATTTGCTCTCGGTCATGTTGCATAATGCCGATTAATCTCAAATAGAATCAATTGAAAACCATGTTCTGAAAGGAATCTTTTTATGGAATTATTATGGGAGGAAACGCCTTTTACGAGGCTCATATTCAGCTCATCGGATCAAGCGGTCATCGAGGGGAATATCCCCCCTACTGAGGGCAGAGTAGTTCGCGAGGTGCTTGACTGTTCAGCAAAGGCAACGATAAACGATGTCCTGGCCGGCGAAAACGAGGTCAACGCCACCGGCAGCATCACTCTCACTACTGTTGCCGTTGATGAGTCAGGCTCAACATTTGCTTTCGAGTCATCCGCCAATTATACGCATCGCTTTGAGGCGGAATGCGTTTCTCGTGGAATGAACGCCTCCGTTGTGCCGTCCGTACACGCACTTACGGTAAGGGTAGGCGACGGTACAGTCGACATGTCTGCAGTCATCGATCTTGACCTGCGCGTAACAACCTCCTCACCCCTGCGCGTAATAGCAGGGGTCAACGGCGTGAGCGATCTTGAAAAGCGCAGCTTCACCGGAACGGTCTCCCACAGGATAGAGCTTGGGCACGATACGCTTAGGATGCGCGAGGAGCTCGCAGAGGATGGAGTAAATGACGTAATACT
The DNA here is from genome assembly GCA_944336475.1 of uncultured Clostridia bacterium. GTDB lineage: Bacteria > Bacillota > Clostridia > Christensenellales > CAG-138 > CALVLD01. The sequence continues at coordinate 31,534 of CALVLD010000001.1, forward strand.
TGTAGACGGCCAGATATGTGTTAGAGACACTGTGCCGGAGCAGGGCGGTGTTACCGTATCCGGAGTGATCGCCTTTACAGCGATATGCGCAAACGCAGATGGGGAGTTGTCGCAGCTTGTGCGTCAAACGCCCTTTAGAGAAAGGCTTGCCGTAAACGGCTTTGCCGAAAATATATATTGCAGAGCGGAGCTCAACGGGATCGCTCTCAGGACGCTTGGGGTTGAGTTCAACCTGCTTGCAATGGAAGCCGAGGTTGATTTTCATGTTTACGGTATTCAGACAGACACAATATCACTCCCCACGGACATGTTTTCGCCAACGGTGGGATATGAGTGTCTGCGGCATGATGCTCGATTGCTGAGCATTGAGCGAGGCATTTCTTTGCAAACGTCTTTTAGGGAGACCATAACCGTCCCCGAAGGCATGGCGGATATAGATATGCCTATATTTGCTGCCGCACGTCCCGTCATAACGTCTGTTCAATATACCGACGGAACTGTTGCAGATGGGATACTTGTGACAAGGCTGGTCTACAGAAGTTCGGGCGGAAAACTGTACACGTTCACCGAGGATATCCCCTTTAGCATCCGATTGGCAGACGAATGCCTGCATGCCGTCGTAACCGGATGTACAGCTTCTGCGGCAATTACCGCCGGAGGCGGCAAAATGGCGCAGCTAAGCTGCAATGTTTCACTCGATGCCGAGCTGTTCAGCGTAGAAGATGTATCCGTCGTCACAGGGTTAGCTGAGCGTGAGAGAGAGCCCATGCCCCATGGAATAGTGATATGCCTGGCTTCGGAGGGAGACTGTTTCTTCGATATTGCAAAGAGATATTCTGTCGAATGCGAACATGTTAAGAGTATGAATCCTGAGGCCTGTGAACCGCTTTCGGAGGGGCAAAGACTTTTAATTCTTACATGATTTTCCAATAAATATATAGCTTTGCCGACCCGCATTTTCAAAAATGCGGGTTTACATTATCTCGCAATCATGGTATAATACCGTTTGGCGTGTACGTGCGCCGCACAAAAGTAATTCATTACCTTGAGGGGGTTCAACGCAGATTTATGAAGAACTATCAGGCTGACAACATTCGCAATGTGTGCGTTCTCGGTCATGGTGGCGAAGGTAAAACCACGCTTACCGAGGCCATGCTTTTTAACGCAGGCGTTCTGGATCGTATGGGTAAGATCGAAGATGGCTCCACCGTCACTGACTACGATCCTGAGGAGACGAAGAGGCACATCTCAATCAGCACCGCAGTCGCTCCCATCGAGTGGAACGGCTCCAAGATCAATCTTATCGATGCACCCGGCTTCTTCGATTTCTACGGCGAAGTGTATGAGGCCATGGCTCTTGCAGATTCTGCCATCATTCTTTGCAGCGCCGTATCGGGCCCTGTTGTTGGCACAGAGAAGGCCATGAGCATGTGTTCAAAGGCAAACATGCCCCGTATGCTCATCGTCAATCAGATGGACAGGGAGAACGCCAACTTTGAAAAAGCGATTGAGGCCATCTCCGAAAATTTCGGCGTATCCGCAGTCCCCATTCAGCTCCCCATCGTCGAGAAGGGTGTTTTCGTTGGCTATGTTGATCTCATCAACATGACCGCCAAGATGTTCAACGGTAAAACCGAGAAAGAAGCGCCAATTCCCTCTGCCCTTGAGTCCCGTGCGGAAGAGCTCCGCAGCAAGCTCGTTGAGGCTACCGCCGAGTGTGACGAGGAGCTTATGGATAAATACTTTGAGGAGCTTGATCTCTCTCATGATGACCTCATAAAGGGTATCGGCATTGGAATCATGAGCGGCATGCTCACACCCGTATGCTGCTGCGCCGCTCAGCCCAACGTCGGCGTTACCACCATAATGGACAACATTGTTAAGTATCTGCCCACCGCAGATCTCTGCCCTGCTCGTCCTGCCGTAAATGCAAAGACAGGCGAGGAGACTGTTGTCCGTATCGGCGGCAAGCTCGCCGCACAGGTCATGAAGACCGTTGCGGATCCATTCGTCGGCAAGATCTCCATCATCAGGGTCTACAGTGGCTGCATCACCCCGGAGACAGCCGCTTACAACTCCAATGTTGAGAAACTCGAGAAGAGCGGCACCGTTTACATGATGCGCGGCAAGAACCTCAGCAACGTCGACAAGATCGTTGAGGGCGACATCGGCGCCATGGCCAAGCTGCAGTTCACCGGCACAGGCGACACGCTCACCGACGCCGCTGATCCCGTGAAATTTGCCCCCATCAATTTCCCCGAGCCCTGCATCTCCCTCGCAGTCACTGCCAAGAAGTCCGGCGAAGAGGACAAGGTCTTTGCAGGTCTTAACCGTCTGGTGGATGAGGATCCCACGATGCGTATCGACCGCAACGTTGAAACAGGCGATGTTCTCGTATGCGGCCTCGGCGAGATGCACATCGACGTCATCTGTGCGAAGCTCCGCAACAAGTTTAAGGTTGAGGCTGCTCTGTCCGACCCCAAGATCCCCTATCGCGAGACCATCCGCTCCACTGCCTCCGCCGAAGGTAAGCACAAGAAGCAGTCCGGTGGTGCGGGTCAGTTCGGCGTCGTTCAGATTAAGTTTGAGCCGCTCCCTGACGGCGATTTCGAGTTTGTCGACGCCATCGTCGGCGGCGTTGTCCCCAATCAGTTCATTCCTGCAGTGGAGAAGGGTCTCATCGAGGCTATGAAGAAAGGCGTTCTTGCCGGCTATCCCATGACCGGTATCAAGGCAACGCTCTATGACGGGAAGTATCACCCCGTCGATTCCAAGGAGGTCGCATTCAAGAGTGCTGCTCGTCTCTCCTATAAGGCGGCTTGCGCAAAGGCTTCCCCCGTGCTCATCGAGCCCATCTATCGCTATGATATTCTTGTCCCCATTGATTACATGGGTGATATAATGGGCGATATCAGCCGCCGCCGTGGGCGCCTTATAGGCACAAACCCCGGCAGCGACGGCATGACCGAAGTCATCGCAGAGGCTCCCCTCTCCGAGATGTTCAAATATGCTACCGATCTGCGCTCCATGACACAGGGCCGCGGCTCCTTCCGCAGTGTGTTTGTTCGCTACGATGATGTTCCCTCCAACGTTGCTCAGAAGATCATCGAGAACGCCAAGAAGGACGAAGACGAGGACGAATAAGGCTGATAATCGGTTTTCCGTTTTTTCTCAGGCTCGGCACGGTTCCGAGCCTGATTTTAATATTTTGTGAAATTTACATATTTACTTTTCTGTCCAGAGGTGCTAACATGGTTATCGTTGATAACCGTTTGAGAGGAGCTTAATTCAATGCGTGCTGATGGCAAGCGTGTGAAGAATATGCCGCCCATGTATACCGTGGCGGCACACTTTATGGCAAGGCGTTCTGACGCCTGTAATTCTATCGAGCTTAATATCCCACTTGATCCAATACAGGAGTATCTTAGGTCAGTACGTGCAAGAGGCTACCGCATAAGCCATCTTGCGATAGTGATCGCCGCTTTTTTGCGGACGACTGCGGAATACCCCTATCTCAACCGTTTTGTTGTAAATAAGACGATTTATGCCCGCAAGGAGTTTGCCGTGGGCATGGTCGTCATGAAACCCGGCGAGCTTGACGGTACCATGAACAAGATGTACTTCGATATGACTAACACAATATTCGACGTGCAGCGCATAATGGACGAGTATATCGAGCAGAATCGAGGAAGCGGCGATACAAACTCCACGGATAATGCAATCCGCATACTCCTCAAGCTGCCCGGCCTTTGCAGATTGGGAGTAAATCTGTTTAAGTGGATGGACAAACACGGCCTGCTCCCTTATCCTGTGATCAAGGCAAGTCCTTTTCACACTTCGTTTGTCGTGTCCAATCTTGCCAGCATCCGAACCAATCACATATTCCACCACGTATATGATTTTGGTACGACAAGCATGATACTCACAATGGGCAACGCTCGTGAGATACCAAAGCGGATCGGCGATGCCATAGTGCATGAGAAATGTATGCCTATGGGGTTTGTAATGGATGAGCGCATATGCTCCGGCAGCTACTATGCTCAGGCATTCAAGCGCTTGAGCGAGTATTTAAAGGATCCTGCTTTGCTTGAACAGCCCCCAAGGGTAGTCAACAAGGACATCTGAGCACGCTGACAGGCAGTCGCTTTCCGTCCGAAAAGCGGCTGTATAATTTTGCATAAAATTGCATATGCTCTTACCATATTTATGAAAGGTAAGGGCAGACAATGGATCCATACATTGAGGATCGAGTGCTTGACATCGCATCATACATAATCGAAACAGGTGCAACCGTGAGGAATGCCGCAGGCGTATTTGGAGTTTCCAAATCAACTGTACACAAGGACATGACGGAGCGTCTTAAACAGCTTAACACCTCTATGGCAAACGATGTTGCTGCGGTGCTTGAAACAAACAAAGAGGAACGGCACATACGAGGCGGATATGCAACGTATCTAAAGTATCACGGGGGAGAAAACGTTGGCTGATTATTTCCGCATACGTTCAGCCTGCGATGGCCGCAGATACATGGGTATAGCCTCGGAAGTCTTCAGGGAATCGACACCAATCGCCGCTACCTCGTCAAGAACGAGCATAGCATTACAAATATCATAATGTCCGCAGCAATCGCCGACTATTTCGGCACCTTCCGGCAGAGCATCAGTAATATCTTTGATGATGCAGGGACACGGAGCAACCGTCTCCCTCCCATTATTATAGACCGCAGCATAGCCATTGCCGTTTCTGGCGTCGATAATCGCAGCAACAGCGCCTGATGATGCTGTCATGTGACGCAAAGCGGCAAGCGAGGAAACCGGCAGGACGGGCTTTTTGAGTGCATATGCCATCGCATTAACGGCCGATACGCCGATACGTACGCCCATGAATGAGCCGGGGCCGATATCAACGGCAAAGGCATCGACGTCCGGCAGAGCTGTGTTTGTCTCGGCAAGAACGGAATCGATGAGCCCGAATATTGTTTTCATATGGCTAAGCCCACTCTCGTCGATGCGGAATGCAAGAAGCTCCCCTCCCTTGGAAAGGGCGGCCGACGGATATTTTGCTGATGTGGATACGGCAAGTATCACCATTTTTTCAAAGCCTCCATTACAGGCAAATATTCATCACCGTGAGCCGTTACGGAAAGCGTGCGCGCTTCAGCTCCGCTTCCCTCAATGCGGATCTCAAGTCTGTTATTTGGGATGGCATCGGGCACATTTTCACACCATTCCATTATGATCACGCTGCCGCTGTTCAGGTAGTCGTCATAGCCTATCGCCGTTAGTTCGTCCATGCTCTCAATGCGGTAGGCGTCGAAATGATCCAGAACCATTTCACCGACATGATGCCGCACTATGGTGAATGTAGGGCTGGCTATATTTGTTATCCCCAGGCTCTCCGCAATACCCTTAACAAGAGTCGTCTTTCCTGCCCCCAAATCTCCATACAACGCAATGAATGCGGATGGGAAAAGCTCCCTGCCAATGACGCATCCTATGCGGCGCATCTCCTCTGCACTTTTCGCAATAAGTGTTACGCTCAATTAAAGGTACCTCTCAGTATCAGCTCCTGCCGATAGTCTGCAAGCCTATCCTCCCGAATGGCATTGCGGATACCCTCCATTAGCCTGTAAGTAAAGCGAAGGTTATGTATCGTAAGGAGCTGTGCGGCAAGTATCTCGTCCGCCTTGATGAGATGCCTTATATATGCCTTTGTAAAGCTGCGGCATGCATAGCAGTCACAGTCATCCTCGATAGGGGTGAAATCCTCGGCATACTTGGCATTCTTCAATATCTTTTTACCGTCGAAAGTCATTGCAAGGGCGTTCCTTGCCGTGCGTGTCTGCATCACGCAGTCAAACATATCCACGCTGCGCATTGCACCCTCGACAAGGCAGTCAGGACTGCCGACACCCATGAGATAATGGGGCTTGTTCTCGGGCAAATAGGGACGAATGGTATCGAGCATCTCATACATTACGGGCTTGGGCTCGCCAACGGAGAGCCCCCCTATGCCGTAGCCGGGAAAGTCCATGCCCACAAGCGCCTTTGTACTCTCTATCCGCAAGTCGGCAAACATACCGCCCTGGATTATGCCGAACAGAGCCTGATCCGCCATTGTATGCGCTTTCTTGCAGCGCATCGCCCATTTATGGGTGCGTTCCATGGCCTCCACGGTATAGCGATAGTCACAGCCTGCTGGAGCACATTCGTCAAACGCCATGGCGATATCCGCACCAAGCGCCTGCTCTACCTCCATGACGCTCTCGGGAGTAAAAAAGCGCTTGCTTCCGTCAATGTGGGAGCGGAACTCTACCCCGTCCTCCTTGATCTTGTTCATTGCAGATAAGCTGAATACTTGAAACCCACCGCTATCCGTGAGCATGGGTCCGTGCCACTGTGAAAACTCGTGCAGTCCTCCGGCTCTGCGGATCAGCTCATGACCGGGTCTGAGATAGAGATGGTATGTGTTTGACAGCACGACATTTGCTCCGACCTCCCTGAGGTCGCGTGGCGTGATGGCCTTTACGGTCGCCTGAGTGCCAACACACATAAAAGCAGGAGTTTCAACGTCTCCGTGCGGAGTGTGAAGTATTCCGAGTCTTGCGCCCGTCTGTGCACAGGTCTTTATGAGCTCATAGGTTACAGGTCGTTCCATCAAAAGCTCCCTCAAACAAAGAATGTCGCATCGCCGAAGGAAAAGAAGCGGTATCGTTCGGCAATGGCGTGGCTGTAGACCTCCATTACCTCTTCCCTTGAGCAGAACGCACTCACAAGCATGAGCAACGTTGATTCAGGAAGGTGAAAGTTGGTTATCAAAGCATCGACCGATTTGAAGCGATAGCCCGGGGTTATGAATATGTCCGTCCAACCATGCCCTGCTTGGACGACGCCGCTGTCATCCGCAACGCTTTCAAGAGTACGACAGCAGGTGGTTCCGACAGCGATTATCCTGCCGCCTGCCTCCCTCGCCTTATTTATACGAGAGGCGGCTTCCTCAGTCACCTCGTAGTACTCGGAGTGCATATGATGCTCCTCAACATTCTCTGCCGAAACGGGGCGGAATGTGCCAAGACCGACATGCAGGAGAACGTCAACTACGTCCACCCCCTTTGCCGCTATGCGTGTGAGCAGCTCATCGGTAAAGTGCAATCCTGCCGTGGGTGCTGCGGCAGAGCCGTTTTGCTTGGCATAAACGGTCTGATAGCGTGACTTGTCCTCAAGCCTCTCGGTTATGTACGGAGGCAATGGCATCTCTCCGGCTCGGTCAAGCACCTCCTCGAACATACCGTCATAATTGAATCGAACGCAGCGGCCTCCGTCATCGGTCCGATCAACTATCGTTGCAGACAGTTCATCATTTACGACGAACGTGCGCCCCACACGGGCTTTGCGGCCGGGTCTCACAAGGCATTCCCATGTATCCCCGTCCAGGCGGCGCAGGAGCAAAAACTCCATTGCTCCGCCGGTGCCCTCTCTCACCGCACGGAGCCTTGCCGGTATGACTCGGGTAACATTGCGAACAAGAACGTCCCCCTTTCCGAGATACTCGATTATATCTGCAAACAGCCGATCTTCAATACGCTTTGTTTTTCTGTCATACACGAGGAGTCGGGACATATCCCTCCTCTCCGCAGGAGACTGTGCGATAAGCTCCTGAGGAAGATCATAGTAAAAATCAGAAGTCTTCATATCATTCGATCACATCGTAGATCATGGGCAGCTCTTCGGGCTTTTCATCGCAGATGGATATTGCGGAATCAAGAAGCTGCATGGCCTCATCGAGCCGCCTCTCGCTGTTGACATACAGCACGGCATAGGGCTCATCCGTATCAACACGGTCACCATAGCGTTTTTTCATGAGTATGCCGACGGCTGGATCGACGCTGTCCGATTTGCTCTCCCTGCCTGCGCCAAGCATACATGAAGCAAGCCCAATATCCTGCGCATTGATACAGCCGACGTACCCCGAACGGTTCGGATAAACGGGGATGATCCTGCTCGTCTGGACAAGGCGCTCCGGCGCATCAACATACGCAGGATCGCCCCCCATTGCGACAAGCATATCTCGTAGCTTCTTCAGGCCCACGCCCGATACAAGCGCATTTGAAAGCATGGCCTCGGCCTCCTGAGCATCCTTTGCCACGCCTGCAAGCGTCAGCATATATGAGCCAAGCGTCATGCATACACGGACGAGCGGATCGTCGAAGGGGACTTGGCCCGACAGGACATCTATCGCCTCCTTCATCTCAAGTCCATTGCCCACCGCCATGCCGAGGGGACGGTTCATATCCGTGATAACGGCGACCGTTTTTCTCCCCACATGTTTGCCTATTGATACCATGCTCGCAGCCAATTTGCGTGCATCTTCAAGTGTTTGCATGAATGCGCCGTTACCCATTTTAACATCCAGTACGATGGCGTCCGCACCTGCAGCGAGCTTTTTGCTCATTATGCTTGATGCGATAAGGGGTATGCTCTGCACAGTGGCGGTGACGTCACGGAGGGCATACATACGCTTGTCGGCAGGATCGAGATTACCCGATTGACCGATGACCGCAACGCCTATCTCCCTGACAATGCGCTTAAAGTCATCCATGCTCTGCTCAACGCACACGCCGGGCACAGACTCGAGCTTATCCAGAGTTCCGCCTGAGTGGGCAAGGCCCCTGCCACTCATCTTTGCAACGGTACCACCGCATGCGGCAACAAGTGGTGCTATCACAAGGGTCGTTGTATCGCCCACGCCGCCCGTGGAATGCTTATCCACCTTTACGCCGGGAATGTCACTCAGGTCTACGACATCACCTGAGTACATCATGGCTCGGGTGAGGGATGCGGTCTCCCTCTCGGTCATGCCACGCCAACAGATCGCCATCATCCACGCTGCAATCTGATAGTCTGGTATCCTGTCTGCAACCAGACCTTCTATGACAAAATCTATCTCGGCATCGGAAAGTTCAAAGCCATCTCGCTTCTTCTCGATTATTTCAGGCATTCTCATGGTATTATGCCGATCGCACCATGCAAAAAGCACAGCACGGCTCCTTTCGTGACAGATTGCGTTATTTTAACATAACCGTATCGTTTTGTGAATAGCGCAGGGGTATATTTTGCAGATGTTTTAAGCACTTTGCATCACAAAATATACTAGATTTGGAGGTTCCCGGGGGGTTACGGAGCGCACATGATTATGATATAATTTTGCGTTGGGTAACATGGTTTTACTCAATTAGAATTCACAAGATTTGGAGGTCTACTTTATGGAAAACGTGAAGGTCGCACTTTGGGGCTTCGGGGCGATGGGCTCCGGTATTGCCAGGATGCTTCTCAGCAAAAAGGGCGTGGAGATAACAGGCGTTTGCGAGCGCAATCCCGAGCGCGAGGGCAAAAGCATGTTTGAGCTCCTCGGCATCGAGCGCGGTGAGCATCCGGATGTACTGCTGTCCACCGACATTGCTTCCGTTGTCTACAAGGATGCTGCGGATATATGCGTCATTGCAACCGATTCCTTCACTGTCGATGTATTCCCCAAGATCAAATATGTTGTTGAGAACGGCATCAATGTCGTCAGCACCGCCGAGGAAATGAGCTATCCTCAGGCTCAGCAGCCCGAGCTTGCCAAGGAAATAGACCGCCTTGCAAAGGAGAACGGCGTTACCGTCCTCGGCACGGGCATCAACCCCGGCCTTATGATGGATCTGCTTGCCATATGCCTCTCCGGCTGCATGATCGATGTTGAGAGCGTAATGTGCAAGCGTGTCAACTCCCTCTCCCCATTCGGCCCGTTGGTCATGAAGGAGCAGGGTATCGGCATCACTGTCGAGGAGTTTGAAGAGGGCTGCAAAAACGGTACTCTGGCAGGCCATGTAGGCTTTGCTGAGTCCGCCAATATGATCGCCGATGCTCTCGGTTGGAAGATTGAGCGCCTTGAGCAGCAGATGAGCCCCATTGTTACAAGCGTTGACCGTCAAGCTCCATACGGCTTTGCAAAGGCCGGCAATGTTGCCGGCGTCAATATGACCGCGCAGGCCTATGTTGACGGCGAGCTCAAGATCGATCTCATCCATCCACAGCAGATTGAGCCCGAGATGGAGGGTACTCACACCGGCGACTATATCGTTATCAAGGGCACTCCATCCATCAATGTCGCCAACACCCCCGAAGTAGACGGTGGCCTTGGCACCATCGCTATGTGCGTAAACATGATCCCCCATGTTATCAATGCAAGGCCCGGTCTTAAGACTATGATCGATCTGCCCGTACCTCATGCCATCATGGGTGACTTCCGTGACTTTATTGAGCGTTAAATGAATTGGTTTTCGGGGAAGGTGAAACGGTTTCGCCTTCCCCGAATGTTACAGACAGCTTTGGAGGTTTTTATGGCAAAGAAAAGCGATTGGGTTCAGATCCACAACATCGTTCTTAACCCAGAGGAACGTTCATCCGCCCTCCCCGAGGATACCAAGAGTCATCCCCTCGAGGTTTGGATGAAGGGCTGGCTACAGCAGGATGCGAAGCTTGGCGATGAGGTCGAGGTCATTACCCGTGTCGGACGTCGTGCAAAGGGTACCCTGGTCGATGAAAGGCCGTATTTCAGGCACGGCTACGGTGAGCTTGTGCCTGAGGTCCTGATGATAGGCGAAATGGTTCGCAATATCACATTCGGGGGTGACGAATGATGGATAATAGCTACAATGCGATAATGGCTCGCAAGAACGACATAATCCGCAACGCCGTCGGCATGGACTATTCAGAGTTTGAACGTGGTGGTATAACATTCGATTATGAGGCCATGATGGACGCCACAGGCTACACCATAGAGGAGCTTCAGCGTGTACAGGCAATGTTCTCCATAGGCAACACACCGCTTATAGAGCTTAAAAATCTCACCGCTCTTGCACGCAAGTGTGCCTCCAAGGGCAAGGGCGCGCGCATATTCATAAAGGATGAGGCCTCCAACCCCAGCGGCAGCTTTAAGGCTCGTCGTGCCTGTACGAGCGTGTATCATGCAAAGAAGCTCGGCTACAAGGGCGTAATTGCGGCAACCAGCGGCAATTATGGTGCGGCGGTCGCATGCTGTGCTGCCATGGCCGGCTTGAAGTGCATAGTTGTTCAGGAGTGCTATGATTCCAAAGGCATTGGTCAACCAGAGATAATCGAGAAGGCCCGCAAGTGCGAAGCACTCGGCGCCGAGGTAGTTCAGCTTACAGTAGGGCCGGAGCTGTTCTCCACGGTGCTTCAGCTTCTTGAGGAGACGGGCTATTTCAACGCTTCGCTCTACACACCCTTTGGCATTGCCGGTGTTGAAACGCTCGGCTATGAGGTTGCCATGCAGTGCCGTGAACGCCTTGGCAAGGATCCCGATGTAGTTGTCTGCACGAATGCAGGGGGCGGTAATCTTACAGGTACGGCCCGTGGTCTGCGCAAGGCAGGATGCAGTGCCAAGATCATCGGCGCAAGCGTCAACCTCAAAGGGCTGCACATGGCAAGCGACGATCAGTTCAACAGAAAGAGCTTTACCACGGGGCACACCGGCTTTGGCGTTCCTTATGCAGTGGATCCCGATCATTCCGATGTACCTCGCAGCGCCGCACGTCCCCTGCGCTATATGGAGCGCTATGTCACCGTCACACAGGGCAGCGTGTTCTATATCACCGAATGTCTTGCCTCTCTTGAAGGTCTTGAGAAGGGGCCCGCAGGCAACACCTCGCTTGCCGCTGCATTCAGGCTTGCACAGGATATGGATGAGGATCAGATAATCGTTGTTCAGGAGACGGAGTACACGGGAGCCGGCAAGCATATCAACCCCCAGCTCTCGTTTGCCCGTCAAAATGGCATTGAGATAATCTTTGGCGACCCCAAGGACGAAATACCCGGTAAGAGCATAATCCTTCCGGCTCATCCATCGCTTATTCAGGTCAATGATATGGATCTTGACCATATCCGCCGTTCCCGCATAAAGAGGGCGGTCGGATCACATAAGGATGAGCTTACCGATGAGGATATCCGCTATCTTATCGAAGAGACCAATTCCAACGAAGAATTTGTCCGCAAGGCTGTTGCGGAACTGTAATGGAGGATTCATGAAAAGACAGGATGATTACAAGGTAAGAAGGCAAAGTGTTGCCGGTCTGACGGACGAGCAGCTTGAGCAGCGTTTCTGGGAGCTTGCCAACAAGCTGGTCGATCCCCTTTTGCAGATGGGTGTTGAGTACACCTCCCCAGCCATAGAACGCTCTGTTTTGCTGCGCATGGGCTTCTCCTCGATAGAAGCCAAGGCCATCGTTGACGGATGTATAGAGCGTTCCCTCATAGGCCACGGCGCAGGCAATGTCGTGTATCGTTTGGCAAAGTCTGCCGGTATGGAAATCCGTGATGCAGGCTTGGCTCTTGTTGAGGGCAGACTTTGGGATGACGCAGAAAATCTTTTTAAGGGAGGAGAAGATCGATGAGCGACTATAGACTTGCTCCCGACAAGCCCATAAATGTGGCTGAGATACTTGACGATCTTGAGCACTATCGTCCCCGTCGCCGTGGATGGACATGGCGCAAACCGGTTGAAGATCTGCACATGGGGCCGTTTGAGTACCATGATTGCACAGAGCCCCTGAAGAAGAGCGTCCCCCTTCCTCCGGCTCACTATTTCGGCAACATCGATCCGCAGCCTTCTCCCGTTATCACAACGGAGATCGCATCCGGCAGATTTGAGGATGATATCCGCCGTATGCGCATGGCAGCACACCACGGCGCAGACCATATAATGGTCATCCGCACTGCGGGTCAGAGCCACTTCGACGGCCTTATAGAGGGCACGCCTCAGGGCATGGGCGGCGTGCCTATCACCCGCAAGCAGGTCAGGGCTCAGCGCAAGGCTCTTGACATGATCGAGGACGAGGTTGGCAGACCCATAAACTACCACAGCTATGTTTCGGGCGTTGCTGGTCCCGATATCGCTGTGATGTTTGCCGAAGAGGGCGTTAACGGAGTCCACCAGGATCCGCAGTACAATGTCATATACCGCAATATCAATATGATTCGCTCCTTTGTTGATGCCTGCGAGAGTAAAAAGCTCATAGCCTGGGCAGGCATGGCGCAGATCGACGGTGCACACAATGCGAATGCGACCGCTCGTGAGGCGTGGAAGGTCATGCCCGAGCTGATGGTGCAGCACGCGATAAACGCTATATTCTCTGCAAGGGTAGGCGTGCCCAAGTCCAATATCTGCCTCTCAACGGTGCCTCCCACGGCAACCCCTGCTCCCTGCGTGTACATGGATCTGCCCTATGCGGTTGCGTTGAGGGATCTGTTCCACGAGTATCGTATGAGGGCGCAGATGAACACCAAGTACATTGAATCCTCCACCCGTGAGGCAACCGTCACACATGTGCTCAACATGGTCATCTCCAAGCTGACCAGTGCGGATATCCAGAGCACCATTACCCCTGATGAGGGGCGCAATGTTCCCTGGCATATCTACAACATAGAGGCTTGCGATACCGCCAAGCAGACGCTTGTGGGGCTTGACGGCCTTATGGAAATGGTCGAACTCAAAAAGGACGGTTATCTGCGTGACAAGGCTCGTGAGCTTAAGGAGCGTGCAGTCCTCTTTATGGAGGAGATGCTTGAGCTCGGCGGATACTTTGCGGCAGTAGAAGAGGGCTTCTTTGTTGACAGCGGCATATATCCCGAGCGCAACGGCGACGGTATTGTCCGCAAGATGAACGGCGGCATCGGCGCAGGCACGGTGTTCAAGCGTGAGGCCGACTATATGGCTCCCGTTACCGCTCACTACGGCTACAATAATGTTGAACAGTACGGCGGCGATCCTTCTAACCCCTCTGCGCTCATCGGAGGCTGTACGCTTGAGTGTCCCGATAAGATCGTCTATATCGACGAGCTGGATGATGTCGATAACGTCAATGTCCGCATGAGCGAGACAGCCGATTTCACCCCGGGCAGCAAGAAGATCCGTCCCGAGATGGAGTGGCTTGCAGACGGCACCGTCATGCTCACGATGTTCTTCCCCGCCCCCAAGCAGATTGCAGAAGCGGCCGCACTTGAGTGTGCGCGCAGGATGAATCTCGCCGAGTGCGAGGTCATCAGCCGTGAGGTGATGCACCCCGTTGACGGCACACGCATTGAAGTCAAAGGCAAGGTTCCTTTTGAGATCGATGTGGATTCCCTTGTTATTCCCAAGGAGCCCGATGTGCTCTCGGATGATGTGATCCGCAAGGATATCAAACGCCGCCCCATGAAGATAGTTGCGGCTACCGTTGGTGAGGATGAGCACTCCGTAGGTCTGCGTGAGATAATCGATATCAAGCACGGCGGTATCGAGAAGTATGGCATGGAGGTAGTCTACCTTGGAACTTCCTGCCCACCGGAGAAGCTCGTTGCCGCTGCTGTCGAGGTCAACGCTGATGCAATAATGGCATCTACGATAATCAGCCATGACGATATCCACTACAAGAACATCGCAAAGATCGACCAGATCGCAAGGGAGATGGGCATCCGTGACAAGATCATATTCGTTGCGGGCGGCACCCAGGTGACGCCCGAGCTGGCACGCAAGGCCGGGGCAGACGAGGGCTTTGGCCGAGGCACACATGGTGTTCACAATGCGACATTCCTCATCAAAAAAAGGTGGGAGATGGAGAAGGAAGGCAGGATGTAAGCCTCCACTTACCTAAGTTTAAGGTCTGTTGGGGAATCGGTCTGTGTCGATTCCCCATAAACGGTATTGTATGAAAATAGACGTGCTCGTTTTTGAAATTGGTTCAACCACAACGCTTGTCAATGCCTTCAACGGTATAGGCGGCGACTCTCCCGTATTCTTGGGGCAGGGTCAAGCGCCCACATCCGTACTTGAAGGCGATGTCCGTATAGGGCTCAGCTCAGCCATAGCTGATTTGGAGAATAACCTTGGCGCAGCTCATATCGAGTATGGCAGCGCATTTGCCACCTCAAGTGCGGCAGGCGGCCTTCGCATGACTGTGCACGGCCTCATCTACGACATGACCGTTAAAGCTGCTCAGGCGGCGGCGCTCGGCGCAGGAGCCATAATCAAACTCGCCACGGCTGGCAAAATGACCGAGTATGACATCTCCGACATCAAAGCCATCTCTCCGAATCTGATACTCATTGCCGGCGGAACCGACTACGGCGAGCGTGAAACGGCGATCTATAACGCAAGGCTTATCGCCGCATCGGGTCTTAAAACGCCCGTGATATACGGCGGCAATATTCAGAATCGACACATAATGGAAGACATATTCTCAGTATCTGGAAATCCGCTGTATATAACCGAGAATGTGTATCCCCAGCTCGATTTTTTGAACATCGAGCCTGCTCGCAAGATCATTCACTCCGTGTTTGAGGAGCATATAGTTTCGGCAGCCGGCATGGAGCATATTCGTGATATGGTCGCAGGAAGCATAATCCCCACCCCCGGCGCCGTCATGGAGGCGGCGCAGCTTCTCTATAATGAACTTGGCGACCTCGCCGTTATTGACATCGGCGGCGCAACCACCGATGTTCACTCCGTTACGGCAGGAAGCGATGAGATAGCCTCCATCCAGACTACGCCCGAGCCGTTTGCCAAGCGCACCGTTGAAGGTGATCTGGGGCTTTATGTCAATGCTCACAATCTTATCGATCTCATAGCTGCCGATAAGCTCTCCAAGGAGCTTGACATCGATGTTCCGTCTGTCATGGCACACTATATGCCCATACCGCAGACCGCCGAGCAGTTCAGGCTGACGCACAGGCTGTGCCTTGAGGCCGGCAGAACCAGTGTTGAACGCCATGCCGGTTCGCTTCGCTACATATATACCCCAAGGGGACGTCAGACCATTGCTGAGGGGAAAGATCTGACCAGAATCAAGTATCTTATAGGCACGGGCGGAGCCTTGACTCGGCTTCCTAACAGAGCCCTTATCATGCGGAAGATTGCAGACTGCAACGAAGCCGGCTTGCTGCTCTTCCCCAAGCCGTCGGCATTGACGCTGCTTTATGACAACGACTATATAATGGCATCTCTGGGCGTGCTGGGCAAGCATCATCCGGAGGCTGCCATCCGTCTTTTGAAAAAGAGTCTTGGAATATAAAGGAGCTACCATGTATCCGAGAGTTGTTGTTGATCTTAACAAGCTGAAGCATAATCTGAGCTTTTTAACCGAGCTCTGCCACAGGAGCGGCATTTGCTGTGCCATCGTCACCAAGGTGTTCTGTGCCGACAGGCGGATAGTTGAGCTGATAGACGAAAGCGATGCGGACTGGATAGCCGACAGCCGCATTCAAAACCTGACGCATATCAAAACTCAAAAACCCAAGCTCCTGCTGCGCATAGGTATGGCAAGCGAGGCGGATGCCATCGTCCGCTGCTGTGATATCTCAATGCAGAGTGAACTTTCCACGCTGCGCATCCTGAACGAAGCCGCAAGGCAGGCAAATGTCGTCCACAATGTCATACTCATGGTCGATATGGGTGACTTGCGAGAGGGTATCTACAACACAAACACCGAGTGTATCCGCAGCACGGCAGGCTATATTGCAGAAAGCTCAAACCTCAGTCTGTGCGGCGTTGGAGTCAATCTTACCTGTTATGGCGGCATACTGCCCGATGAAACGAACCTCTCGGGACTTGTTGGTATTGCCGATATGCTCCGCAATGAGCTTGGGCAGGACATCCCCATCGTTTCCGGCGGCAATTCGTCCACTATGGGGCTGCTGCTGTCCGGAGAGGTTCCCTCTGGCATCAATAACCTGCGTTTGGGTGAAGCCTTTGTTTTGGGCAATGACACCGCAACGGGCAAGCCGGTCGACGGACTGTTTACCGATTGCTTCACGCTTGAGGCGGAGATTGTTGAGCTTCAAACAAAGCCGTCCAAGCCTGTTGGCAGGGGCGGTCCAAACGCATTTGGAGAATATGTGGAGTATCCCGACAGAGGCTTGATGCGCCGTGCAATACTTGCCATTGGCAGACAGGATGTCACCACCGACGGACTTACATGCCTTGACCCCGATGCTGAGATCATTGGCGCAAGCTCGGATCACATGATACTCAACCTGACAGGCTGCAGTCGCGAGTATAGGGTTGGAGACATAATTGGGTTCATACCCGACTATGGTGCTCTTCTCCACCTTTTTACAAGCAAATACATTGCAAAAGAATACATCTGATCAAAAGAGGCAATCCCCCAAATGGACTCTGTACCTGAGATTTCAACCGAGATAAAACCGACCTATCGCACTTGGGCAGAGATAGATCTGAGTGCGCTTAAGCACAACCTTGATTATGCAAAGCGCATTTCCGGCAAGCCTGTCATATGCGTTATCAAGGCCAACGCCTATGGACACGGTGCCGTTGAGTGTGCGCGCTTCCTTGAAAAGAACGGTGCGGCGATGTTTGCCGTTGCCTGTCTCGATGAGGCTGTGACCCTGCGCAGGAGCGATATCAAACTGCCTATACTTGTGCTGGGATACACGCCGGCGGAGTATGTTGGTGTTCTTGCCGCCTATGACATTGAACAAACCATGGTGGATCTCTCCCATGCCGTGGAGTTGAGCAATGCTGCCGAAAAGGCTGGCGTCACCGTAAAGATACATGTGACGCTTGATACAGGCATGGGCAGATTCGGACTGTATGCGCACGGTCATGTAAACAAGGAGTGCATCTCAAAGGCGATCAATGACATTGAGCGCATATGCGGCATGAAGGGCATCGAGGTCGTAGGTATGTTCACGCACTTTGCCGTGGCCGATTCTCCTTTCCGAATGGGGTTTACTTTTGACCAGTACAGTAGCTATATGGCTGTGTATGACGGTTTGATGTCCCGTGGCATCCGCTTTAAGAAATGCCATGTAAGCAACTCCGCTGCGATACTGGGGCATCCGGATTTCCATTTCGACTATGTTCGTGAGGGTATAATACTCTATGGAATGTACCCGGACAGTATGCCCTGTGAGGGTGCTCTTCGCCCCGTAATGACGCTGAAAGCCCGTGTTGCACAGGTGCGTGATCTTCCAAAGGGGACTTCTATTTCCTACGGTCGTACATACTTCACCAAACGTGATATGCAAAGCGCCGTCATAACTGCCGGCTATGCCGATGGCTATCCACGCAGGCTCTCAAATCGTGGAACCATCGCTATAAACGGCAGGGCTTATCCGCAGGTGGGTCGTGTTTGTATGGACGTCTGCATGGCGGATGTCACCGGCGGCGACGTCTCCCGTGATGATGAGGCTATACTCTTTGGCCGAGGCGGAATGAGTGTTGAGGCGGTATCGCAGATCGTAGGTACTATCAACTACGAGCTTACCTGCCTCGTAACGGGTCGAGTCCCCAGGATATACATAAACGGTTGAGCATGACAACACTTAGGTTTAGTTGGTACAAACTGTATAGCGAGCTTCAAGGTTGCGTAAAGTGCCGCCTTTGCGAATCACGAACGAATATTGTCGTTGCCGATGGGGATCCTCATGCTGAGATGATGTTCATAGGTGAAGGTCCCGGCCGTGAGGAGGACGAGAGCGGCATCCCGTTTGTCGGTGCAGCAGGCAGGCTGCTCAATGAGCTGTTGGAGGAAGCAGGTATCAGGCGCAAAGATGTCTATATATGCAATGTGGTCAAGTGCAGGCCTCCGCAGAACAGAGATCCCTTTCCCGATGAGGCGGAGGCATGTCTCCCCCACCTTCGTGCGCAGGTCGCACTCGTTCGTCCAAAGGTGATAGTCTGTTTGGGGAAGGTTGCGGCAAGATATGTTTATGACCGCAATATCAAAATATCTCAGCAGCGAGGTCAGGTCAGGCAAGTAAAAGGCTTCTACATAGTGCCTACTTATCACCCTGCGGCTTTGCTTAGAAACGAATGCTGGATAAACGATTTTGTCGCAGACCTCATCACAGCAAAAAGGCTGTTGGAAGGCGGTACTTCTCCCAACAGCCCGATCGAATAACATTACTCTACAAAATCAAACTCCCACCCGCCAAGGCGTATGGTGCTCTCTTCCGTTGCCCCCGCCTCACGGAGAGCCTTGATTATGCCCTCCTTATCAAGCAGCTTTTGGAAGCGACGCATCGAGACCTCATCATCGGCATTGGTGGTATCAAGTATGTAGTCCACAGTGCCTCCGGAGACGACAAAAACATCCCCATCCATCTCAATGCTGAATCCCTTTTCATATTGCGGAAGTTCAAACATCTCCTCTTCATGGAATGTTTTTGTTGACGCAAGTGTCTTGAGCCTTGCAACAAGGGCGTCTATGAGAGGCTCAAAACCCTTGACCGTTGCTGCGGACACAGGGAATATCTGAACGTCCTCATCCGCCAACTCCTCACGAAGCCTTTCAAGATTCTCCTCCGCTCCGGTAATGTCCATCTTATTAGCTGCGATGACCTGCGGCAATGCGTGAAGCGCTGGACTGTAATCATATAGCTCCGACCTGATGGTATAGTAGTCCTCAATGGGATCCCTATCCTCAGAGCCGGAAATGTCGATAACATGAACGAGCATACGGGTACGCTCGATATGCCGCAAAAAATTTCTGCCAAGGCCGGCGCCCTCCGAGGCTCCCTCGATCAGCCCGGGAATATCCGCAAGAACGAACGAATCCTCATAGCGTTTTACGACCCCAAGATTGGGGGTCAGTGTTGTGAAGTGATAGTTGGCTATCTTCGGTCTTGCGCTTGTGATGACCGAAAGTATGGTTGATTTGCCCACATTCGGAAGCCCTACAAGCCCCACGTCCGCAACCGTCAAAAGCTCCAGCTCTACCTGATACTCCTTTGTCTTTTGACCGTTCTGGGCATACTTCGGCGCCTGTTTTGTTGGGGTGGCAAACCGTGCGTTGCCCTTGCCTCCACGACCTCCGTGCAGCACCACCTTTTCCTTCCCCGCCACATTCATATCGGCAATTATCCTGCCCGTTTCAACATCACGCACTCGTGTGCCGATGGGCACACGCACACGCAGATCCGCACCGCATTTACCCGTCTGCATATTGGCTCTGCCGTTTTCGCCCCGTTCAGCACGGAAATGCTTGGAGTATCTGAAGTCAAGCAGGGTATTCATATCCCCATCCGCTACAAATATTACGTCCCCTCCGTCACCGCCGTCGCCGCCATCGGGACCGCCTCTGGCAACATACTTCTCACGGTGAAAGCTCGAAAAGCCGTTTCCTCCGTCGCCTGCTTTGATATAAATACGTATCTTATCTACAAACTGCATTGCTGCTACCTTCCATACAGTATTTGCAGAGATCCTTTATGCCGCAAAGCTCACATTTTGGCTTCTTTGCGGAGCAGCAGCGTCTGCCGTGAAATATCAACCAGTGATGGGCTATTGACCACTGTTCCTCGGGAATGGTTTCCATGAGTTGCTTTTCGGTTTTCTCGACAGTTCCAGCGCTTGCAAGGCCGATGCGGTTGCTGACCCTGAATACATGGGTGTCAACTGCAATCGCAGGTACGCCGAAAGCATTCGAAAGCACGACGCTTGCCGTCTTTCTGCCAACGCCTGCAAGGGACTCCAGGCCCTCGCGGTCGGACGGAACAGCGCCGCCGAAATTGTCAACAATGTCTCGGCATGCGGAGATCATGTTTGCCGCCTTGTTGTGGTAAAACCCACAGGAGCGGATGTAGTCTTCAACGTCGCTCTGCTCTGCCGACGCCATTGCTTGTGCATCGGGGTACCGCGCAAACAGCGCAGGGGTACATATGTTGACCTGTCTGTCGGTGCATTGAGCGGAGAGTATCGTCGCTATCAGCAGCTCATATGCGTTGGTGAAGCAAAGCTCGGGAGCAGCATCCGGATACATCTCCGCAAGCCCTTCGAGCACGGCATCGCGCCACTCAACAAAGTCTTGGGTATAATTCATAGTTTCCATACGGGTAATCTATCATAAAATATGTTTCTTGTCTACATAGATTTTTATTATATTGCCTTACTGTCTGCCTCCGTTCATCAGCTTTATCAGCTGCATCGGATCGGGTTTGCCGCTACCCATGAGAGACTGCATTTGGAGCAGTGTTTGCAGCATCTGCATCTGGGGCATCACGGGCTGTTGAGTCTGCTGAGGCTGTGGGCTCCTTTCCTGTCGCACATATCGGGTGTCTGGGTCTTCATAGCGCTGCGGCAATGTTTGAAAGTTTATGCCAAACCCCTCGCAGAGGCGTCGTATCTCGTTTGGTGCGGCAAACGGCTTCATTGCCGAGAGAAACTGCTTCAACTGTTCAACACCCTGTTCCTCGCGAACGCGCCTTGCCATGAGAAGTAGCGGCGACGCATCTGATGAGCTGTTCTGTTTGTTCCCCTGCCGTGCCATTGGTATACTTCTTGTAGGTACTCGCTGCATAGGCCACCTCCTCCGATCTCGCTTTATAGTATTCTTATTCGTCGCAAATAGTTCGCAAGCAGCATATAATCAAAATGTAAATACCTACGGAGGTGCTTATGGCTAAGAGTTTGAAATCGATTTCCGATAAGAAGAAGGGTACGAATACGCCGGTTCAGGAGCAAATCCCTGACAATGTGGAAATACCCGATGAGATTAATTCTGTGATCGACAGATATAGCGGCAAAAGCGAAGCCGAGCTTATGCAGGAGTTAAAAAAAGTGACCGCACAACAAAAAAGCTCCGGTACATTTGACCGAAGCTCCATGCTCGAAACCATGCAGAAGCTCTCCCCGATGCTTAATGATGAGCAGCGGCGCAAGCTAAAGCAGATAACCGATCAGCTTCTATGAGCGATTGCCGGTAAAACCGTTCTTTGCAAAATATCGGTACAGCGTGCAGGTGAGTCCGCCGTTTGAGAGCTTCCTTCGCTTATCTGCACGTTGGCCATATATCTGCTCAAACCTGGGATGGGATGTGATTATATTGACGTCCCAGTGCGTAAGCGGAGCAAACCTTTCTCTCATACTGTGATATAGCTTTTCGGCATTCCGCTTGTCCATAAGCCTTTCACCATACGGGGGATTGCAGACGATAATGCCGCTTTCCCTTGGCTCATTATACTCTTCGATGGGGCGCACTATCCATTTAACGTTGACGCCAACCTTCTTTGCGTGACTCCTGCAAATATCGATCGCTCTGGCGTCAATGTCAGATCCGATTATATCGGGTTTAATATCCTTCCTTGAGCTGCGTGCTTCATCCCGAGCGGCATCAAATATCCGCACTCCGTCGATAAAGCCCCATTTTTCTGCGGCAAAGGAGCGGTTGAGACCAACCGCCATATTGCATGCTATCATTGCCGCCTCGATAGGCATGGTGCCGGATCCGCACATGGGATCCACCAGGCATATATCCGAATTATACCTTGATAGCATGACAATCGCCGCACCAAGCGTCTCGGAGATGGGTGCCGCAACATTCCATGTGCGATAGCCCCGTCTTGACAGACCTGCACCGCAGCAGTCGATGCACACCGAGGCAATGTCCCTGAGCAAGCCTATCTCTATGATGATCTCCTCACCGTTTTCTGGAAGCGATGTCATGCGATATGCCTCACAAAGCGAATCAACTATTGCCTTTTTTGTTATGCTCTGGCAGTCCGACACGGAGAAGAGCTTGCTTTTTGCGGATTTCCCGTTGACATGGACGAAAGCGCTCCTGTTGATATAGTCACGCCAGCGGATGCACCTTACCCCCTCATAGAGCTGCTCGAATGTCACTGCTTGAAACTCGCTGACAATAAGCAAGACACGCTCGGCGGTACGCAGCCAGAGACACGCCCTTGCCATTGCATCATATCCACCGCAAAAGACTATTCTTGCATCGTTTACGGACTCCACCTCTATGCTGAGCTTTCGCAATTCGTCT
Organism: uncultured Clostridia bacterium; assembly: GCA_944336475.1. Taxonomy (GTDB): domain Bacteria; phylum Bacillota; class Clostridia; order Christensenellales; family CAG-138; genus CALVLD01. The sequence goes on from CALVLD010000001.1 coordinate 54,359, forward strand.
GCCACAAGCGCCTCAAGGCCAATCTTGCATGTTGCTACAAATCTCACTCGCCGTCCTCCTGATTGCCATTGCTGCCGGTAAGGACTGTGTAGACCCTGTCGATCGCATTAGCGAGCCTTCGCTCGGTCACTCCGCCATACCTTTCAAGCAAATTCGGCGCTATTGGGGTCTTGCACCGCCTACATGCCAAGCACTCTATAGCTGCAGATACCGCAGCAGACTGTTCTGCGGTGAGCTTCGGGAATGTTTCGTGCCTGCTTATGAACCCCTCAGATATCTCGGTCATAGCAGAGATCACATCGATGCCGTAGAGCTCGGCCATGTGTTCCATACACCTTATCGGAATCATACTGTATTGTTTCGGCACACGCCGTCTTGAAACCTGCACAGGCAAATATGCTTCGGCAAGACCATCTCCACAGTAGACAAGACACGGCATATCGGCGCCCATATCGGAGAGCATTGAGAGTATCATCCTTGAAAGTGTGCCAGACAGCCCAGGCACAAGCAGGCACTTGCGCAGGCAACTCTCTGCACATTTGTCGGCGATGCTGGACAGCTGCGCGATGACCGTGTATGACAGCATGAACTGGTTGAGCTTCATGATATTGAGCATAGCCACCTCAATCTCCGGATCGGTCTTCCAGGCTATGGCAGCATCCTCGGGGGAACTGTTTTGAAACCGATTGAGCTTATTGAAGGAGTAAAGTGTTTCATCGGCAGATATCTTAAATCCGGGAACCGGCTCGACCGTTCCGTCGTTTTTTAAGGCGGCAAGACATTTTGCACGGAACGTTCGTGCGGTATGGTTATACTTCTCTAGTTTCAGCAACTTGTCATATACCTGCACCGCACGCCCGTAATGCTTTGCGGCAATAAGGCACTGTGCATACAAATGGCTTATTTCAGTGTTGTACGGCGAAAGCTTATACAGTTTTTGAACATATGGAAGGGCTTGTTCATACATACCTATCTCGCACATAGACGCAGCGGTGTGCATGAGGTTGTTAGGCGTACTGATGTCCACCTTCTCGATCTGTTCTCTTATCGCATCAAGCTCTGCTTGCGATCCGCTATTTTTAACAAGCACGAGCTTCATACACAGCGCCGAGATGTTTTCGGGCTCGGCATCAAGTATCACGTTTACCACATCAAGCGCCCTGTCAAGCTTTTTATCGCACAGGTACGAGAGTGCAAGGTTGAACCGCACATCATTGTTGTTTGGATCGATAGTTAGCATCCTCTCGAGCAGCTCTGCAGACTCTGCGTAGTCCTGGCTGCTGAACCTTACCCTGGCCTTTTCCTCAAGTCTGGAAAGCTCAAACTCACTAACATCCTCGATAGCGGGGGCGCAGTCCCGTTCCTCCATTCGGCTGATGCTGTCCAGGGCATCGAGTATGGTATCAGTCCTTGCGGAAACTTCGTCAGTAAGCTCAAAGAATCTGTCAAAGCAGAATCCTGCCGCAGCAGTGTCCCCAAGACCCATATAGTTGAAGCCCAGAGTGCAATATGCTTCCTTGCGAAACCATTCATCCTTACATATGAGTGGCGCAAGCATGAATATTGAGTCCTGAAACCTGCCCATCTCAGTGAGTACATTTGCTGCAGCAAGCCTCGTATCGTTATCATCGGGGTTGCGTTCCAGCGCCTCAACATACATGGCTACAGCATCAACAGGATTGTTCTGATTGCGCTTTGCATCACCACGCTTTGCATAGAAACTATGATCACGGCTAAAGCTCAGCACCTTGCCGTTTGTTTTAACTTCGTCGTTCTCTGGCATCAGTGGGTATCTCCCTCTGTGGGTATGGGCAGCGCTCCGACAGCTTTGCAGAGTTCAAACAGCTCCTGCTCGGTATAGCGGTAGACCTTTCCGCAAAAGCGGCAGGTGAGTTCTGCGCCGTGATCTTTGTCGAGCATATCCTGAAGCTCTTCTCTGCCCAATGATATCAGCGCCCTGTCTATCCTGTCACGGTTGCAATCACATTTGAATGCCGGTACTACTTTTTCTGTTATCTCTATATCCATGCCGGTCAATATGGAGCTTACTGCATATTCGAGGGTCTCGCCTGAATCGAGCCTTGCAGCAAGCTCGGATATGCTGCCCGCAGCATTCTCCATGACGGTTATATCCTCGTCAGAACAGTGCGGAAGCGGCTGAAGTAACATCCCTGCTGCAGAGCGCACGAATGATGTTTCAGAATCAATGCGTACACCCAGATACACCAAAGAGGGCTGCTGCTCGCTGGTGAGGTAGTAGTGCGCAAAATCATTTGCTATCTCCCCGTCTGTAAGCGGACATCTGCCCACATACGGCTCCCTCATCGCAAGATCCCTGATCACCCGTATCTCTCCGTTTGTGCCCACAACGCCTGAGACATCCAGCTTGCCATTCTCCTTCAGCGGCAGCTCAACGGTGGGAAAATCAGCATAGCCCTTGACGGAACAGTCAGGCGAACCGACCGCAACAAATCTGCCCCCTGCACCGTCTCCGTCGAGCACAGCGGTTATACTTTCCGTATCGATCTTTAGTCCGGCAGACATCATGGCCGTCTGCATGAGCAGTCTGCCGAGTGCGGCAGTGCAAACATGCGACATACCATGTGCACGACGTGCCTCGTCAACAAGCCCCTTGCCGGAGATGGCCGTCAATTTTACAGAACCGTTAAAAAGCAGGCTCTTTATCAGCATATCGCTCATATACACCTTCGTTCCGACGCAATCTGCATCATTTTTTTATTGCAACGAACTGTATCCTTTCGCTGTTTTCCCTTGGGGGGGTTCGGCTCAAAAAATTATAAGCGGAGCACTCAAAGCCAGCATTATTAAGCCACGCCGATATCTCGCGTACGGAGTGTGCACGCTGTATATGTGTCTCATCAAACCTTCTATACATATCGCCAACACGCTTGAAAAATGTAAGGCTCATCTCCAACAGCTTTGACCTCTCATCATAATTGTTCTGCCAGATGTAGGATGCTTCATCCTCGTTTTCTGCAAATGTGCTGCATCCCAGTATGCTCTCCAACTTATATCTGGATGAAATGTCAAAAAGCAAGGCCCCTCCCTGCTTCAGCGCCGCATATGCAGACGCAAAGAAGCTCTCTGCATAGGCCTTGCAGGTGAGATAGTTGACCCCGTCACAGCAACAGACCACGCAATCAACAGGCTTGTGCAGCTTTATATTTCTCATATCCATATTCGCAAAGCGGATCTCTTTTTGAGTGATGCCTGCATTGCGGCACTTTTCAGCCGCTATGCAAAGCATATCGTCAGAAATGTCTGTTGCGATTATTGATTCGAAATATCTATGGAGTCTGCGTGTGATCTCGCCTGTTCCGCAGGCACACTCAAGCAACACGCCGCACTTGTTAGGCATCAGATCAACAATGTACCTTGCCCACGCATCATAATCAACGCTGCGCATGAGAAAATCATATATGCTTGAAAAATCTCCATACTGCATATTGGGATTATAATGCAACATATCGGATTTGGCAAGACTGCAAGCAAAACAAAAGCAAAGCGGCGCAGATCGCGCCGCCAAAGCGAATCAAACCCGATATATCTTGTATTTGCCCCTGCGCTTTGGATTCCTGCGGCGAGTCTTTCTTGTAAGAAGCAGCCTTATCACAATGATTATCACTATGACAAGTATCGCTATGATTATCCAGAATAGAAGGCTGTCCCCTGCGCTACGGTGCAGGTAGCGCCCGTTTGAGACCAGGTTATAGCCTATGCCGTTCTTCGCAAACGTCCAGAGCAGATCCCCCGTTATGGCAGTAATTATATTGCCGGACTCGTCAAAAGCTATCCTTGCGGCAGCGATGCTCCTGGAGGACTTTTTGCACTGAAGCGCCATGCCATCATCCGTCATTATGAGATATATCCCACCGTCGACGGGAGCATCGGTAACTGCAAAATATACATTGCCCGCCTCATCGGTCATCTGCTGATAGAGAGTCAGTTTCATATTACCACCAGGCGAGGTCGAAGCCCTAAAGACATCACCATCGCAATAAAGATAATGATAGGTTGTCGCATCCTCAATTGTGAAGAGATTGTTCCCGTAATATGCCCAAACGGTGTACTCCTCCTTACCGCCGTTTTTGCTTATAGTAAGGTTGCAATCGTTCCGCTTTGACTGATCCGGCGAGTTGGACACAAACGGCGCCTGAGTTATGGTGGAGGGATCTTCAACAGGAGGAACAGCACCTGGACCCAACATGGCTTCCGTTGCAATAAGCGGAGCTTTGTGAATGAGAGTGCCCTTGTAGTAGTATGAGACATAGCCCAACAGGTCGCCTATCTCAACGGGTACGGCAACAGCTTCGGTATCTAACTCCGGCTCTCCCACCAAAATGGCCGAGGCGTCAACAGTACCCAGCTCACTGCGCAAGCCGCACAAAGCCGCCCCTGAAATATCAGCAGAGGCCGTAATGACTCCCCCGTCTGGATCATCCGCAGGATACCCGGTGGTTTGAATATTGAACTCCGTAGGAAGCCCGGCAATGCTTGAGAAGTCGTGGCGGACGAACTCGCTGAAGCCCCATTCATAAAGCTGCCTGGCACTGCGGAACCGATAGTACGTTGAGGTGCCGCCCTGGTTGTTGTCGCCAAACTGGACGGCTATCAGTTGGGTTCCGTTCTGCTCGGCAGCGGAAACGAGGCAGTAGCCGGCATAGTTAGTCTCGCCAGTCTTGCCGCCGATACAAAATGCGTATTCGTTGTTTTCGGTATCGTTATCCTTGGTGTACAGCAGCTTGTTTGACGTATAAATCACATCGCTGATGTACGGTGACTGTATTTGAAGATCGTACTCTTTTTTGCCGAATATGGTGCGGAAGTCGCCCTTTTTCGGAGACTCATTCAGGGCGTACTGCAAAAGCAGAGCCATATCGTATGCCGTTGTGTAGTGATCCTCATCCTGCAGACCGTGAGCATTCGTAAAATGAGTGTTTGTCATGCCGATCTCCTGCGCCTTTGCGTTCATCATCTGAACAAAGGCATCGTTTGAGCCGGCAGTTGCGACCGCAAGGCACGCTCCGCAATCATTGCCTGACACAAGCATAAGGCCATACAGCATGTCACGGATAGTGACCTCGTCCCCCGGTTGGAGATGAAGCAGTGAGCTTTGCATCCCGAAGCCGGCGGTCGCTTCATATCCGCAGGTGTAAACCTCGCTTAGATCATCGCAGTTTTCAAGTGCGACAAGGCATGTCATCACCTTTGTAGTGCTTGCAGGATAAACACGTTCGTTCATGTTGCGATCGTACAAAACAGTCCTCGTTGAGGCCTCCATCAAGACCATATTCGGGGTAGAGATAGCATCAATGGCTTCAGTCGTTGCAAATGCGTCGGTTGGCGCAGCAACTGAAGCGAACGTAAGCAGAGCAGCAAGTACTATATGAATAAACCGTTTCACGGATGGAATCCTTTCAACTTTAATAACTTGTTTCTAATTGTAACACAAATAATTCGGCATGTACACCCCTAATTGATGAAAAATGTCGATTGGGGCACAGGAAGTTTAAGGAGAGTATTTATTTTTTGATGGCGATTTGCTATAATGGAGCGGAAAGCGAGGTGATATAATGAAGTACCATATCGTTCTTTCGGGAATGGGATGCGAGCGTTGCATCCGTCGTGTGACCGATGCCATGAACTCCCTTGGGGCTGAGATCATTTCCATACTGCTCAACGATGTCACCGTTGTGTTCAACGGTGATGTTGCCGTACTTTGCGAAGCCCTTGAAGATCTTGGATTTGACATTGTGTCATCAGAGAAGATATGAGTCCCGAGCGTGTAATAGTCGGGCTTTCGGGTGGTGTCGATTCCTCTGTTGCTGCGCTACTGTTAAAGGAGCGAGGCTTTGATGTTGTGGGCATTTTTATGAAGAACTGGGAGGAAAAGGACGACGAGGGCGTCTGCACCTCCACAGCAGACTATGAGGATGCCCTGCGTGTAGCCGATAAACTGGTTTTTCCATGCTACACTGTAAATTTTACAAAGGAATATATGGACAGGGTGTTCGCATACTTTCTTGACGAGTACAAAAAGATGCGTACCCCCAACCCGGACATACTCTGCAATACGGAGATCAAGTTTAAGGCATTCCTTGATTTTGCTATCGGTATGGGAGCTGACTATGTTGCCACCGGTCATTATGCCCGTCTTGACAGGTCGGGCAGCCGACTGAGGCTTCTCCGCTCTGTCGATAGAGCGAAGGATCAGACATACTTCCTTGCAGGGCTCCGTGCAGAACAGCTCGAACGCATACTCTTTCCCGTGGGTGATTTTGACAAGACTGATGTACGTCGTCTTGCTGAGGACGCCGGGCTTGCCACCGCCCACAAGAAGGACTCCACCGGAGTTTGTTTCATAGGGGAGCGCAACTTCAAGGAGTTTTTAATGAAGTTTCTGCCTGCACAGCCCGGAATGATAGTTGATTTGACCGGTAGGGTCATAGGCCGTCATGACGGTCTTATGTATTACACGATAGGTCAGCGCAGGGGGCTTGGCATCGGTGGGCAAAATTTCGGAAGCGGCGAGAGTTGGTTCGTTGTCGGCAAGAACGTTCGGGATAACCTGCTGATAGTGCAGCAGGGCGAGCATGATGAACTGTTCTCCGTGTCGTTGGAATGTAATAATATCAGCTTTGTTTCGTACAAGCCGAGTGCGGACACGTTTCGCTGTTCCGCAAAATTAAGGTACCGTCAGCCCGATGTAAACGTTACCGTGCATCTCAAGAACAGCGGCTGCACCATTGAGTTTGACGAGCCCCAACGCGCCGTTACCTGTGGTCAATGGGTCGTGCTCTATAACGGTGGCGAATGCCTTGGAGGCGGTGTGATCGACCGTACAACACCGCTTAAGCAACTGCCTGAGTTTTTGTTGAAATAATACATAAAGGAGAAAGCATATGAATGATATTGGACGCTACATCGATCATACACTGCTGAAGGCAGATGCCACGCGTGATGCCGTTGCTCGCATTTGCGACGAGGCGCGCCGCTACCACTTCAAAAGTGTATGCGTGAATTCAGTCCATGTTGAGCATGTTTCAAAGCTGCTTGAGGGCAGCGGTGTGCTTACATGCTGCGTAGTCGGTTTTCCTCTGGGGGCGATGGCAACTGCGGCAAAGGCTTTTGAAGCAGAGTATTGTGTTAAACACGGCGCATCCGAAATAGATATGGTCATCAACATCGGCGCTGCCAAAGAAGGAGATTGGGCAGTCGTTGAGGATGACATCCGTGCGGTTGTTAGGTCATCTGGAACAGCAGCGGTGAAGGTAATCATTGAAACATGTCTTTTGACCGATGAAGAAAAAATCGAGGCTTGCAGGTGCGCTATGCGTGCGGGCGCTGCCTATGTTAAGACATCCACCGGATTTTCAACTGGCGGTGCAACCGTCGCAGACGTTGCTCTTATGCGCAGCACAGTTGGAAGCAGCGTGGGGGTAAAAGCCTCCGGCGGTGTCCGCACCCCTGCCGACGCCGATGCAATGATCGCAGCCGGAGCTTCACGCCTCGGCACCAGCAACGGCGTCAAGCTAATAGAAGGATAATAATCTAGCCAACAGTAAAAAAGCATGCGTGGTGAGGTAGCTACTCATAAAACAGTATCAACAACCGACTGAAACAGGGTAGCTGCCATGCGGATTGCGACAGAAAGCGGGTAAGAAGTCAAAAACTTCTTGCCCGCCTTTTCTATGCTGCGTGGAACAATAGAACGGCATTTTTCCGCTTTCGAGGGATATGATATTACTTATCCTGTTTCTGCCCTCTGCAAGCCGCATAAATCAAGGCTTTTCGCCCGTCTAATTATCCACGCTGGCAGGAAAAAAAAGTACCATATTTGAGGGCGCAAGCGGTGTATCCGTTTGCGCCCTCTTGATTGCCCAACAGCAAAGACGGGAAAAGCCGTCAAGGACGCGCAAGCGCGAAGTTTATCCTTGACGGCTTTTTCTGGCTTTGCTACTTGTCATCTGTCAAAGCGAAACTTGGGCAGAGCCTCCATCAAGGACGCTTTGAGATACTCTTGAATATCGTCGTTGATATACCCTTGAAAGTAGGACAGATACTTGATGTAGCCAATATAGTTTTGAATGACCACATTTACCGCTTCCGGCTCTCCGGCGGCTGCTTTTACAATCGTTTCATAAGGCAGCAATTTGTGCTTCTTATTCTTCACTCTCTAACGCCTCCATTTCTTTTTGCATTAAGCGCAAGGCAATCTTCCGCCTGCGGAAAACTGTGCTTCTGTTAATGCCGTATATCTGACTGATTTCTGTGTCGCTGTAACCGAGATAGTACCGCAAAAACAGCACTTCCCGTCGTTTTTCCGGCAAGCGCAAAAGCGCGGCTGCTAATTGCTCGCTTTCCACGATGACCGTTTTTCCGCGAACCGTAAAGACGGTAGGCACATCGTATTTCACAAAATACTCGTCTGCTGTGGCAACCGGCTCAAAATCAAACTCCCGAAGACAGTCGAGGGATACTTCAAACTGCTGTTTCTTCCGCAACTTCTTGTAAGCACCCAGCGCCGCATGATAAAGGACGATCTTGCAAAAGGCGTTGAAAGTACGCTCGATATGTTCCCTGTATTGCTCATTATTCATCATTTTTCTCACCCCCTTTCTTCCCAAACAGGGGCAAAACAGCATACGCCCACGCAGTATCAAACCGCATGGGCGTTGACGATATGAATTGAAAAAAACAGCTATATGATTTGTGTGTTCATCTTCATGGGCACACAAACCCATACAAGCGCAAGGGCTTTTTTTGATTGTAGATAATGAGAAATTGCAATCAACATATTGATACCTCCAAACAAAATAACAGAGCCGATAACCGCATTTTATCTTGCGTGTTATCGGCTCTGCGTCTGTGCGTCCGGCTCTTGGATAACGGATATTCTCATGTGCTTTACATTGATTAGCGTTTGCTGCCTACACTTCGGACAGTAGAGAGGGAAGTTTTTCAGTTCTGTATCTTCCCGCAATTTTATTCGTGTCTTATTTTTACAAATAGGACACAACAACCATTGTTCAATAACCATAGACTATCACCATTGACCCTCCATAATTCAGCTTATATAAGCTGAAATTTCGTCCACTTCTGCGACTTGTAACGCCAAATAAAGATTGCCCCTCGAAATACAAGGTCGATACTCATGCCGATTGCAATACCAATCACGCCCCAATTCAACCACAAACCAAAGAGGACGGAGAAGAATAAGCGTGCTGCAATTGTAAGGAAAATGGAAACCAACATAGTAAACTTCACATCTCCCGTTGCTCGAAGCCCATTCCCCAAAGAACCAGCAAATGGGTAAGCTAATCCGTTGAAAAAATTATTGATGAGAACAAGCCATATTACCAGCGATTTTGCTTCTGCGGAAATAGCGGAGTGCTGGACAATAAGCGGCGTAATGGCAAATACAAAAGCGTTCCAGAGGATAGAAAGTATCAAGGTGATTTTGTTCAGCTTTTTGAAATAGAAATTGGCGCTGTCAATATCTCTTGCTCCCATACACTGTCCGATTACCGTTGTATAAGCGGGAGCCATCGCAAGCCCCATAATGGATGCCAACGACCAAATGCTCTGTGCCACACCGTTTGCTGCGATTTGATATGTACCAAATAATGCGACCATGCTGGATAGAGCAACTTTTACTAACTGATGTACGCCGTTTTCTATCCCATTGGGCAGGGCTATCCCCATAATTTTTTTGAGCAGGCTATTGTCCCATGTAAAAATACCACGCACTTGATACCGCGTTCCGTTTTTTTCTCGGAAGCAGTAAACGGTTACTGCAACTGCGGAAAGGATACGGGAAATCAATGACGGGTATGCGACACCGGCAGCGCCCAAATCCAACACGAACACACCTACACAATTCCCGATGATATTTACGATATTTGCAACCGTTGAAATATACATGGTGGCTTTGGCTTTCCCAATGCTCCGGCATAAGGCAGCTCCTGCGTTATACACAGCAAGTGCCGGAAGCGACCATGTAGTTATAACCAGGTATGTTTTGCTTGCCCGCATGACATCGGGTTCTACTTTCCCGAACAGCAGGGAAAGCAGTTGACTATCGAAAAGCAAAATTACGATGGACAGGACAGCAGAAATCAAAACGGAAATCATTAAAAGCTGGCTTGCTGCTTCTTCTGCTTTTTTGTTATTTCTGCTCCCGATGTATTGACTGATAATAACCGCCCCGCCAGAACAAAGAGCGGTAAACAGGAAAATCAGAACCGTGTTAAAAGAGTTAACCAGCGACACGCCGGATACATCTGCTTCACTGGAAAAGCTGACAACAAAAGTATCGGCAATCCCTACCAGCATTAAAAGGAATTGCTCAACAAAAAGCGGAAAAATCAAGTTCCGCAAGTCTTTATTACTATACATTTTTCTCACCATACTTCCGACTAAGGTATTGCTCACATTCTGCAAGCATTTTTTGAACCTTGTCCATATTCCAGTCGCAGAAATCAGTAGCAATCATCGTCGCTATACCGTGGGTATGTACCCATAATTGGTCGTGAAACTGGTGCGCTTCTTCCTGCTCAATATGATATTGTTCCATAATCTGAGAAATGGAGCTGTCCATAATAGGAGCAAGTGTCTCCCGAAGTTCTGAAAAAGCGTTTTGACGCATGAACAGAAACTTAAATAGATTACTCTCTTCTTTTGCAAATTGAATATATCGAAGCCCATATAAATTGACAGGATTTTCTTTGTTGGCTTTCAGATAACTAATAAAAAATCTTTGCGCCTCTTTGGTCGTTTCCAAACGTAATTCTTCCATTCCCTCAAACGAAAGATAAACAGGCTGCGTGGAACAACCTAATTTCTTCGCTACTTCTTTAATTGTCAACGCTTCTATTCCCCCATTTCGTAATAGGGAAAGAGACGCTACTAATATTGCTTCTTTGGGAACCTGTTTCTTTGCTGGCATTGAAATACCTCCATAAAATAAATATGTTTATTGATAACTCTATTTATTTTATCACAAAAATGCGACTGTGTCAATGGTGTTAGTAATCGGAAGTATTTAAGCTAATACTATGAATTGTGTAGACATATCCAAAAAGAAAGGTGAACTGTAAAATGTAATAGGGTGAATGAAAATAGCAAAAAGACCCGTGCCATTGTACGATTTTAAGGCTTTCGGGGCAGCTATAAAAGCCGCGAGAAATGAATACGGCGAGAGCCGAAAAAAGGTAAGCGACGAGTTGTATATTTCCCCGCGCTACCTTGCGAATATCGAGAACAAGGGACAACAGCCGAGTTTACAGGTGTTCTATGACCTTGTAACCCGTTATCATATTTCGGTAGACCAATTTTTCTTTCCGAACAGCAACGCGGAGAAATCAACCGGGCGGCAACTTGACGCGCTGCTGGACGGTATGAGCGATAAAGGCATACGCATTATAACCGCAACGGCAAGGGAGATAACGGAAGTCGAAAAAGCAGAGGGCTAACCTCATTCATACGGGAATACAGGATTGCAGCCATTATGCGCTGCGATCTTTTTTGCGTCCAAAATCAAAGGACCACGCAACAAAAGCAGCCTTTCGAACGGGATATTGATTGAGAGGAAGCAAAGGGTTTGGGATTTTCCCAACAGGCAAAAAGGGCAAATGGGTACTCGTTTGCTGTGCTTGCTCCCTGCTCAAAACAAGAAAGGGCGGGAAATGAATGGAAAGGAAACGAAAAATCAAAGACGGTCAAATCGTTGTAAAAAATCCTCTATATCAGGAATTGCCGACACACGAAATTACCATACAATCCGGCAGAACGCTCTATCGTTTTACGGGCAGCTACGACGGAAACCGAAGTCTGCCCCATAAAGTTTTGCGGCTTATGGCAGCACCGCCTATTGATGAAAAAAACAAGGAGCGTTAAAATGGATACAAGCAATCCTGTAATGGCAGACTGCCCGCCGATGAAAGGAGCAGAAAGTATGTTACGGCAGTCTGACAGCAAAATTACCGCTCTTTATTTCCGCTTATCCCGCGACGATGAATTGACGGGCGACAGCAACAGCATTGTAAATCAAAAGGCGATTTTAAGTAAATACGCAAAGGAAAACGGCTTCAAAAACCCCTTGTTTTTTGTTGACGACGGATACAGTGGTACAAGTTTTGAGCGCCCCTCCTGGCTTGAATTGATTGAGAAAATCGAAAACGGAGAAGTATCCACCTTGATCGTCAAGGATATGTCGCGGCTTGGGCGCGACTATCTGAAAGTGGGCTTTTACACCGAAGTCCTGTTTGTGGAAAAGGGCGTGCGGTTTATCGCTATCAACAACGGCATTGACAGCGCAAATCAGCAGGACAGCGACTTCACCCCGTTTCTCAATATCATCAACGAGTGGTACGCGAAAGACACAAGCAAGAAAATCCGCGCGGTGATGAAGTCCAAAGGCGAAGCGGGCGAACATCTCTGCACCAACCCGCCCTATGGCTACAGGAAAGACCCAGAAAACAAAAAGAGGTGGATTGTGGACGAGGAAGCTGCCGAAGTCGTCAAGCGGATATTTGCCCTTTGTCTGGACGGTTACGGGTCGTCGCAGATCGCCCGTATTCTGAAAGAGGATAAAGTCATAACGCCGACTGTTCATTTTCAGCAGACAGGCAGAGCCACAAGGAACGCGCCGCCGGATAGTCCCTATGGCTGGGATCAAAAAACAGTTTCAGGCATTTTGGAGCGTCCAGAGTATCAAGGGCATACGGTAAACTTCAAGACCTATAAGCAGTCCTACAAGAGCAAGAAAACCTGCTACAATCCAGAGGAAAAATGGCTTGTGTTCGAGAATACCCATGAAGCGATCATTGACGCTGACACATGGGAACGGGTACAGGAACTACGCAAGAACAAGCGCCGCCCAACGAGAACGGGGAAAACAAATATGTTTTCCGGCATTGTACGCTGCGCCGACTGCGGAGAAAAGTTGTATTACTGTACAAGCAAGAACTTTGAAGCAAGACAAGACCACTTTGTTTGCTCTACTTCGAGGCTCAAAGGGAAAGAAGTCTGCCCAACACATTTTATCCGCGCTGTGGTTTTGGAACAAGGCGTACTCGCCCACATGAGAATGACGATTGCCTGTGTCGCTAATCATGAAGAACAATTCCGCAAGGCTATGGGTGCAAAGCAGAAAGCCGAAGCGAAAAGAGAACTTGCGGCGAAGCGGCGGCAGTTGACGCAGGCGGAACGGCGGATAGAAGAACTTGACCGGCTATTCAAGCGTATTTACGAGGACAACGTGGGTGGAAAACTCTCTGACAGCAGGTTTCAAATGCTCGCGGGCGTATACGAACAGGAGCAGGAAGAACTGCGGGAAAAGCTGCTGCGGCTGAATGAAGAAATTACAAAACAGGAAGAACAGGCAGAAAACATTGACAGGTTTATCGGCAAGGTACGGAAGTATCTTGACTTAGACGAGCTGACGCCCGCTATACTCAATGACATGGTAAAGGCGGTGTATGTTTACGCACCGAACAAGTCAAAGGGATATAGGGAACAGCAGATTGATATTTCCTACGATCTTGTGGGAATACTCCCCGCGTCCTTGCTGAATGACCTTCACAACGGTGAAACGGCATAACCGAAGCTACGCCGTTTCCCGAAAACAATCTTATGCTGTTTTATGCGTGCCGCCCCTGTGCATGCTTTTTTTGCTGTCCATGTAAGCGTAAGCCCCTATACTTTTTTGAAGAATGCAGCGACAACGCCGCCGGGTCCTGCGTGGGTGCCTATGACGCTGCCGACGGGGGTTGTGTGTAGCTCCTCTACCCTGCCCTCCCAGAGGAATGCGCTGTCCTCGATATACTTTCGCATGAGCGTATCGTCCAAGCCTGAATAACCTATCAGTATTGGCATGTCGTAATCCGCTCCGCCTGCCTTTTCAATCTCCTTTATGAGCAGATTGTTGCCCTGTTTGGAGCCTCTTGCCTTCCCGAGCACAACTATCTCACCATCGCGGATGCTGATGACAGGCTTGATGGACAGCACGCCGCCGGCAAATGCAGCCACCTTAGATATCCGCCCTCCGCGCTTGAGATACTCAAGGGTATCGAGCATGGCAACTATACATATCCTTTCACGCTCCTCCGTGAGCCTTTGTGCGATGCTTTCCGCATCCATGCCGCTATCGGCAAGCTGTAGTGCAAGCTCTGCCAATATGCCCGTTCCTGTGGCCACGTTGTTGCTATCCACTACGTAAATGCTACCCGCATAGTCTGCGGCGGCCATGCTCGCACTTTGGTAGGTTCCCGATAACTTCTGGGATATGGTTATCACAACCGCCGTATCGCCTGCGCCAACCACCTCCTTATACCTCTGCGCAAAGGCATCCGGCGTAGCCTGACTGGTCTTTGGCAGAACATCCGTCTCGATGAGCTTTTTATAGAACTCATCATAGCTTATTGTCACACCGTCCAGATATTCCTCGTCTCCAAAGCGGACTGTGAGGGGAACCACCGTGAAGCGCTCCCTTATGGTTGGGTTGACGTCTGCAGTTGAATCTACAATGATTTTTACACTCATAAAATACTCCAAATGATTTTAGCTTATTTCAGAAAGATATGGATCAACCCTCCATAGCTTTTCTTTTTGTATGGTTGATAGCGTATAGGCAGATCTATCCAGGTCTTTTTATCAACTATGCTCTTGGTGTGAGAGAATGTCTCAAAACCGTCTCTTCCATGGTAGCCGCCCATGCCGCTCTCGCCAACACCGCCGAAGCTCATTTCGCTCGTTGCAAGATGGATTATTGTATCGTTTATGCAGCCACCGCCGTATAAGCACCTTGATGTAATCATGCGGATATTGCGCTTGTTTTCAGAAAACAGATACAATGCAAGGGGCTTGGGCTTATTCGACAAAAGCTCTGCAACATCCTCTATTCTGCCGAATGTGAGTATGGGCAGTATCGGCCCAAATATCTCCTCCTGCATCACTGCATCGTCCCACGTAACGTTGTCCATTATGGTGGGCTCTATCTGCGGACGTCTCGCTCTGCCGCCGTAGACAACCTTATTCGGATCTATCAGAGCACTTATGCGGTCAAAGTGCTTGTCGTTGATTATCCTGCCATAGTCAGGATTTTCAAAGGCATCCTTGCCGTACTGTGCCTTCATCTGTGTGATGAGCTCCCTCATTAGCTCGTCCTTGACATCACGCTGGCAGAGTATGTAATCCGGTGCAACACAGGTCTGGCCGCAGTTTAGGAGCTTGCCGAACACTATGCGCTTTGCCGCCAACTTGAGCTTTGCGGTATTGTCAACGATGCAGGGGCTTTTTCCTCCAAGCTCAAGTACTGTCGGTGTGAGATGCTCCGCTGCACGGCGCAGCACTTCCTTGCCGACCTCCTGGCTTCCGGTGAAGAATATGAAGTCAAATTTCTGCTCCAACAGGGCTGAGTTCTCCTTCCTGCCGCCGCTGACCACTGCGACGTATTCCGGTTCAAAACACTCCTCGATTATGCGTTTTATCACTTCGGAGGTATGCGGCGAGTATGCGCTCGGCTTCACCACAGCAGTATTGCCTGCGGCAATGGCATCGACCAAAGGAGCCATGGTCAATAAGAACGGGTAGTTCCATGGGCTCATTATAAGCGTGTTGCCATAGGGCGAGGGCTTAGTATAGCTCCTTGAGGCAAATTGCGACAGGGATGTATGCACCGTTTTTTCCCGGGCGAAGCGCCGCACATGCTTCGTCATGTAGGATATCTCCGAGAGTACAAGCCCGGTCTCGCACATAAAGCCTTCGAAATTACTCTTACCGAGATCGGCGGTCAACGCCTCCGCTATATCCTCCTCATGGCGCTGTATGGATCTGTAAAGCCGCTTGAGCATCTCTATCCTGAACTCTATAGGCAGTGTTACGCCGCTTCGAAAGTATTTACGCTGCTTCTCGATAATGTACTTCATTTCAGTTTAACTCCTTATCTGCAACCTTGTAGTAAAACATTTCAAGCTCCTTACTGTCCATGAGCTTTGGAACAGAGTAGAGTGGATTTGCCTCTCTGTCTGCATGGTATGCCATCTGCGGAATATCGGCCTTTTTGATGCCGGATGGACGAGCCCCCACCAAAGGCAATGATACAGTTGCAGCCGGTGGACAGGTAGAGCTCCCTTGCCTCCTCAACGTTTTTAACAGTTGGGTTGGGTCTGGTGCCGTCATATACGACATGCTTGATTTCCCTGCTTTTGAGCAGCTCCTCCAAGTTCTGCGTCACTCCTGTCTTGCGCAAGCCGGCATCGGTGACGAGCATTATGCTCCTGCCCTTTATTATGGGAATCATCTCCTCGATGCCTCTAAGCAGCTTTGGTTCCCTGTATGGCAA
Organism: uncultured Clostridia bacterium; assembly: GCA_944336475.1. Classification (GTDB taxonomy): domain Bacteria; phylum Bacillota; class Clostridia; order Christensenellales; family CAG-138; genus CALVLD01. The sequence goes on from CALVLD010000001.1 coordinate 70,725, forward strand.
AAACGGCATCGCCATGTGGAATATGGTTTGATATGTCCTGCAATAGACCTTCTTGAGCGGATTCATTGCTTCACCTCCGAGTCTTGTTAAAATTCTTCACAGATATACTGAAGGTTTCTGTTGACAAGTTCAAGTCCGTCATACAGCACAGCACGTCCTTCGTCGCTAAGGCCATCGCCGGCCGCGTTGAGTATGCGGTCGATACGTTCTGCTATCTGTTCGCCTATCTCCATACCCTTCTCGGTCAGCTCCAACGGCGCAAGATAGCGTTTTTGACTTGAAGATTTGCAAATGAGGTATCCTTGATCTTCCAGGTATTTAATCGACCGTGAGATACTTGCTTTATCCTCATCGCAGATATCGCAAAGCTCCGTAGCGGTCAATCCGCCGTTTCTGTACAGGTAGTACAGGCAGGAAACATGCGGGCTCTTCAGGCCAAAGCTCGCCATCTCGTGAGTCTTGATTCTGCGTATGCTTCGGCTGATAGAAGCGATCAGCACCGTAAACGTTCCGAACCTTTCGTCCATAGTTCCTCCTTGTTGATTTAACAACAGGCATCATTATAACAACGACTTGTTGATTTGTCAACAAGTCGCCTGGCAAAACTTTCATAGATTGCATAAACCGCATCTGAACGTGAATTGCCAATAAAGGAGCGATCGGCATAGCAAGCTGTGGCTATGCCGATATTACTTGTAAAGATCACACCAACTGCAAATCGATCTTCTCACCGATTTAGGGCAGCGAATTTATTTTATTCGTTTCCGTGCTGCAGCCGCATTCATAAGAGCATATATGCCTGCGCAGAGAAGTATTGCCACAACAAGCACCAAATACATGACGCCTTGCGAAACATTGTTGTCAAAAAAGTAGAGGTTGCAGTCGATGCTATCCCGTATTCCCGTCATTACCTCTGTCGAAATGCCTAATGATTCCAATTCCGCGAACACACCGCTCAGGGCATGATTGCGAAGGAGCGATGTGCCGTATGTGCCGGGCAGGAACATGATAACATTGCGCAGCCCATCTGAAAAGCTGGATATGGGCATGTATGCGCCGCAAAGAAATCCATAGCCTGCGCTGATTATCGTTCCCACTGCAGAGCCCTGTCCACTGGTGGAAAGCGGGAAATTGACCACCGATGAGAGCGCCGTACCGAACAGGGTCAGCAATATTACGTCCAGTATCAGGGCCAATACATCAGCAGCAGTCAAATACCAACCCACCGCAGCAAGATATATCATGCAAATCACAGCGGCAATCAGACACACAATTATTGTAGACAGAAAGGCAGCCAGAGAATAGCTCAATGCAAGCACGGTGGAATTGACAGGCGTCATGGTCAGATCCCTTCTTGCGCCCGTGACCTTGTCCTGCACCATCAGCAGGTTGGAGCAGAATGCAACCGTCACACTGCTGACAGCCAGTATTGATGACACAAGCTGCCCTCCCACGCAACCTTGCACGAGCTTATCCGGCACAGTGATGCCCACACCACTCAACATGCCGAGGAAGATATCCTCATATACATTGCTCAAAAAAGTGATATAAAGAACCAGCAGTATCACAGGGGTAATAAGTGAGGTAAAAAACATCCCCTTGTCCTTAAAATAGAGCTTTATATTGCGTCTTGTCAATGCCCACAGCCTTCTCATGCCCGTGTCGCCCCCGTCAGTTTTTTTCCTGTAACAGCAAGAAAAACATCGTCCATTTTCCCTTTAGCTATCTCATAATCGCAGAAAAGCTCCGGATTCTCTACTATGAGTTTGGTTGCCTCTGCGGTATTGGCAACAGACACCCGATACGCATCACGAAGTGCCTCATAGGGGACTCCCAGCGCTTCCACACGTCGTTCATCCACTCCGTACAGTGTGATAAAATCACCCGTGTAACGATTCTTCAGTTCCAATGGAGTGCCATCGGCTGCAAGCTTTCCGCCGTCAAGTATCACCACAAAGTCGGCGTCAGCAGCCTCTTCCATATAGTGCGTGGTCAAAAACACCGTCATATTCTCCCCTCTGCGAAGCTCGGCAACGACATCCCAAAGAAGTCTTCTCGTCTGCGGATCAAGACCCGTGGTCGGTTCATCGAGTATCAATACCTTCGGATCGTGCAGGAGAGCCCGAGCTATGTCGATCCGTCTGCGCTGTCCCCCGGAGAGCTTTCCAACCGAACGCTTAAGCAGATCACCAAACTCAAGAAGCTCCGCAAGCTCACTCAGACGCCTCCTGAATGCAGTGCCGTAAATACCATAAAGCGCAGCCCTGCTCCGCAGATTATCCAGAACGGTTAGATCTTTGTCAAGAACGGAATTCTGGAACACTACGCCCAAACAACGTTTAATATCATCAGGGCAATTGTCCAAATCCATACCACTGATATTTACGCTCCCTTTGTCTTTTGAGAGCTGTCCACACATGATATTTATGGTTGTCGATTTTCCTGCCCCGTTGATGCCGAGAAAGGCAAACAGCTCTCCTTCCTTCACTCGAAAGCTCAGGTCGTCAACCGCTTGAATATCACCGAATCGCTTGCTTAGATGGGAAATTTCTATCACATTATTAGGCATAGTTGTCATTCCTCTCCTATAGTTTGCCGCCATACGCGAAGGTTCACTTCTATTTTATCAGCCAATCCTAAAAACGGCAAGTCTGCCGATGCACGCAACGCCGTTGGATGAGGGGGTAACTATTATACAGAAGAGCAAATAAGCGGACGAAATCAACGCTTGCTGAACTGGGGAGCACGACGGGCTGCCTTGAGACCGTACTTCTTGCGCTCCTTCATGCGCTGGTCGCGAGTGAGGTAGCCGGCCTTCTTGAGAGCACCACGGAGCTCGGGATCAGCATTGAGCAGTGCGCGTGCAACGCCGTGACGGATAGCACCTGCCTGACCGGTAAAGCCGCCGCCGTAAACGTTGACGAGAACGTCAAACTTACCAAGGGTGTCGGTGAGCTCAAGGGGAGCCCTGGCGATCATCTTGAGAGTCTCATAGCCGAAGTAATCGTCAATGTCCCTCTTGTTGATCGTGATGTTGCCGGTGCCGGGTACAAGGCGAACACGGGCAACAGACTTTTTGCGCCTTCCGGTGCCAAGATACTGTGCGATTGCCATAATGCTTTCTCCTCCTCCCGATTATTTGAGCACGAGAACCTCGGGCTTCTGAACGGCATGCTTATGCTCCGCACCCCTGTAGATGCGAACCTTTGTGAGCATATGCCTACCAAGAGGCCCCTTGGGCATCATGCAGCGAATTGCTTCGTAAACGGCGAACTCGGGCTTCTTCTCCATGAGGTCACGATACTTAACCTCTTTAAGTCCACCGGGAAAGCCGGAGTGATGATAATAAATCTTCTCGTCAAGCTTCTTGCCGGTAAGAACGACCTTGTCCGCATTGATGATGATAACGTGATCACCGCAGTCAACGTGCGGAGTATATATCGGCTTATGCTTGCCACGGAGAATTGCGGCTACCTGGGATGCGAGACGACCGAGCACCATGCCCTCTGCATCAACGATATACCACTTGCGCTCCATGGTTTCTGCTTTTGCCATATAGCTTTTCATGCCATGTCCTCCCAAACGGTAGTATTGTTCAGTTCTTCTGTTGAAGGCTGTGGCATCACGTTCGGGGCTAGTGACCGCAATACTCCACCTTAAACAAAGCACAAGCTGTATTTTAACCGCAGCAGTCTGCCCTGTCAAGGGTGGACAAGCGAAATTTTTGGTGTTTTTACTATATATTTTTGACCAAAAACTCTGATATGTGCATGTCGGAGCTTCGCACCCACCTTACTGTCCTGCCACCGAGCTCATGCGCAACCTCTCCCCCGTGCTGCTCGATAAGCCGTATCACATCTGGATGTGCCGTCACAGTGTACCCTACCGCATCGTCGTGCTCCGCAATACGAGCCGCAAGCGCCCTGCGCAGACGCAGTGCGACCGTTTCAGCGGATTCAACATACCCACTTCCGTTGCAGTAAGGGCACACGGTATGCATCTGCATTTGGATACTTTCACGACGCTTCGTTCTGTTTACCTCAACAAGCCCTAATCCCGTCATGCCCAGTACCACAGTCTTTGTTCTGTCACGTTTGACTGCGTTTCTTAGCGTATCAAGCACCGCATTGCGAGACGTTTTGTCCTCCATATCTATAAAATCTATTACTATTATTCCACCTATATCTCTGAGGCGCAGCTGCCTGGCTATCTCTATTGCGGCTTCCTTGTTCGTTTCGACAACTGTCTTTCTGAAGTCTGCTTTGCCCACAAATTTTCCCGTGTTTACATCTATGCTGACGAGCGCCTCAGTCTGATCTATCACTATGTATGCACCGCTCTTAAGCCATACCCGTCTTGAAAGCGCAGCGTCAATAGCGCTCTCAATACCAAAGCGTTCAAACATGTCGAGCTTATCGTCATATAGACAGACTTTTGAGGAAAGACCCGTTTCATATCGCTCGGCTATGGCCACTATCTGCTCATACTTTTGCCTGTCGTTTACGACGAGCCTGCATACATCGGGTTTCAGCATATCCCTAACGGTAGCCGAGATGAGCGATTCCTCTCGATGCAGCAGCTTTGGTGCCTTGGAGCAATTATATGTGCGTTTGATGTTCTCCCACTCTGCAATAAGCGCCAAAAGCTCTTCTTCGATCACATCGCTATCTGAACCATCCGCAGCGGTTCGAGCGATAACTCCCATGCCCTTTGGGCGAAGATTATTTATAATTTGTTTTAGTCTTGCTCGTTCGTGTTCATCGGTTATTCGTTTGCTGACGCCAACGAAGTCCACATTCGGAATAAGAACAAGACCATATCCCGGTATCGTAATATGCGTGCTTGCCCGTGCACCCTTTGTTCCAATGGGTTCCTTTGTAATTTGCACCATTACATCCTGCCCAACACGAACAATGTCCGACACGGAAGCTGCTCCCGGCTTATTAGGCAGTTCGGTATCGTAAAGCCGATCGATCGGAACAGCCTCGGCGATATATAGAAATGCGTTCTTTTCCTCGCCTATGTCGACAAAGGCCGCGGACATTCCCGGGAGCACATTCTGCACCGCGCCCTTATAGATATTGCCCCTGAGCTTTTCAGTCGATCGTCGCTCCATTCTAAACTCAACGGGGACACCGTCTTCCACAAGAACGACACGAGTGCGATATGGATCTATATCCACCAGTATCTGCTTATCGATTTTATCAGCAGAAAGCTCCTTCACAGCTTTATCACCGTTTGATCCATTTCGATACTTCTGCGGCGCACTTCGCAGACCCCGTTCATGCCGAGCTTTTCGAAATATGCGCAAAGGAAGAGCTCTACATTCAAGCCGCCTGATGCCGTAAGCGCACCTTTAAGACTTAGCTTAGCAGTGTTTTTGCCTGTAGCCTCGATATGCGCAGAAATCACCATAGGCCGAATATCAACGTTTTTAATACCGCTCTTGGTGTTCTTTAATACAACTATTTCGCCGGTCAAAAGTTCGTCCATGGTATTGCAGAGCTTATCAGCGCCGATCTCAGCATCAAAGCATATTGTAACCTCATAAGCGGCGGAACGCATTAGGGATGTAAGGCTCAGCTTTGCATCGCCTGCGTCAACGGCCTTTATCACATGAACGCCCTGCGGCAGAGTCTTGTTCAACGCTTGCATTGCTTCATCAGGCTCAACCGCCTCGGTCAGCATGACGTCAAGATATTCGCAATCGCTTGCGGTGCCAAGCGCCAACGCCGCAGCAAACGACAGCAGCGGGTGAGGGTTAAACCCCTGTGAGTATGCAAGCGGAAGGTGCGCGCGGCGCATAGCTCTTTGAAACAGTCTCTGCATATCCAGATGCGAAACAAACCGCATGTTCTGTTCTTTTGTAAACGCCAGTATCAGCCTCATGTCCTTTCCGCCCCCTCAAAACTGCAAAACTCAGCCGCACGTGTCCCAAAACATCCATTGCATCCCTTGCGGCAATCACGGGTAATTTGGCCGCTATACGCTTTTTTGCGCTCCTCAGCAAGGAATTCGTGACTGACGATGGGATCCATTACGCTCCATGGAAGCGCCTCGTCCTGTCCGATGCTGCGATTGGCAAATCCCTCCACAGTAAGTCCGTTTTCAGCAAAAGCCTCCTCCCATGCCGGCTTGTTGAAATGCTCATCCCATGAGTCAAACCTTGCACCATGCCTGTGAGCAGAAACAAGCACTTTACAAAGACGCCTGTCGCCCCTTGCAAAGGCGGCCTCAAGGCGGCTCGTTTCTGAAAAGTGGCATGAGAACTCCACCCCTCTTATCCCCTTCAGCGCATTTCTTAACAATGCTTGGCGGCGTAGAACCTCATCAACGGATATTTGCGGCTCCCATTGGAACGGAGTGAACGGCTTAGGGACAAATGTTGAAGCAGACACAGTGCAGCGAAGGCCCTTGCCACGCAGCTCCCTGGGCATGGAGTAAAACTCTTGCGAGACCTTTCTCGCAAGCTCAGCAATACCCAGAACATCCTCATCGGTCTCGGTGGGGAGCCCAATCATAAAATACAGCTTGACGCCGTGCCAGCCTGCCTCAAAGGCATCCCGCACAGCACGAAGCAGGTCATCCTCAGAAACACCCTTGTTGATAACATCCCGTAGCCTCTGAGTACCGGCCTCCGGCGCAAATGTTAGACCGGTCTTTCTGATCCTTTGTATGTGCTCAAGATCGTCTTTGAGGAATGAATCTATCCTGAGCGAGGGCAGCGATACACTTACACGGTCATGTTCGTATCTTTCGAGTATCTGCGGAACGAGCTCGTGTATGTGCGAATAATCGCCGCTAGATAGTGAGAATACGGATATTTCATCATAGCCAGTACAATCAAGCGAGCTGTCCGCCTGCTCGATTATCGTCTCCGGCTTGCGCTCCCGAACGGGACGGTATATGTATCCTGCCTGGCAGAACCTGCACCCCCTTGTACAACCTCGGAAAACCTCAAGGGCAATCCTGTCGTGCACTATGTTTAGATACGGCACTATGAGGTCTCCGGTATACCCGGCTGAATCAAGGTCCTGTACCACCCTGCGTTCAACAGTATCGGGTGCGGCTTCCTCGAGCTTTGTGTGGCCTATGAAGCTGCCGTCCTTATACTCCGAGCGGTAAAAGGCAGGAACATAAACGCCTGCGACCTGCGCAAGGCGCAAAAGAAGCATGTGCCTGTCGTTGCCGGCGGCTTTGCACTCCGCAATGATATCCATCACATCGTTCATTACCTCCTCGCCGTCACCGAACACAAAGAAGTCGAATATGTCTGCAACCGGCTCGGCGTTACAGACACACGGGCCGCCGGCCATAACAAGCGGCATCGTTTCATCACGCTGTGCGCTAAAAAGCGGTAGGCCTGCAAGCTCAAGCATAGTCAATACGTTTGAATAGCCCATCTCATACAGCAGTGCAAAGCCCACCACATCGAATGCACCGAGCGGTGTCTTTGTTTCAAGTGAGTAGAGCGGTATGCCGTTTTCACGCATGGCCTTCTCCATATCCGGCCAAGGCGTAAATGACCGTTCGCAATAGGTGTCTTCTCGCTCATTGAGCACGTTATAGATGATCCTCGAACCGAGGTGGCTCATGCCTATCTCATATACATCAGGGAAGCACAGCGCAAAGCGAAGCAATTTTCCGTTTTCGACAGCTTTTATGCGCATGTTGACCTCGCCGCCTATGTAGCGTGCAGGCTTCTCGACATCGTGAAGTATTCGTTCAAGCAATTCGGTATCCAACTGTTTCCTCCACAGCCCATAAACCAAGAACCGTATGTGTCGCACATATCAGGAACCGCATGCTTTACAAGCATGGCTCATGCAGACAGGCTGGGCACACCGCTCTACCTATGGTTTTAATTTCCGTAATTATAAACCATACCTCGGGCTTTGGCAATGACCCGTGCAAAATCCATTTAATTCCAAAGTTAGCACGGACGAATATTAGTTTCGTCAGTGCAGATACTATGCCTGTGATTTAGTTCAAATGGAGGTTAATTCATGAAGGCAACCGGAATCGTCAGAAGAATTGACGAATTGGGCAGGGTAGTTATCCCGAAAGAGATCAGAAGAACGCTCAGGATACGCGAAGGCGATCCGCTCGAGATATTTGTTGACCGCGAGGGGGGCGTTATACTTAAGAAGTACTCGCCTATTGGTGAGCTTGGCGACTTTGCCAAGGAATATGCCGAGACTTTACATCAGGCCGTCGGCCATATCGCCGTCATATGCGACAAGGACAGTATAGTCGCGGTGTCCGGAGCAGGCCGAAAGGAGCTATTGGATCGTCCCATACACTCGGACATTGAGCAGCTTATGCAGTCACGCACAAGAGTATGTGCAAATGCAGCAAGCGGTGATGAGATCGTCTGCGTTACCTCGGATGATGATGTTCATAAGTATACAGCGGAGCTTATAATACCGATACTTGCCTCTGGTGATGCGATTGGAGCAGTAATGCTCTTGTCCAAGGAGGCAGATGCGAGCATATCCGCATCCGACATAAAGGTTTGCGAGACCGCCGCAAATTTCATGGGAAAGCAGATGGAAAACTGACTTAACGACACTCATTGTGCGGCATGACTTCGGTCCTGCCGCATTTATGATGCCGATCCACTGTAATATCTGTCAAAGCTGTTTGGAATAAGCGCCATGTCGAATGCGTCCGCAAGCGCAGCATTCCATTCCGTCTCATATTTACATTCGGCGCTTTTGTTCATGGGTATAAGCCCCAGCGAAGTCAGCTTTGATTGCACCTTTGAGCTTCCAATGTACTCTATGAAGCCTTGCGCATACCGATTTAGTTCTGGTTCCACAGATGTGGTGATTGCCAGATATTGGACAAGGCTGTTCTCACCCTTGATAGGCATTGCCTCAAATGCTTCACCGCTGCCATCCAACCATGCACGATACATATCCCCCGTTGCTCTTGCATCGGCGATGCAGGCATCGGCTCTGCCCTTTTTAAAGTCTTCAACTGTTCCAGCCCGCTGTAAAAGTTCTTCTTCTGTTGACCCATGAAGCCCGCTCTTATACAGCAGGAGATTTCCCGAGGCGCAATACGGCACAGCTATCAAGGCGCCCCCGTATGTCCCGCTTGAGATGTCGTATTGATACTCTCCGTTTATCGTCAGAAGCCCCTGTGCACTGTGTGTACCGTTTGCAAAGCTAAGTATATCCGGCTCTCGCCCCGACGCCATGCGCTCCTCCGCTTCCGACACCGTGTATGTTTCAACCTCAAAGTATATGCCTACAAGATCTTTTGAATACTCCTTGGCTCGAGATTTTAGCCATGCACCAAGGCTGCCCGTGCTCGGCTTAAAGCTGACAATATGCCAAACCGACAGTATGCCGCTGTGCGGCTCTATACTTGGGCTGAGCCATTCCTTGTATTGGTTAATGCCGAGCCTCGGGAAGAGTACGGACGGCATTACGAGCAGGTAACAAAGCATCAGTACCAGCCCAACTGCCGACGCCCACCTTCTGCTTATGCGGTTTGATTTATTCCTGTTTGCCATACGGTATTGTATTAGCATTTTTTGTGAGGTATGAATCTAATATTAGGGCTTGCATTGTGTTGAGAAATGTTGTAGAATACGCATTGCCGTGCTAAACGGGGAGTTGGCGGTGCCCTGTACCTGCAATCCGCCGCAGCAGGGTCTAATTCCCACCCCTCGGCAGCCGCTTGCGAGGCCGGCTCAGGCTATGGAACGTTGATCGTTGGGTCCTGTGCAATCGACGACCGTGAACCATGTCAGGTCTTGACGGAAGCAGCATTAAGCGGACATGTCGGTGTGCCGCAGGTTTGCCTGATGGGAGTCACCGGTCTGAGTTTCGCTCGGGGGTGTGCCTGTCAAAGGGTGGGTGCACGGCTGACTTGGCAGTGATGAGGTTGCTTTTGCGGCCTCATTTTCTTATTTTGCCTCTATTTCGTCATTCTGCTCCGTGCCATAGCGACACTCCCGGACACCGTTTCGATATAGCATATTGTAAGAGTCCGCAGGAGGAAAAGTATGGAATCTGTAATGTTGGCAATAAAGAAACATATCATAGGGAGGATCCACCGTGCCCTTGTATCTGACATGTTATTTGCAGGCATTGCGCAGTTTATCACTGCGCTGGTTCTCTCTCTGTTCTCTCCATATGACGGTATTGCGCCTTTTGGCGCTGCGTGCGCATCTGCGGTATGGCACGCCGGCATATATCCATACTTTGCATGCATCGGTTCTGCCATAGGCTCGCTGCTCAGTCGAAATTACGGGTATGCCGTGGTATCCGTCGCTTACGCAGCATCAGCATATCTGTTCAAAAAGCGAAACATAAATCCCGCACGCCTTTATAAAATACTGCTTCTGGCAGGTGCAGAGGTTATCATACTGCCCTTTTTCTTAGGTTTCTCGCTATCAGGGTTTACAGACGCACTGGCAAGCGCAGCAGTCTCCGTGGCAGCGGCGATAGTAATTGGCCATGGGATGCTCGGTCTGCGCTCCGCACTTGGTGGAAGGACGATGAACGATGCGGAGCTGCTCACATTAGCGGTGACGGCGGGGCTCATAACACTTTCCTTGGGAAACTTTTCACTACTCGGTCAAAGTCCTGCAATGGTATTTGCCGGTCTTTGCGCTCTGTTTGCCGCTTACCGCTTTGGAGCATCCGGGGTGGCTGTTGCAGTGGTGGTAGCCGCCGGCAGGGTCATGGCAACGGGAGCGGACATGCTGTTTATCGCTTTGCTTGCTGCAAGCACGCTTGTTTCCGCTGCAGTTCGCAGTGTTTCAAAATGGGCGTCGCTTGCGGGTTTTTCGCTCGTGTGCCTGTTATTTACGATATTTGTAAATGGAGCATGTGTTTTTTCTTATGTTGAGATCATTATCATCTGTCTGATATTCTCCGCCGTGCCGGAGGAGCTGTACTGTGCGTCAGGTTATAGGTCGGTTGCCGGTTCAGAGCGTTTCGAGTACCGAATCTCCTCCCTCGCCGAGGTTTTGAGAGAGTTAGCTCGAGTATATTCTCACGAGGATGGTCAGCTTTTGTTGTCCGTATCGGACACACTCAGAGGACTGTTGGCTCCGCAGACAAAGCAAGCAGGCCACTACAGTGTGACAGTTGGCTGCGCCGACTGTGCAAAGCTTGGTAGCAACGAAACCGGAGACAGCCATACAATAAGAGACTTGGACGGGCAAATACTGTTGGCATTGAGCGATGGAATGGGCAGCGGTTCCGATGCCCGACGTGAAAGCTCGGAAGCCCTGGCGCTGCTGACCGATCTGCTCTCGGTCGGATTTACCATGGACAATGCAACGGAGTTTGTCAACCGTCTGCTTGTAAGGCGCAGCAACGGGGATATGTATGCGACCCTTGATGCAGCGCTGATAGACCCCTGCTCCGCCACGGTTAAGCTCGCAAAGCATGGCGCGCCGCCCAGCTATGTGCTACGCCGAAGAAAAGTCCATACCCTGTACGCCGAGGCGCTGCCCGTCGGGATACTTGAGGCTGCCGCCTCGCAAACAAGACAGATAAAGTTGGAGCGCGGGGACGTTTTCATAATGATGACGGACGGAGTATCCGATGCGCTCGGCAGCAGACTTGTCGCTACGATTACAGACAGCATACACGGTGGAACCGCTGCTGATAATGCGGCTCAGGCAATACTGGCATCCGCTATGGCAGGCGGCTATGATGACGATATGACGGTTCTGGTGGCGAAAATATCCTGATTACTCGATAAAACCGTTAAACTCCGGTGTGAACGTGCTGTCCGCAGATGTAAGTCCCTGCGTAAACACATTTGTAAAGCCCAACTCCACGGCATAGTCCAACGCACGGCTGTATTCAGCCTTGGTGAGCCGTCTGTCAAACGGCTTTTCCATGCCATTGATGGGTGTATACTGGCTCATTATGGACAGGCAGGTGTCGGTAGAAAACTCACCTTTTATAACATCGAGCACACGTCGTGTCTCATCGACCGCAGCCGGAAGCACAAGATGGCGAATCACCAATCCCCTGACCGCTACGCCATGCTCATCGCACACCAAAGAGTTATCCACCTGCCGAATCATCTCGTGTATTGCAGGGACTATGTACTCACAGTAGTCGGGTCTGCCGCTGCAGCGCTGTCCCATCCGTTGCGCAGCATACTTGAAATCCGGAAGGTAGACGTCTATCAGGCCGTCAAGCAACTTAACGGTCTCAACCAACTCATAACCGTTCGTATTGTAAACTATCGGTATAAAAAGACCTCTTCGCCTTGCAATAGTAATTGCGCCGATCAGCACCCCAACATGCGGTGTCGGCGTAACAAGGTTGATGTTGTGAGCTCCGAGCTCCTGCAATCTGAGCATGATGTCCGCAAGACGGACTTCATCCACTGCGATAGTACTGTTAGGCGCGACGGTGCGGCTTATAGTGATATTCTGGCAGAACACGCAGGCCATATTACAGCCCACGAAGAACACCGCTCCGCTTCCGCAAGTGCCCGATATAGGGGGTTCTTCGTAATAGTGTCTTGCCGCACGAGCCACATAGGATGTGGTGGAAACACCGCAGACGCCGATGTCGCCGCTACGTCGATCCGCTCCGCACATAATCGGACACATGGTACATCCGCTCATCCGCCACCCTCGTTTCGCAGCACGACCAGTTGGTTCTTCTCGCGCTCCACGGTAAACGTGAATCTTATCCTTCCGTCATTGCATTCCACCCATATAGACTCGTCCAACAGGTGCAGAACCTCCTCGGCTATGGCAAGACCAAGCCCTGTCCCCTCGCCCGTGTGGGCAGTGTCAGCTTTGTAGAATCGTTCAAACAGATGCCCCAGGACTGCCTCATCGACATGTGCGGAATTCTCCACATACACATTCCACTTCGTCCCACGGGGCTCTATACCGATGTCGATATCCGTACCGTTATCGCCATGCTTTATTGCGTTATCAACGAGCAGCACCAGCACCTCATCTATCCTGTCGGGGTTGCTCACAGCCCTATACATACCCTCCGGGGGCAATATGCGTATGCGGAAGCCACGCTCCTCTGCGCAGTCGCTCATCCTATCCGCAACATCTGCCACGGTCTCAAACAAATCCATGGGCATTACTTTCAGCGCAACTCCTCCGCTTTGCAGGCGTGAAAGCTCAAGCAGGTCATTTATGAGGTTTGAAAGCCTCATGCTCTCCTTAAGTATGTAGCCGTAATACCGCTGTTTGTCGGCATCGGACTTGACCAGACCGTCGTTGAGCATATCCGCAATACTGCGTATGGATGCAAGCGGAGTGCGAAGCTCATGGCTGACATTTGCAACATAGTCACGACGTGTCTGCTCAAGACGATCCGCCTCCGTTACGTCGGATATAAGAGCGACTGCGCCGGCAATGGAGCCGTTCTCCTCGCATATTACCGCTGAGTTGACTCGCAGCTTACGTCCGCCGCAGCTAAATTCGATTATGCCGCCGCCGTTTCCGTCAAGAGCAGCCTTCATGGCACTGTCCACCTGTTGGTAGTCCGGAAGGTTTTCGAGCAGATCTCCCTCCCTGCCGCCGAGCAGAGAGATAGCGGCTCTGTTGAAATGGGTGATGGAGCTGCTATTGTCAACGGCAACTATACCCTCGCCAAGGCCATCAAGCACGGCGCGGAGACGGTTTCTCTCGACTATGAGACTGCCGATATTTTCCTCAAGCTTATCTGCAAGAGTATTGAAGGAATTGCCCAATTCTCTGAGCTCATACGAGCCCTCGATCCGCACCCTTTCATCAAAGTTTCCGTCCGCCAGTTTTAATGCAGCGACAGACATCCTCTCAACGGGAGATACAAACCATCTTGTAACCGAATATGTCGGCAAAATCATGAGCAGTGCCACGACCACGACCGAGAGCAGAAGCGCAAGCGTCACACTCTGAGTAGCCTCCCTTATCTCGCCTGCCGGTTTAATGAGGAACACCGTGCCTATAACCGAGTTGCCGGTAAAATCCCAAACTCTCCTGCCCACGACTACGCCTATCCGTCTCGAATAGCTGATATACGGCTCGTCCGAACAAATTACTTCCGCAGCGTTATTCTGGCAGTACTCAACATATCTTCGGTTGATCTCGGGCTCATCTTCGTCCATGAGATCCACACTGATGGGGTTTATCCCATGCTGCGGATATGGATTCTGCTCCTGCTGAAACATATCGTTCTCGGGCTCACCGTATCCATAGAGCTCGTTTTCGTCATCGAGTACGACAATTATTGACCCTCCTGCTTGAAGAACCACATCCAGCAATTCGCTCCTGTTGCTCAGCATCGCCATCTTAACAGCGGCAGCAACATAGTTTGCCTGTGGTAGCATCTCATTAGCTTTTATATGGGCATATACCTTTGTACCAAAAACCGAATAGAGAACCGACGCCAACATGACGCAGGTAATAAGCGCAGTCATGATAATCATTAGCATCGAGGGAAGCAGGCCCATGCTCCCCTTGGAGCTTTTTTTGGCATCAGTCTCATTATTCCTTGTCATCGTTGACCTCAAAGCGATACCCAACTCCGTAGACCGTCTTTATGCTCCACTCCTGCGCGTCCTGCGGAAGCTTTTGGCGAATTCGTTTGATTTGGGTATCAACAGCACGGGTATCGCCGAAATAATCATAGCCCCACACGAGCGAGAGTATCTTCTCTCTCGAAAAGACCTTGCCGGGATGAGAGGCAAGCAGTTGGAATATTTCGACCTCCTTGGGGGTGAGCGGTATCCTCTCTCCGCCTATGCGTACATCATAGTTGTTTATGTTTATCTCAAGGTCGCCATAGCGAATTATCTGTGCCGGCTCCTCCTGCTGTTGGCTAAAGCGGCGCAGAACCGCCTTGACTCTTGCAACGACCTCCCTCGAACTAAAGGGTTTGACTATGTAATCATCAGCGCCGAGCTCGAGGCCGAGAACACGGTCGATCTCCTCGCTCTTTGCCGTAAGCATTATTATCGGCGTGTAACTTGCCGACCGGATCTCCCTGCACACATCCATGCCGTTCTTCTTTGGCATCATTATGTCGAGTATCACAAGATCGGGTTTCCTGCTGTTGAACATTGCAACGGCCTGCTCGCCATCGTATGCCGATATGTAGTCAAAACCCTCGTTTTCCAGGTATGCTCCGAGCGTTTCATGTATTATGGGCTGATCGTCGCTGATCAGAATTAGCTGTTTGCCTGCCATATTTGAACCTCCGCAGAACTTTTTCATTATTATATCCCATATTCGGTCTATGTTCAACCGGCTGCAGCATGTTGTCAACATTGTTACGAGGTTTGACACAATTCGGTCGCTGCGATTGATTTGTCACAATTTGTTTTGTATTTGACATCAAATATACATTGTTTCAGCATTTTATTTCCATGTTTTCGGGTTATAATACCCGTAAACCAGTATCGGGCGCAAATGCTCGAAAATATGAAAGGGTGTTTTGAATGGAGAAATCAAAGATTAAAATGCCTACCGGCGCAATAGTCGCCTGCATCATCGTGGTGCTTTTCATGGTTGCCGCAGTTTTCGGTATCGGTCTGCTGCTATATAACAATCTGTCCGAAAATGAGGCTTCAGTGTCCGATCCTACAGAAACTCCGCTCGTCACATCGCAGCCAACCGCCGTTGTTCAGTCGACACCGGATATGTTCGCATATACCGACAATCAGGCCTCCACAAACGCCGTGACCGATGTGATTGCACGCTGCAAGGCGGCAGTGGTGAGCATCGATGTTGCGGTCGAGCATAATCAGGATACCGTTGATTACGGAAGCGGCTCCGGCGTAATAGTTACTTCCGATGGCTATATCGTTACCTGCAATCATGTTGTTGAAGGCGGCGATGTGATAAGCGTATATCTTGACGACGGCACAATGTACGAGGCGACCCTCATCGGTGCGGACAGTGTTACCGATATCGCGGTGGTCAAGATAGACGCCAAGGATCTGCCGTTTGCCGAAATCGGCAGCTCTTCCTCCCTTGTCGTGGGCACCGAGGTCTATGCCATAGGCAACGCACTCGGCGTGCTTGCGAATACGGTTACCGACGGCATCGTGAGCGGTCTTGATCGAGAGATATCGGTAGAGGGTCAGGGCATGACCCTGCTGCAAACAAGCGCCGCAGTTAACAGCGGCAATTCCGGCGGAGGTCTTTTCACCGCCGACGGTGCGCTCATCGGCATAGTCAATGCAAAAAGCTCGGGCAGCTCCATAGAGGGGCTCGGATTTGCCGTCCCCATCGATATTGCAATGCCAGTTGTAAACGACCTTGTTACATATGGATTTGTCAAGGGCAGACCGTTCCTCGGAGTTTCGACACAGGATGTTTCCTATGGCGTTGGCTTCTTCTTCACCGACACCTATCCCCAGGTGGTGGAGGTTTTTGAAGGAGGCTCTGCCGATGTAGCGGGTATCCTGCCAAACGATATTATAACCGCCATCGACGGCATTGCAGTTTCAAGCGGTTCCGAACTTCGTACGCTGATCTGCACCTATGATGTCGGAGACACCGTTACCGTGACGATAATGAGAGGCACCGAAACCCTCTACATCACCGTTACACTGCTCGAACGCACAGAGTAGGCATCAAGCTGCGCTTTGACTGCAACAACGCCCTCCTTTCAGTATTGAATTGTCAAAGCGTTCCAAATACCCCTATAAAGTCGTGAAGTCCCCTCTAATTCTTTGCGCGAAAAAGGAACGGCTCAGCTTGACCGTCCTTTTTTCGTGCTAATCTGTTGTAATGTAGGCAAACAGCGCTTCAGCCGTCGGCATTATAAGGGCATCGGGATACTCATATCCTGCGGTATGCAGCGGCGGAGCATCCTTGCCTGCGCCTATGCCGAAGAACACGCCGTTGATATTGGAAAGGTATTCGCCGAAATCCTCCGACCAACGGAACGGAGTTTCCGGGTATTCAATTTTTATACCGTTATTTGCGCAAGCGGATATAAGCCTTTCAACACAGCGGTCACAGTTTACGGTTGCCGGGAACATATCACAGACTTCCACGCTGAAATCGAGTTTATGTTTTTTTGCTATTGCCTCTGTTATCTCGGTAACGCCGGAGACAAGTTTTTTCAAAGCGTTGTCGGTAGCTGCACGAAGCGTCAGCCATAGCTCGGCTGCCGATGCGGACATACCAAAAGCCTTATCGCCGGAATGGATTCCTGCGATAGTGATCATTCCACATTCCAAGAGCTCACCGCCGTTTGCCCCTGCGCACCCCTTAAGTTTGGAGACCACATCAACAAGCGCATACGACGGGTTTAGTCCGTCCTCGGGATATGCGGCATGGGCAGGTTTTCCAGATAGCTTCAATGTAAGCCCGCACGAGGCGCATGCAAACGTCCCTCTGCGAATCATAACCGTACCCAATTCCTCTTGCGGTATGTTGTGACAGCCGATTATTTCTTCGATCCTTTCGATTTCAAAAAGTCGACAACACTCCCTTGCGCCTGCGCCTATCTCCTCGGCGTGCTGGAAAAGCAGCACAACATCTTTGCCTACGCTCGCTCCCTCAAGCATCAGGGCAAGTGCAAGCAATGCCGCCGAGTGCCCGTCATGTCCGCACAGATGCTCCGCACCGCCCTCCGTGGGGACAGCATCAAAGTCTGCCCTCGCAGCAACGGTATGCCGCGCATCGCATTCCCGATGCACGGCATAAAACCACGCACCCATATCGTGGAGCTCCATGGATGTGTGCCGCTCTATAAACTCCATCAAAAACCGTTTGGTTTTTTCTTCACAACAGGAAAGCTCCGCAAGGCTGTTGAGTCTATGCCTGGCATCAGTAAGCAGATCAAGCTGTTCTCGTCGGATCAGCATCAAAGCTCCCTTGTTCGCAGATAGTCGGCAAGCTCCTCCGCCTCGCTGCCGCCGCCCTCAAGCTGCCGAGCAAGGAGTTTGCCGTCAAACGAGACGCCATTCAGCCTTGACTCTATCTCGGAAGCTATTGCCGTGTTCAGCGAATCAGTGTATACCTTACAGTCCTTCACGCATCCGTTCTTCAATCGGAAAAGCAGCTGTATCTCGCCGAATGACAGCCGTTCATCAATCTGATAGTCAAATTCGGGAGATCTGCCGAACAGCCATTCCCATGAATTGTGCTTTTTATAAAGCTCATCGATGACCGCTTTGGCGCCATCATCGATCACAAATCCTTCACAATCGCCGTATTCTGCGGCAAACGATTCGATTACCGCATCACGAATGGCATCAACGGTCACATCGGCACACAGCTCCGAGAGATTGCAGACCCTTGCTCGAACGGACTCTACGCCCTTTGAGCGCATCTTCTTTGCGGAAACATTAAGGTAATTGTCCAGGCGTGTCATGTCGGTATTGACGAGTACCGTTCCATGCTGACTGCGTGCGGTTCCCGAAAGACCAAATGCATTGCCGGAGAATTTCCTTCCGGATGCAAGAATATCATTCCTGCCGGAGGCCTCCGCCTCAACGCCAAATCTTCTCACCGCATTGATTATTACATTTGTCTGACGCTGCACATCATACTCACGCTCATTCGCAATGAACGAAAAGTTGAGATTGCCCCTGTCGTGATAAACGGCTCCTCCGCCCGTATGCCGGCGCACAAGCTGAACGCCATCCGCATCCATGGCGGCAATATTGCACTCCTTCCATGCATTTTGGTTCCTGCCGATTATCACAGCATTGGCGTTTACATAGAAATACAGCATTATGCCGCTTCTGTTTGAAGAACGCCAGAGATCCAATAAATATTCGTCGATGGCAAGATTGTATCTGCCGTCTCCGATGGCGCTTATGTAGATACTGTTCATGAGGCAATTATACATCCGGTATATCTCAAAAGCAATATTGAAAGAGAATTTTGACAATGATATAATCCGAGCAATAATTGGGAGGTGATGATATGTTGATCCATTTGGCGTCCGGATCTTTTTTCAGCGGTCTGCTCGATTCCATTGCCGATTTTTGCGTAAGCTACGGCTTAAAGCTCCTCGGAGCCCTGCTCGTTCTTGCTGTAGGGCTTTGGTTAAGCAAGGTTTTAGTTCGTTCCGTTACAAAGAGCAGGGGGTTCTCCAAGCTCAGCAAGGATGTCCAGGGCTTTGCTCAGAGTGCTGTCAGGATAGCTCTTATGATAGTGGTTATCATTACGGTGATCAGCATCCTCGGCGTGCCTATGGCCTCCATTGTTGCCGCCATAGCAAGCTGCGGCGTTGCCATCGGTCTTGCCCTGCAGGGCAGCCTCAGCAATCTTGCCGGTGGGCTTATGATACTCATTTTCAAGCATTTTCATGTAGGCGACTATATCATAAACGGCTCGTACGAAGGCACTGTTGAGGAGATCGGCGTGTTCTATACCTCTGTGCGAACCGCCGACAACCGCAATGTGATACTCCCCAATGCAGCCCTTTCAAACAGCAATCTCATCAATGTTTCTCGCTATGACACACGCCGTGTCGACGTTGCCGTGCCCGTTGACGGTGATGCCGATGTTAGCACCGTTTCTACCATACTCTACGACATGGCAAAGAACACTGCAAAGATATTGCCCGATCAAGAGATATTTGCTCGCTTCGACGAATACGGAAACGGCTGTGCAAAGTATAAGATTCGTGTTTGGTGCAGCAGCGACGATTATTGGGATGTTTATTACGATCTTCTTGAGGGCAGCAAGCGAGTGCTTGCGGAGAATGGCATCAAGATACCTCTGCCCCAGATGGAGATTCACACCGCAGACAAGTAATTTCGGTATAACAGGCACAAGAAATGACGGCCCGAGCAAAGTACATCGACCGTCATTTTTTCACAGCATATCGGTGGGATTTATCTCCACACCTCGGAATCCGTCGACATGGAATGCATCAGAAAGCGCCCATAGCGCCGAGATTGCGTCCGCCGTGTTCTGCGTCCTTGCGAGTTTGATGAGCACGGCATAGCGATACAGCCCCGCCCTTTTGCGTATCGGTGCGGCTCCTGAGGATATGTACAGCAGCTCACGCTCAGCATTCTTGCGGCGCAGCCTTGACAGCAGCAGCTCCTCCGCTCTCGCTCTGAACTCCTCGGCTGCATTCGCAGCTGCATCCTCACGCTCGCACTCGAAGAGTGCCCTGGCAAACACTGAGAAAGGGGGGAACAGCGTCCTCAGCCTATCTCGTATCTCAAGCTCATAAAATCCCACATAGTCATGCTTTGAGGCGTACTGAATCGCCCTATGATAGGGTGCATTCGTCTGTATGATCACCACTCCGCCCATGCCGTCGGAGTCCTCTGTGCGCCCTGCTCTGCCTGCCACCTGCGTTAACAGTTGAAATGTCCTCTCTCCGCTGTGATAGTCGGAATGGAACAGCGAGGAATCCGCATTGACCACCCCGACCAGGCGCACGCCTGGTATGTCAAGCCCCTTTGCTATCATTTGAGTACCGATAAGAACATCCGCACCTCCGTTTAAGAAGCAGTCGAGTATGCCCTTGTGGGATGTTTTTCCGCCTGTCGTGTCCGTATCCATCCGCAAACACCGCACCTGCGGCATGAGTACCTTTAGCTGCTCTTCCACCTGCTGCGTGCCTATGCCGGTAAACTTTATAAAGCCGGAACCGCACGCAGGACAGCTATGCGGAGCTTTGACCGAATAGCCGCAGTAGTGACAGCGCAGGCGCTCATCAAAGCGATGGTATGTCATGGCAACATCGCATTCGGGACACTTGAATACATAGCCGCAAGCCCTACACTCCCCATGGTAGGAATACCCTCGGCGGTTTATGAACAGCATAGCCTGTTTGCCTGCATTTACACATTCAATAAGCTCTTTTTTGAGCTGGCTTGAAAAGATGCCGTTATTACCGCTCATAAATTCGGAGCGCATATCGACGATCCTGACTGTGGGCATGGGTATGTCGTTGACTCTCTCTGGCAGATTAAGCAGCTTATATATGCCCTTCGATGCACGGAGATATGATATAAGCTGCGGCGTTGCGCTGCCCAGCATGAGCTTTGCGGAGTTGAGCTTGACACGGCGTATCGCAACCTCGTCTGCCGAATAATTGGGCATGGCTTCCGATCGATAGGATGGCTCGTGCTCCTCATCTATTATTATCAGTTTGAGATTCTCAACCGGGGCAAACACTGCACTCCTTGCTCCCACTACCACCCTTGCTTTCCCCAGGCGTATCCTTCTCCACTCATCGAAGCGTTCGCCGGCACTCAGGTGCGAGTGAATAACGGCAACTGTGTCGCCAAACCTGCTGCGGAAACGATCCGTCGTCTGGGGTGTAAGCGCTATCTCCGGCACCAATGCAATAGCACCACCGCCGTTGTCTAACACAGTCTGTATGGCGTTTAGGTACACCTCCGTCTTGCCGCTGCCAGTCACACCGTGAAGCAAAAAGCAGGTGCCTGCCTCTGCGTCGTTTATGGAATCCACTGCAAGCTGCTGCGCTGCCGTGAGCTTGGGAGAAACGCTGCGGATTAGCTTGTCGCTGAACGGGCTGCGGAATGTGACCCGATCATCGCTGGTCACATAGCCCTTTTTTATCAGCGCTGCTACAGCAGATGCGCTGTCGGGAATGAAGGCATATACGTCGGACACCGCCATCTCTGCATTCGACCTTGCAAGCAGGTCGAATATCTCGCTTTGCTTTGGCGAGCGAGGCGTACCGTCCTTTTTGAGCAGAGAGCCTCTCGCCCTTTCGACATCGATGCCTTCTGCGAGCTTGATCGTTCTTACAGTCTTTTCCTTGATCCTTTGGCCACGCATCTGTGCAGGTATCATGAGCCGCAGAGCATCGCACAGGGTGCAGTGATACGCACGCTTAAGCCACTTGGCAAGCTCTATCTGCTCCTCCAACAGCACGGTATACGGCTCGCACGTCTTTATAATGCTCTTGATCTCAAAATCAGCATCGCATTCGTTGCAAAGTTCAATAACAAATCCCTCCGTAGAACGATTGCCTCTGCCAAAAGGAACAAGCACCCTATGCCCGACCAAAACAGTCAGCCCATAGGGTACTGCGTATGTGAACAGCCTATCAACGTTTGAATTTGCAATATCAACGATGAGCCTTGCAAACAAGCCATTCACCCCCGTAGAAGCACGGCGTCATCAACGCTCGGACGTCCTGTGATACTCCTCGGGATACTTGATGTTCAGCCTATCGTCATATAGCTCATCTACTGCGATGGAAACAGGCTTTTCAGTCCCCAGATCGTCCCTTGTGGCCATTATGGTGCGTGCACGCCTTGCGACAGCGGTCACCAGCATATAGCGGCAGCCAGCCTTCTCTACAAGCTCATTTACGGGCGGATGATTCATCATATATGTATACCTCCGATTATTGTTCACAATTCCTCATTCAAGAGCGATGAAATAAACTCATCGCAGTGTGCCGGGGCAAGCATCGCACTGTCTATGATCTGCCTGCACTGGCCTATTGCGACCTCAAGGTCATCATTCACGACTATGAAGTCGTACTTTGGCGCATAGGATAGCTCCGTTTTTGCTTCGGCAAGACGGCGCTCTATAGCCTCCGCCGATTCCGTGCCGCGGCCTATGAGCCGACTCTTAAGCGTTTTCAAAGACGGTGGCACGAGCATTATGGTGATGGCTTCGGGATAGTTCTTTTTGACCTCCATAGCCCCCTTGACATCGATGTCAAGAAGAACGCTTTTGCCTGAATTCAGCATATCAACTACAAAGCCACGGGGAGTTCCGTAATAGTTACGCCCGAATACACGCATATACTCTAAAAACTCGCCCTTTGAGACCATGTCGTCAAACTCCTCCTCCGTCTTGAAGAAGTAGTGAACACCGTCGATCTCACCATTGCGCATTGCGCGAGTGGTTGCAGATACGGAAAACACCATATTTCCGTTGCTCCTTGCAAGAAGCTCCCTGGCAACAGTGCCCTTTCCGACCCCGGAAGGTCCTGATATTACGACCAGAACGCTCTTCCCCATATGCCCTCCAAAGGTTTATTCAAGGTTTTGAACCTGTTCTCTGATCTTTTCGATCTCTGCCTTCGCGTCAATCACAAGTGCAGTAATGCTGCTGTCGTTCGCCTTGGAGCCGATCGTGTTAAACTCACGGTTCATTTCCTGCACGATGAAGTCGAGCTTGCGCCCAACGGCGTCATCGGAGGCGAGCAGTTGATGTGCGGCGGCTACATGACTGGAGAGCCTCACCAGCTCCTCATCTATGTTTGCCCTATCTGCAAATATGGCTATCTCCGTTGCAAGACGGGCACGATCGATCTCGACCTCAGCCAAGACGGAAGCAATCCGTTCATTCAGCCTGGTGCGATACGCTTCCGTCACGCCCGGGGCACGCTCAGCAATGCAGTTACAAAGGCTCATCACGGCGTCAAGCCGCTGCCGCAGATCACAGCAAAGCCTGTCGCCCTCCGCGCGGCGCATTGCTATGAGCTCATCACAGGCGGCGTTCAGCGCAATCGTCATGACCTCCGTGACCGCCCCCCTGTCCTCATCCGCCTCGATTATCTCGGTAACATTCGGAAGACGGAGCGCTGCGGTCAGCGTCATGTCATCCGTCAGCCCAAACTCCGCAGAGGCGCCTCGTGCGGCATCAAGGTATGCGCATAGGAGAGCCTTATCCAACTCCACCCTGCGAGCATCGTTGCGCATATTGCGATATATCACGAACACATCCACATGCCCTCTGCTAAGGCGTGTGGAAAGGGTGCGCCGTATCTCGTCCTCCAAAAAGCCTATATGCTTTGGCATACGGAAGCCAATATCCAGATACCTGTGGTTTACGCTCTTCAGCTCAACCGATATCTCTCTTCCATCCTTGAGCACCGAAGCCCTTCCAAAGCCTGTCATACTGCCTGCCATGGTAACACCTCGCATTTACAACCAACAGATTATATCACAGGCAGTTCGAAAATGGAAGTGTTTCTTTGAAATCTATGTTAAATATCCAATGTGTCACTTTCTCTGATACGGTATCAGCCATTGTTCGAGTATGCGATAGAAATAATCGTCGAATACCGCCCGTTCTACCTCGTATGCGGCAACTATGCTTATCTCACCCAATACTTCGCCCTTGGAGTTTTTAAGCAGGAGCACACCAAGCTCCTGCCCCTCCATAACCGGGGCTTCGATCTCCTCCATAAGCTTGATCTCGCTTTCAAGCCGTGTGTCGGTCACGGGCAGAAGTGCTGAAGCCCGTGAAGCGGTCACAGCCATCACGTTGAGCTGCACGCCTCCGTTGACGGCAACAAAACCCATGACCTCGCCGGCCTTACTTATCTCTGCCGATCTGTACATTGCAAAGCCGGTATCGAGCATTGCGCTTGCGGTCGCAAACCTTGCATCTGATGTGGCTGCGCCTCCTACTATCGCAAGCAGTGTTGTAGTTCCCCTGTTTACTATGAATGCCCCTGCATATTCATTGGAACCTACCGAACCCGTTGCAAGCCCGAAGCAGCCCGAATAGTGTCTGACAAGGCGATTTGGATTCACAAGCTCGGTTTCTGGAGCGTTGGCGTGCCTTACAGTATCCATGTATGTAGAGGAGTATTTTAGATATGTCGGACTCTGTACGAGTCTCAGCGCAAGTTCGGATACCTGGACTGCCGTGAGCAACATCCCCTGTCCCATTATGTCTGAATACTGCACGGGGCATATGGCAGACAGTGCTTCGAGCGCATTTGCGTCCGACCCATATGCCGTTTGAATAAGTGCGTAGATAGCATCCCCTGCCAGCAATATCACGGCAGCCTTTATGAGTTCGCCGGCCGCAATGACCTCGTTTTCCGATACGAACGCAGTCTGACCCTTGATCTGCGCCGCCTTGCCCGAAACCGTGACCGAGGTTTCATCCATGAGCCTGCCCTCGTCGAACGCCGTGCAGACCAGCAAAAGCGGCGCAAGCCTGACGAGCCCTGCGAACTCATGCGGCTCGGTAGAGCTCTTTTCCAACACGATCTTGCCGGAATCGGCATCCATGAGCAACGCCGTTTTGACCCCCGAAACATCCGCATCTATGCCCTCCGACAGGCATGTGATGGGATTTGTAAGCGCAAATGCGATGCATACAAATATTGACAACCATCTTCTTTTCATAATGAAAAACCTCCGCCAGATATGGTAAATTATATTCAGACGGAGGCTGATTATTTTATTAGAACATGCTTATCTGATTCGTATCCGACATTCCCTTAAAGCAGCCGAGCCTCTCGAGTTTTTCCATGACGGCGGAGTTGGCCTTTGTGCGGTTTATAAAGTCCTCTTTTGATATATACGAACCGCCAGCTGCGGCATTCTCAATGGTAACGGCTACGCTCTCGCCCAATCCAGCTATTGAGGTAAATGGGGGTCTGAGCTTTCCCTCTTCAATCGTAAACGTCTTTGCCTTTGATTTGTACAAATCGACGGGCAGCAGCTCGAATCCACGCATATTCATCTCCGCAACCACCTCTAGTATCACCACTGCATCCTTTTCCTTCGGGTCGAGCCGTTCCTTGCGCTTGAGCCTTTCGAGGTTTTCCATAACGGCATTTAATCCGCCGCTACACAGCTCGATATCGAACGTATCTGCACGGACAGTAAAGTAGACGGCATAGAATGCCAGGGGATGATGCACCTTGTAGTAGGCAACACGGAAGCTCATCATCACATATGCCGCCGCATGTGCCCTTGGGAACATGTATTGGATCTTCTTGCAGCTGTCAATAAACCACTGCGGCACAGAAATGGCCTTCATGGCATTCTGCATCTCTTCTGTGAGTCCCCTGCCCTTGCGCACGCTCTCCATGGTCTTGAACGAGAGCGACGGTTCGCCTCCCATGGATATGAGATAATTCATGATGTCGTCTCGCGTGCATATGACATCCATGAGAGTAGCGGTGCCGTTCTCGACCAGCAGCTGTGCATTGTTAGTCCAAACATCCGTACCATGCGACAGCCCTGCTATACGCACAAGCTCCTCCATGGTCGTGGGGCGTGTGTCCCGAAGCATGCCTCTTACAAAGTTTGTGCCAAACTCCGGTATTCCCAGTGAGCCGACATCGCAGCCAAGCGGCTCAAGCTTGACGCCAAGCGTCTCATCTGTCCTGTATATGGCCATTGTTTCAGGGTCATCAAGTGGAATAGTTCTCGGATCGATACCCGTGATATCATGGAGCATGCGCAGGGCGGTAGGATCATCATGGCCGAGTATATCGAGCTTTACCAGCCTGTCGTCCAGTGCGTGGAAGTCAAAATGGGTCGTAACGCTTCCGCTGTCCATCTTATCCGCAGGATGCTGGACGGGGCAAAAGTCGAATATCTCATAGTCCTCAGGCACTATTATTATGCCTCCCGGATGCTGACCCGTTGTCTTTTTGACGCCCAGACAGCCTGAAACAAGGCGGTTGACCTCTGCCTCAGAAACATGCATCTCCATGTCCTCGCAAAAGTGCTTGACATAGCCGTAGACCGTTTTATCCTGCACAGCGGATATCGTTCCAGCACGAAATGCATGTCCTTCGCCAAACATCTCCTCCGTAAAGTGATGTGCAACAGGCTGATATTCGCCCGAGAAGTTGAGGTCGATATCCGGCGTTTTATCACCCTTAAACCCGAGGAATACCTCGAACGGTATGTCATACCCCTCCTTGCCTAGCCTTGCTCCGCATTTAGGACAGTCCTTATCCGGAAGGTCTATGCCGCATCTGGATCTTGCATCGAGCACGAACTCCGAGTATTGGCATTGAGGGCACAGATAGTGCGGCGGCAGTGCGTTTACCTCCGTTATACCAAGCATCGTCGCAACGAAGGACGATCCAACGGAGCCTCGCGAACCCACCAGATAGCCGTCGCTCAATGATTTTGACACGAGCTTTTGTGCGACCATGTACAGTGAAGAATAGCCGTTGCCGATTATGGATTTAAGCTCCTTGTCAAGCCTTTTTTGGACTATCTCGGGCAGCGTTTCGCCATAGCGTCTGTGCGCTTCGCCCAGCGCCATCTCCTCAAGCTGCTCCGTTGCGCCGGGCAGCTCAGGAGAATATGTGGATTTTTCATCCAAAAACGGATGAAGCTGTTCGCACTGGTCTGCGATTGCGTTTGTGTTTGTGACAACCACCTCGACCGCCCTGTCATGACCCAAGTAAGCGAACTCCTTGAGCATATCGTCGGTGGTGCGGAAGTACAGAGGCGCCTGCTGTTCGGCGTCGGTAAAGCCGTGCGCATGCATAAGTATGCTCCTGTACACCGCATCATCCGGATTAAGGAAATGTACGTCTCCCGTCGCCACAACGGGCTTGCCCAGAGCATCGCCAAGCTCCATCACCCTGAGGTTGAACGCACGAAGCTCGTTCTCGTCTGCTGCCATGCCGTTTCTTAGCATAAAGGCATTGTTGGCAAGCGGTTGTATCTCAAGGTAGTCGTATCCCTTGGCTATCCTTAACTGCTCCTCAAACGGCAGCTTATGAATAATGGATCTGAACACCTCGCCACGCTCACATGCAGAGCCTACAATAAGCCCCTCTCTATGCAGGTTAAGCAAGCTCCTCGGTATCCTCGGGCGCTTGCGATAAAACTCCAGGTGTGCATATGATACGAGCTTATAGAGATTCTTAAGTCCTGCCTTATTTGCTGCAAGCAGCGTTATATGATAGAGCGGAAGTTTGGCGTCGTCCGTGTTGGTACAGTCCCAGAAGGGCAGTTGGCTTATTCCCCCTACAGCCAGCCTTCTCAGCAGATCCTTAAATCGTTCCGCCAGTTTATCCGCCGCTTCGGCGGCAGGCAGCACCGACCCTTCAAGGTCATAGTGGGCGACTGCTCCCTCCATCATGCTGTAGTTCTCTATTGCAAGGCTCATGTCCTTGTTCAGCAGTCCTACGTCCACATACCTACTGGGTATCCGGCTGTCATTTAATGAGCGCAGTGCGGATACCGTTTCCGCATCGTACGCAACCAATGCTGCCCCATCAGCAAACCGAATGAACGCATTTATCGCTTCCGCAGGATTGGGCGCGTCCGCAATAATGTCATTCGTTATGCGGCACAGTTCCGAAATGCGCTTTGGAATTGCTGCCGACGGTGCAGCGAAAGTATGGAATCGAGCTGTTTCATTGCCGTTCGAGTCCAGTGCAACGGCGCCGATTTCAAACACGGCGCATTTGGCGCCGCTGCCCGAAAACGTTGCAGCAACCGCAATATACCTGTCTGGCATTGGCCGCAGCTCAGAATCATCAAGCAGATAGCCCTCGCAGCCGAATATAACCTTTATCTTGTTTGCCTTCGCAGCCTTCATGGCTTCGGGAAGAGCATGCACGACGCCATGATCCGTTATGGCAATAGCCCTGTGGCCCCAGCGTGCCGCCGTGGCAACGACTTCTGATACCCTTGTGAGTCCGTCCATAGCTGACATCTGCGTGTGAAGATGGAGCTCGACCCTCTTGCCTTCGTGTGAGTCATCAGTACGCTTTGGTGCATCTTTGCGGTTTATGTCGTTTGCAAAGAGCACATAATCCCGCAAATAGTTGTCATAGCGATAATTGCCCCTTACGATGGCCATGTCCCCTGCGGCCTTGATATCATTGAGGCTTTTTATTGTGCGAGGGGCAATATTTTGGTCTGGAAACAGCTTTATCGTAATCGTGTTCGTTTTGTCTGAGACGGTGAGCCTTATTATAGTGTGCGTCTTGTCTCGGGTATCCGTCGCCTCAATATCGATGATCATTCCCAGAACGGTGACATTGCCCGTTCGGTCGTCGATATCAGACATTTTGGTTATATTCGGACGCCTTATCTCCCTGCCGAATACCACATCTTTTGCGCTAATGGAAGGAGACGCACTCCTCGGCTTGTTCTTCTCAACCGGTTTTGCGCTGCGCACACGCTCGGGAGCACGTCCGCTGTCACGCATGACATCGCGCGAGCTCATTACACCCGTGGGAGCGTCTGTATTTTCAGCCACGGTTATGCGAACGCTCCACCCCCAGAGCTTCTCCGCAGCTGCACGCAGCTCTGCTATATATTGTTGAGTGATGACACGCATAAATACGAGTGGCAGAAGCATATCGTAGCGGCTCTCGTTGCCGAAGAGCCCACGATATTTGAACACGGAAAGCTGAATAATCGGCGCAATCTCCGGAGCGATCTGTCCCCATGTTCTCTTGAGCAGATCAATGCCTGCATCGATATCGGCGTCAAACATCCTATACGGAGCGTCACTATACCTGAAATGCAAATCAACTGCCCGCACGCCAAGCTCGCTGCATACATAGGCGCTTATACAGTCATTATCCCTTGGAGTAAGAGGCATATCCGCAGTCATGTCGATTTTACAGGTATTGGATGCGCTATATCTTACTATGCGTTCAATTATGCATGACTCATTCTCTATCAGTTCACGGCCGTACCTTATCCGATCCATATCCGTCATTTTCTGCCTCCGCTATCACGTCCGCAATAAATCTGTCTATAATGCCGGGCAATGCGCCGGAATAACATATAGAGCCGTTTTTGAAAACGACCGCATTGACCGTTCCGAAGGCTATGCCCATATCTGCTTCACGAGCCTCTCCAGGGCCGTTCACCGCACAGCCCATTACGGCGATGCGCATATGCCTGTCCGTCGCCGGCAAGGCGCTCTTTACACGTTCAACTATGGATGACAGATCCACCCTTGTCCTTCCGCAGGTGGGACAGCTTACCACCTCTATACCCTTGCTACGCACCCCTGCGGCCGCAAGTATGTTTTGTGCGGCCCTGACCTCCTGCACGGGATCGCCCGTTATCGAGACCCTTATGGTGTCTCCTATGCCGTCAATAAGTAGTGCGCCTATGCCTATCGCCGATTTTATTATGGCATCCTCGCCTGAGCCTGCCTCCGTAACGCCGACGTGCAGGGGATAGGCCGTCGTCTGCCTTGCGAGCCGGTATGCCTCTATCGTCGTCTTGACGGTGGATGCTTTAAGCGAAAGCACTATGTCGCTGAAAGCAAACCTTTCAAGCAGTTCTGCGTGGCGCAGAGCGCTCTCGACCATGGCTTTTGCGGTCACTCCATGCTTAACAAGCAAGTCCTGCTCCAACGAGCCACCGTTTACACCGATGCGCACAGGTATGCCGAGATCCTTAGCAACGGCGGCGAGCTCCCTGACCTTTGCATCGGAACCGATATTGCCTGGGTTGATCCTCACCTTATCGACGCCATTCTTCATTGCGCCTATGGCAAGCCTGTGGTCAAAATGTATGTCTGCAACGAGCGGTATGTGGATGCGCTTTTTTATCTCGGGGATTACTTCGACACAGCGCTCATCAAACACGGATGCACGCACTATCTCACACCCTGCCGTCTCCAGCTCCAGTATTTGAGCAATGGTGGCCTCGGCGTTGCGTGTATCGGTATTGGTCATCGACTGGATGGTCACGGGAGCGCCGCCACCCATGGCGACGCCGCCAACATACAGGCTTTTTGTCTGCTTATTCATCATTTATCCGAACAGTCCATTTCTTATTCCGATCACATCAAACACAGTTATTACTATCATCAGCCCAAACAGCAGTATCAAACCTACAGCATGTATAGTCGCCTCCACCTTGCGGTTGACCGGCTTACCTGCTATCAGCTCTATCAGCATGAACACGAGCCTGCCGCCGTCAAGGGCAGGGATGGGAAGAAGATTGAACACGCCGAGGTTCAGTGAAATAAGCACTACCACATACAGCAGATAGTAGAAATCTATGGACGCCATGTTGCTCATTATTGCGACCGTGCCCACAACGCCCGTGACATCACCCTGATGTATGCCTGAGCTGAACATGTTGCCTATGCCCTCGAATGTGAGCTTCAGCACATTAAACAGCAGCTTTCCAGCCTCTCCAAATGACTCAAAAAAGCCATACGGCTCGAAATAGGTTTCATACCCCATGGATATACCGAAGAAGTTTGCATCCATTTCCTCATTGTAGATGTTGCTGACAAATATCTCGTGCTCTTCACCGTTACGCAGGACTGTGACGGAAACGCCCTCCGCAGGAGCATCTGCGATCAGTTCTGAGCAGATATCAAGCTGCCCTTCATAATCGCGGCCCTCTGCGGGTATGCTCTGTCCGTCTATCGCAAGCAGCCAATCGCCCTTTTCGATACCGGAATTCTCCGCAGGACTATCCTCCGCAGCAAAGTCTACTATCGTTACTGCTTCAACGCCGTTATCATAGGTATAAGCCTTTTCTACGCCATAGGAGAACATCATAACAACGGCAAGCAGGTATGCAAACAACACGTTCATTAAGGGACCTGCAAGCACAACTATTATGCGCTTCCATACCTTTTGTGCGTTGAAAGCGATGCCATCTACAGCCTCGTCATCCTCTCCATAGAACTGACAAGCGCCGCCAAGGGGAATGAGACGCAGTGCATATGTGGTGTCTTTCTTTTTGAATTTTATCAGCGCAGGGCCAAAGCCGAGGGAAAAATCAAGTATCTTGAACTTTAGTATTCGCCCTGCGGTATAGTGCCCCAGCTCATGCACGAATATCATGAGCGCAAGCGCAAGTATCGAGACTAAAACATTGAGTATTGACATAGTTACCTCCTTTATGCGGCGGCGAAAAATCCACTAATGGACGATCATGGACAATAAGCCATTGCTATGCGGCGTGCCTGGGAATCAAGCTCGGACAGTATCCTCATGTCGTCAATGCACGCATCGGGCATACGTTCTATTGTGTGCCGCACGCAGTCATAGATATTCAGAAAAGCTATCTCACCGTTGATAAATCTTGCAA
Source organism: uncultured Clostridia bacterium (assembly GCA_944336475.1). Lineage (GTDB taxonomy): Bacteria > Bacillota > Clostridia > Christensenellales > CAG-138 > CALVLD01. The sequence goes on from CALVLD010000001.1 coordinate 102,438, forward strand.
CGGCCACCTCGTTTGCCGAGTTATATGCAAGTCTTGCAGTATCTGATCGGCGCATTGCTTCATACGCAAGCTCTATGGCAGGGAAGCGAGCAGTGTCCGGCCTTTCAAACACGAGATCCGAGTACTCAGACAGGTCAAGCCGCTTGACGGGACTCGGCTTTCTGTTCGGATATGTGAGTGCGTACTGTATCGCAAGACGCATATCTGGCGGGCTCATCTGGGCGATGACCGAGCCGTCACAGAACTCGACCATTGAATGGACGACCGACTGTGGGTGTATGAGCACCTCTATGTTCTCGGCATCCATATCAAACAGGAATGCCGCTTCCATTATTTCGAGACCCTTGTTGAACATGGTCGCTGAGTCTATGGTTATCTTCCTGCCCATGCTCCAAGTCGGATGATTGAGCGCCATTTCAGCCGTTACAGAGCCCAGCTTTTCGATCGGATAGCTGCGGAATGCTCCGCCGGAGGCAGTGAGTATGAGCGTCCTTACCTCCTGTCGTCTGCCGGAGCTCAGGCATTGGAATATCGCACTCTGCTCGCTGTCGACCGGCAGTATGCACCCTCCCTTTTTAAGAGCCTCCCGAACGAGCCTTCCTGCACAGACGACACTCTCCTTATTGGCAAGGGCAACGGGCTTGCCCGCTTTGAGTGCGCACAGCAGAGGATGGAGTCCATAAAAGCCGCTGACGCCGTCCACAACGATATCCGAATCGTCAAGTGCGGCCAATTTCCAGACCTCATTTCCCGAAACAATTTCGGCATCGGGCAGCTCCGCCCTCACAATATCTGCGGCGCGTTCATCGAAAACACCCACATGGATGGGGTCAAACCGCCTTATCTGGCGAACCCCCTCCTCATGATTTGAGGCAAAAACAAGCGTACTGACAGAAAACTCATTGGGATGAGCTTCACAAACGGAGAGCGTCTGCCTCCCTATAGAGCCGGTTGAGCCGAATACCGCAACTCGCTTCATAAACGGTTAGGCCACCCCTATCAGGTTGAATGAAACCACCACCCACGGTGCAAACATCATAGCGCTGTCGAGCCTATCCATGATGCCGCCGTGCTTGGGAAATATCGTACCGAAATCCTTAATACCCGCCCAGCGCTTAAACGTTGAGGCAAACAGGTCGCCGAACTGCCCTATGACAGCGCCGATGATGCCAAGACCGACATACCAGCCCCAATGGATGTTGATGCCCCACAGGGGCTCTTGGAGCAGCCAGACGATCATGCCGCCCATAGGGCCGCCTATGAGTCCTGCGATATAGCCCTCTACGGTTTTATTGGGACTTATGCTCGGGCACAGCTTTTTCTTCCCGATTAGCCTGCCGAAAATGTATGCATTATTGTCCGCCATACATGGGGCTGCAAACATCATGAGCAGGCCTATGCGTGATATATCGTCATCACAGAAGCCGATGAGCCCCATGCAGAGCAGCAGCGAAAGTGGGTAGATAATTACCGTTATCTCGGCAATGACGTCAACGTTGGTACGCTTTTTATTGAGAATGCGCTCGACAATGAGGGCTGTAAAACACATCACATACAGAGCAAGCGTCCATCCTGCGCCAAAGAGAAGCAGAACGGGATACTGCGCCAGTGCAAGCAGCATGAGCGGCCATGCACAGATGTCAACACCCCTGTTTTTGAACATTCGCCCCATTTCAAATACTGCGGCGAACGAAAGCAGCGACAGCGCACAGGCCTGAACCCACCCGCCGAAGTAAACGACCGTTGCAAGCAGCGCAACTAAGCCTATTGCAACCACGACTCTTATCAGAAACTCCTTCATAAGAAACTATTCCACAACCTTCCCGAATCGACGTGTGCGACCCATAAACTCCCTTATACAATCAAAATAACACTCAGGCGTAAATGCGGGCCAGAGTGTTGGCGTAAAAACAAATTCGGCATAGGCGCACTGCCACAGCAGGAAGTTTGACAGGCGCATCTCGTTTGCCGTGCGTATCACAAGATCGAGCTCGGGAAGCCCCGCGGTGTACAGGTGTGCCGATATAACATCCTCTGTAACATCATGAGACAGAATTCCCTCTGCTATCATGCTCCGCACTGCCCTCGTTATCTCCGCACGACCGCCATAGTTCATGGCTATGCAGAAGCAAAGCCCCGTGTTGCGGCTTGTCCGCTCAACGGCGTTTTTCATGACAGCCTGAACGGACTTGGGAAGCCCATCACAGTCGCCTGCGATCATGACCCGAACGCCGTTTGCGTCGAGCTCGTCTATCTCACGGTCAAAAAACTCAACGAGCAACGAGAACAAAGCGCTGCGCTCCTGCTCGGGGCGACGCCAGTTCTCCGTAGAAAACGCATATACCGTAAGCGCCTCAATACCAAGCCGATGGGTCTCCCTTACGATCTCATGTAATGCCTCCATGCCGGCTCTGTGACCAAACGCCCTCGGCATCAGCTTTTGCTTGGCCCATCTGCCGTTGCCATCCATTATTATTCCAATGTGCCTGGGCAGTTGCCCAAGCATCCCTTTGGAGCTTAACTCATCGGGCGTATACCTTGGATATATCTGCATAGTACCCCCCAGTTGCCAACACGACCGACCGGGTAAACCTCAGTCGGTCACAGCAACGAACGTTTTGAACTCAGAATAGGCCAACTCCGCAATCTTTTCGCCTCCGTTCAGTCGAACACGGACGACATATTTGCCATCCGCATCGGCCACGCCCTTTTTTGACCGCACCTCCCGGAGTGAAACGACGTAGCCGTCACCTTCGAGCAGGGCAACGGCAGAGCTCAACTCCATACCGCAAACATCCGTCAAACCGTAAGGATCTCCTTTTCCTTCTCGGTGATTATGCGGTCGATGTCCTTTATGGTGGCATCGGTCAGCTTCTGCGCCTTTTCTTCAAGGCGTTTCTGATCATCCTCGGTGATGGCGCTGTCCTTGCACTGCTTCTTCAGCGTTTCGTTGGCCTCCCTGCGGATGGCACGGATGGCAACCTTGGACTCCTCGCCCTTCTTGCGGATGACCTTTACGAGCTCCTTGCGGCGTTCCTCAGTGAGCTCGGGGAATATGAGGCGGATGAACTTGCCGTCGTTGGTGGGATTGATGCCCAAATCGGACTTCTGAATGGCCTTTTCAACGGTGGGGATGAGCTTTTGATCCCAGAGTGAGATGACCAAAAGCCGAGGCTCGGGCGAGCTTATGGTGCCGAGCTGGTTGATTGGGGTCTGCGTGCCGTAATAATCAACGGTTATGCGCTCCAAAAGCTGGGGATTTGCCCTGCCTGCACGCAAGCCGCCAAGGTCACGCTTCAGCACCGCAACGGTCTTGTTCATTTTATCCTGCGCAACATCGATAACGTCACTCATATTTGATCCTCCTGTTAAACTGATAGATTATTCTATTTGAAATCTCATCGGTTGTCAACCGAAATATACACCGATATAACGGTCAGGATATGACCGTGCCGACATTCTCGCCCATAACGGCGCGGACAAACGCTGAGTCATCCCTCATGGAGAATACAACTATGGGCACATTCGTGTCGGCGCAGAGCGTCATGGCGGTGAGGTCGGTAGCCCTCAGGCCACGGTCGATAACTTCCTTATAGGTCAGCCTGTCGAGCTTTACGGCACTGCTGTCCCGTGCGGGATCGGCGGTGTATATGCCGTCGATGTTCTTTGCAAGCAGGAGCGCATCCGCGTGTATCTGTGCGGCACGAAGTGCTGCGGCGGTGTCCGTTGAGAAGAACGGCAGACCGGAGCCGCAAGCAAATATCACAACCTCACCGTTGTCAAGAGAGACGTTTGCAAGCCTTGCGGAATAGGTATCCATAAACAGCTCGATATTGACGGCGGACAGCACCCGAACGGGGATATGAATATCTATTAAAGCCTGTTCAAGCGCAAGCGAATTAATAGCCGTGGCCAGCATGCCTATGGAATCAGCACGGTTCCTGTCCATACTGCCGCCATCCCTGCCACGCATGATATTGCCGCCGCCTACCACAACGCCAACCTGAACACCTACGTTGTACAGTGCGGCTATATGCCTTGCCGCCTCTGCGACCCTTGAAGCATCAATGGGCGAAGAATCGCTCCCAAGCACCTCGCCGCTCATCTTCAACAAAACTCTTTTGTACAGGGGCTCCATACGACACCTCCAACTATCATCTGAACCATTATACCACAGGAGTGCGTATTTGGGAATACATTACAGGCATCAAAGTATTATCCTTCCGGCCTTTGTTCGTGCAGCAGATCGCAATATATTATGCTGCCGGGGGTTGACACGCCCGATATTGTGTACTATGCTTAATAGTACAGTTAGTCCGAAAGGAGGGTTGCCTTTGATCACCATTGATAAGATGTCCCGAACGCCAATCTATGAGCAGTTGGTTAATCAGTTTGAGATAGGAATATTGGCAGGCGACATAAGCACGGACGGTCTGCTTCCCTCGGTAAGATCCCTGTCTGTTCAGTTGGGCATCAACCCGAATACTCTTCAAAAGGCGTATTCCGAGTTGGAGCGCAGGGGACTGTGCTTCACAGTTCCTGGAAGCGGCAGATTCGTGAGTCCCGAGGCAATAGATATGCTCAAAAGCCGTCATGTCAGTGCAATGCGTTTGCTGAGGGAGCAGCTTGAGTCGGCCCGCAGTGCAGGAGTAACCCAAGCTGAGGCGCTGCTCGCTATCAGAGAGATTTACGCCGACAAACCAAATACCGAAAACAGCGAGGTGAACTGAAATGATCGAAGCAAGGGATCTATGCAAGAAATTTAGTCAAACACACGCCCTTAAAAATCTGAGCTGCCGGATACCCGATGGGTGCGTTTACGGGCTTGTCGGCTCAAACGGCGCAGGAAAGTCTACATTTCTACGCCTCATAGCCGATGTATACAGACCAAGCTCGGGTGAAGTGCTAATAGACGGTCAGCCGGTTTCGGATAACCCCGCAGTCAAATCCCGTGTTGCATTTGTGCCCGATGACATTTACTTTCTTCCCCGTGCATCGCTTGACAGGATGGCAAAGCTCTATGCTTCGGTATATCCGAATTTTTCCTATAAGCGGTATGCCGAACTTGTCAAGCTGTTCTGTCTGAACAGAACCTCTTCCCTTGCCGCATTCTCAAAGGGTATGCGGCGGCAGGCGGCAACTCTGCTTGCCCTTGCGTGCTCAACGGATTATGTACTGTTCGACGAGACATTCGACGGACTCGATCCCGTTGTCAGGAATACGGTCAAGAATCTCCTATATGAGGAGGTCTGTTCGAGAAACAAGACCGTCATCGTTACCAGTCACTCGTTAAGGGAGCTTGAAGATACGTGCGACCAGCTTGCACTTCTTCACAACGGACGCATAGTGTTTGAAAGCGACATATCAAACCTCAAGACCGCCATGTTCAAGATACAGGTTGCATTCGCCGAGGATTTTGACCGCACGAAGTTTGAGGGCATTGAGATTAAATCCTTTGGTAAAAAGGGCAGCGTCGCCTCCATAATCGTGAAGGGCGACCGTGATGCCGTATCCGCACGCATCAAGGCAATGAATCCCCTGCTCTTTGAGATACTTCCCCTCTCTTTGGAGGAGGTGTTCGTATATGAGATGGATGCCCTTGGGTACTCATCCAATATCGTATTGGGTTAAGGAGGTGAACGAAAATGAAAAAAGCATCCCCTGTCTTTCACGCTAAGTACTTTAGGGAGACGTTTCTTCGTCTTAAGACAGCCGGCATCGTATCTGCAGCAATACTGCTATTCATGGTTTTGATAAATGCCCTCACTGCATTTGGGTCGTTTTTCTCTCTGGTATCTGGTGGATCAAATACGACGCTAACCCTGTTTATAGGCAATGCTCACACATACATATTGATCGCCGGTATGCTGTTGACATTTATCGCCTTTGAATGGATGAACCGGCGATCCTCCTGCGACGTCTACTTTGCGCTTCCCATGACCCGAACGCAGATGTACTGCTCCTCCATACTTGCCGTCATACTTTGGCTTGCGATCGGCATCGCAGCAAGCTCCGCAGTATTTGCATTATTCGGAGGCGGGCGCATAAATCTGCTGTTTTTTGCCCTGATCATAATCAGCCTGCTGCTTGCTGTGCTTATCGTTGTCGGCGTGACGGCTATTGCCGCCTCGCTCACCGGCATACGCTTTGCAGGCATCGTCACCGCTTTAGTGATACTGTACGTCCCCTATATGCTGTTCACACTGTTTGATCTGCTCGTTGTGATCGAGGCTAACGGCATGATACCCTTTGGAGACACGCTTGGGATATTGACAGACGGCTCGTACAATATCGTTGCAGGCGGAGCGAGCATACTGCCGCTTTCACCCTCCGGCGAAGGCTACGCAGACGGCTGGGCCCTTCTATACAATTTTGCATGGGGGCTTGTGTTCTTGGGGCTCGGTCTGCTTTTGTTCAACCGACGCAATGCCGAGGCGGCAGGCATGCCCATGACATCAAAATGGGTGCACATTGCGGTGCGCTGCTGCATTGGTCTGCCTCCGCTGCTGATATTGGCATTTATAGAGGCATTGACCCGAGAAACGCTTGCCGGCATATCCGTTACATTCATAGGCTTCTCATTCATAACCTATTGCCTGTACGAGCTCATAACCGTCAAGAAGTTCAAAAAGATGCTTACCGCCCTTCCATGGTACGGCATATGCATAGCAGTCTTCATAGCTTTCTGCGCGCTGCCCGCAAAGGTCGCCGATGCCGAGCTTGACAGGGATACATCGGCGGACAATATCAAAGGCTACTCCATACAGGCGGCGGCTGATGAAAGCACATCGCTCATCCTCCCCATAGCTGAATTGGCGGGCCTCAACTTTGGTACATACGTTGATACCTACGTTCCCGTTATCACCGATCTTACCGATTCCTGCAACACCTATACGGATGCTTACATAAAGGAGGTGCTGTTTACCTCCGATGAAGGAATACGGATACTCTCCGACGCCATAGAGCGGAACAAGACGGGCAATGACGGCAGTATTGATGTGGTCTCGGTTTTTGTGAGGATCAGGAGGGAGACCGGCAGGACTATCGAGCGCATAGTATCGCTTACGCAGCAGGATGTTGACCGCTTGGCCGAGATTTGGGGCAATGATACAAACTATATGGAAGCTGCCGCAAGGATACCCCCCATGCCGGATGTGCAGTCTGACGATGAGGATTTTACTGAGATAGTGGAATTCATGCTCGATGAGCTAAACGATATGCCGTTAGAGCAGAGGTATGCCGCTGTGGTAAACTGTTTGAATTTTTACTCGTTCTATCCGGCACAAGATCATGCCGTCACTTCCGTATCGGATCTAAAGGGGTACTACGACATGCTGTGCTATGGCGGACAGTGTGGCGTCGAGATCGCCACCTTCACTATCAGGGGCAGCGATGGGTACCGCAGCTATTCCTTTTCGTTAAAAATCAAGCCCGAGTTCCTGCCCAAGACGGCTCAGAGGTACATGGAGTGGTGCAATTCACACAGCTCAGAGTTGGATCATCAGCTTTTATTGATAAGCAATGCCTGCAAGGGTCTGGCATCAGAGGCAGAGTGTCCGTTTATGCTTAAGATAGGCTTCGTCAATGAGAACGGCGAGCGGGTCGATATGCGGTACACGGTCGAAAAGTTGCTGTATACCTACTCTTACATCAGTTATCATGAATATGGGCCGCAGGACGGTAACATAAACTCTGCGCATCCCTTCTCGGATGATGTAATGGTCGAGCTGATAGAGCGATTGAGCTCAAGCCCATTGAGCACTGATCCGAACAGTTATGTCATGGTCTACACAGGTACCATGCCGCCGGCGTTCTTTGCGCTAAGCGGTGAGGATATGGAATGGCTTTTGGATCAGTTGAAAGGCCTGGAGGTTATTGCCTCCTGAGATGCTCCCAGGGATATTCCGCTGTTATAGGAGCTTCCGTAATATTGATCTCCATGGATAAAAAAACATCTTTCGATCTTATCTATGAACAGGTGATGAGGATACCCCTCGGATGCGTTGCGACATATGGGCAGATCGCCGCTCTTGCCGGCAATCCCCGTTGGTCACGGGTGGTTGGCTATGCCCTGCATGTGAATCCTGCCCCGGGAAAGATACCCTGTCATAGGGTAGTCGACCGCAACGGCAGAGTCTCCCCTGCGTTTGCCTTCGGCGGTGAAAATATGCAGGTGCAGCTATTGCAAAACGAGGGCATCGAGGTGATAGATGGTCGTGTTGACCTCAACCGCTACCGCTGGAGAACGAGTTGACACCACCACCCGAAAATGCTATAATTTCCGCATGAATCGGTGCGGAGGTGCCTGCGATGTATCAGGAAAGCGATGATCGTATCAGTGGCGGAAAGAAGCTGGATCTGCTTCTTTTCGTCCTTCTTTTGGTTGGATTCTTCCTCATAGGCGGCGTGGCGACATATCTGCGCAGTGCGTTTGACAGCCCCCTGCCCATATACATATTTGTGGCGGTCATCGCCGTAATGCTGTATGTCATCTATCGGGTGCGTATACTCGGCTATCGCTATACCGTTTTTTATAAGGAGCCGGAGCCCGAGTATGACCCTCGCTTTGACGACTACATGATACATGAGGATTACCCCTACCCCATTGGTACGATCGTCATCGAGCGAACCGTCAGTGCAAAGGGCACTATAGTTGAAAAGTTCAGCATTTCCGAGGTAAAGGCGTTCCTCAAGCCCGATGAGGACTATTCTGCGGATGAAGAGCTTATCTGCTGCAGCCATGGCAGGAAAAAGGCTCACTCGCTCATAGTTGAACGGGGCGGCAAGACTCTTCGCATATACATCCATCCCTCGGATGAGCTTGCAGGTATCATAACCGATATGCTTGCCGCTTGACATATGGATCGCACCCAATCCAATATGACCCTATCGGAAACCTTGAAAGCATACGAAGCAGGCAAGCCTGCTCGCTTTCATATGCCAGGACACAAGGGTTTTTTGGATGGTTTGGACGTGACTGAGCTTTCCTGTACGGATGATCTGCATATGCCCGCCGGCGTGATAGCAGGGCTTGAAAAGCGGTGTGCCGCCGCCTTTGGCGCTCGTGATTCACTGCTTTTGGTGAATGGCTCGACTGCGGGCAATATCGCAATGCTTCTTTCCCTCGGTATAGGGAAGCGTGTGCTGCTTGGACGCAACTGTCACAAGTCGGTGCTTTCTGGCGTTGCCCTTGCCGGGCATGAGGCGGTTGGAATATTCCCTGATGAATACGGCGTTATTTCGTCAAATACCGTTGCAGCGGCTCTTGATGAGCATCCCTGTGATGCCGTATATTTGACGAGCCCTACATATGACGGTCGGGTGCTTGACATCGATAGTATAGCTGACATCGTACACTCGCATGGGGCTCTGCTGTTTGTGGACTGTGCACACGGGGCACATTTTGCATTTTCCGATAGTCTTCCCAAGCCTCCCACCGCCTCCGACGCATGGGTGGTAAGCTGCCACAAGACCATGAATGCCCTGACGCAATCGGCCGTTTTGAATCTTGGCGGCGGCTGTCCTTATTCCGTCGCGTCGGTTCGCAGGATGCTGAGCCTTGTGCAGAGCTCAAGCCCTTCATACAAGCTGATGCTCTCTATTGAAAAAGCCATTGAACATGCCGATGGATGGACCGAGCATGCCCTTCGCATCGCTGAGTTCAGAAAGCGGCTCTCATCCCTGCCTGCGGTCACTTTGGCAGGCAAGGCAACGGCATATGGATTTGACGAGACAAGGTTGAGCATATCCGTAAACGGCATGAGCGGCTATCGCCTGGGAGAAGCGTTTGAAGCCTTTGGCATCTATCCCGAGATGTGCGATATGACATCCGTCACGCTCATCACGGCTCCCTGCGACCCTGATGAATGGTACGACAGGCTTTTCGATCTGCTTCATGCCCTCAATGATAAGCATTTGGGTGATGCCCCAAATAAAGCTTCTTGTCCCCTGCCGACTTTGGGGGAGGTAGTCACAGATGTGCGGACGGCGATTTTGGGCGCCGCCCGCGCCGTACCACTCGAGGATTCCGTTGGACTGGTTTCGGCTCAGGCGGTCGGTATCTATCCCCCTGGTATTGCAACCTTCTACCCCGGTGAGCGGATATCGCATGAAGCGGTGGCACTGCTCACGGAGCACAAAAGGCTTGGTGCAAAGCTGTTCGGCGTTGTTGACGATGCGGTTCTTGTGTGTGATAACGGAAGGGACGTAGGGAAATGACTCCGATAATAAAAAACCTAATCTCCTCTATCAAAGGTGGGCGTGCAATGCACGCATACCTGTTTTCCGGTGCGGATCCCATGCAGACGGATATGTATATGCGCATTACGGCTTCGCTCATAATATTCGGGAGTGAGGATGCCTCTGCGCTGCAATACTGCCCCGACTATTTCGAGTACAGCGGCTCGATATCCATTGCCATGCTGCGGGACGACATACGGCCGGAGATATACAAGCAGACGCACAGCGGACGGGCAAAGGTGGTTGCGTTCCGCAATGCAAGCAGCCTTTCCCCCATCGTTCAGAACGCCATGCTTAAGATACTTGAAGAGCCGCCTGCTTCTACCCATTTTATACTAACCGGAAACGAGCATGGTCTGCTGCCCACGGTACTCTCACGCTGTCTTGTGCTGAGGATAGGGCTGCCATCGGTCTCGGAGATAGCTTCGACCCTTGAGGGCATGGGTGCAGAACGCTCAGAAGCGCTCAAGTACGCCCGCATGAGCGGCGGGGTAACCGAAAGGGCTATTAGGCTGTACGCCGATGGTGATTTCCGTGAAATGCGCAAGGGGGCTCTTGCGGCTTTTATATCAGCGCTGAACGGTGCTCCCGATTTCAAATGGGCCCGAACCAAGCGTGAGCGTTCGGACTGGATCGAGGCAAACGAGATGATGTTGCTCTGCTGCCACGATATGCTGAGGACAGGCAACGGTTTGGATTGCGAAACCGCACTTGATATTGCGGATGACCTTAAAAAACTGTCTTCGGTATTTACAATTGGACAAATTAGCTGTATTATAGATGGGTTAGCGGACAATGCCGTGCGGCTTGCATCCAATGCCGGCGGTGGCGCTTGCTTCGACAGGCTGTTTGCAATACTGACACAGCTTGCGAATGCGGGTGCGAAAAACTAATTGAAAGGTGTTTTGAATGAGTAAGGTTGTTGGCGTAAGGTTTAAGAGCGGAGGCAAGGTTTATTACTTTGATCCTGCAGATCTAGATATAAAGGTCGGTGACGGTGTCATTGTTGAAACGGCACACGGCGTCGTGTTTGGTGATGTTGCCGAGGCTCCTCATATACTTTCCGATGAAAAGCTCGCAACACAGCTAAAGCCCATCATCAGGGTCGCAACTCCTGCAGACCACGAGCAGCGCAATGCGAATATCCAGAGGGAAAAGGAGGCGTTTGCAATATGCCAGGACAAAATCGCCGAGCGCAACCTTGTTATGAAACTTGTAGATGTTGAATACGCTTTTAACGGTTCAAAGATCACGTTCTTTTTCACCGCTGACGGCCGTGTCGATTTCAGGGAGCTTGTTAAGGACCTGGCGTATGTGTTCAAGACCCGTATCGAACTCCGTCAGATAGGCGTGCGTGACGAAGCACGCATGCTCGGCGGCCTCGGCGCCTGCGGTAGGCCGATATGCTGCTCATCATTCCTGTCGGATTTCATAACCGTATCCATCAAGATGGCAAAGGAGCAGGGGCTCTCCCTCAATCCCACGAAGATTTCCGGCATATGCGGTCGTCTTATGTGCTGCTTGAAGTATGAGCAGGATTGCTACGAGAGTATGCACAAGATAATGCCCCGTGTGGGGCGCGAGGTCATCACCCCGGACGGAGTGGGCGTTGTTACCGAAAATAATGTGATATGCGAGACTACGCAAGTGCGTGTTCAGCTTCCCGACGGCACCTTTGATGTAAGAACCTACCCCTACTGTGAAGTCAAGCAAAAGGGTGCACAGCCTCATGGCTGTGCGGACTGCCCTTCTGCATGCAAGGATGCGGATGCATCTGCCGAGGCATCAAAGCCTGAGGATAGCGGCGACGGCTCTGGCGGTGATGCACTCTGATCTGCCCTCGGCGTTCATCCCCTCCGTGGTGGTAAACTTGATACTAATATTGTCATTGTCGACGCCAAGCGCATCGGCAATGTTTTTTTGCATGACATCCCTATATGGCGAGAGCTTAGGCGCTTGAGCTGTGACAACACAATCGACGTTTGAAACCCTGAAGCCCCTGCTGCACAGCATGGCGGCCACCTTGCGCAGCAGACCTATGCTTGAAACGTCCTTATAGGCGGCATCGCTGTCGGGAAAACTCTGCCCTATATCGCCCATGGACGCAGCGCCAAGAAGGGCGTCCATCACTGCGTGTACAAGGACATCGGCATCGGAATGGCCGAGAAGACCGAGCTTAAATGGTATATCTACCCCGCCCAGAATGAGCCTCCTGTTCTCCGTCAGGCGGTGGGTGTCCTCTCCTATGCCTATTCTCATGGTACGCTTACCCCTTTCACTAAGTATGTTTTGGAAGAATGTTATGTCGCCCGGCTCGGTCAGCTTTTGATTTGCAATGTCACCACTTGAAAGGTAAAGCTCGTTGCCTGCCGCAAGCCAAACGGATGCATCGTCAGTAAACTCCCCATCGGCAATCTCGTATGCCAACAGAAGCCGTTGTCGGTGGAACGACTGGGGAGTTTGAGCTGCATTTATTCCCTGTCGGTCAATCGTACGGCTGTTGTCAGTTGAACGTATCGTGTCCCTTAGCGGAAGTGAAGCGATGCCGCATCCATGCGTCTTTGCACTTAATATGCTTGCGGTTATTACGTTTGAGGTCACCAGGCACCTTGCACAATCATGTATTGCAACTATGTCCGCATCCGTGGCCCGAATGGCATTGAGCACCGAGTCCTGTCTGCGAGCTCCGCCGTTTACTATCCTCGTTGGGATCACTGCTTTCAGGGCGATATCCTCTGCTACAGCTCTTGTGCTTTCGCTCACGGCTATCACTATTTCATCGACGTGCGGCTGAAACGCTTCGGTGCATATCTCAATGGGTGTTTTGCCGAAGAACCGCAAGAGCATCTTATTCCTCGGTCTGCCGCCGACGTCAGCGCCCATGCGCACCGATGACCCTGCCGCAAGAAGTATGGCGCATATCTTCATACACGTTTTCCTTTCAAGTTGAAAATGCCGCAGATATACTGCGGCATTTTTCTGTGACTAATTTTGTATAACGGTATACATGCCGTCGGCATCTTCCTTTCGGACAGTCTCCCGAACTGATTCTACCCGGGCGGTAAACAGCCTCTCTCCCATGCGAATGGACAACACATCCCCCTCCTTGACCTCGGCGGAGGGCTTTGCTACTTTGCCATTGACCGTTACACGCCCTGCGGCGCACGCCTCATTTGCGATGGTACGACGCTTGATTATGCGTGATACCTTGAGAAACTTATCAAGACGCATCGTCGCTGTCTCCATTAACATCCTCACGCCCGATACTGCGGATGAGATCCATATCCTTTACCAGGGCAGGGTCATTGCGCCACTCCTCAAGCAGCTCTTCCCACTGCGCTTCACGAATATCCGGAGCAATTATCTCTGAAATGATGCCATAGATATCCTGCATGGGTATATCGCCTGACGGCTCATCGCCGGCGTAGTAGATGATGTGATAGCTTCCACCGTCAACGAACACCTCGGAATACTCATTGAGACTGAGCTTTCTGAACTCATCCTTAATGCCTGTGCTCCAGTCATCCGAGCTGTCATGTACAAGACTGATAAGCTGCCCCTTCTGCTGGAATGCTTCGCAGCCGTTGGTATCATCGCTGCCGATTATCAGTTCATCCTCTGTGTACTCGAGCATGACCTCGGCAAATGGCTGGCCTGCTTCCAGTGCGGCATATGCACGGTTTATCTTCTCAAGCGCAGACTGGGAGTATGTCTCAAACTCCGTATCGGTCTCGGTCTTAAGCGCAGTGTACTCTGCCAATATCTCCGCTATGCGCTCTGCGTTGGCATCGGTACCGTTGAGGGCGTCCTCAAATGCAAGTGAGCCAAATTCAGCCCTGAGCTGCTCCATCTGATCCAGTTTGGAATAGTACTCCTCCGAAAGCTCCCCCTCCGGCGAGACCACTATATGCATCATCCTGGAGTACCCTTCGGGAACGTATGTTACGGGGTAAATATCGTCTTTGAGGCCATAGTAGAGCTCAAAACTTTCCTGGTCGGCCTTGTATCTTCCCGGGCTGGCCGTGTAATTTGTCTTATCGCTATCATACTCAGTATCGTACCAGTCGGTAATATCCGAGCTTTCGGGTACAAACTCCTGCGTGACAAGCTCCTTATACTCCTGGATTATGAAAGCACGACGCTTTTCTGCGCTGTACTCCTCCTTATACTCGTCCCATGACATCTCAACGCCAGTGTAATACTTTGAAACGCTGTTGATAAACGCGGTGAACCGATCTGCAACGGATATGCTTGGATCGTTCTCGTAGTCCTCCTCCGCCATGCTGTAGTACTCAGTATATAGATCATTGATCTCCTTTTCGGTTTCCTCCGCAAGCTGCTGCTCCTGCTCCTCGCTGAGAGTGAACCCGTTAAGCTCTGCCTGGTAAAGAACGACAATGTCGTCTGCGAGGGACTGAATGAGCCAATCCTGAAAGCTCTCAAGCAGCGTGACGCTCCCAAGAGGATCAAGGCCGTTTGCCTGCATGTACGGCAGATATGAGTCATACAACGCCTTATAAACGGCGTATGTTATCGTATAGTTACCCATTGTGAGCACAGGGCGAGTGCCGTCAACTTCGGCAACATCATCCTTGTTATCGCCGCATCCGCTAAGGCCAAGGCTAAACAGCACCAGTGCGCTGACGAGTATACACATCAGTTTCTTCATAGTTATCTCCTTGCTATTACGGACAGGTTGTCCGTCGACTTCCACCACATTATACAGCCAAACTCACCCTATTGCAATGTTCAGTCAACATTAAAATTGGATTTGGTCAATGTTCACAATTTGTTTTCAGATTTGCCCCCTAATATAATCATGCAGATACTTGCCCTTTTCCGCTTTGCTGGGTATAATATAGCTTGAGTGATTATGTACAACTAAGGAGTGTTTACTTTTGAAGCGTTTATTTGTTTCGGTTGTGTCCTGCGCACTTGCAGTTTTGAGCCTTGTGCTTCTCCTTCCGTTTGGCGTAATGGCCGATAATGCGCCGTCTCAGCATGTTACCATTTCGGTTACCCCCTCGGAAATGACCGAAGCGGGCGTTGCCACGGTCTCCATAACGATTAGGAACGATAACGCCGCATCCGTCAATCCTACCACTGCCGAGCCCTCAGAGTCGCCTGCGCCCGTTATTCCCGAGAGCGCCTATACCAATATCACCATATCAAACGAGTACGGCGTATCCTTCCCGACTGCTGGTGCGGTGATACCGGCAGGTTCGAGCCAGACTTTTTCCGGCACATTGGAAGTCACTACGAGTATGATCGGTGCAACGCTCACATTTACGGTAAGTTGGGTGACGAATGGCTCCACCGTCACCGAGGTGGTCACGACTCGCGTGTTGCTTGCTGACACCGCATATCTTGCCGTCACTCGTACTGCGACCCCTGCCACCGCCGCACCCGGCACGGTGGTCAGTTTCACCTACACATTCACGAACACTGGCTCTAAAAAGCTCAATGAGATAAAGCTCATCGATCGATATGTGTACGGTTCGTCATCTCGTCCCATGCTCGACCCCTTCTCACTGGATCCAGGCCAGGAGTATGTGTTTGAATATTCGCTCACAATGGGCTCCTCCACGATCGTGTCCAACCCTATCGTTACTTTCATTGCCGATGGAAGCGAGACCGAACTCACCGTCACTGTACCCAGCCTCACGATCGGCCTCATAAATGTCCAGGTCACAAAGGATGTTGTGCGTGGTGAGTCCACTCCCGAGGGAGTGCTGTTCACGCTGTACATCACCAACAACGGCAACCAGAAGCTCACCGGGCTCAATGTGCAGGATGAGCTCGGCAATTCCTTCGTAGACAGCACTTTCTCTCTTGCCGTCGGTGAAACTCGAGTGATCGAGTGCATGATTCCCAACCCAATATCCGTGCGTCATGTCGTGTTCAAGATCACCGGATATGACAATCAGGGAACACGCTTCACCGACAATACGGAGAGCTTTGAGGTACGGCCATATATCGACACCTCCCTGCTGAGCCTCTCGTTCACTCCGGCGCTCGTCTCCCCCATAAATTCAGAGGGATATGTCGGTATGGAGTTTACCATTCACAACACCGGCTCTTTGAGCTATTATGACCTTTCCCTGTATGAAAGCCAGGTCAATGCTCCCATACAGCGCCTGGATGAAATTGCCCCCGGAGAGGTCAAGGTGCTTGCCTGTGATGTGCTTGCAGGGGTCAACAAGAATCTTCTGTTCAGCCTCGGCGCATACGACTCATCCGGGAATGACTATACCTTTGTTGCGCAGGTTTCCGTGACCGGCAGCACTTCAGGCGAGCTCGTGCCGGATGACGATCCGTCTGCCGACAACTCCGGCGTAAGCGTCGTTCCGCCCGATTCCTCCGATGCTGATTTCAATATCCGGCTGGATGAGATTGCCGCAGCTGCAAGCCAGTCGCTCAGGAGGGCGCTCAACGTTGTCCTCATCATTACACTGGTCGTTGGCGTGATTCTGATAGGGCTCGGCATTGCGGAGTTCTGCATTCGTCGGGCAAAGAAAAAGTCTTAATTGATACTTGGTTTTACATTAGAAGCGGCGCTGCCCACCTGCAGCGCCGTTGATATTTGTACCGTCAAATCTGTTTGGCGAATCTCCCAAGTGAGATCAAATCGTTTTTAAGAGTAGGCTTGAGCTCCCTGTTGTAGATCGATGCGGCAGGGTGGTAGAGCGGAAAGAGCATAAAGCCTCTTCCGGCTACGGCAATCGGCCGCGGCATGCCGTGGATCTCCCCCACGGTGAGCTTATCCTCGCCGGCAATCTTAAGCACTGCGGACAGCGGAACATTGCCGAGCGTTGCGATTACCCTCGGCGCAACCGTGCATATTTCGACATTCAGGACTTCAAGCGCCGCATCTATCTCTCTCACGGTGGGGGTTCGGTTGCTGACCGCATTTTCCCCACGCTTTATCGGGCGAAATTTGACCGCATTTGATACAAAAACATGGCTTCGGTCAATGCCGGCATTCGCAAGCATACTGTCAAGCTGTTTGCCTGCTTTACCAACAAAAGGCCGGCCTGAGACGGCCTCCTCCCTGCCCGGCGCTTCGCCTATGAACATTATCAGGGGGTGGTTTGACTTGCCTTCGCCAAATACGGGATGCAAATAGTCCCCGTCATCCGCCTGCTCTGCAAGCGCAGCCAGCCTGCTGCGCTCCGCCATGTAGATATCCTCAAGCATATGTGCTCCACCAATCGATGTAATACACTGATTTTACTGACCATATCTGTTTTTGTCAACACGATTCAGATATATTATGGGCAATCGGGTAATTGCAGTTGACATATTGAACCTTTGAAAGTATAATACTTTGGTGTTTGGTGTAAACGCAAACAGAACGGACGTCTCGCAGCAGAGAGGGGGGAAATGGTCGATGGAGATTCACGTCGGTGAAAATGAGTCCTTGGAGAGCGCACTCAAGCGTTGGAAGCGCAAGTGTGCCCGCTCCGGTATACTTGCTGATGCAAGGAAACGTGAGCACTATGAGAAGCCCAGCGTAAAGCGCAAGAAGAAAGCCGAAGCTGCCAGAAAGCGCAAGTATTGATTTTGATCAGCATAAAGCCCTTGCACACATCGTTGCAGGGGCTTTTTTGTTGTCTTCATTTATTCAAAAAACAGCTTCCTTCTTTGGACGTTGACGGTGTCGAGCTTTGAAATATAGGTCACAACGTCCTTAGGATTTGGCACACGCTCAATCCTGCCACCCTCGCCGAACACCCTTTTCGTCATAGAACCTGCACCATGAGCCATGATGCTCAGGGCATCTTCCATCATGTCGATATTGTAGACACATATGCCGTCAGGCTTGGCATATCCCACGTTTTCAAGGTTGCCTGTCATGTACTTCTGCCTGTACATATAGTATGGAATCATGCCGAGCTCATGTGCAGCCTGTGCGCCGAGCTCCGTCATAGCCTCGACAGTAGCTATATCCGGAAGACTGTACTCCTCCATGTGCTCATGTAGCCTTGAAGAACGCTTTATTGCAAGCGTGTGCACCGTCAAGCACTCGGGATCGAGTTCTGCTATCCGCTCAAGCGTGTATCTCATGTTACCCGCAGTTTCATTAGGAAGTCCTGCGATGACATCGGTGTTGATACATTCAAACCCCGCCTCACGCACCATATCATAGCAGCGCACAATATCCTCAGATGTATGGTCACGTCCGACAAGGCGCAGAGTCCGGTCGCACATAGTCTGCGGATTGACCGAAATGCGGTTAACTCCCACATCACGCATTACCATGAGCTTATCCCTTGTGATCGTATCGGGTCTGCCTGCCTCTACGGTAAACTCCTTGCCCTTTGTGTCATATTCGGAGGTAATGTGACAAAGAAGCTCCCTAAGCTCACCAACTGTAAGGATGGTAGGCGTACCTCCCCCTATGTAAAACGCTCGAGGCCGCATATTAAGCTCACGCACCATCGCCGCACCCATGGAGATATCTCGCATGAGAGCAGTCAGGTAAGCCTCCATATCGGTCTTTTTTGTGCGTATATCGGAGGCAAACGAGCAATACAGGCAGCGTGTCCTGCAAAACGGTATGCCTACATAGACATCAAAGTCCCGAGGCGTGACCGAGTCGATTATGGGCCGCTGAACAGACACTATCCTGCTTGCAAGCTCCATCTTTTGCGGAAGCACATCAAACTCATCCGTCATTATACGAATGGCGTTCGCTTCTCCTTCAGTGTCGATGAGTTCCCTCAGCATACGTGTCGGGCGTATGCCAGTAAGCGAACCCCACGGCACTGCGGCATTTGGGAAAGCCGCTTTCATCGCCCTAAACGCCGCTATCTTTATACAGCGCTTGGCAAACCGTTTTTTTAGAAGCTCCGAACCACCTCGATATGGCATGGTTTGGACATAGCTGGACGCCTCTCCATCCTTTTTTACGGAGGCATTGGCGATAAACTCATTTTCGCTGACCGTAAGACGCACAACAACATCCGCAGGAGTGTAAGCATCCGCAAGCTCGACCGCTTCGCCTGGTACAAAGAGCCGTATCACATCCGCAATGTCATTTACATATTCAGTCTTGTCAGTTGCCAGCCTCATTCGTATATGCCGTAATTGATTGGATTGTTTTTGCGCTCAAAGTCAAGCGTAGTCTCCTGCTCATGCCCGGGGAGCACCCTATAGTCTCCCTTCAGCGCAAAAAGCCGGTAAACAAGCGAGTCGTGCATATCTTCCGAGTCGCCGCCCTTGAGATCGGTACGTCCATAGCTCAAGCGGAAAAGCGTATCGCCCGAGAATATGACCTTGTCTCTCTCGACCACATAGCACACGCTGCCGATACTGTGCCCCGGAGTATGCAGCGCCTTGAACTCTATGCCTGCAGCGGTGAACACCATATCATTGGAAACATGGACGTCGGCGTTGGAGGGATCTACCGAAAAGCCCGCAAGTGATGACAGATTGACAGCATCATCCCTCAATGCTACCATCTCAAGAGGATGGATATACACCCTTGCACCGGTCTGCGATTTCAGCTTGGCAACACCCATAATGTGATCGAAATGCCCGTGGGTAATCAGTATGTCGGTGCACGCCAAACTCAACTCATCGAGCTTGCTAACGACCTTATGTGAGTTTGCAGGATCTATTACAGCGCAGTCCGCCCGCCCCTCCTGCCATACGATGTAAGTGTTGACCATAAGCGGGCCCGTTGGTATTGATACTATGTTTACCATAACTGCTCCTTTTTAGATTACTTTAGTGCTGTCCAGTATTATTGTTACGGGGCCTTCGTTTACGAGCTGTACGCTCATGTCTGCCCCAAATTCGCCGGTAGCGACCGTCAGCGACTCTGAAAGCCTGTCCCTGGTGTATTCATAGAGGGGAATCGCCTTGTCAGGCAATGCGGCTGTAATAAAGCTCGGACGATTGCCATGACGGGCATCGCCGCAGAGGGTAAACTGCGACACAAGCAGCACTTCCCCCCCTACATCCGCAAGCGACAGATTCATCTTGCCGTTTGCATCCTCAAACACACGGAGACCCGAGACTTTTTTGACGATGTAATCGGCATCAGCGGTCGTATCTGTGACTGCGACGCCGAGCAATACAAGCAAGCCCCTCCCTATATTACCTATCACGTTGCCATCAACCGCCACGGAAGCAGATGATACCCTTTGAACTACTGCTCTCATTGTTGACTCTTCCTTGAGATGTTTGTAACCGAATCGATTTTGGACAGATTCTTGATTATCATATCAAGATGCTCGGCATTCTTTACATTAAAAGTAAGCACTATGTCCACATGCGAATCCTTCGACTGCGCATTGAGGAAGTTGGTGTCGATGTGCATATTCATAAGCGCCTGTGCAACGTCCATCATCAGCCCTGTGCGTTCGTCGGCGGTCACATAGATCGTCACGGGGAACGAGCTTGTGCCCTGCTTTGCCCACTCGACCTCTATTATCCTGCCGCTGTCGGACATGAGGGATTCTGCATTAACGCAATTCTTCCTGTGAATGGAAACACCCCTGCCACGGGTTATGTAGCCGAATATCTCATCCCCGGGGAGAGGCGAGCAGCATCTTGCAAAGCGGACGACCATATTGTCCTCCCCCTTGACGATAACGCCGCTTGAATTCGAGTAGGTTTCACTTACCGCTTCGGATTTTTCCTGCAGCTTTCGCTCCATCTCGGCATGCTTCTGCGCCTTGCGATACTCCTCCATGAGGCGATGCAGCGCCTGGCCGGTAGTCATACCGCCGTAGCCTATCGCCGAGTACACATCATCCATGTCCTGCAGCGTGAAGCGTTTGAGAAGCGGAGCACAGAACTCCGGCGTTACAATATCAGAGAGACGCACACCCTGCCGCTTTGCAGCTTCGGACAGCATCTCCTTGCCCCTTACGATGTTCTCCTCTCTGTTTGCGACCTTGAACCACTGACGAATCTTTGACCTTGCCTGGGATGTCTTAACAAAATTCAGCCAATCACGCTTGGGCGTCGCCTGTGGGGTAGTGATTATCTCTATCACATCGTGGGTCTTGAGCTTGTAATCGAGCTTTACCATCACGTTGTTTGCTTTTGCGTGTTGGGCATGGTTGCCGACATTTGTGTGTATCCTGTATGCAAAGTCGATAGGCGTAGAGCCGGCAGGCAGGTCGATTATCTCGCCCCTTGGTGTGAGTACAAACACATAGGATGAGAAGAAATCCTTTTTAATGTTTTCAATAAACTCACGGGTCGAGTCAGCGTCTGAATCGTAATCCTTGAGCTGCCGCACCCATGCAATACTGCTGTCCAAATCATCTGCCTTGCCCCTTCCTTCTTTATAGAGCCAATGCGCGGCAATACCGTACTCGGCAGTCCTGTGCATCTCATGTGTACGGATCTGCACCTCAAACGGCATACCCATATCACTGAACAGCGTTGTATGCAGTGAACGGTACATATTGGTCTTAGGAAGAGAGATATAGTCCTTAAACCTGCCCGGCATAGGCCTCCAGAGAGAGTGGATTATGCCGAGTGCAGCATAGCAATCGTTTACCGTGTTGACAATGACACGAATCGCCACGAGGTCATAAATCTCACTAAGGTTTGAATTATGCTTTTTCAGCTTGCGGTATATGCTGTATATATGCTTCCTTCTTCCGCTTATCTCCGACTCTATGCCTGCTTCGGCAAGCGCATCGCCTATGCGCTTCATGGCCGAGTTCAAAAGCCGCATACGCTCCACCTGCTGTGGCTCTATAAGCGCCTGAAGGTGCCTGCACTCCTGCGGATAGAGGTACTCAAATGATCTATCCTCAAGCTCGACCTTGATAGCGCCCATTCCGAATCTGTGCGCAAGGGGCGCGTATACATCAAGAGTTTCACGGGCAATGCGCTGGCGCTTTTCGGGGTTGCAGTTGTTGAGTGTGCGCATATTGTGTATCCTGTCCGCCAGCTTGATTATAACGACGCGGACGTCGTTTGCTATTGCAAGATACATCTTGCGCAGATTCTCGGCCTGTCTGTCCTCTCTGGTGAGATGCTCGGCATTCCCGCTTTTTGTCAGCTTTGTTACTCCGTCCACCATGGTGGAGATATCCTTACCGAACATCTCCTCGATCTGTTCAACGGTTATACCATCGCCATCCTCAACAGTGTCGTGAAGCAAGCCGGCAATGACCATATCCGGCCCCATGTCCATGTTGGCAAGCATGGTCGCAACCGCTTCGGGATGGGTGTAGTATGGTTCGCCCGATTCCCTTCTCTGCCCCTCATGCACACGCTTAGCAAAGTCGACGGCTTTGGCAATGAGCTCGACCTTTTCAGGGCTGTATTTCTTTTCGCAGAGGGCTAACAGGCGATCCATAGGCGTCAGTATTTCATCACGGTCTGAACGTCATAGTCCTTAAGGGTCTCGCGGCCGCCGAGATCGGCAAGTTCTATTGCGAACCTCGCAGCAACTACCTTTGCGCCGACCTTTTCGGCGAGCTTTATCGTTGCAAGCGCAGTCCCTCCGGTGGCAAGCAGGTCATCGACTATTGCAACGCGCTGACCTTCCTTGAGGGCGTCCTTGTGTATCTCAAGAGAATCGCTGCCATACTCCAAGCCGTAGGAGAAACTGTACACCTCATAGG
This sequence comes from uncultured Clostridia bacterium, assembly GCA_944336475.1. Taxonomy (GTDB): domain Bacteria; phylum Bacillota; class Clostridia; order Christensenellales; family CAG-138; genus CALVLD01. The sequence continues at coordinate 125,276 of CALVLD010000001.1, forward strand.
GGAGCTTGCCCGGCTTCCTTGCAACGACAAACCCTGCATGGATGGCGTATGCAACTGCCGAGCCAATTACAAACCCCCTGGCTTCGGGACCGATAACAACATCCACATCAAGCCCATTGAGCGATTCCGCAATGTTTGAGATGAGGGACTCATATGCGTCTGCGTTCTTCAGCAGGGTAGTGATGTCATAAAAGAGTATCCCCTCTTTGGGAAAATCGGGTATCTCCCTTATGGTCGCTTTAAGCTCTTGCTCGTTCATCATGGGTTTTTACCTCCGTTTATTCGTTCTGCTGGATCTCTGCCACCGTTCTGTACAGGCGGCTTTCATCCAAGCGTTTTTGTTCTGTTTTCATAAGTCGTACCGCAGTGCCGTCGTCGGATATAAAGCCTAGCTCCGCAAATACTCTAAGTACGAACTCCGACTGATGTATGGGGCGGGACAGCATACGGCTAAGTCGCATACAAAGCTCCGATATTGAGTGAGTACGCTGCGAAAGCATGCCATACAGCTTGCGGTAGTATATCCCAAACTCATCACGGCTTATCGAAAATCCGCTTGCAACCTCCGAGAAGTCGCTACGGCCGCCTGTGTAGTACAGCTTTGCGGCTGGCAGTTTTGCACGGATCGCATCTATGCACCCGGCATTATACGGTTCATCACACAGTATGATCGTGTTATATCCCTTTGTGGGAAGGCCGCAGAGATCCGGCGCCATCAGGAGTGCATTGCTGCACACGTTTGCGTTCGGTATCGCACCAAAGCAGGGCTCAAAGTTTTCCACACCCGCCTGTACCAATTTCGAAAGAGCTACCTCGGCGCCCTGCGGTGAACATGCGATCACCATAATCCCTGCAAATGACTTGCGCACAGCATTGACAATGTTGATCTCCTTTGTCTCCGGGGGCGATATGCACTTATCACCGCAGATCATCCCGTGCATTAAGGCCATATAGAAATGGTGCATATTGCTCTTTACAAGACGCGAGGGACATGAGGGCATATCCGCTTTTGCAGAGGATATTCGAAGCTGCACCGTCTCGGTACCGTTCCACTGGTTGACAAACGGCGAATACAGCAGCGATAAGCTGTCCGCACCCATTATCCTCTCAAAATTTCTGCCGCCGCAGAAGTACACGCTTTCAAATATGTGACGGTTCCTGCGCAGATCCATGCGCAGATGCTGACCATCATTGCCGAATCTGCGTATGCGTGACGGCAGCATGCCTGTGGCGTGGAATACGGGGATAGGATTCCCCTCCCCAAAGGGCGCGAGCATTTCAAGCTGATGCGCAAGCTCGAGATTTATACAGGAGACGTCCTCGTCAAACTCATATGTGCGCCGTGGCATGAACAGTTCAGGTGAATACTGCTCCTCAAGATAGGCGTTGAAGGACTCGCAGAACTCCGCATACTGCTCCTTCCGCATGGTAACCCCCGCCGCTTTTGCATGGCCGCCGAAGCGTACAAACATATCAGCATGTGCCTTTAATGCATCGTGTATGTTTATGCCCTCCACGGAGCGCGCAGAACCCTTGAGCACCCCATCCTTTTCAGAAAACAGTATGGCCGGTCGGTGATATATCTCCGATATGCGTGACGCTGCAATGCCGATAACGCCTGAATTCCACTCATCGGATGTGAGAAGTATTGCCCTCACCCTTGACAAATCCTGCGCCTCTGCAAGGCTTATCGCGCAGTCGAGTATGCTCTGCTCCTCCGCCTGACGAAGCTCATTCAGTCTGCCGAGCTCCTCAATTATCTTTGCGGCTCTGTCGGCGCTCTCCGTCATGAACAGCTCAACGCCGAGCGAAGCATCGCTCATCCTTCCGGAAGCGTTCAGCCGAGGAGCGATACCAAAGCCGATATTGAATGCGCTGTACGGCTTCTTCGCAGAGGGCAGGCTTTCAAGCAGCATCGTGAGGCCAAGACAGCACTCGCCCCTGTTCATGGCATCGAGACCATAGCGCACAAATACCCGGTTTTCATCCATTAGGGGCACTACGTCGGCAATTGTGGCAAGCCCAGCAAGCGAGATATATGGCATGGCGAACTCCATGCCACCCATTGCCTGTATGAGCTTAAATGCGGTGCCTGCGCCACAGAGGTAGCGGTACGGATACCTGCTGCCCTCTATGGAGTGACATATGACGGCAACGCATTTTGGAATATTAGCCGGGGGAATGTGATGATCCGTTACAATAACATCCATTCCCAGCTCAGACGCATAGCTTATCTCTTCATAGGCGGATATGCCGTTGTCAACGGTAATTATAAGCCCAACGCCTGCATCGTGGAGCTTGTCTATCGCCGCCTTGCTCATGCCATAGCCGTCCTCCTGACGTGACGGTATCTTGTAGATGGCTTTGCCGCCTATGGTCATCAAAAAGTCGAGCAGCATCGCTGTTGCACAGATGCCGTCCACATCGTAGTCGCCGTAAATGCAGATGAGCTCATCCTTAAACAAAGCCTCCTCGATACGATCAACAGCCTTCTGCATATTGGGGAGCAGAAACGGATCGTGCAGTGCGTTAAGGCTGGGATGCAAAAAGCGCTGCCTATCCTCCTCCGTCACCATGCCACGAGCTCTAAGCGCACGCATCAGTATGGGTGACAGCGATGCGTTGCGATCAGACTCAATCTCAGGCGTATAGTATCTTGACGGAGTGTAGACTATCATTGGTTATCCTTTTCCCTTTCGACTGCCATACCGATGGCAATCTCGGTTCTTTTCTTCAGAAGGCGGCACGATACATCCACAGGCTCAGCAATAGAGCCGTTCAGCTTCTCCGCATTTGCCGCACACCCGCCGCTGCAGTAATACTTTGCCCAACAGGAAGCACACTTTGGCTTCGTAAACACGTTGCACTTCGCAAAGCGTTCACGGATATCCTCATTTAGCATGACATTGCCCAGCTCATCCTTTTTGTTGACATTACCCAGCAGGAACTTTGGATTGCCAACAAACTGATGGCAGGGATATATGTCCCCGTTCGGCGCAACGGCGACATACTCTACACCTGCACCGCAGCCGAGCGTGCGCTTGGCAAGACACGGGGAATGATCCAAGTCAACGTAGAAGTGAAAGAAGTTGACAAACTCCCCCTTCCTGCGCTTTACGGTTATAAAATCGGCGAGACGATCATATTCGGCAATAGCCCTGCCGATATTGTCGTAGGTAACGGCATTGGGGTCATCAGCGGGCAGCACCACCGGCTCAACGGATATCTGGGTAAAGCCCAACTCGATCAGCGCACGGACATCCTCAGTAAAGTCAAGGCTGTTTGCCGTAAACGTGCCCCTTATATAATGCTCGCCTTCGCCACGCCTTTCAACGAGCTTCTGCGCCTTGGGCACGATGATGTCGTATGAACCCTTGCCGTTCGGCGTGATGCGCATGGAGTCGTGAGTCTGCTTCCGTCCATCGATGCTCAGAACGACATTGAACATCTCACGATTGATATAGTCGATCTTTTCGTCATCGAGTGCAAGGCCGTTTGTTGTTATTGTAAAGTTGATGTGTTTTCCGGAGCGTCGCTCGATCTCACGACCGTATTCTACGATCTGCTTTACGACATCAAAGTTCATGAGAGGCTCGCCTCCAAAAAGATCCACCTCCAGATTATGACGGCTACCGGAACGTTCCGCCAAGAGATCCAGCGCTGCTTTGGCAGTCTCAAACGGCATAAGCATACGCCCGCCGTGGAACTCGCCCGTCTCAGCAAAACAGTAGGAGCAGCGCAGATTGCAGTCATGCGCCACATTCAGGCACATGGACTTTATCGGGGAGTCGGCACCGTTATGTGAGGGCACCTTTGGCGTGGGTGTATCAAACATGCCTGCAGAACGGAGCTCTTCTATCTCCGCCAGGATCTCATCAATGAGCGAATCAGAATAGGGCAATGCGTTTACTGCATTGCCCTGCTCAACTGCGCTAATCACATCGTATGAGGGCTTGTCTACCTCATGCACAGCGCCGCTTTCGACATCCAGCACAAGGTATGCGCCGCGATACTCGAAAGCGTGGATCATTTTTCAGACTTGACGCACTTCTGGTTTGCGACTGTGCAGGATGTCTTACATGCAGACTGGCAGGACGCTTGACACTCGCCACAGCCTGTCCCCTCACCCGTCCTGATGCAGGGCTTCTTAACGTTGGTAATATGCTTCATAACTGTAAGCCTCCGATGGTTTATGTTATCCCTCAAAAGGAACACGCCTGATTATACACCCTACTGGGGCTCATTTCAAGTATTTTTGTAAAATAAGCGACATAATTGGTTGCTAAGGTGTAAATGATGAACCCCGTACATTCGCATTCCATCTGCCGGCTGCGGGTCGTTCCCTGCGCCGCCAGACTGCCCCACCGCACTCCCGGATATGGAAAAACCGTGCAGATGATACCGCAATGGCAGATATATATTGATGGATGCTCAGCTCTCCCCCAGCTGTCCGAAGCCGAGACCGTATGCCTCGTCCACCGTACAGAACATGACCATGGCGTTGGTGTCGATTTGATAGACTATTGAGCGTGCATGGGTGACCTCTTGCTTGGAGCATACGCACATCACTATCATCCTCTCCTTCCCCGTGTATGCACCGACGGCACGAACGAGGGTGACGCCTCGCTCGATCTCCGTTGAGATGCGCCTGGCAATTGCATCCGAGTAGTCGCTTATCACAAGTATCATGCGCTGAGAGCCGGAGCCGTACATCAGCTTATCTATAACGGTGGTGCTTGCTATAGTCATAAGCACGCCGTATAGCACTGCGTTTATATCACCGAATACAAATCCGCCTGTGACAATGACTATGCCGTCTACCACGAGCGATACCGTGCCTATCGAGAGATGTGGGAATTTCTTCCTGATGCTCATTATCAGGAAGTCGGTTCCGCCCGTCGACGAGCCGCGCATATATATCAGCGCAAGCCCTGCGCCTGAGAGTATGCCGGCAAACAATGCCGCAAGCAGACGGTTGTCCATGTACTGCGGGAATACATGGGTGTGGAACAGCGGAAGCACGATATCCATAAAAAATGCAGAGATTACCATGCTCTTTATGGATTTGAACAAAAACCGCTTACCGAGCATTTTGAAGCAAAGCAATGCCACCGGTATATTGAACATAAGAGTACAGATACCTATGGGTACCCACGGCAGATAGTGATTCACTATGAGTGCGACACCGGTTATTCCACCCGGTGCAAAGTCTGCCTTTGCCGCAAATGTATAGATGCCTACGGCATAGACAATGCTACCCACTATGTCATACAGCAGATCTGTTGCATACATTCTGAGCATTGCCTTGTTAATCTTTTTGTTTGCCGACTTTTTCATTAATTTTCTCCTTGTCAGACCGGTTTTTTCTGCTGCTTGCACCATATGCGCATTATGAGCGTGTGCGGCAGATGCTTTATGAGGAAAACATTGAACCTGACCGATGCACCGAGCACGGAGACATCCTTCTTTCGCTTCATATCCTTAAAGGCACGCTCGATCACATCCTTGGACTCCCACACCTTGCTGTAGTACACTATCGTTGAATCATCGGTTACAGCATGGTCGAAGAACTCAGTCCTCACCCAGAATGGGCATACCGCCAAGGCATGTATTCCACGAGGCCGCAGCTCTGGATTAAGCGCCCTTGTAAAGCTGAGTGCAAACGCCTTTGTTGCCGCGTACACATTGATGTACGGCACCGGCTCAAACGATGACATCGAGCAGATGTTGAATATGCGTGAGCCCCGCTTCATGTGAGGAAGCGTCACATACGTCATTGCGACAAGCGCAGAATCATTCAGTGCGATCATATCATAATAGGTTTCAAGCGGCACTTCGTCAAATGCCTTGAATCTGCCAAAGCCGCTTGCATTTACAAGCGTGACTACATCGGGCTTTATCGTCTCGAGCATATCACGATACATATCGATGCTCGTTCTGTCAGTTAGATCCAGAGAAATTGGTCTGAGCTTTGTACCGATCTCGGACTGCATTTCAACGAGCCTGTCCTCACGGCGAGCTATCGCCCATATCTCGTCCAAGCCGCCGTCACTATCCAAACGCCTTACAAAATCCCTGCCCATGCCCGACGAGGCGCCTGTCACCACTGCGATACGCATATCGCTACCTCCTACAAAAAGTTAAGCGGCCACGGGTATAAGCCCGCAGCCGCAAGTCAAACGTCAAAGCAGATCACTTATTGTTGAGCTTTGCCTGAGCAGCCGCAAGGCGGGCAATGGGCACCCTGAACGGCGAGCAGGAGACATACTGCAGACCGATCTTATGGCAGAACTCGATGGAGGACGGATCACCGCCATGCTCACCGCAGATGCCGAGCTTTATATTCGGACGTGTCTTTTTGCCGAGCTCGACAGCGATCTTCATGAGCTTGCCAACGCCGTTCTGATCGACTCGTGCGAATGGATCGCTCTCGAAGATCTTCTTCTCGTAGTAGTCATTCAGGAACTTGCCTGCGTCGTCACGGCTGAAGCCGAACGTCATCTGCGTGAGGTCGTTTGTGCCAAAGGAGAAGAACTCGGCCTCGGTTGCAACTTCGTCGGCGGTAAGGGCAGCACGGGGGATCTCGATCATGGTGCCTACCAGGTAGGGGATCTCAACGCCACGCTCCTCCATGACCTTCTTGGCGGTATTCACAACGAAGCTCTTGACATATGCAAGCTCCTTGACCTCTCCGACGAGAGGAATCATGATCTCGGGAACGATATTGAAGCCTGTCTCCTGCCGAACCTCGATAGCCGCCTCTATGACCGCACGGGTCTGCATCTCTGCAATTTCAGGATAGGTGACGGACAGGCGGCAGCCACGATGACCCATCATCGGGTTGACCTCGTGCAAAGCTACGACGGTCTCCTTGAGCTGCTCAAACGTAAGACCCATTGTCTTTGCCAGAGCCGCAATGTCCTCATCCTTGGTGGGAAGGAACTCGTGGAGAGGCGGATCCAGGAAGCGGATGGTTACAGGACGCTCCTCCATCGCCTTGTAGATGCCCTTGAAGTCCTCACGCTGTATGGGAAGAAGCTTGGCAAGAGCACGCTGACGCTCCTCAACGGTCTTGGAGACGATCATCTCGCGTACGGCAGGTATCCTATCCTCATCGAAGAACATATGCTCTGTACGGCAGAGGCCGATGCCCTCTGCACCGAACTTGACGGCAATGGTCGCCTGTGCGGCAGAGTCGGCATTGGCGCGTATCTTAAGTGTACGGAAGCTGTCCGCCCACTCCATGATGGTGCCAAAGTTGCCTACGAGCTCTGCGGGGACGGTCTTGATCCTCTCGGAGTAGATCTTGCCGGTGGAACCGTCAAGGCTCATCCAATCCTTCTCATGGATAACAGTACCATTTGTGAATGTGATGGTCTTTGTGGCCTCATCGATTGTTGCATCGTGGCAGCCTGCAACGCAACAGGTGCCAAGCTGACGTGCGACAACAGCGGCGTGAGATGTCATTCCGCCGAATGCAGTGAGGATACCCTCGGAAGCACTCATGCCCTCGATATCCTCAGGACTTGTCTCCTTACGGGCAAGTATGACCTTTTCGCCGTTCTCATGGGCGGCCTTTGCCTCAGCAGCGGAGAAGTAAACCATACCGCAGGCAGCACCGGGAGATGCCGGCAGACCGGATGCAACGGGCACGGCCGCCTTAAGGGCGGCAGTGTCGAATGTGGGATGGAGCAGAGCGTCAAGGGACTTGGGGTCGATCATCTTGACAGCCTCTTCACGGGTGATCATGCCCTCGTTCACCAGATCGACAGCGATTTGCAGAGCGGCGGCGGCGGTACGCTTGCCGTTGCGGGTCTGGAGCATGAAGAGCTTGCCGCGCTCGATGGTGAACTCCATATCCTGCATATCACGATAGTGCTGCTCAAGCGTGTTGGCTACACGGACGAACTCGTGATAGACGGCCTCGTTGGTCTCACGGAGGCGGTCGATTGTCTCGGGTGTGCGGATACCCGCAACGACATCCTCACCCTGTGCGTTCATGAGAAATTCGCCATAGAGCTTCTTCTCGCCGGTGGAGGGGTTGCGTGTGAAGGCAACGCCCGTACCGGAGTCATCACCCATGTTGCCGAACACCATGCTCTGTACGTTGACGGCGGTGCCCCAGCTTGCAGGGATGTCATGCATGCGGCGATAGTAGATGGCTCGGGGATTGTCCCAACTGCGGAAAACGGCCTTGACTGCCTCGAGGAGCTGTGTCATGGGATCCTGGGGGAAGTCCTCGCCCTTTTCGGCACGGTAGAGCGCCTTATACTCGGCAATGAGCTCCTTAAGATTCTCAGCAGTCAGATCCTTGTCGACCTTGATGCCGTTAGCTTCCTTCTTGGCGTCGAGGAGAGCGGAGAACTTCTCCTTGTCTATCTCCATAACGACATCAGAGAACATCTGGATGAAGCGGCGATAGCTGTCATATGCAAAACGGGGATTGTCCGTAAGACGGGCAAGAGCCTCGACCGTATCGTCATTAAGACCGAGATTCAGTATCGTGTCCATCATACCGGGCATGCTTGCACGAGCACCGGAGCGCACGGATACGAGGAACGGATTCTCAACACTGCCGAACTTCTTGCCGGCCTTTTCCTCGGTAACGGCAAGAGCTGCCTTGATCTGCTCAACAATCTCATCGGCGATGACCTTGCCATCTTCATAGTAGCGTGTGCAGGCCTCCGTCGTTACGGTGAAGCCGTAAGGAACAGGAAGACCGAGGGAAGTCATTTCCGCAAGGTTAGCGCCCTTTCCTCCGAGGAGGTTGCGCATGCTCGCATTTCCCTCATTGAAGAGGTAAACATACTTGTGTGACATTGATTTTTTCCTCCATATATTGTTCATTCTTGTACACATAATAAGCCCATTTAGTGTGCGACACGCAATTATATCATAAAAGCTAATATTTGCAAGTGCAAAGCCATCATATATTAGTTAGATACACCTATATTTTTAAGCGTTCGGTTATGCCTGTCTGTCGTTGTTTTTTGTTGCTGCTCCACGGAGCAAAAGAGCCCTTGCGGCGGCTCCGTAAGAGCTCTTTGCTTGCTGATTTGTATGCTCCTATGTGAGCTGCTCGGCAATAATACTGCACCGTTGGATCAAATAATCGAGTATTGAGCAGGTCATAGGGTTATAGTCTTCCCTTTGTGCGTTTGGGCCGCCCATTCCGCCCTGCCCGGGGAAACCCTCCATATCGGCAGGGGGAGTTCCGTCAGGCACGCCCTGTCCCGGATCGCCGCCTGCGCCGGGGGTTGCAAACGGCCATCCTCCGTCATCGGGTGGAGTCATGCCATCAGGGGGTATACCGCCATCAGGGGGCATACCGCCATCGGGAGGCTGTGTACCACCGTCGGGAGGCTGTGTACCGCCGTCGGGGGGCCGCATACCGTCCTCCATTCCGTTAGGAGTGGTCTGCGATGTGTCGCCGCCCTGTAGCACCTGTCCGCCATCCCCACCGTTTGAATTCCCCGAAACATCGACGCCTGTAAACGCTGTTGCCGCATCAAACTGCTCCACGGTATAGAACGCAGTCGGATCCTCGGCAACATACGGGCGTATTATTTCCGAAATGTCATTGACACGTTCCGATATGTCGGACAGGAAATCCACAAGCTGCTCTATATAACCGTTGTATATTTGCCTGTAGGCGTCGTTTTCAAGCAGTTTCCCTATAAGCGGACGCTCTTCAATGTTCGTATTGTACACCGGTTCATCTATATCAACGGATACGCTCGCACCGTTGTCCTCGCCAAATCCGCCTATGGACATATTATAATCCCAACCGATATATGTAAACCGTCCGTTTTGCTCGAGCAGGTAGTAGTTGTGCGCCTTTGAGCCGTTGTAGCTGTCATAGTTGCCCATAACGGTGTTTATTGCGATTGATTTTAGCACGCTGTCCACATCGAGTATCTCTTCAAGCAGTACGTCACCCCCGCCCGTTCCGTTCAGCGCAGCTATCAGCTTGCGAATGCTCTCACCATCGTCCTCTTCGCCATACTTACATTCAAAGCCGCTTGCATCGTCGTTGGGTGTGAGGGTGCATGTTTCGGAATCCGCCTTGTAAAGCGAGGCAGTAGAATCCGCATTACGCTCCACAAAGCTATCGTCATAGGCTTCTATCATGATGTAGAAGCCGAACAGCTCTCCATTTATATGCAGGCGGCTGTATGCAACAAATGGGGTTATGCACCCAATCTCCGCACTTGCAAGGTATGTGAGATACTCCCTCATGTACGATGGGTCGGAAAAGCTGCCGTTCAGTACAAACATGTCCAATCCGTTGAGGGTCTTGTCATCCACGTACTCGTCGGTCTTTACCTTGAATCCATATCGGTTTGAATCAGACTGCGCAAGCATGTTCAGAGATGAAAATCCCTTGGTTCTAAAGCCGACATTCGTCACCGTATTACCATTGACGGTTATATCGGCACTGTGATACTCCTCTTCCTCTGCGTTGGCGCATATGTCCGCCCAATCCTCCTCCGAGATCTCGACGTTAATATCTATTATCTCCCCCTGGCCAAAAGCATTACCATAGTACATATCCGGGTCGGCAAGATAGGAGATCGCCGAAGCATCAGAGTCATTTCCCGTTGCATTTGAGCCGTCGGTACACGCATCGGTACATCCAAGCATCGTCAAAGGCAGGCATACCGATACGATAAATGCAAGCGTCCGTCCAGTTATTTTAATTAACATCTCTTTTATCCTCCTGCAGTTGAATTATAGCGCACAACTGTGGCATAATATTGATCATGCCGTGGATACAAAAGAACAATCTTTGTTGCACATAAACAGGGGCGCCGCAATGCAACGCCCCTGACCGAATGCCTGAATATTAGCCGTTGATGTTATAGTGCTCGCAAAGAAGATTCATAGCCTTGCAGAGCTTGTGGATGTACACAAACGGGCCGACAACTATCAGCGAACCGAGCACACTCCAAAGCCAGAATGTGGCTGCGCTGAAATCGTAGGTAATACCGCGGCGGCGGAGCTCATTGCCAATCCTGCTGCTTATATTATGAGACCACACGAGGGGAACGATGCCTAACGTAAGCCATGAGAAGATAAAGAACACAAGAGCATAGTGCATGGTCTTTTTCCCATCATAACGAGAGGCGATCGTGTTGATTGAAGTTGATATCTCCGAATAAACAACGAGGGGATAGATGCCGAATGTGATAAGCCCGAGAAGGATAACCTTCACAAGGCTGCGGTTGGTCTTGAGCTGACCGACCGGCGCAACGCTGGGTTGGTAGTTTTCCATGAGATATGACCTCCTTTTAGGATGCGCATATTATATTACGCCAAGGCCGTGTATGTCAAGCCTTTTTTTCAAAAAGCCCGAGATGTGCCAATGCGCATCCCGGGTCATGCTAAGGCTTATCAAAATCAAGCGCCAGACGCGGATCAGTTGCTTGTCCAGCCTGACCAATAAAGCTCGATATAGTTCTTAATGACGGACTCGCGTATGGATATCTTTGCCTGATCCATCCAAGCAGTGGTAGTATTTGTCCAACGCTCATTCTGAGCGGCGGACAGCGCACTGCTGTAAATGTTGGAGTAGAAGTCCTTTATCATATCCTTGGGCTCCTCAGCCTCGTCCCCGGCGTCGGTATCCCCGGCGTCGGTATCCTCGGCGTCGGTATCCTCGGCGTCGGTATCCTCGGCGTCATCCTCGTCCTCCTCATCGGAACCGACATGGCTGAGCGTGGCACGGATGGCATCGAGCTGCTCCTGTGTAATGGTAACGCCCTCGATGCAGGTGGTGATCATGTCGCCGTCCATTATGAGGGAGTACTCCTCATCGTCAATGTTCTCCTTATCGTACAGGGGAACAATCAGCTTGCCGTCATTCTCATCGATGCCTTCGCCATCATAGTACATGCTATAGCAGTCATTGTTGTTAAGGACGATATAGTGTACGCCCTCCTTGGAGATGACCTTCATGACCCTTGTACCGTCACGGAGGGTAAGCTCCTCATATCTTGCCTTGTCAACAAGAGTGCCGGGACGCTCGGCCTCGGGCTCGTCGGCGTCGTCTGTCTCGGCGTCGTCTGTCTCGGCGTCGTTGGCATCGGTGTCGGCGTCCGTACCATCCGTATCGGCCTCATCGTCGGCCTCCTCTACTTTGCGCTCCCACTCCGGGTACATGAGCTTCATCGCCGCATAAGCAAAGCCGGGATCATACACGGTACTGTCGGCGTCTGCAAAGTCCTCCTGCATGAGAAGGCCGAAGTACTGGAAGCAGCTCATGGCCATATTGGGGTCACCCATGTCTGGAATGGCAGGCTCAGCCTCATCATCGCCCTCATAGTTGAGGTCGGGATTGAAGCAGTAAATTCTGAGGAAATCTTCATAGGTCAGACTTGACATACGAGCCTCGATAGCCCTAATGGTATCCAGAGCGTCCTGCTCAACGTAGGTCTCATTGCCGTCGTCATCCGTTTCAACAGCGTTCAGATACTCATAATAATCATCCACATCCTCGGTATGCTCACCGGTGTAGAGTATCTGGAATTGGAATACCGAGAATATGGCGGCATACTGCGCCTCAGCAGACTCGTCAACGTCCTCCGTGTCCTCATCATCCTCAACATTCTCAGGGTGAGGCATGAAGTAAGGAGCAGTCGTGCTGTTGCCCTTGATGAAATTCTCAAAACTTGACTTGAACGAAGCCGCAGTCATTGAAGAAGCGCTTGATACGCTGGACTCGTAGCGCTCAACGACATCGTCGTTGTCCACAGTGATATCAACAATGTCGTTCTCCCTAAGCTGTGTGAGTATCGCATTCTCAACGAGGATATCGAAATACATATCCCTATCGGCGTCCGGATCGCTCTCCATATACTCGGCAAGGCTTGATTCTATATCTGCCTTTGCCTCATCGGAGAGGGAGTCATATGTCATGCCTGCCTTGTAGGCATTATCAAGCTGAACCGCACGCTCCGACGCAACGGAGATAGCGTATTCCACGACCTGGTCGAACGTGGGAGCCTCTGTAAGGCCATAGAGCTGGGGGTACTGAGAGCCGTACAGATAATACTGGTAGGCGGCTTCTACTACTTGGTTGATTCCAACATCGCCCTTACCGGAGGATACAACAATGGGATCCTCATTGTGGGAGCTGATGCCGCAGGCGGTCATTGATACCAACATTGCGGCAGCCAAGACCACGGCAAGCATGCGGGCGATAAGTTTCTTGGTGTTCATTCTGAATTCTCCTTTGTTTCGGGATAGATACACCCGTGTATTTTAATAAAGCGACTACACTTTGTCAACCATTATTTTATGGCGACGTGTCGGCCTTGCGTTTACTTTTTGAGGGAGTTGAGGAAGCGCTCAGTCCTCACGAGCGCCTCGCGGATATCGTTGATGTCCGTTGCATAGCAGCAGCGGACAAAGCCCTCTCCACTCGGGCCAAACGCCGTGCCGGGAACCATGCAGACATCCTGCTCCGCAAGCAGACGATCGCAGAACTCCTCAGAGGTAAGGCCGCTTACCTTGATGGACGGGAACACATAGAATGCACCCTCCGGCTCATTACAGGTCATGCCGAGTGCATTGAATCCATCGATAATAACACGGCGGCGGCGGTCGTACTCGTTCATCATGGCTTTCATGTCACGCCAGTCGGTCTCAAAGCCCTGACGCAGCGCCGCAATGCCGGCATACTGGGCAGGCGTAGGGGCAGAGAGCATGGTGAGCTGGTTTATCTTTGTCATGGCTGCAATGATCGGAGCGGGAGCCGCAGCATAGCCGAGCCTCCAACCGGTCATTGAGAATGCCTTGGAAAAGCCGTTAAGCACGACCGTGCGTTCCCTCATGCCCGGCAGAGAGCAGATTGAGACATGCTTCTTGCCGCCATAGGTGAGCTCCGAATAGATCTCATCCGCAAGCACAATGATGTCGGTACCGCGGAGAACCTCTGCGATCGCCTCAAGATCCTCCTTCTCCATTATGCCGCCGGTGGGATTGTTGGGGAACGGGAGTATGAGTGCCTTTGTACGCGGAGTAATTTTCTCCCTGAGGGCCTCTGCGGTGAGCTTGAACTTGTTCTCGGCAGTAGTGATGACGGTCACGGGAGTGCCGCCTGCAAACACGACGCCGGGGAGGTACGCTACATATGTCGGCTCAGGCACTATGACCTCATCGCCATGTGTAACGAGAGCCCTTATTGCAAGGTCAATAGCCTGGCTTGCGCCAACAGTGACAAGTATCTCGGATTTGTAGTCATAGTGTACTCCGTAGCGATCATCCAGGTAGCGGCTGATGAGCTCGCGCAGCTCGGGCATGCCGCTGTTGGAGGAGTACGGGATGCGTCCGTGCGAAAGGCGCTCCAGAGCCTCCTGACGGATGGCTTCGGGTGTCGGAAAGTCCGGCTCACCCACGCCTAAGCTGATGGTCTTGTCGGTGAGTATGTCGAAATACTTACGAATTCCGGAGGGAGGTACATCCTGTACGGCTTTGACAATGAGCTTTGAGTAGTCCACGGTTAAATTCCTTTCCTGGTTCTTAAGAATTTACATTGATAAACGGGCGAATTCGCCCGTTTTAGACATATTTGCCCCGAAGAAGCTATTCGGTCGGGGTAGGCAGGTTCGGATCGCCCGTTCCCACCTCAATCTGCCCGGTCACAGGCACATAATAATCACGGTAAAGTTCGATCATCTCTATAAGCTCACCGTTTGCATCAAAATGCTTGAGATACGCAATCGTGCGATACCCCATGCGAGCCTTGACCTTTTCCCTCTGATAGCCGGTAGGCCAGAGAGGATTCTCAATTATGATGGTCTCGCCGGGCGGTATCTCGTCGATCGTCTCCGCATAGGTCTCAAAGTAGGAGCCGTCCTCCTGCGGCATACCATACACATAGACGTACATCGTGCGCTGTCCGGGGGTGGTATCGGCATAGGCAAATATATACATCTCCCCTTCTGAGATGTTCTTCCAGCACAGATCGGGACCGTGGGTATCAACGGTCGCATCCAGGCCATAGGGCACATAATCACTTGGCCAGCTGTGGTGCTGACGCCTCGTTATCTCGATCCTGTTCTGGCCGCATGCAAGCAGCGCATTATACAGCGTGCTCGACACCTGGCATATGCCGCCTCCGGGGCTGTCCTCGTACATCTGTCCGCCGGTTATACCTGCAGCAGGAAGCCAACCGCCCGCCTCGGTTCTGGGGCCGATGTACTCATTAAAGCTGATCTCCTGACCCGGAAGCATCGTGCATCCATTTAGGATGCCTGCCGCCTTCTGTATATTGCGGCGCCTGTTCAGGCTGCTGCTGTTGAAGTAGCTCTCATAATGCGATATGAGCCTGACACGCTCGCACAGATCCTCAACGGATATCTCCGGCTCGGTCTCTACGGTAACGGCGTTAAGTACGCCGACGGATACGCTCTCGGAGTTGATTGCCTCTATTATCATGTCATACGTTGCGTCAACATCGACAGAGCGCCCTTTGATACCCGGATTGAAAATAATGTCCGCTATGGCTACTCCGTTTTCGGCATAAACGGTCTCTATGACGGTTCCGTCATCATGTACGGTGGGAATATAGTCGTTTCCGCCGTCCGTCTCCGCTCCATCCTGCGCATTGGCGGAGGGGCGGGTATTTATTGAGACATATGCATCCACGGGAGCCTTACACAGCGCATCCGCAAAGGCTGCGACGGTCTCCTTTACCCTGCTGTAATCAAAGGTGTATTCGATGGTGAACACCTCGTTGTTGATAAGCATATCCTGCTGCTTTACATAGTTTGCGGAATAGTCGTTTGCACTCTCTCTGCCGAGACGATAGGCGTCCTGCAAGATCTGGTTGACGTTGGTCGTCACGCCATAATCGTTTGCAGTGATGAGGAGTGTCGCCGATGTTACCGACACCGGCTCCTCATCATCGGTATCGTCATCGCCCCCATCCGATTGGGCAAGATAGACGTCCTCAACACGTACGGTGACGTCATTCAAGCCGAGCAGATAGGCATCCACATGCGCCATGAGAGCCGCCCTCGCCTCGGCATAGGTCATGCCGCCGAGATCGATGCCATCCACAACTATGCCCGGATAGTAGGTCTTATCATCGACATACTCGTACGGAACGTTCTCAACATAGACGGTGCCGTGCTTTTTTCCATCGGCATCGATGGTGATCTCCGCCCAGTTCCTGGAGAGGTAATCCTCATAGGCCCTTTGCTCTTCCTCAACCCGAGCGACCGCCTCCGCCTCCTTGCGGTTTATGGCAATGCCCAATATTATAAGCGTAATCGAAAGCAGAACCAAGACGGCCACGCAGCCGGCCATGGCGTACATGACGATCAAGCGGCGTTTATTTTCCCTTTGGCGCTTAATTTTTCTTGCCCTGCGCTCGTCAGCGTTGTAGTTCAATACGGTAACCTCCAGCACATTACTAATCAGAATGCATTATACCCCAAGCAGCACATATTGGCAACATTTTCGGCACAATATAATGTGCAAACTTTTCGTGGCAATATCATTGATATACCCGTAAGAACACAACGAATATCCTGCATAATTGGGTATTGAACCATTAAATCCGATGTGCTATAATTGTCCCGGCGCAGAGCTTTGACCTTACTGTGCGCCATCCGCTGGGGGTGCCGTTTGGCTGAGATAACACCCTTAGAACCTGTGGGATAATGCCCTTGAAGGGAAGCGGTACGGATCAACCGATGCATACCTTCGGTACCTCCGCACCGTGCGGAGATGTTTTTGTTTGGAGGTGTAAATCATGATAAAACAGGTCAAGATCATTCTGATTGCGGTTCTGGCAGCCCTCTTTGTCGCAGCATTGACCATCTACCTTGTAGATGCGCTGAATCCAGAGGATCCTACCGATCCGTCAGATCGTACCCGTGAGATCATCTGTCTTGTCGTAATGGCGTTGGTAGCACTCGTTGCGCTCATTCTGATAGCCAACACATTCGGCGGCGAGCGCACTAAGTCCGGCCTTTCAACAAGAGCGATAGTCGATGGAGCAATGTGCGTAGCGCTTGCATTCGTGCTGAGCTACATAAGGCTTTATCGAATGCCTACAGGCGGTTCCATAACGCTTGCTTCTATGCTCCCGCTGTGCATATATGCCAACCGCTATGGTGTGTTTAACGGCCTTGTAGCCTGTGTGATCTACGGTTTACTTCAGTTCATACAGGGTGGATGCCAGGTGCTCACCTGGACTCAGGTGCTCCTTGAGTACCCCATTGCATTCGGCGTTATCGCAATCGGCGGTCTGTTTAAGAAGCTCCCATACGGCATACTGCTCGGCTGCTTCCTGCGCTTCCTCTGTCACTTCTTTGCATCACTTCTGTTCTGGAGTGAGTATCTCCCCGATACCTATTCCTCCAACCTTTGGGTCGCTTCGCTCATCTATAACGGCGTATACATGGGCGTTGACACTTTGATTTGTCTTGTTTTGTCCCTTCTTCCCCCGGTCAACAAGACTATCAATCTGATATTCGACAGGAGGAAAAGGGCTTAACTCCTGACAGATGGTGATAATCCCCACAGCTCCGCAGGCCATGCGGAGCTTTTTGAATCTTACGGCAAACGTCGGCATATGCATTATCAGACAGCTTTTTCGGAGGATAAGAATATGAAGATGTTTGTTGTTACAAAGAGGTCGCTCATGGCCGCAGCCATTGCGGTGATTCTGATAATAGCAGGCGTGGTGTTAGGCATAGTGCTGCTTAGCGGCAGTGGGGCCAACACTCCAAACGGCGTCACGCAGATGCCCGACGTAACGCCGCACAGCATGCATACCAATTCGAGTCTGCTATCCGCAGCGGACGCCTACGAATTAGAGGTTCTTGCCGGGCTAAACAAGGAGCTGCCCATCTATTCCGTCGCTCGGGACGACAACTGCATTGCCCTGACGATAGATGCGGCGTGGGAGGACGATAAGACACCGTTTATACTTGACACACTCGCAAGATATGACATAAAGGCAACGTTCTTCCTATGCGGTTTTTGGGTAGAGACCTATCCCG
Organism: uncultured Clostridia bacterium; assembly: GCA_944336475.1. Taxonomy (GTDB): domain Bacteria; phylum Bacillota; class Clostridia; order Christensenellales; family CAG-138; genus CALVLD01. The sequence continues at coordinate 143,293 of CALVLD010000001.1, forward strand.
AGCAGGTAAAAGCCATTTACGATGCCGGTCACACCATAGGCAATCATACCATGACGCATCCGCACATGAACCAGCTCTCCGCCGCAGAGATACTTGACGAGCTCAAGCAGTTCGACGATCTGCTTGAGTCCGTTATCGGAGTGCGGTCTACACTTTTCAGAGCGCCGTATGGAGAATACAACGATCTTGTGATACGCACTGTCCGTGACGCCGGATATGAGATAGCACAGTGGTCAATAGACACGGTGGATTGGCGCGAGGAAAGAAGCTCCCAGGACATACTCGACAGCGTTCTTCCAAAGCTCGGAAGCGGCTGCATAATACTCAGCCATAACAATGGGTTCAAGATCGAGGAATATCTGCCAACGCTCATAGAAACGGCACTTGCAAGGGGATTCAGATTTGTGACCATCGACGAGCTGCTGCTCGACGGTGAAACCATCATCGACGTTAACGGGGTTCAGAAGCCTGCAGGTTAGCCTGATGAAATGCCGCCGCATCCGAGGGTGCGGCGGCATCAGCTTACTGCTTGTTTACGAGGCGAATATCATCGAGCTTTATCTCGATTATACGGGTCGTGCGAGGTGAAAGCAGCCTTGAAGCGACTCTCTCGCCATAGACCTGTTTGAGCGTGTCTATATCGTAATTTGAGGCAGTAAGAGTCGCCTTGTTCGCATCCTGCCGCTCGCAGAGTATGGAGAGCAGCGTCTCCACCGTAACGTTGTTTATCATGGGCTCTGCGCCGAGGTCGTCTATAATCAGCAGCTCTGGCATTGAAAAATCAGGACGCTCGCCCTCCGTATTGCGGAAGGAGTCCATCACAATCTGCATGAGCCTGTATGCGGACAGCTTCAGCACCGAATGCCCCCTGCCAAGCACACGTCCTCCTATGCAGTTGAGCAGGAATGTCTTGCCTACCCCGGGATAGCCGATGAGAAGCAGATCCCGCTTATCATTAGTAGGGAAATCAGCAGCATAGCTTTCACAGTAATCTCGTATGCGACATATCACCTTGCGTTGTTTTTCATCCCTATATAGGTTCGGATCAAAATTGGCAAAGCTCTCGGCATAGTTTATGCCCGACCCTGCAAACCCTGCGTTAACGACAAACTGTGCTATGCACCCGCATATCTCGCCTCCCACACGGCCTGTGTCTCTACACTTATGGCATACATACTGTGCCTCCAGATAGTCCGGCGGCAGATCATGCTTCGCCAGCATATCCGCAACTGTTCTGCGCTGTTCCGCAAGAAGTAAGCCCCCCAACCTGCGCAGCTCTTCCGCCTCCTGCGGCATTTTGATTATCTTCGATGAGATGTCAATGGCAATATCGGTCAGCTCCCTCTGTGCGGCTGCGATATCAGGGTAGTTCTTTGCAATATCCGCCTTTCGCTGCTCGGCAAGTTTCCTCATGGCCTTTCGGCGTAAGGAAAGCTGCAGTTCCATCTCCCGGGTAAACGCCGAATCATTGATCCTCGTCATCGTTATAGAACTCCTCTCCGAGGCTTATCCCCAATCCTTTCAGCTCGTCCCTTGTGTATGCTCCGTTTTTGCGGAAAGCATCGGGACGCACCTTACTGCCGGATCGCTTCGCTGTGCTTTTCCGATATGCCTCATGGAATGAACGTGCAGCGGCCAGCGATGATATTCCCGCATCGAGCCATTCCCCGACTATCTGCTTCATGCGTGCAAACGGATAGCGACTGTCTGCCGAGAGCTCGGCCGCATAGAATATGAGCTCTCTATCGACGCACCGCTCGATTGCCCACTCTCGGAAAATAAGCCTGTCCTCTGCGGTCGGCTTGCGCCTTATGCCCGCCCTGGCGAATGCTTCCCTTGCAAGCTCGCAGATTATGTCATCCTGCTTCTGCATGTCCACTATATCCCGAGCGTTGAGAGCCCCTCCTGCACGCCAGGTGTCAAGCACGGAGTCAAGATATTTGAAGCTGGGATTGCCTGCGGCGGTCATCTGAGCGCACGCCATCTCTATAGCACTGTGCTCGAAGCCCCAACCGACGGTCCACTTTTCATACAACGCCAGCTCGTCCTCGGTGGGCATGCGCCGCTTGTTGAGACGCTTTAATATTGCGGCTGCGCCGCTTCTTAGCATATCCTCCTTCGAGAAATACTCACCCACGGCTTCCTTCGTCAGGTTGCCTCCACCGGCTACCGTTCGTGCTACGGCATCCATGTACGAGACGCTGACCCGAGTACCCTTTGTGTCCAGGCAGCGTTTGACTATCTCTATAGCAGCATCCTGCTCTAAACCAAATACATCCATCCAGTCGTAGATCTTACCGAGCTCCGAGCCGGAGAGCATCCTCGTGCCGAGTATTCCTTGGAGCTTCTTTACAAACTCCGCATACTGCGCATCAGCATGCATATCGCCGCCGTCTGCCGCAGTCCGGGGATCAAGGTAGCGTATTTGCAGCGGTTCCTCCGAAACAACCCGAACGAGCCCACGCCATTCCCAATATGAGAACGCAGCGCATATGTCCTCAGCACTTGCGTTCAATGCACCTGCGATATCGCACTCCCCCGAGGGACAGAACGTCAGCATAAGCCCGTAAAGATACGCCTTGACGGCGAGTTCTGAGGCCTCAGGCATAAATTCGGTTATAAAGCTGCGGTGTACAGGGATGGCCTCAAGCAGGCTTTTATCCCTTAAAAAAGTGATCGTGAGCATACAGACTATCCCCCTTCCGGCAAAATTTTAGCATATATCGCATTGGCAGTCAAATAGGTGTTTTCACAATCATGAGGATGTATTACGGCTTGTTTTGTGATGATATATTAAATATATATGTGGTATACTATGGCTCGTTTCAAAGTTCATTAAGCTCGTCTCCAAGCGTTGGGCGAAAAATGTCACGGATGATGCCGGTATCATCGAGGAGGAGTTGTATGACATTATAGACGCAGTCGAGGAGGATGCGTCATCGATGAGCAGATGAGCGAGCTGCTTCAATCTGCGCCTGATTTCCCCGATATGTGCGCCTATGAGGTCATTACTCCCGTGTTGATATGGTTGCTGTCGATATCAATAACGAGATGGATACCATAATGGAAACGATGCTCGATTCGAGCTATTCCAGGATACCCATTATGAGGGTTCCATCGACGACGGCATAGGCGTTCTACACCTTAACGAGCTTCTCAAGGTCATTGCCATCGAGCCAGAGCGTGATATTCGCAAAGCACATGCTTCGGGTCTGCTTTATCTACAAGACTGCGATACTTCCGCAGGCACTTCGCGAGCTGTGCGAGCGTAGGCTGCACCTCGCAACAGTTACGACAAATACGGCGGCATGGGCTTCTCACCATGGAGGACACAACGGAGCAGTTGTCAGGCGACATTTAAGGCGAAACGTATAGCGTTCAGGATGAATTCATAAGGCTGTCCGACACATATACGAGTGCGACGGCAGTATGCGGATCTGCGACCTGCTTGAGAGATTCGATATAAACGACCGTGACTTTGACGATAATAATGCCACCGTGGGCGGTTGGGCAATCCAGCTGCTCGGGGGATACCCCGCAAAAGGCGACTTGCTTAATTTTGAAAACCTTACTGCAACGAGCAAAGCGACACAGAATCTTCGTGCGCTGCGGCTCCGGATCAATGTCAATGAAAAACAGTCCGTTTAGGACGACGACGGTATAAAGCGGGATACCCGACGGGGCGCTTACCGCTTATGTCCACACCTGCATAAGTGTGGATTTTTAATAAATATATACCCAAAACGTATTGACTTTACAGGTGTTTACTGCCAAAATTACCATGAGGGCGGTGCCCATTAAATACCTATGGAGGTAAATATGTTCAAGACTGTAGAACAGGTTAAGGAGTTCATCATTGACAACGACATCGAGATGGTCGATTTCAAGATGACCGATATTGACGGTCGTTGGAGGCATATCACCATACCGGCGGAGCGTTTCGATGAGAATACATTGCAGTACGGTGTCGGCTTTGACGGTTCCAACTACGGCTATGCGCCCGTTGAGAACAGCGACATGGTATTCATTCCCGATATCTCCACTGCAGCTGTCGATCCCTTTTCCGAGATTAAGACCTTGACGATGAGCGGCGACGCAATGATAATCGCTCATCCGGCAAACCGTCCGTTTGATCAGTATCCCCGTAATGTCATCCGCCGTGCCGTCGAGTACATGCGCGAGACAGGCATAGCTGATGAGATGATCATCGGTCCGGAGTTTGAGTTCCATGTGTTCGACCAAATCCAGTTTGAGTCCAAGCCCAACTGCGTCCGCTGCGAGATTGATACCGCCGAAGCCGACTGGAACACCGGCTATGGCACACAGGGCTATCAGATCCCCCACAAGGGCGGTTACCACATTGATTCACCGCAGGATATCTACTATAACCTCCGCAGCCGTATGTGCACGCTGCTTGAGGATTGGGGCGTTAGGGTCAAGTATCATCACCATGAGGTCGGCGGTACCGGCCAGCTTGAGATCGAAGTCGAGCTTGGCGATATCGTCAGCATGGCCGACAACACCATGGTGATCAAGTATGTCATCAAGAACACCGCTATTGCCGAGGGCTGCACGGCAACATTCATGCCCAAGCCGATTTATGGCGAAGCCGGCAATGGTATGCATGTTCATATGCTCCTCACCAAGGACGGCAAACCACTCTTCTATGACGAGGACGGGTATGCTCATCTTTCCAAGCTCGCACACAACTTTATGGGCGGTCTGCTCAAACATGCCAAGTCCCTCTGTGCGATAACCAACCCCTCCACCAACTCTTTCAAGCGTTTGGTTCCCGGGTTTGAGGCTCCGGTTACGATAGGCTACGCCATGGCCAATCGCTCCGCAGTCATAAGGATACCTGCATATGCAAAGTCTCCTATGAGCAAGCGCTTTGAGCTTCGCAATCCTGATGCTACCTGCAACCCCTACTATGCCTATGCCGCTATACTCATGGCGGGTCTTGACGGCGTTATGAATGAGATCGATCCCTCCATGTGCGGCTGGGGTCCGTATGATTTCAACCTGTTTGACCTCTCCGATGAGGAGAAGGCAAAGATCGATGCCCTCCCCACCACGCTTGACGAGGCGCTGGATGCTCTTGAGCAGGATCACGAGTATCTCACCCGAGGCGGTGTGTTCCCCGAGAGGCTCATCAATATCTGGATCAACCGTAAGCGCAAGGAGGCGGAGCGCATCAACCGCATACCGCATCCTGCGGAGTTTGAGCGTTACTTTGATCTGTGATAGATCACGAATGTGCCTATCCGGTCGCCTGAGGCAAACGGTCGCCTGGGGAAAATGCCGCAGGCGACCGTTTGTTTACAAAGTCGGTTAGGCGGTATGGATACATACCGTCCGGCATGATCAGTTATGAAGCAAGCGCTCGTGCTTTATCCTCTCCTTAAGCGCACGATTTGAGTTGAAAGTAGTCCTCCTCCAGTGAAGATGAGGGGAGTGCGCAATTTTGTTTCAGAGCTGCCGATGTTTGCGCCAGGCCGTGTTGCTTTGCCTGACAATACGAAGCTCCGATATTATGATGCAGTGCGCTCCCGCTCTGAGCGAATGGCCGCCATGGAATGAGGCTAATAATATATTTCTAAATTTAGGAGCTTAAGCCATCCTTCCTGCGTTTTAATAATAGATGAAATATCGGTGAAGGGGGCATCATATGGCTCGTATAATGCCGACTCGATAGCATGGTATCACGTTCTCATCTCAGACCAAATAAGAGACCGATCAATAAACAAAAGGCGATATAAATCATGAGAAATTTCAAACTGTACTCCGTTATTGCGATGCTCATGGTGCTCATCGTGACGGTCGCTTCCTGCAATGGCGGCGATCGGAATGTTCAGACGAGTCCTGACCCGTATACTGACGTCAGCCCCTCCGGCGAAGCAACAGCCGAGCCGACTGAGGAAGCACCGGAGCCAACGGTGGAGCCGGTTGTTGAACCGGTGCCGTATGTAAGCGATTGCACCGATTATTCTGCCCTGTTAAACACGCTGCTTTCAGGCGGCAGTTTTGAGGATAAGCCCTTGACGCTCAAAGGCGGCGGCGTATTCTTTGGATTATCTGAGCATGAGAATAAGCTGATCGCTTATACCGAGGCAAAGCGGTTGTATGAGCAGAGTCACTATGAGCTTTCAAATCCTGTTGCGAGCTTCCCCTATGAGCTCGGCGTGAATGCGAGAAAGAGCATTGCAGACTACATACGCAGGAATCTCGACCCCACTTTTGCGGGTGACTATACCATGCAGCTATTTGGATATTATTGGCAAGGATTATGTGATATTTACCGACGAACCCTTCCACGGCTATCAGGCTTGTGCTATATTCAGAACTGATGATGGCGAGGAGTAGTGGAACGAGTTCGGAGCCTTCGAGGGGTATCCCAAGCAAATAACAGGCGGATGCATACTTTCCGACAAGGTTGGTTACCTATGCTACAATGACAGGGCGATCATGTCCTGCGATGATTACACTCTGCGCCAACTCATGGTGTACAAAACGGTCGACGGCGGCAATACTTGGGAGAATATAAACCTCTGGATCCCCGAGGAGTACGAGGGAATTATCGCTCCGCCGTGCGACGCACTTTCGCCGGGCTTTGACGTTGACCACGGCGTAATGCTCGTTACATTCAGCGTGCACATTGAATCCGATGATACATTTGAAAGCCGCATGGCATGGTTTGAAACGTTCGACGGAGGCGAAAGCTGGACATTCCATATCGGTTAACGGCACAACACCCTCGTCGCCTCCAAATGAACCATGCAGCTTCTCATAAAACAACCATCGTGAAGCGAATGGGAGCATCAGATCGGTTAATGGTCAGGCAATAGACAAGTCCTTAATGAGCAGGGGCGACCCATCAACAAAGTGGTTTGACAGAAGCCCAAAGCTCCGTTTATCTTGAGATGAGCGGAGCTTTGTTGCGGAAAAGTATGAATAAACTGAGCAGGGCAGCGCCGTGCTGACTCAACCGTTTTATCCGTACTGTACCAACGACAAGCCCACGATTGCCGGATAACAAGGGGTGTGTTGATGGTCTGCGCCTGCGGCATTCACCGCAGGCGCAAACCATTGCATCGCTTACGTTGGGAGCTATACTACGCTTTGGCCTTGTTTACGCCCTTTGCTTTGGGAAAGTTGAACAGTGCGATGTAGGAACCATCCTTAACACCTATACGGCGTATAAGCACATTGGCAAAGTATTCAAGCTCTACCCTTGGCATGGCGTTCACATTCCTGCCCCGTGCGAGGAAATATTCTATTTCATCCCTGGTCACATTGTACATCTCGATCTCGGTTTCAAGCCTGCGCTGTCTTGCAGTGTGCAGAAAGAGCCTCTGGGATATTTCATACATATCCTTCTGCGCTTCTACTGCCGAGCGGCTGTTGTTCATGCGCACAAGGCATTCATCAAACGCCGCCTTTGCCCGTGTCATCTCTGCATCTATATCATACCGCATAGCGATAAGCGCTTTCCTGTTCCTTACCGCATACTTGAACAGCCTGTCCGCAGAAAGCTCTGCACAGACCACAGCAACCTGTGCTTTGACGAAATCGTTAAACTCCTGCGTATTTATGTTATAGACATTCGCACAGAACTTTCCTGTTGGTATTTCATCTGAAAAGCGTATCTTGCGAAAGCCCTTAACGCTCACTCGATCAAAGCAGGGCTTGTCCTGACCGCGACGATTTTTATCGGCAGTGCTGTTTTCAAAGCGTTCTGCGGCTAAAAACCATTCCGCATATGTTAAAATTGCAGGCAAAGCGGTATTTGTCCTGCTGCACGGTATGCCAATATACCTGCCATGGCGCAGCATTGCCCTTATGGTGCTGTCAAAGAACTTATTGCCTTCCCTTGTGCGCAAATCCTTAAGCCCGGCCTTTATCTGCGCCATGGGCTCACCGTTGCCGAAGCGTTGAAATATCTCTCTTACTATCTTCGCCTCGCCCTCATGCGCTTTTATCCTGCCGTCAACTATGACATATCCGTAGGGTGCAGGACGTTTTGACACATACATGTCAGTGACCGGCATTCGGTCGCCGTGGCGAGCCGCCCACTGTCCGCCGACCGAGAAATAGCCCTTTATGCCGTTGACAAGCTCATAGTAGCCATCAACGGTTCTGGGACAAACGGTGACAAGCTCAACGCCGTTGCGCTTAAGAAACAGCTCGTTTTCCCTGCGCATCAAGCCATCGCTGCCGATATCCTCATAGCGGTTTACTACGACAGCGCTGACGAAGCCCAGCTTGACACAGGTTTGCAAATCTCGAAAGCGAGCTATTTCAGTCTCGTCCTCGTGCAGTATCGAAACCTCATCGCCGGGGTGCCCGTCTATGTATTTAGTCACATTTTGCAAGTCGTCTTCGCTCGCTCCATGCGGCAGGTATACGAGCCTCATTGTCCCCCTTAATGTCAGTTATCGAGATATTCCTCAAGGGCGTTAAAATACATGGGGCCGAAGCTCAGGTATGTTTCAAAAAACTGCCTATGCTCATCCGGTGTGCTGATATAAGCATCTTCATATTCGTCCAACAGGAATGCAAAACCAAAGGCATAGCTCATGGCATATACGGGCATATCTACGGCATACTCATAGAACAGGTCGACATACTCCTGCACGCCAAGGCCATAATCGGTCATGTACTCCATAACATCATCCTTGCCCCAACCCTCCACATTGACCATAAGGCTTATGTATGCAGGAAGGAATATGTTAGAAAATGTACTTTCTGTAAACATCATGGTGCAGTATCCCGTGCCGAGCTCCTCACAGTTGTGTGCGATCAGGTATTCGGCAAACACCGTCCACGCCTCGGCATATCCCGTGGGACACACGAGCTGCTGTGTGAGGGAAAGCCCCTCCATATTCCTGAAGTAGAGGAACTGGAACATATGCCCGGGGATCGCCTCGTGGCCGAGGGTCGACAGTGCATTTATGTAATCATCGGAGGAGTTCATCAATATCACATTGTCATAGTAGTTGTCAAACGGCGGTATAATGTATGCGGCGGGACTGAAATCATCAGAAAGAGCCTCTGGCACGTCGACATACGTTAATGCGTAATCCGGACATTCCGGATAGTACTCCTCTGTAAATGCTTCAAGCCAAGCCATGTCCTCCTCCGTTGAGCCGAAGGTTATCGCCTCGCCATAGCGGTCAAGCACGGAGGGATCGCTTGTTATCGATGTATACATCTCCATGTACATATCCGTTCCCATTTCCTCTACCATGGATATGATGTGGTCGATATCCCCCATATATCCTGCTTCATCGCAGGCAGAAAGCCGGTAATATTCGAGCCATCTGCCGCCGCGCTCTGAGGCGCCTATGAGCTCATTGCAGGTGCTGCGCAGACTCTCGAGCGTGTCAGTAAGCTGTTCATATGCGGGGAGTATTCCATCCCTTATGGCGGTATTGTTTCTTGTCCTCAGCTCATCTGCCTCATCCTCGGTAAGTCCAAATTCGGAAGCACGGGATATGACCTCATCGATATAAGCATAAAGGAAAAAATCATCTCCCTGCTCTGCAAAGAGACGGCATGACTCAACGACCTGATCAAGAGCCGTCTCCGTCATAAACAGCCCCTGTTCGGATTTTTCGATTTCAAACCGCTCAATGTCGGCAAGTATGTTGGGCATATCCTCAAGTAGGAGCATATAGCTGAAGGCATCCTGCTTGCAGCGGATTTCAAAACAGATCATCGTAAGCGGCAGCATAGAGTGGAGGCCGTTCATCGGAGTGAGCGGCTCGTCATAGTAGTAGAAGTCCCTGTAGAGCAGGCTGGTTTCAAGGTACTGCTCCATTGTATGGTAACCGATGCGATTCATATCGTTCAGCTTATCGGCATCGATCTCATGCAGGCGATCAAGCATTTCCTCATAGTAGCTCATCGACTCCATGTGGGCTTCAAGCGATATTTCGCCCCAACCGTACTCCACATCCTCGGTGCTTATGCCGAACGCCGCTGGATCATCTGCCACGAACTGATTGTACGAGCTGCCGCCCGCCGTCACCATATCGGTAAAAAACTCCATGTCAAGCTGCTCAAACTCTGCGTTATAATCTACCTCGGGAGTGTTTGTGACCTCGGGGATATCGGGCGAAGGCGAAGGTGAAGCAACGGCAGATGGTGCAGGCGTTGGCGTGCCCTGCCCACCGTCTGCATTGGGTTGCTCGGCGGGGCGTCTGCATGCAGAGAGAACAAACAGCATTGCAGCGGCAAGCAGTATACACAAAGTCCTTTTCATATTCGTAACCTCCAAATCAAATCAGCAGCCCGCTTCCACAGCCAGCTCATATAGCATGTCAATATTGCGTTCGACGATCTCCATGAATACTATTGCAGGCTTTTCGTCTGACACAAAATCAAAATTTGACGACATTGTAAGTTGCCCGACCGATGAGCTCAATATTGGCTGTAGCGAGCGGCCAAACGAATCATGGTAGAACAACACCGTGATGTCGTTCGCCTCTGACTCCGTTTTTTTCACGAAGCTGTCCGGCGTGCGGATGGTGCTGTAGGAACTCCCAATACTATAGATAATTCTGGGCTCGAAATATGACACACCCGGAAAAATAAAGTTATTCAGGTCGCCAATATAGTCGTTTTGTATGGTATGGGTGGACGGGTCATACTGTGCAGAGCCCATGTATTCCGCCATCTCATTATATACGAGCATTGCGCCGTAATTGTTCCAGTGTGAGTCACGATAGTAGTAGTTTAACCCTTGTGGCTTTGCGTCAAGCAGAAGGGATTTGATGTCGATATAATTAACTCCTGCTTCCGCAAGGGCCTCATGAAGCATATCAATGTTGCGCTCGGCATCGGTTTGATACAGGTAGTCGGGCATGTACTCCGGATATATAGTCGCCTTATTGGGAGCGACCATGAATACAAACTCAGCCCCCTGCTCGGCATACTGCGTCTGAAGGTCAAGCAGGTACGCTGCAATCGTGCTGATCTTTTCCTCCGTAAGAACATTTATGCCGAGATAGTCATCCAGCGTATCGGCAAAGTAGACCATATCGCCCTTGCCTATCACAACGCTGCTGCCGGCATAGTCATGGATCAGGTTGATGCTTATGTAATCGTATGCGGTTATCAGATACTGGCGCATTGCAAAGTTTTTATCAAAATAGCTGCCGAACTCCGCGGGGAAATCAAGGTTCACTCCCCCGTCATCGATGAGCTTTGGCGCAGACGGGAGTATTCTATTCTCAGTATTCTCATTCTGGTACCCGAACAGCAGCAGCGCTGATGGGATCAGGCATGCGGCTATCAATATTGCGGTTAGAATCATCTTGGCGATCTTCATAGGCACTCCTTAGAACTGGGCATATATCGATGGGTTGTAGCTGCCCATCGCCAGTGCAAACAGGCACAGTGCAAACAGCAGCACGGCGCATACCGCCCTTGTGGTAAAATGCACCCTTGGAAATCTTTCAAGTTTGGCGCACAAGGTCCTTGCAAGCGGGGTTGCTGCAACGATGCCTGCGGCAAATATCACGAATACCATCGGCGTGAACAGCTTTGAAAGCTGCGCATATGTGTCTGCCCCTACGGAGAAGCCCGAGAACATACCCTTTATCATCGCCCACGCATAGCCCATATCGGGGGCTCTGAATATCACAAAACCCACGGCAGTCACAACTATCGTATAGAGCCACTTAACGGGCTTGGGTATTTTGATATTGCTCTTTTTTGCAAAGCCCTCTCCGAGCAGGAATGCGCCGTTGTATGCGCCCCAGGCCACATAGTTCCATGATGCACCATGCCAAAGACCCGTCAGCAGAAAAACTATTATCTTGTTTATGCCCGTGCGCACGGTAGAGCACCGATTGCCACCAAGGGGTATGTACACATAGTCACGGAACCATGACGAAAGCGTTATATGCCATCTGCGCCAGAACTCCGTCACACTGAGGGATATGTACGGATAATTGAAGTTTTTCGGGATGGTAAATCCGAACATCATGCCCAGACCTATTGCCATCTGGGAGTAGCCGGCAAAGTCAAAGTATATCTGCAGCAGGAAGCAGAGTGCGCCCGCCCACGCATAGGCGGCGTTGATGCTCTGTACAGGGACTGAGTAGATTTCTGCAACAACGCTGCCGAGCGTGTTGGCGATAACGAGCTTCATAGCAAGGCCAATGATAAATAGCCGCAGACCTTCCCAAACACCGTCGACTGTAAACTCACGCTCCTCAAGCTGCGCCTCGATATCTCCATATCGAATGATGGGGCCCTGCACGAGCTGTGCAAAGAATGCAATGAACAGCAGCACGTTGGAAAAGCGCCGTGCGGCTCTAACCTTTCCACGGTATATATCTATTACATAGCTAAGCGCTTGGAATGTGAAGAAGCTTATCCCCAACGGGCTTGAGTACGAGGGCAGGGGCAGCTCCGTGCCGAAGACGGAGTTGATGGTCTCGATCGCAAATCCGGCATACTTGAACACGGCAAGCAACCCGATGTTGAATATAACTGCGAATATGAGTATGGCCTTTGCGGATCTGTCTGCTCCCTTTCGCCTCTCTATCCAAAGTGCGATAAAATAATTTACTGCAACTGAAAAAAGCATGAGCAGAACAAACAGCGGTTCTCCCCATGCATAAAACAACAGGCTTGCAATCACGAGCAGCCAGTTGCGTACCCGTTTCCACGGCAGAGCCAGATAGAGCAGGAACACAACCGGCAGAAATATAAACAGAAATGTTGTTGAGGCAAATTCCACTTTGCTTACCGTTATGTCGAATAGCTTGGCGAGTAGATGTATATCTCCTGAACAACACCGTCCACAAGGTAGAACTGTATCCTCCACTCGGTTATATTGGCAGGATCGTTGGACTCTGTATATGTCACATATCCATCGTCAAAATAATCCTCGCCATAGGCGGCAACAATCTCGTCAAGGGTACTGCCGACCTTTATGTTACGTGCGGTTGAATAGTCGCCACCCGTGATTATGAACTGCTCGATAACATCAACGCCGTCTACTGGAACCGTGCATACCGTGATGCCGTCATATATGAACTGCTTGTCGTAGCCGTCATACACGCAGCTCATCACCTCGGAATAGTCGTACTCATTGCCGAGCACCCTCAGCACATCGGCGCTGTCCGTCCTTACATGGAACGTCACCCCGTTTACGATCGCCGCCATGTCCTTTGAATTTGTAAAGGGTTGTCCGACATAGTCCCATGCATCACTATCGTTTGTCGTTCGCTCACAGGCAACAAGCATGGGAAGCGCAAGCGCCAACGCAAGCGCTGCGCACAACGCCTTTATCGCTGTCCTCTCCTTCTTCATAGTTGTATTTCCTCCTTAAATATTTGTTATGGTGCAAAGCCAAGTTGTGCCGCAGTGTACATGGGGATGTTTGACATGCGTATATCAAGCACCATGTACGAGCGATAGTCCGTATCGGTAAAATGCCACCACTCGCTTTGTATGGTTTGGAATCCACAGGCGACCATTACTGACGTCATGTATTCCACATTCCTCCGCTGCTCCTCCGTCCAGGAGCTTGCACTGCTCCTGTTTGCCTGCTTGTTGAATGTGTGCATGGGCGTTGGGAACTCAAGCTCATTCCCGTTGCTGTCGATAAGTGTCATATCGACGGCTGCAGCACGGTTATGATTCGACTGGCCCGTATACGGATTTGCTATATACAAACCATTCTGGACGATATCGTACAGTATGTACTGAACGGACTTGGGACGGTAGCAGTCATATATCTTTATGGTGTATCCGTCCTCGGCAAACATTGCAGCCGCCCTTGCCAGCTTATTGGCTGTGCCCCGCTGAAGCACCGGAACGGAACGATCGTAGAGTACCTCGCCGGTGAAATTCGACGTGGTTCCGAATATCTGATAGACGGTGACATTCGGGACGAAGAGCCTTATATCAACCAGCTCAGCCGTGAGCACTATGGGGGTCACACCGTCGGACTCGTAGACGATGTTGCCATCCTCATCCGTCTTATATTCGCTCAGCGGGCCAACATAGCCGTAAAGCTCCTCGCCTGCGGGTACGAGATAGGGCTTGTAGCAATAGCCGTACTTACTCCCACCGAACCAGATGCGATAGAAGCCGTTCTCCTCCCCGACAACATTCACCGTATCTCCAAAGCTGATCTCCATTATAATCTCGCTTTCAATGGAGGGATCGTGACGAACGTTTAGGCTGTTCACCTTGCACTGATAGAGCGTCGGTTCACCGTTGAACGTGGGCATTGCGGACGGTTGGGGAGTGAACATCGGCGATGCCGTTGAAAGCCCTGCCATCTGCTGTGTTGCGCCCGGACGAATAACGACATAAGAGTCATCATCGTTAACGGGATCGTTGTTTCCGGCACAGCTCACCATGCCCATACACCCTATGATCGCCGCAAGTATTACTGCGAGCACCCGTTTCATAAAAAATCAATTGCCTCCGTTGGCTTCGTAATCGGTGGGATCGTAGCCATAGTTTATCATGGGGGGGACATCGGGGCTTGTTGTTCCCCGGGGGCTTCCGTTGACTATCTCCAATCTGGTGCCAACGGGGCAGTTTTCATATATGAACTTTGCCGCCTCGGTGACCATGCGCAGACAGCCGCCGGTATGATCCGTGCCGATACCATATTCACCATTGTAATACTTTGGCCACATGTGCCATGGATTCTCGCTTCCGTAGAGGGGGGAGTGGACATAAAGATTCCCATAGTATGCGGTAGCATACTGCACGCTTCCGCCCTTGGGGAATGTGTGCCATCTGTGACGAGTGGACGTAAGCTCGAATATGCCGGCTGGCGTCTTGTTGCCGCCGTGGCCTATCCTGTACTGTGCGACAACAACGGTGTATTCAAAGTTTTCATCCTTGCCGTATATGGTGAGTGTGAACGAGCCCTTTTCTACATAGAGGTAGTAGGGCAGATCCGGATTTGGATCCACCTTGGGCATTGGGGTGGGCGCCTCCGTAGGGACGAGGGTGGGCGCCTCCGTGGGGACGGGAGTCGGTTCGTTTGTTGCAATGGGCACGGCCGTCTCCGTAACGCCCGTGGTTGGAGTAGAACCGACATTTGCGTCTGTTTGAACGTCGGAGCAACCTGCTGCAAAAAGCGTAACAGCGGCAAGCAGACCTGCGATGGTGGTTAATACAAGTCTTTTCACTTACACACCTCCATAGTTAAAACATGTTGGTATTATAATACATTCAGCGCTCATTGGCAATCATAAGTTTGCAAATTCACAGTTTCTTAATTATTCCTTCTGTTTGAAACATCGGCAGATGTATGCTATAATGGGGTTCGGAGGTAATATGGGACATTTGATTGTTGAGGTCGATAACAATTCCGCCGCGCAACTGGCAGGGATACTTCCCGGTTGGCAGCTCGTTTCGATAGACGGGCAGCTTGTTCGTGATGTCATCGATTACGAGCTTTTTACAAGCGTTGAATCGCTCTCCATAGGGCTTGTTCGCCCAGACGGCACTGCTGTGGATGTCCATATCGATAAGGAGAGCTGGGAACCTCTCGGCCTCAGCTTTGAAAGCGGCCTTATGTCACCCGTTCGTCAGTGTGCCAACCACTGCGTGTTCTGTTTCATAGACCAGATGCCGAGGGGCAATCGTGAAACGCTGTACTTTAAGGATGACGACTGGCGGCTGTCGCTCATAATGGGCAACTATGTGACGCTCACAAATGTCAGCGAGGCCGAGTTCAGGCGCATAATCGATCGCAGAGTCGCTCCTCTCTACATATCGGTGCACGCTACCGATGGTGATGTTCGCAGGAATATGATGCGTAACGGCAGCGCAGGCCTTATAATGGAGAGACTTCGTGCGCTGCGCTCAGCAGGGTTGATATTCCATTCGCAGATAGTGCTCTGCCCCGGACTTAATGACGGCGATGTGCTCAGACGTACGCTTGGGGATCTCTACTCGCTGTCACCCGAGGCTCGTTCCGTTGCTATCGTTCCCGTGGGACTCACTGCACACAGGGAGGGGCTGTATCCGCTTGTTCCGCTCAGCCGTGAGGATGCCCTGAGCGCCATTCGCCTTGTGGACGAGTTTTCTGCGGCAAACGAAGCCTACGGGTTTGCATTCTGTTCCGATGAGATGTACCTCCGTGCGGGGCTGGAGCTGCCCCCCTGTAAATTCTACGGCAGTTTCGACCAGATAGAAAACGGCGTGGGGCTGTTCCGTCTTTTTGAGGACGGGTTTGTATCCGCTCTTGAGGAGCACTCCCCCGTTGCTCCCCGTATATTTGACTCCGTATCGGGCGTAGCCATAGCAGACAGCATATGCAAGCTGCTCCATCGGCTTGAGCCATACGGTATTCAGGTCAACAACCATGCCGTCAAAAACCGATTCTTTGGGGAAAGTGTGACCGTAAGCGGTCTTGTCACCGCTCGTGATATTGCAGAGCAGACCTCCGGCAAGCTAACGGGAGACGCACTGCTGATACCTTCAACGATGCTGCGTGAAAACGGCGACGTTTTCCTTGACGGCATTACGGTCGATGAGCTTGGCCGCAGCATAGGCAGACCCGTTTTGCCCTTGCCTGCCGATGACGGTGAAGCCTTTATTGAAAGATTATTCTGTATATGTGGGGTAAAACAGTCATGAAGCCACTCGTTGCAATAGTGGGACGTCCGAATGTCGGCAAGTCCACGCTCTTTAACCGAATAATTGGCAAGCGTATCGCCATAATCGAGGACACGCCCGGAGTCACCCGTGACAGGATCTACGGCGATGCCGAGTGGCTTTCGTATCGCTTTACGCTTATCGACACAGGCGGCATAGAGCCCGACAGTGAAGACATCATCGCTATGCAAATGCGCCGTCAAGCCGAGCTTGCGATAGAGACATCGGATGTGATAATATTCCTTGTGGACGGGCGTGAGGGCATGACTGCGGCCGATAAGGAGGTAGCGGACATGCTTCGCCGCTGCAAAAAGCCCATAGTGCTCTGCGTAAACAAGGTGGATCATCCGAAGTTTGAAGATGCCGCCTATGATTTCTATTCACTCGGTATCGGGGAGCCCATAACCATATCCGCCGAACAGGGGCTTGGTCTTGGCGACCTTCTGGATGCCGTATGCGCAGACTTCCCGAAAGCAGACGACGGGAATGAGAGCGACATAGTTTCCATTGCCGTCGTTGGCAAGCCCAATGTAGGCAAGTCAAGCCTTGTAAATGCGCTGCTCGGGCAGGAGCGCACCATCGTGAGCAATATACCCGGCACCACCCGTGATGCCATCGACACGCCGTTTACCTACAACGGCTCCGATTATGTGCTTATCGATACGGCGGGCATTCGACGCAAGCGTGCCATTGTGGATGAGACCGTTGAAAGGTACAGCGTTATACGCTCTTTGGCGGCGATACGCCGGTGCAATATTGCACTTATCGTGGTGGATGCAGTGCAGGGGCTTTCCGAGCAGGATGTCCGCATAGCCGGATATGTACATGAGGAGGGCAAGGCAAGCGTTCTTGTCGTTAACAAATGGGACTTGATCGAAAAGGACACCCATACGGTCGAAAAGTTTAAGAAGAGTATAAAATCCGATCTGGCGTTCATGGACTATGTTCCAATCATATTCATATCCGCCAAGACGGGTCAGCGCCTCGGCAGGGTGCTTGAGGTGGCTAATATGGCTCTTGAGCAAAACAGCACACGCATATCCACAGGCGTGCTGAACGATGTCATCAGCGAGGCGGTTACCATATCCGAACCGCCCTCCGCAAAGGGCCGCAGGCTGCGTGTGTTCTACGCAACACAGGCCGATGTTCGTCCGCCGACATTCGTCATATTCGTTAACGATGCCGAGCTGATGCACTTCTCATACAAGCGTTACCTCGAGAATTACATACGAAAGTCCTTCAAGCTGGATTCGACCGTGATACGGATAGTCGTCCGCTCCCGTGGGGAAAAGAACGAGTAACGAAACAAGCCTGCTCCCATCATTGGGGGCAGGCTTTAATGATGCGTTCGTTTCATACCTGGTAGTCTATTACCACCCGCTCGGCCTTGACCTCTGCGATGTAGCTTGCAACCTTTACATGCTCAGGGTGGATCTTGTATGCCTGCATTGCGTCAACATCCGGAAATGTGCAGATGAGCGCCATGTCATAAGACATATCGGAGTGCAGCACATCCCTGCCCAGCTCCACGGAGAGCAGGCCGGGCACAATGCCCAGCAGCCCCTTTAGCCCCTTTTCGATAATGTCCATATTCTCCTCACGGGTATGCCCGCATGCCTCGGGCTTTAACCTCCACATCACTATGTGCTTCAGCATCACTGTTCTCCTTTGCGTTTTTCTCGTGCAATTATATCCCATTAAATACCTGATTCGCAAGTGTTTGCGGAGGCATATTTTGTGCAGAATAAGCCCGACTACATTCAACGGGGTTGACTTGATGAGAAATAGGCACAGGAAGAAGCGCGGCCATGCTTGGCTTAAGATATCTGCAGGGATATTCTTTTTGGTGATAGCCGGTCTGATAATAGCCGCATCGGCGATATTCAAGTTTGACGAATGGCAGAGCCTTAACGTAAAGCTCATTACCGAATGTGACAGAAGCGCAATGGTCTATGACCGTAATGGGGAGCTTCTGTGTATTGCAAGCGATACCGAAAAACGCATTTGGGTGGATATCGATACCATACCCATGGATGTTATCGAGGCATTCGTATCTGCTGAGGATGCAAGGTACTACACCCATGAGGGGGTCGATATAGTCAGGATATTTGGCGCTGCATGGGCAGATCTAAAGGCAGGCGAATATGTACAGGGTGCATCCACAATAAGCCAGCAGTTGATAAAGCTGAGCCACCTCTCGCCGGAAAAAACGTTGAACCGCAAGCTGGAGGAAGCGGTTCTCGCCATGACTCTTGAGAAGTTTTACGACAAGAATGAGATAATGGAGATGTATCTGAACTATGTCTATTTCGGCGGCGGTTACTATGGAATCGAGGCTGCATCGCTGGGATACTTCGGAGTACACGCAAGTGAGCTTTCAAACGCACAGGCGGCTCAGCTTGCAGGCATATTGAAGAGTCCGTCCAACTATGCACCGCATCTGGATATAGAGGCATCCCTGGGCAGACGAAATGTGGTGCTTGGTTTGATGAAGGAGTACGGGTGTCTGAGCGAAGCCGAATATGCCGAAGCCATCGAGGAAAAATGCACCCTGAACTGCGCCTTCCCCACGGAGCGGAGCACCGCCATAGATTATGCGCTTACCGAGGCATGCGATATCCTCGGCACGGATATGGAAACGCTTCTGTCGTCGGGCGCACAGATATACACGACCATTGACGGTGAACTTGACGCCGTCTGCGTCGAGCTGCTGAACGATGATTCCACGTTTCCCTCCGACACGGCGCAGGGCGCATTGACGGTGCTGGACAGTACCGGCGGCATAGTTTCGATGGTTGGCGGCCGAGGCGAGTACATCGCCCGTTCGCTCAACCGTGCTGCGGACATCGAGCGTCAGCCCGGTTCGCTGATAAAGCCCATAATAGTATACGCCCCTGCGATAGAGAGGTATGGATGTACCGCCGCAACGATGCTGCTTGACGAAAAAAAGAGTTTCGGCGACTATTCCCCGAGAAATTCGGATGATAAATACTACGGTTGGGTCACCATGCGCACTGCGGTCACAAAGTCACTGAACGTGCCTGCCGTTGAGCTGTTGAGCGATATAGGGCTGCCGTCGGCGGTGATGTTCGCCAAAGATCTCGGCATTTCGTTCGAGGGTGAGGATATAGGACTTTCGCTTGCCCTCGGAGGCTTCACATACGGCGTATCCACGCTTGAGATGGCAGGAGCATATTCGGCATTCTCCAACGGCGGCGTTTTCTACAGACCGACTTCTATCAACAGGATAGAAAGCGGAGATGTCGTTTATTCCCGTTCCGTTTCAGGTGAGCGTGTGATGAGCTCGGCAAACGCCTACATATTGACTTCGATGTTGCAAAGCGTTGCAAGCGAGGGAACGGGGAGACGCTTGGCGGAGCTTGGTCTGCCTATTGCGGCAAAGACTGGCACCTCCGTCGATGCAAACGGCGTGCGCGATGCGTGGTGCGCCGTGTACAGCTCCGAATACACCGCCGTAGCATGGATGGGCGTCGACGACCCTTCAAAGGGAAGTTTGCCGGCTGAGGCTGTAGGCGGAAAATGCACCGCAGATCTGCTTGCGAAGCTATTCGGCCGCATATACGGCTCACGCACATGTCCAAACTTCAACATGCCCGAGGATGTATCGGTTATTAATATAGACACGCGAAAAGTCGAGTCGGGTGAAGTCATGCTGGCATCGACGCTCACGCCCGAGGAATACCTCGTATCGGAGTATTTTGCCGCAGGCACGGCTCCTACGGCGGTGGACGGATATTGGACCATCCCTCGTGCGCCCGATGAAATCGGTTGGAGCATAAACGCCTACGGCGCTCCGGTGATAACATTCTGTTCGCTGTATGACTATCTGGAATATCGTCTTGTGCGCATCAACCCCGACGGTACTGAGGAGATAATTCAACAGACCGCAAACGTCACGGGTCTTGTCAGCCACACGGACAACACCGCCATCTGCGGAGCGGTTTACTCATACTATGTGATTGCTGTACACCCCGAGCTCGAGGTGAACGGCTCGGAGGCGGCAAGCGAGCCGTCACGCAGCCTCCGAGTTTTTGTGCCGTTCAGGTAGCTTAGCCGTTGAGCATGTTCAAAAGAGCACGCTTGTTCACAACGCCCACGCTGCGTTTGACCGCCTCTCCCTTGCGGAAAACTATGATCGTGGGTATCGTTGACACGCCATAGCGCACAGCAAGCTCCCTTTCGTCATCAACATTGACCTTGCCGACCCTGTAGCTGCCGTCGCTCTCATCCGCAAGCTGCTCGATTATTGGCAGCATCATGCGGCACGGACCGCACCAGGATGCCCAAAAATCGACGAATACGGGAGTTTCGCCGTTTATTTCCGTATCAAAGTTTTCCTTAGTGAGATTCAGCTCTTTCATAACAGCCTCCTAAATCCGTAGTTCAAAATTCTTTATTCCCTCGAGCATGAAGCAGTATACATGCACATCGGTTTCGATCACCGTCGTCGGGCTCACGGAGAAGCCGAGCTCAGTGGCAGAACGTACATACGCAGTCATGTCGAATACGGTATCATATGCAGGAACCGGTATGGGCAGGCTCGTTCCGTGCTCTGCCGATGCCGAAAACTCAAAGAAGATGTCAATATGCTCCTGCGTGTCGAGTATGTCAACGAATGGGAGCATGAGCATACCATCGTCGCTCACGGTGAACCGCGCTGCCCTTCCATCAATGGTCACATTATCTATCGAGAGAGCGCCCACTTCAAACATTGCATAGTACATATCGACATCGGCGTTATTAACAAAATCTACATACATGCGCCCATTGACCGTCTGCCGACCATCATCGGCGATCAGCTCAATGTCAAGCAGCACATTCGGCCTTTCAGTCCACGTCTGTTCGGGCACCGGCGAAACCGTCGCCTCCGCATACGGGGTAGGCTCGGCAGTCGGCTCAAGCGTCGGCTCTGTTGTCGGCGCCTCAGTATCAAGATTGGGTGTGTGAGTGGGCGCCGGGTCAGGTTCGGCATCGGGTTTTACGGCAACCAGCACCATGAGTGCGATGAGTCCGCAGACAACAAGCGTGCCGCCGGCAATCACGGCAGCAAGCATCAGCTTCCGCTTTGTACGCCTGTTTTCAATAAACGCCATGTCCGATCACTCAGCCGGTTGAGGCGGAGCCGTTTGGCTCCGCCCCGAAAGGCTATGTTATCTGTTCCAAATAAATTCGTGCGCCTGCTCCTCGCCTCGGAGAACACGCAAGCCGCCTGCGGCAAGAGCTTCCATCTCAAACTCGCCCGCCATTACCTCAACGGGCGCGATCCACTCGACCCTGGGTATCAGCATATCCGTAAACAGCTTGCTGTGGGCAAGTCCGCCGGTAACGACTATACTGTCGACCCTGCCGTTTACCGCAGCCGCAAGCTCCGCAATACCCTTGGCGTGCGAGAGCGCCATGGCGTCATAGAGCATATGTGCCCTCTCATCGCCGTTTGCTATCATGGCCTCCACCTCACGACCGTCGCTCGTGCCGAGATAGGCCTTGAGTCCAGAATTCCCCCGTATGTAACGGCTCATCTCCTCCTTTGTGTACTTGCCGCTGTAGCAGAGCATCGCAAGATCCATTGCCTGCAGCCTGCCGCAGCGCTCCGGCGCAAATCCTGCATCGTCGTCGCTGTAGCAGTCTATGCAGCGCCCGTTCCTGAGAAGCCATGCGGAGCAGCCTCCGCCAATATGCAGAACGATTATCGTACATTCATCCAGCCCCTTATGCAGCCTTTCCTCGGCGCATTTCCTTGCCATGGCGCGGCTGTTGAGGACGTGGCCGCGGCTCTTCTTGGGCAGCTCCGGCATGCCTGTTATGCGGGAGATGTCATCAAGCTCATCCACCGCAACAGGGTCATAGACCATTGCGGGTATGCCCAGAGGCCTTGCAATTGCATCCGCAAGCACACAGGCGAGGTTTGATATATGGACGTTCACCTTGGCCGCCATGAAATAATCTATCATGTCCTGATTGATGCGAAATGCGCCCGACGGCACAGGCGGCAGCAGACCGCCCCTTGCCATCACACAGGTAAGACTCCCTTTATGGATGCCGTGCTTTTCAAGTGCGGTATTGATGCAGTCCATACGGTAGGCAAACTGATCCATCACCCATGAATATTCTTTAAGCTCATCGAGCGGATGGCGAATCGTCTCGGCCATGACCTGAAGGTCATCATCGAACACAGCTATCTTTGTTGAGGTTGAGCCCGGGTTGATTACAAGTATTCTTTCCATAGCGAACCTTAGCTTACAAAACCGGCGCCGAGTGCAAGCGAATAGTACTTCTCCTCCGCACTGCTGCCGCGGCTTGCGAGCACTATGGGAACCTTGCAGCCCATTATCAGGCCGGCCATCCTGCCGCCTGCAGTGTAGACCAGTGCCTTGCCGAGCACATTGCCCACAACGATCTCGGGAACGAGCAGTATGTCAAAATCGCCGCAGCAGGGGCACTCATAGCCCTTTACGGCGGAGAGCTCGGGAACCATTGCAAGGTCATAGGATATGGGGCCCTCGACATAGCAGTTGGGCAGCTCACCTGCAAGGCTCATGCGCTTGAGCTCGGCTGCGTCGACCGTCTCCTGCATCTTGGGATTCACTGTCTCGATCGCACAGAGTGCGGCAACATTCGGCTTTTCATAGCCAAGCTTGTGGAAAAATTCAACGGCGTTGGAGACTATCTTGACCTTTTTTTCGAGATCGGGGTATGTGCACATGCCGCCGTCCGTAACGCAGATGAGCTTGTGATAGCCCGGCACCTCGACCATCATGCAATGGCTCATAAGGGAACCCGTGCGGAGCTCCGCCTCTGGATCGAGCACGCCTTTAAGCATGGTACCGGTCATGATCTTGCCCTTCATAAGGAAGTCCGCACGCCCCCGCTTTATGAGCTTTGCCGCACAAACGCTGGGATGCATCCCCTCTGGAACCTGTACGATCTCAAAATCGGCAGGATTCTGGCCGAGCGATACCAACGCCTCCTCAATCTTGCCCTTTTCGCCTACGAGGATGGAATCGACCAGATCCCTTGCATGTATGATCGCCTCAAGAGCATGGGCATCATCCGCACACACGAGAGCAACGGTGCGGCGCTTGCCCGTCTTTACACGAGCAACAAGTTCATCGAATGATTTGATTGCCATTTGAAAACCTCCGAAAATACTGTTTGGATTTTTGCGCAGATCATGCGCCGACATACGGATTCATTGTACTATTTTTTCATGCGTATGGCAACATTTGCTTTCATATATTCACATCTTAAACAAGCGGCTAAGCCCAACGCCGTTCCTATATCCGCATTCAGCTTTTCTGAGAGAAAACAATCCTATATCCAGTCTCTTGGAACGAACAGGCGCTTGTAGTCATCAATGGCGTAACGATCCGTCATACAGGCGATGTAGTCCGCAGCGACACGCTCGGGGCCGTCCTCGTCTATGTTTGCGGTGAACTCGCTCGGCAGATCGTGCACATGGGCAAGGTAGTGGCGGTAGAGCGCACGGATAACACCTTCGGCCTTGCCCTCCTCCGACTTGGCACGGCTGTTCCTATATAGATTTTCGAACAGAAAGCTGCGCAATAGGTTGAACTCCCTCCACATTTCATCGGACATGCGTACAAATTTCTTTCCGCTGCTTACCGTGAGTATGTTGGTTATGAGGCTGTTAATCCTTGTTCCGTGAGTCCTGCCTATTATCTCGGCGCAGCTCTTGGGCAGCATATCCTCGCTCAGGAGCCCTGCGCGAATGGCATCGTCTATGTCGTGATTTATGTATGCTATTCTATCCGAAATGCTCACTATCTCACCCTCGAGTGTTGCTGGAGTGCCGCTCGACTTGTGATGGAGTATGCCGTCGCACACCTCAAATGTAAGGTTGAGGCCATTGCCGTTGTTTTCGAGCTTCTCCACAACGCGAAGGCTCTGCACATTATGCTCAAATCCACCGGGTACAAGCTCATTCAAAACCGCCTCTCCCCCATGTCCGAAAGGCGTGTGTCCCAAATCGTGACCGAGAGCTATTGCTTCGGTGAGATCTTCATTTAGGCGCAGCCCACGTGCTATTGTGCGAGCGATCTGCGCCACCTCGAGCGTGTGCGTGAGGCGTGTACGGTAATGATCGCCTACAGGCGAAAGGAACACCTGCGTCTTGTGTTTGAGCCTGCGGAAGCTCTTGCAGTGGATTATCCGGTCCCGGTCACGGATAAACTCCGTGCGTATGGGACAGGGTTCAAGGGGTTTCTTTCTCCCTTTTGTGTTGACGCTCAGCATGGCGTATGGAGAGAGAGTCTGCGCCTCCCGCTCTTCGATCATAGTGCGAAAGCAGTTGTCCATAACCGTCACCTCGGAATAGCATTTATTAAGGCTTAATTCTGCGCAGCTGCATCATTCCCCTCATACAGTGAGAAAGCCTTTTCATTTTTTGTCCACCTGTTCCTTGCAAAACGAATAAGCATGAGCGTTCCGCTCACGACTATGTTTGCGACCATGGCGATCCACGCCCCGTAGAGACCAAAATCAAACGCCCTGATGAGCAGCACGGCCGTTACGACACGGACGCCCCACATGCCTATCACGGTGTAGACAAAGGGCATTTTTGTATCCCCTGCCCCCCGCAGCGCACCTGCGGCAACCATTTGCAGGGCAAAAAACGGCTGTGCAAACGCTTCTATTCGGAGCACCGAGCCGCCGAGTTCTATGACCTCGGGATCGGATGAGAATATCCCCACTAAATCGTATGAGAACAGGAACAGAAGCACCCCGACGACGCTCATGAATATCACGCCGGACAGTATGCAGAGCCTGCCGAATCTGCTTGCAAGCTCGGCTTTCTTCGCCCCAAGCGACTGGGCTACAAGCGTTGTTGCAGCCGCAGTGAAGCCAAACGCCGGCATATAGGTTATACTCTCAGCGGTGATGGCATAGTTATGCGCAGCCAACGCTGCTGTGCCGATGCCCGTGACCAGTGCTGTCATTGCTATCTGTCCCAGGTTTTGAGTTACCCTCTCCCCAGCCACGGGCAGTGCGAGCCGTATAGAGGAGCTCATTATCTGCTTGTCCGGCTTCCAGTCCTCCCTAATGGATATTCTTGCAGGATACTTTTTGAAGAACAGACGTGAGAGCATCACCAACCCCATTACTGTAAGGGACATTGCAGAGGCCGCAGCGGCGCCTGCAACGCCAAGCCCGGCTCCCCACATACGGAACGATACCTCAGGCACGGATATGCCGAGCAGCTCCACGCCCCCGTCAAACAGTGTGATTGTACGCGTTTCGAATATGAGCAGAAAGTTCAGGCAAACATTCATAAGGTTCATCAGCACATTGCAGACGAACGGAGTTCTTGTATCACCTGCGCAACGGAGCACCGATGCCGCCATAACGCTCATGGAGCTGAAAGTATAGCCCAATGCAAGGAATCTCAGATATTTGGTGCTGTTTTCACCTATGGACGGGTCTGCCCCCATGAGATCCGGTATGAACGGAGCCGCTATCTCTATGAGTATTGTGAAAAACAGTCCCAGGCAGCATGCCGCCATAACGCCCTGACGAATCACCTTTTTGGCGTAGGCATAATCCCCTGCTCCGAATGCCCGCCCCACGAACACGGAGAAGCCCGTGCCCAGTGCGGAGAACATCCCGTTTATCATCCATGTGTACGGAGCAATAACGCCTATGGCGGCGCCGGCATCCGTGCCGTTTCCTATTGCGCCGACCATTGCGGTGTCGACATAGTTCACAAGCGTGAGAAAGAGCTGTTCCAATATCGCCGGCCATGCAAGGAAGCATATAACGCCTATAGGATTACGTTTCTCGTCGGTAAGGCTTGTTTCATTTGTTTTAATCATATCATTGCATCTTTACCCTGAACAACTTCGCTATCTTCCTGCCACCCGGCATAAACTCCATATCGCTCTTGTTGAATGCGCGGAGGAGCCACATGAGAGCGACATATACCACTATGCCCACGCAGATGCTCCCGAGCGTCGCAAGCGTAGGATGACCCTGTAAGTAGATAAACTTATAGACAAAGTGTACAACAATGCCCATAAGCGATGCTGAGAATATCGGTTTACCGAATGTGTCGAACCAGCGAATCCTTATCCTTGCCTTGCGGGCGGCATATATGGTGTCGCCTATTCCGGCAACGGCATAGCAGACGACCGTCGAAAGCGCAGCTCCGAGTATACCTAGGTCGGTAAACTTCATAAGCAGTATCATCACAGCGATCTTAAGCACCCCACCTACCACAAGGAAGTAGACAGGTATCTTCTGCCTGCCCATTCCCTGAACAACGCCCGTCATAGTCTGCACCAGGGACAGGAACAGCACGCCTATTGAGGCGATCTGCATTATGCCGCCCGCAAGGGTATACCTCGACACGGCCTCGCCCGTTTTGCCCATTTCAATTATTTCGGGTATAAATCCGCTTGTCGTATAAACATCTGTGCTTGCGGCAACATTCGAGAACAGGAGCGCCATTATAGGCGCACCTACCACAAACAGGCCTGCGGCGCACGGCGCACCTATTATCATTGCAAGCTTCATGCCGGTTGCCCCTGCGTTTCTGACCCCTATGGCGTCCTTTGCCACCATGCGTTCGGAGATCGCAGGCACAAGACTCATAGAAAGCGCAAGCGTCAGCACCGCAGGCATATTGATAAGCGGCGTAACATAGGAACGCAGCGCAACATACGCATTCTCGGCCATGGTCTCTGCGCTCTCGAGCAGAATTCCGAGCTCTGTGTAACGATCGACAAGGATGTTCTTGATAAAGAGAGAATCAGCTATCGCCGTGATAGGCATTATGGATGCGCCTATCGTTATGGGTATTGCTATAGCAAGCAGTTTGATGGTAAGGCTCTTAAACTGCGCTCTGTCGAGCGTGCGGTTCTCTACTGCATCCCGTGGGAGACTGCGGCACTTACGCCGATAGACAAAATAGATAACTATGAGCGCAAGCAGCTCCGATATGGTTATTCCTATGAGCGTACCCATAGCCCAAAGCTCGGGACGTGTGGGATAGAGCTTGACAAAAAGCATTGCAAGGGAATAGCCTGCGATTAGCTTGCCGAACTGCTCCATGATCTGGCTGACTGCCGTGCCAGTCATAAACTGAAGTCCCTGCAGATATCCCCTGTACGCACACATTATTGAAACTATAAGGAGCGACGGTGCAAGCGCCATGAGTGAGTACTTTGCCCCGGGATTGCCCGAAAGGTTGGCGATCAGCGGCGCACCCAGCAGCAGTACCAGCATTGTGACTGCGCCGATCATTGTAAGCAGACGAAGCGCAGTATTGAACACATCCCTTGCTCCTCTGTTATCATGCTGCGCAGCACGCTCGGCAACGAGTTTGGATATTGCCGTTGGGAAACCTGCGGACGATATTACAAGCAGCCACGAGTAGTACGGATATGCCGTTTCATAGAAGAGCATGCCGTCATACTCGCCCCGCTGCAATATGTTGGTCAGTGGTATGCGGTAGACCGCACCAATTATCTTAACTATAAGTCCGGCTATCCCTAATATCGCCGCACCCTTTACAAATGATTTTTGAGCCTTATCCATTAACACACTCCGAACATCCGTAGTATCAGTCAAGATTATAACTCATTCCGGCTCAATATGCACGTTATTTTTTTGCTTCGTGACCTATGCTGTTCGGACAAACATGCGTTTTAGTCGCTCTTTTTGATGAAAAACCGTGCTCTTTTGCCAAAAACCGCATGTATGCTCTCCATTATGGCACGGTTCTTGCCTCCGGACAGGTCGTAGACCGTGATCTGCCTTGGCGCCATACCCATAAGGACGGTGAGTATGCCTCCGCCTTCGGCCAGTTCAAGCTCCACTCTGCCGCCTCGGTCGTCCGTAAGCGCTGCCATGCCATCGTCACGCAGTACTATACTGACATCCGCTCCGCTCCTGTCCGAGCTTGCAAGCCCTATGAGCTCCATGAGTTCAGCCATGTCCTGCTTGAGCTGAAGCTCCTGTCCTGCCCTGTCCACAGCCATTGCCCAGCAGTCAAGCGCCTCCGGCATTCTGAACCGGATGAATCCCTCGCATATTACGAAATTAGCCTCATCAAAATAATCATAGAGATTGTTCTTGACATAGGCAAACATGTCGGTCTGCAGTGACAGGCAGAGCGCTTGAGGCAGTATGAGCCTTTTATCCCTAAGGTTGACCGGCAGAAGATCGACCAGACGAGCAAGTTCAAAGTGACGCAGATCCCTGTACATGAGCTCGGCTGCTGCGGTGATGAATGCCTCAAGCTCCGTTGATTCGACCTCTCTTGTGAGATCGGTCGAGCCAGTATGCAATGATGGGGTAAGAATGCCGTTCAACCTCAGCCGTCTTTCGGCAAGCCTGCCTATGTCCACACCGTAGTCATAGCTTTTTATCGAATACCGTGCCATGTCACGCTACCTTTCAAATACGATTGCATCCCTATTAAGTATGTTCAGTATTCGTAAAATTGTGATTGACAATAATTTGCTGGCGGTGTACAATGCTCTGTAGTTGAATAAGTGGGTTGATTGGGAACAACGCCCTGCCTAACCGCCGATCGAGAGAGCATCGCCTTTGGCTGGAAGCGACGCACGGCTGCGGCTTCGGTTACCGCCCCATGACCGCATGGTTTGGTCGCCTTATAGACCGCCTGAGTGGGGCTTGGCATTCAAGCTCAATCGAGGTGGAACCACGGATATGCAGTCCGTCCTCGGCTTTTCGCTGAGGACGGATTTAATATTAAACGACGAAAGGAGATATTTGTTTTATGAAGATCACGCTGCCGGATGGCTCCGTCAGGGAGTATGAAAGCGGAGTATCCGCACTCGATGTTGCGGAGAGCATAAGCCCCAGATTAAAGAAAGCCGTGCTTGCCGCCGAAATCGACGGCGAACGCTGCGATGCATTCGCACCCATCGAGCATGATTGTTCCCTCAAGCTGTTGACATTCGCCGATGAGGACGGGCGTTGGACGCTGCGTCACACCGGCTCGCACGTTCTTGCCCAGGCTGTTAAAAAGCTGTTTCCGAATGCCAAGCTCGCCATCGGCCCTGCCATCGATAACGGCTTCTACTATGATTTCGATGTTGAGGAGCCATTCACGCCAGATGACCTTGCCCTTATAGAGAAGGAGATGGCAAAGATAGTCGAAGCCAAGCTCCCGCTTGAACGCTTTGAGCTCCCACGTGGTGAGGCTATCAGGTATATGGAAAAGCTCAATGAACCATATAAGGTGGAGCTCATTCGTGACCTGCCTGAAGATGCGGTGATAAGCTTCTACCGTCAGGGGGACTTTGTCGACCTGTGCGCCGGCCCTCATGTTGAGGATACCGGCAGGGTCAGGCACTTCAAGCTGATGAGCATTGCCGGCGCCTACTGGCGTGGTAGCGAAAAGAACAAGATGCTGCAGCGTATATACGGCACTGCCTTTGAAAAGCGTCAGGATCTGGATGAGTACATAGCCCGTATAGAGGAGGCTAAAAAGCGCGACCACCGCAGGATAGGTCGCGAGCTCGGTCTGTTCACTATTATGGACGAGGGACCCGGATTTCCGTTCTTCCTCCCCAAGGGTATGGTTTTGAGGAACACCCTCGTAGATTACTGGCGTGAGGTACACAAGCGTTATGGTTATGTTGAGATATCCACGCCAGTGATACTGAACCGTCAGCTTTGGGAAAGAAGCGGTCACTGGTATCACTACAAGGACAATATGTACACGACACTCATCGATGATGAGGACTTTGCCATAAAGCCCATGAACTGCCCCGGTGGAATGCTCGTCTATAAGTCCGAGCCGCACTCATATCGAGACTTGCCCCTGCGCATGGGCGAGCTCGGTCTTGTTCACAGGCATGAGCTTTCGGGTGCGCTACACGGCCTTTTCCGTGTGCGCTGCTTTACGCAGGACGACGCCCACATATTCATGACCTGGGAGCAGATGAAGGATGAGATAAAGAATGTTGCCAAGCTCTTTGATGAGGTCTATACCCTCTTCGGGCTGAAGTACACGATCGAACTGTCCACGATGCCCGAGAATCACATGGGTGATATCAAGGATTGGGAGTTTGCAACCGAAACGTTGAAAGCCGCCATTACCGAGATGGGTAAGGATTTTATCATAAACGAGGGCGACGGCGCTTTCTATGGTCCGAAGCTTGACTTCCATCTGCAGGATTGCCTTGGCCGCACATGGCAGTGCGGTACGATACAGCTCGACATGCAGCTCCCCGAACGGTTTGAGCTGGAGTACATGGGTGCAGACGGGTTGAAGCATCGTCCCGTAATGATCCACCGCGTCGTGTTTGGTTCGATAGAGCGCTTCATAGGCGTTATAGTTGAGCACTTTGCCGGCGCTTTCCCCACATGGCTTGCTCCCGTCCAGGTGAAGGTGATGGCTATGACCGACCGCACCGCCGAACAGACGAAGGAAGTCGCCGCCAGGCTCGAAGCCATGGGTCTGCGTATTGATACCGATCTGCGCAATGAGAAGATCGGCTTCAAGATCCGCGAGGCGCAGGTGCAGAAGATACCCTATATGCTCATAATTGGTGACAAGGAGGTCGAAAACGACGTTGTGGCCGTCCGTTCCCGCAAGAACGGTGATCTCGGCACAATGTCCCTCGACGCATTTGCCTCTGCGATCGTTGAGGAGGCAAAAACAAGGTCGGCTGAACAACTACTTGTGAAGGAGTGATGAATATGAACATACCCACACCACATATAACCGCAGACGCAAATGATTTTGCAAGCACAGTACTCATGCCCGGCGATCCCAAACGCGCCCGTTTCATTGCCAAAAACTTTCTGACCCATGCGGAGCTCGTGAATGACGTCAGAGGTGTGCAGGGCTATACCGGATACTACAAGGGCAAAAGGGTCTCCGTTATGGCAAGCGGCATGGGGATGCCCTCAATAGGCATTTACTCATATGAGTTGTTTAATTTTTACGGGGTCGACAACATCATCCGTGTGGGTTCCGCCGGGGCTTTGCAGGATGGTATGCGCATACGGGACATTGTGATCGCACAGGGTGCGTGCACCAACTCCAACTTCGCTGCGCAGTACGGCCTCATCGGGACGTATACCCCTATCGCAAGCTACAAGCTCTTGCGCAAGGCTGCCGACACTGCCGAGCGCATGGGATTGCGCTATTATGTTGGCAACGTGTACTCATCCGACACATTCTACGACGCTTCAAACGGCGCAGGCAAATGGCGCGATATGGGGGTTCTTGCCATAGAAATGGAAGCTGCTGCACTCTATATGAACGCCGCACGCGCCGGGAAAAACGCCCTGTGCATTTGCACGATCTCCGACTGTATTTTCGGCGATCCGAGCAAGGACACTACCGCCGATGAACGTGAAACAGGCTTCACCAACATGATGGAGCTTGCGCTCGAGATCGCTGAGTAAAACATGGCTTCCACGCTGGTATTATGGGAGGGCCGCACATGCTCTCCCTAAATTTTTTCAAATAATTTGCTTGACAAATGCCGCAGAATAGTGTATATTATTATGCGGGTGGTGTGTGCCCCCATGTGAAGCGTATCTTTCGGTCTGCGGCGCTTGTCGTATGGTCGTACGGAGGTTATTTTGTTTTCTGTTGGTGATTTGGTAAGCTACCCCATGCATGGCGTGGGCGTAGTCGAGGCGATCGATGAGCAGCACATCCTTGGCGGTGTCGGGGTGTATTATTCGCTTCGCTTCGTTAACGGAAAGATGACGGCGCTCGTCCCTGTTGCCACGGCTGAACAGGTCGGTTTGCGTCCGCTTACCTCCGAGCAAGACTGTAAGAAGATAATCGACTATATGCGCTCCGACGGCGACAGGGGTAGCGATAACTGGAACCAGCGTTACCGTGAAAATCTGGAGAAGCTGCGCACAGGCACGATAATCAACATCGCCGACGTCGTGAAGTGCCTTGAATTACGCGAATCTGAAAAGAAGCTCTCCTCCGGCGAGAAAAAGATGCTTGTCATGGCGAAGGCCATGCTTCTGTGTGAGATAGCGACCGTGTTGAAATCCGATCCCGCCGAGATCGAGCCATTGCTCGGATAACGCATATCGACAGATAGCTCTATGTAAATAATGTTTATGAATGAGGTGGTGTGATTTGGGAAAGAAGATCGCTCGTTTTTTTATTACCGTATTCGGTGTTGTTCTGGGAATGAGCCTTGTATGGCTCACCTATGAAAACAGCGACGTGTTGGGGCTGACCGGCATGTTGGAGGCTTTGCAGGACTGGGTTAAGATACTTATTTATGTTATTTCTGGCATTATTTTCGGCCTTATATTCTGCATGATTGCGCCCACATTGATAAAATGCTTTTTCAATTTTCTGCAATGGGTAGAGCGCAAGACGAACGAGCTGACCATGCAGGAGATATTTGTGGGCGTGGTCGGCCTTGTGATTGGGCTAATAATAGCTGCTCTCCTCAGCATATTGGTTGGGTTGATACGTTTCCGCACGCTCGTAATCATACTTGATATCGTGCTATTCAGCGTGTGCGGTATCGTCGGGTGCCGGCTCCCCGTCAAGCGCATAAAGGAAATCAATCTTCCCAACTGGTTCCGTCGCGGGGAGAAGAATCCTCCCAAGACATCTCAGGCAAAGCCCAAGATACTTGATACTTCCGCCATAATAGACGGGCGGTTCCTCGATATATTGGAGGGCGGTTTTGTGGAGGGCGATGTAATAGTTCCGTCTTTCGTTCTCGATGAGCTCAGACACATTGCCGACAGTTCGGATCCGCTTCGCCGTGCCCGTGGGCGCAGGGGGCTTGATGCGCTAAACAGCCTGCATTCCGATCCATCTTCACACGTTACCGTAGATGACAGGGATTATGCCGATCTGACCGAGGTCGACACAAAGCTCCTCCGTCTCGCTGCCGAGACAGGGGGCGTCGCCGTCACAAACGATTATAATCTCGCCAAGGTCGCCGCAGTACAGGGTGTGTCCGTGTTCAATATCAACGATTTAGCCAACGCTTTGCGTATAAATGTCGTTGCAGGCGAGATAATCGACGTAACCATCGTCAAGGAGGGCAAAGAGGCAAATCAGGGCGTTGCATACTTTGACGACGGCACGATGGTCGTGGTAGACGGTGCAAGGAAGCTGGTTGGTGAGACGGTAACGGCTATCGTTACCAGTGTGCTTCAGACCTCCGCAGGCAAAATGGTGTTTGCTCGTGTGGAGGACTGAGCACCAATTATATACCATTTCTTTCGATTTTGCGTATTGACAAGGCAGGGGCGTTTTGCTATAATCCGCTTGTTGTCACGCTGGAGAGATGTCCGAGTGGTTTATGGAGCCGGTCTTGAAAACCGGTGATGCTGCAAGGCACCGGGGGTTCGAATCCCTCTCTCTCCGCCATATATTGTGGAGAAGTACCCAAGAGGTCGAAGGGGCTCCCCTGCTAAGGGAGTAGGATCTGCGAAGGGTCGCCAGGGTTCAAATCCCTGCTTCTCCGCCAAA
Organism: uncultured Clostridia bacterium; assembly: GCA_944336475.1. Taxonomy (GTDB): domain Bacteria; phylum Bacillota; class Clostridia; order Christensenellales; family CAG-138; genus CALVLD01. The sequence goes on from CALVLD010000001.1 coordinate 177,425, forward strand.
TGAGGATGTCAGATTGGTAGTAATTTGGCATTCTTTTTATACCCTGAAATGCCGGTCGCTTTATTATGCGATGCTTTGCCCGGCCGCCCCTCGGCGCATCATTTCGAACCAATGTTTGCGGGAAGCTTTGGCTTTTGCCGTCAATAAAAAAGCGGTACGGCTGTCGTAAATCCATCGAATTAGATGCCCTTTAGGCAACAAAACGGCGACAGGTCGCAGCGTTACTTTCCCCGATGATGTTGTTTGTTGCTCATAAAAATCTCACGTCCATTTGTATAAACGGTGTTGTCCAGCCCATGGAATTATTGTATAAGGCAATCGGGAGGTTGTTATGTATTAACCCTGTAGCGCCCAACTCGTACCCGCACACCGAAGGTGTTGTACGGCTTCCGGTCAAGTATGATACCGTGTGCACAAGCTGATTGAACAACACTTGTTGCGGTGCCAATGCGGTATTATCTAAACAATGTTGCGAGGCAGAGCAGGTAAGCGTTATAGGGAATTGAAATATCTCCTGGTATGGAAGATAACGTGCGCATTGAGATTATCGACGAAGGCGTTCTGCAGTGCAATGGACTCAACTTCTGCGTTTCTGCGCAGTCTGCCATAACAAACTGCTTTGCTGTCGTAGTTGATTGCAGGCAGCGGCAGGGCTTTTGCTGTTGCCTTTGGATGTGCGTCCGCAATGAAACAACAATGGAATGCCGGAAAGCTTTCTTTGAGCGTTTGCTGCGATACATAGTTCACCGTAGGATTGAAAGGCATTCGGAGAGGAGATGTCAAAATGATCGAGATCCAAAATGTTTCTAAAAAGTATCCGACCGGCATACAGGCTAATAGCAACATCAGCTTTACCGTTGGCCATGGAGAAATCGTTGCTTTGGTCGGCCCAAATGGTTCCGGTAAGACCACTTTGATGCAGCAAATGCTTGGGGTGCTTAAAATCGGTGAAGGAACTATACTCATTGACGGGAAAGAAAACAACGTACAAAACATCGCGTACGTCCCACAGGCTCCGGCGATCTACCCGGCATTGACCGTTGGTGAATCGCTCCTTGCAACCACCAAATATTTAGGTATTCCCAAAAAGGAAGCTACGGAACGAATTGAACGTGTTTTGAAAAAGACCGGGCTGTCGAGCAATGCGCATCAACCGGCTTACACATTATCAGGCGGACAAAGGAAACTCCTTTCATTCGGTTGCATGTTGGTGCAGGACGCAACGAACCTCGTCATGGATGAGGTCACATCCATGGTTGATGTTGTGACCAAAGAACATATTTGGCAGCTCATACTCGAGGAACAAAGCAGGGGCTGTGCGATCCTACTGTCATCGCACGATATCTCTGAAGTAAAAAAGCTCTGTACGAAGCTCGTCGTGCTTCGGAAGGGCTCCGTAATCTTTTCAGGAAGTCCCAAAGAGGTTCGGAATGAATACTGCCATTGCACGATCAATGTGGATGATGCAACACAGGCGCAAATCATATTGGATGAAGCGGATTGCAGCTATACTCACGACGGTAATGATTTTTCAATCGTTACACGAGACATCGTCCAGTTGCTCAATCTGCTTTATGATCTCACAAAATCGGTCACCATATGCAGCTTGACCTGCGAGCACCCCGCTTTTTATGACGGACTACTCGCTCTACTGAGGAAACCGGAGGTAAAGTAACATGTTACATACGATAAGCACCAGCATGTGGATAAATTTCAAAAATCTTCGATTCTTTCTGTTGCAGTACCTGATGCTTGTTATCATATTCCCAAGCTCCTATTTACTTATCAGCCTTGCTTCGTCAAACAGTGCGCAGCCGATAGAAGCTTATGCCATAGGTCTGTTCACTTCGATGCTGTTTTCGCTGTTTATCAATATGCAGGCATCAATGATCGCAAACAGTAACTCGATCACCGCCATCGAACAGTATGCAACATTTAAGGTTCGCCCACTGTTTGTGCATGTAGGCGGATGCGCATATCACTCTCTGTTAGGACTTCCCTTCTTCGTTATCCTAATCATTATCAACTTAGCCGCTAATGCAGACATGGATGTGCCCCTGATGATCGCTTCGGTCGTGCTCGCAGTTCTGTTCCTGTCTGCGGTTACGATGGTCTTGGGTGGACTTTTCCGTAATCCCAACATTGCATCGCCCGTGATCAATATGCTGTATATGATAATTGCTATGATCACGCCATTTTATACTCAGCTTGACGCTATTTCACAGTCTGCAAAGCTTGCTTATTGCTTTAACCCCTTTGCGCATGTGACATCTATGATTGGCGGCGCCTTCGGGCAGCCGATGCTTTGTGATCCGCTTATTTCGGCTGCGATACTTCTTGTTCTGACATTTGTCCTCGGTGCGCTTTCTATCAAGCGCTGGTATAACTGCTATGCCGCAGAGAAGCTCGGAGTATTCTGATAAGCTCATATAATTCGCCTTGTATGGAATGACATTGCGGCCGTACCTGTCCCGGTATATGTTGTGCTCCCTCACTGTCAGCTTGGGATAAGCTGAAAAAGCCCATCCATCAAACGGGAGCTCATATGCCGATGACCTCTCCAAGCACCTTGCCTATTGAGTCATGTATCACAAGATGGGCATGGGAATCATACGCTGTTGAGCTCTTGTTGATAAGCACGAGCTTGTCTCCGCAGTAGTAGTCGATCAGCCCAGCCGCCGGATAGACCTGCAATGAGGTGCCGCCCACGAGAAGCATATCCGCACCCATTATGTGTGTTATTGCACCTCGCAGCGTGTCATGGTCGAGGCATTCCTCATACAGAACCACATCGGGCTTTATGATGCCGCCGCAGTCGCAGTAGGGTATACCATCCGTTTTTGCAACGAAATCGCCGTCATAGAAGCGGCCGCAGCGCATACAGTGGTTGCGCTGAATGGAGCCATGCAGCTCATAGACATTCTTACTGCCTGCCATCTGGTGCAGACCGTCGATATTCTGTGTGACTACGGCGGTCAGCTTGCCCTCTGCCTCCAGCTTTGCGAGCGCATAGTGTGCAGGATTCGGCTTGACGCCGGATACCATCAGAAGCTCCCTGTAGTACCTGAAGAATGTATCCGGACGTTGCATAAAGAAGCTGTGCGAGAGCAGCTCCTCGGGCGGATGCCCGTAGTCCCGTATGGCCTTGAATATGCCGTTCTCACTGCGAAAGTCGGGAATGCCGCTCTCTGTCGATACGCCTGCGCCGCCGAGGAAAACTATGCGTCCGCTCTTAGCGATCATATCCTTGAGTTTCTCTGTCATCTTGCTGCCTCCATTAGAATTATTCGAGAGCTCACAGCCTGTGTGGGCATAGGCGTCCTTCTCTGTCGGTGTGGCTGATGCCCTGTGGAATGCCCTGATGTGCAGTCGTTTGGGTTGCAGCTTATTTTTGAGTGCGCCGTTGAAAAGGCATGCTCTGCACCGTGCAGCGCCCTGCAGCAATCCATGGCGTTATCCCGGCAGACGTCCTCGTGGTATCGCCTCCCAAAATACCGTTCCTGCGTTCCAACATCTGAATTCGCCCGTGAAGGGCATCCGCCAAAACCGAATGCCGCAGAGAGCTTCCGATATTCAGCATATTAACACATATTTCAGTTTGTGCCAAGCTGTTTTATTCATTGCACTGCATTGATGAAAATGCATCTTCGGCAGATGAGATTTGGATTACTTATGCGCAGGCAGGAAGATATCCGCTCCCCTGTCGCCATTCTTTTTACAGAACTGCTTAACTTCCGTTTGGCCCTTCGGATATTGAGCAATCTTGCTAAAGGCATGGAAAGTACATCGCAAACCGACTTATACATTATCAAATGGGCAAATGCAGATTATCAACACCGCTGATCTTCCTGAGAGCCTCGTCGTTGCCGGGCCCAGCTCGGTACGTCAGGCAGTTTATAGCCAAGCACACGCAAGTCATTACGGTTAAGTCCTTTCACATATACGATGGGTGCGGCTTGTCATTTTATCCAATGCATGCTACAATCACCCGTATCGAATTATGTTTGGAGGTATCCATGCTTTATTGGCTTGAACCTGAGGAATTTGACAGCATGTTCGACATAATGGAGGCAAGCTTTCCCGAGGATGAGATAAGGCCCTATGACGAGCAGAGGGCTCTGCTGGAAGATCCTGCGTTTGGCATACTTGTGCTCAAGGATCACGCAGCCGAGCCCATAAAGGGCTTTGTTACGGTGTGGGATCTGGGAGCTCATGCGTTTTTTGAACATCTTGCGATAAATCCTGTCATGCGTAACGGCGGTCTTGGGGCCGAGATGCTAAACAGTGCCGTCGCTCTTGTGAACAAGCCTGTGTGTCTTGAGGTCGAGCTGCCAAGTGCCGAAATGCCGCGCCGCAGGATAGCATTTTATGAGCGGAACGGGTTCTGTTACAACGACTATCCCTACATCCAGCCGCCGATTTCAAAGGGAAGGAAACCCGTGCCGCTTGCCATAATGACCACGGGCGGCAGCATATCCCGTGCCGAGTTTGAAAGCATACGGGAGCTGCTGTACTCCCGTGTCTACCGTATTTCAAAACAGTAAGCAGCTTTTGCTTGACAGGGCGGCGTATATGGGTTATAATCCACGGTGTGTGTTGCGTTGATGAAGAGGAGTAGGCTTTGTTTCCGCACAAGAGAGACGGCTTCGTTGGCTGGGAGGGCTGTCGGCGAGTAGGAGCTGAATGTCGCTTCGGAGCTTTCGGGGGTAGCAACCCGAACGTTTTTCGCCATGTTACGGCGTGATTGAGTGAAGGGGGAAATATATCCCTCTTAACAAAGGTGGTACCGCGAGCGGCTCTCTCGTCCTTTGGGATGATTAGAGCCGATATTTTTATTTGGAGGTCGAGAGACAATGTGTAAAGACAAGGTCGGTTTTGCACCCGAGGAGATGCCCAAGACCTACGATCCGTCCGCGGTCGAGGACAGGCTTTATGAGAAGTGGGAGAAGAACGGATACTTTCACTCCGCTCCGAATCCCGATAAGGAGCCCTATTGCATAGTTATACCCCCACCCAACATCACAGGTCAGCTCCACATGGGGCACGCCCTTGATGAGACGATGCAGGATATCCTCATCCGCTACAAGCGTATGTGCGGATATGAAACGCTTTGGCTCCCCGGTACGGATCATGCCTCGATAGCCACCGAGGTCAAAATAGTTGAGCGCATGGCCAAGGAGGGGCTTACAAAGGCCGATGTTGGTCGTGAGGAGTTCCTGCGCCGTGCATGGGCATGGCGCGAAGAGTTTGGCGGACGCATAGTCAAACAGCTCCGCAAGCTTGGCTCCTCCTGCGATTGGGAACGTGAACGCTTCACCATGGATGAGGGCTGCAGTCGTGCCGTCACAAAGGTATTTATCGACCTTTACAACAAGGGGCTCATATACCGCGGTGATAGGATAGTCAATTGGTGCCCCACCTGCAAGACCGCCATTTCCAATGCGGAGGTCGAGTTCGAGGAGCAGCCGAGCAACCTTTGGCATGTGCGCTACGATGCGCCCGACGGGAGCTATTCCATAACCTGTGCGACCACCCGTCCCGAGACCATACTGGGCGATACGGGCATCGCAGTCAACCCCAATGACCCGAGATACGCCGACATAGTCGGCAAGACGGTTGTGGTCCCCGTCGTTGGGAGGGAAATACCCATTGTTGCGGACGAGTACGTTGAGATTGACTTCGGCACGGGCGCCGTTAAAATTACCCCGAGTCATGACCCGAACGACTTTGAGGTCGGCCTGCGCACGGGGCTTCCGCAGATGTGCGTGTTCACCGAGGACGGGCATATCAACGAGCTTGGCGGCAGGTACTGCGGCCTTACCGCCAAGGAGTGCCGCAAGGTGTTTGTTGAGGATCTGAAGCAGGCGGGCGCTCTTGTGAAGATAGAGCCCTACGCCCACAATGTCGGCACATGCTATCGCTGCCACACCACCATAGAGCCAATGGTCTCCAAGCAGTGGTTCGTTGCCATAAAGGAGCTTGCGGAGCCTGCGCTCAAGGCGGTTCAGGACGGAAGGATAAAGTTTGTGCCCGAGAGATACACGGCGACATATTACAACTGGATGAACAACATCCGCGACTGGTGCATATCCCGTCAGCTCTGGTGGGGTCACAGAATACCCGCCTACTATTGCAACGAGTGCGAGTATACCGTAGTGAGCGATCATGCCCCCGAGTGCTGCCCCGTCTGCGGAGGGAGTATTCATCAGGATGAGGATGTGCTTGATACCTGGTTCTCCTCCGGCATGTGGCCGTTCTCCACGCTCGGCTGGCCCGAAAAGACCGAGGAGCTCAAATACTACTACCCCACCTCCACGCTGTCCACGGGCTATGACCTCATATTTTTCTGGATAGCCAGAATGATAATGTTCGGTCTGTACGCCATGGGCGACGTGCCATTCGACCATGTGTTTATACACGGCATGGTTAGAGATGAGCAGGGTCGCAAGATGAGCAAGTCGCTCGGCAATGGCATCGATCCCCTTGAGATAATCCGTGACTACGGTGCGGATTCGCTCCGCTTCTCCCTTACCGCAGGCACTGCGGCAGGCACCGATATGCGCTTCCAGATCAAGAGGGTTGAGGCGGCAAGAAACTTCTGCAACAAGGTCTACAATGCCTCCCGATTCGTTATGATGAATCTCGGTGCCGAGCCTATCGGCGGCATCGATCTCGTCAGGCTCGACATCGCCGACAAGTGGATACTCCACAGGCTCAACACCGTCATCCGTGAAGAGACCGCCAACATAGACGCATTCGACCTGAACCTTGCGGTGGAGAAGATTTACAACTTCATCTGGAACGAGTTCTGCGATTGGTACATTGAGATGGCAAAGCCCAGGCTGTACGGCGATGATGAGGAGGCCAAGAGGAATGTCCGTGCGATACTCGTGAGGGTGTTGGGCGACAGCATGAAGCTGCTGCATCCGTTCATGCCGTTCATAACGGAGGATATCTACACGCGTCTGCCCGATTCCGGCGAGACGATAATGCTTGAGAGCTGGCCCAAGTATGACGAGCGGTTCGATTTTGCCTCCGACGCCGAATGCATGGACGGCATAATGGAGCTTGTGCGCTCCATCCGCAATGTCCGTGCTGAGATGAACGTACCGCCCTCCAAGCGTGCGCATATGTTCATCGTCACGACCGCCGCAAATGCTCCCCACGTTGAGCAGGCTTCGCCATATTTCAACAAGCTGGCAGGTGCGTCGGCGGTCACCGTTCAGACCGACAAGACGGGCATCGCTCCAGACGCTGTATCCGTGGTTTCCGAGATAGGAGATGCATTCATACCCCTCAATGAGCTAATCGACATTGAGAAGGAGCTTGCACGTCTTGACAAGGAGCGTACACGCATACAGGGTGAGATAGCCCGTGCATCGAGCAAGCTAAGCAATCAGGGCTTTCTTGCGAAAGCCCCCGAAAAGCTCGTTGAGGAGGAGCGTGCAAAGCTGGCCGCCGCAACGGATATGCTTGCAAAGCTCGAAGCCAGAATTGCGGAATTGAGCAAGTGACATAGCTGATAGGGCCCCGTGGCATTTGGGTTTTGCCATGGGGCCTTTTGTTGGCGGCTTGAAGCCAAATAAACCCCCGGTTCTACCGGGGGAAATAAGAAACTTTAGTATATGAAGAAATAACCTC
>CALVLD010000002.1 GCA_944336475.1 uncultured Clostridia bacterium
GATGCTCAGTACACCTACGCCTTTGCAGGCTGGACGCCCGAGGTTGTTGCGGTGACCGGCAACGCCACCTACACGGCAACGTTTACCGCAAACACCAACAGCTACACCATCACCTGGGTCAACTACGACGGCACGGTGCTTGCAACCGACGCCGTGGCATATGGCGTGATTCCCGTGTATTCCGGCGCAACGCCCACAAAGCCTGCTGATGCTCAGTACACCTACGCCTTTGCAGGCTGGACGCCCGAGGTTGTTGCGGTGACCGGCAACGCCACCTACACGGCGGTATTCACCCAGACGGTCAACACCTACACTGTAACATTCGTTGACTATGACGGTACGGTTCTCAAGATCGAGACGGTCGATTACGGCGCATCGGCGACCGCACCCTCAGACCCGATTCGCGAGGGCTATACATTCGCAGGTTGGGATGTAAGCTACACTAACGTCACCGCAGACATCACGGTGACCGCCATGTATACCGTCAACTACTACATACTGACAATCAGCTATGTGTATGAGGACGGCACCGCCGCAGCGGAGGCATATACAGCAACGCTCAATTACGGTGATGCTTACTCCGTTACGAGCCCGGTCATAGATGGCTACACACCCGATATGGACATTGTCTCCGGCACGATGGGTGCGGACAACGTAACGTTCACCGTTGTATATACGGCCAACGAGACGGACAACTTCGTCTGGGGCGATGCCAACTGCGACGGCATTTGCGACTTCAAGGACATAACGCTACTGCTCAATGTCCTGAGCGGCAATGCCACGCTCAGCGAGCAGGGCTGGATCAATGCCAATGTCAACGGTACGACTCCGGAGACATATGACATCGACAATCCTCCTGCCGACGGAATAAACTACGCGGATATTTCCGCTATCTACCTGGTGCTGCTGGGCTTGTAATGATGATTGAACCATGCAGGGGGCAAACATTTGCCCTCTGCGAATCAATGGATTCCGCAGGGATGGCTCCCTGCGGAATTTGTGTTTTGGGCAAACAGGAAATAATATGCAAAAAAATAAAAAATGCCTTGAGATTATTTGGATGATATGATATAATACACTATATTCGTTTGAAGGAGGAAGAATGATGAAACGTTTACTCTCATTTGCAGTCGCATTTTTGCTTGTGCTTGGCAGCCTGGGCTCCGTACTTGCAGAGGGGCTTGTCGCTCCTGTCGGTTCCGTTGAGGACAGATCGCAGGAGCTTTCCGATGCGCTCAACGCAGAGGGCTGCAGCAACAGCTTTGAATCCACGGGTACATACCCCTGGGTTGTAGACAACACCACCTATCCAGACCGCACCACCGCCGTGAGCGGCAACAAGGGTGTTGACAACTCATCCTCCTCCGTGTCCACTACGGTATATCTGGAGGAAGGCGATCTGGTTATATTCGACTACTGTGTCAGCTCCGAGAGTTACTTCGATAAGCTGTCGTTCTACATCGATGGCGTCAGGGTGTTCGAGTATAGCGGTATCGTCCAATGGACGACCTACAACGGCACCGTTTCCTCAACCGGTGACCACACCTTCACATGGACATTCGCCAAGGATGTATCTTCTGCTTCCTATGAGGATTCCGCATGGTTGGACAATGTGTACTTCGGCTCCCCGATTCCTGTCGAGAGTATCGAAGTGCCGGAGACTTTGGAGGTTCCCTGCTTCCAGAACGAATATCTTACCTACACCGTTTTGCCCGAGAATGCTACCGATAAAACCGTCACATTCACATCGGGCGATGAGTCCATTGCGACCGTTAGCGCCGATGGTCTTGTGACCGGTGTCGCCATCGGCACCACCACGGTGACGGTTGCCTCCGCAGCCGATCCCACCATCAACGATGTGTGCGAAGTCACCGTTGTCGATTCCGGCGTTACAGAGGCAATATTCTACGGCCTGTGCAACCTCGACTGTCTCAATGTCTACGGGGCGCATTGGGTGACCTTCTCTGTGTTGGATCCCACCACTTTTACCTCAATGGGCACCATCCCTGAGGAGCTCTATATCAGTGCAGCCGCCTATGCATACGGCACGGTCTACGGCTTTACCACGGAGGGTGAGTTCTTCCATGCTCCCGTGACCGATCTCAGCAACATCACCTATACTGGCAATTTCTATGAGGGCTCCGTTCAGGACATGGCCTACAGCTATACCGATGGCCTTCTCTACGGTATACAGGCCAACTACGGCGGCGGCGATATGCTCATCGCCACCGATCTTGCGACTGGCGATACTCAGGTGATTGGCGCGTTCAATTATCCCTACATGATGAATATCGCAATCGACTATGACAACAATGCGTACTGTCTTGATACGTACGGCAAGCTGTATTCACTCGATCTCGATACCGCACAGATGACCCTTGTGGGCGAGACTCTCCGCGAGGTCAACGGCTTCGCACAGGGCTTCTGCTACGATTACAACAATGACGAGTTCTACTGGGCGCAGTTCGGCGATACCGCCAATTCCCACTTCTACCGTGTTGACGTGACCAATGCCGAAACCGTTGATCTGGGTATGCCCGGTGGTGCAGGTGCACAGGTTCCCGTGCTGTTCGTCATTCCCAACAACGAGCCCGAAGCACCTGCAAACATCCCCGCCAATGGGATTGTTATTGATCCGGTCGAGGCGACGTTCCGCGTAGGCGAGTCCTGCGATTTCGATGCCATGGTCATTCCCGTTAATGCGCACAACAGGAACTACACATGGTCTGTTGCGGACGAGACCATACTCACCGTCGATGAGAACGGCACGGTTACAGGTATTGCCTCCGGCACCACCCAGGTCATTGCTACCAGTGAGGATGGCGGCTATACCGCATCGGCTACAGTTACCGTATTGCCCTCCCTCGGCGAGCCTATCATCGGACACTACTTCGAAACGAATCCCACCGACGATGGTTGGGAGTTTGTCGACTATGATGAGGACACTCTGAATTGGGAGTGGGCATATCAGAGCTTCGCCACATACGAGGGTGAGGGCTGTATCGTTTCCTACTCCTTCAACACCTATTACGGCGCACTCTATCCCGATAACTGGGCGATAGCCCCGGCTGTCGCACTGCCTGCCGGCGGCGGCAATGTGACCCTGTACGCAGCTGCGTCGGATGCCAACTATCCCAACGAGCACTTCGCCATATATGCCGGCACAAGCCCCGACGTTGCTTCAATGACGCAGGTCTCCGCAGAGTATGTCGTAACGCCGGAGTTCATCCAGTATGTGGCAGGTCTGCCTGCCGAGCAGTTCGGCAACCAGACGGTATATATTGCCATTCGTCACTTCAACTGTTCCGATCAGTGGACTCTTGTTGTCGACCAGGTTCAGATATGGGGGCTTGAGGAGGGCGACGAGCCGCAGCCCACTCCCCAGCCCACGGCCGCCCCCACGCCCACGCCTGAACCCACGCCCACACCCGAGCTTCCCGAAGGCGTAGTTGCCGGTTGGTATTTTGAGGCAGACCCTGCAAGCGAGGGCTGGCAATTTATCGACAACGACGGTGATGGTTACAACTGGACGTGGAGCTATGGCGGCAATCTTGAGCCTTACGAGGGTTCCGGACTCATCTACTCCCAGTCCTATATTAACTATATCGGCGCCATGACGCCCGATAACTGGGCAATCAGCCCTGCATTTGAGGTTCCTACCACCTCGGCCGAGCTGACGCTCTATGCAAAAGGACAGGATTCCAACTACTGTGAGGAGAAGTTCGCAGTGTTTGCAGGCGCCGAGGCCAACCCGGAGACAATGGCGCTGGTATCCGAGCTCTTCACCACAACGGATACCTATGCTCAGTACACCGTTGACCTCAGTGCATATCTGGGACAGACGATTTACATCGCCATCCGCCACTATGAGATCACGGATATGTTCATGCTCAATGTCGACCAGGTGGAGGTCAGGGGCGAGGGCGGCGATCCTGCTGAGCCCACACCCGAACCCGGTGGCGATGAGCCCATCGCCGGCTACTACTTCGAGGTAGACCCTGCGACAGAGGGTTGGACATTCTACGATGAGGACGGCGATGGCTACAACTGGCGTTGGCTCGTCAGCGATGAGGACGATCCCGCATACGAGGGCGTTGGTCAGATCAACTCCCAATCCTTTGTGACAGGTGGTGTCGGCGCGGTTTCCGCAAACAACTGGGCGATCTCACCTGCCGTCACACTGCCTGTGGGCGGCGGCGCAGTCACCTTCTATGCCGAGAATCACAGCAGTTACTTCCAGGACAGCGTCACCGTATGGGTGGGTACGACTGCTTCCACCGATGACATGGTGATGGTCGGCGGGCCCTTTACCCCGGGCACGACATACGAGATGTACGGCATTGATCTGGCCGCATACGCAGGTCAGACCATCTATGTTGCATTCAACCATGAGAATACGGATGAGTGGTGTATCAGCATTGACCAGGTTGAGTTCTGGGCGGATTATAACGATGCACCCCTTCCCACACCCGAGCCCACGCCCGAGCCTACGCCCGAGCCCACGCCCACGCCTGAGCCTGAAGTTCCCGAGGGATTCATAGTAGGTTACTACTTTGAGACCGATCCCGAGGATGAGGGGTGGCAATTCATCGATTCCGACGGCGACGGCTACAACTGGGAGTGGTACTATGACGACGGTATGTCCCCCTACGAGGGTGCGGGCATTATCAGTTCCGAGTCCTATGTAAACGATCCCAACGGCTTTGGCGGTACGGCCGTCAACCCCGATAACTGGGCTATTTCTCCTGCTGTAACACTGCCCTCCGGCGGCGGCCTTGTCACCCTGTATGCTGCAGGTCAGGATCCTGACTGGGCGGAGGAAAACTTCGGCATTTATGCCGGCACCTCTGCCGACATCTCCACAATGGTACAGGTCGGCGGTGACTTCATCACCGATGACACCTATTATCAGTACCAGGCAAATCTCGATGCATTTGCAGGTCAGACGGTCTATGTGGCGATTCGTCACTACGACATCACCGACATGTTCATGCTCAATGTCGACCAGGTCGAGTTCTGGGGCGTTGAAGGCGACGAGCCTGTTGAGCCCACGCCCACACCCGAGCCCTTCGATATGGAGGCCACTTTCACAATGGGCAGCGCCGAGGCAGCCGCAGGCACAGAGGTCACCGTTGACTTCACCGTTGCCGGCAACTACGAGGCGCATACCATGAACATATTCCTCAACTACAACGCTGATATTCTTACGGTCGCCGGCGTCACCTACGGTGAAGTTCTGGCAGACGCACAGATGAACCTTGGCGCGCTGGTAGTTGTCGATTACGAGGCCATTCCCGGCTCCATCCGCATAGGCGCGGCAGTGCCCAATGACGGTATCACCATGGAGGGTACTATCCTCAGTGTGACGTTTGCGGTATCTGGCGAGTTTGCTGTGGCGGAGGAGATCGAGGTCGTAGTGAACGAGTTTGGCTATTGCCCGGTAGGCGAGACAACTGCGCAGCAGATCCCCGTGACCACGGTCAACGGCGTGATCACACCTATAGGCGTTGAGCCCACACCGGAGCCCACTGACGAGCCCGTTGAGCCCACACCCACGCCTGAGCCCGGGCCTGAGCCCCCGATCACGGGCGCTGTAAGCCTCATTGGTGTAGGCGTAGTGGCACTCGTTGCCGGCGCAGGCGTTGTCCTCTTCCGCAGAAAGAACGACTAAGTCTCGACAAACCGACTGATAACCAAAACAACAGCCGTCCCACAGCAGGGCGGCTGTTTTATTACGAAAAAAAGACTTCGGCATTCACCTGATTTGTGCCGCATATGCAGTCATCAAATGCGGACGGTATGCGGCGTCACACAAACAAAACGCACTACTTGCAGCGCCTGGGCAAATGACGGTCAGTCATATCACGGCGTACTTGCCGCCACGTCAGTGACCAACAAGCGCAGTGTTGGGCTTACGCTTGCTCCTGTACTTGTCCGACATGTGAAATGGCAGAAACACGAGAAACGCAGCAAAGCATACGCAGGGAATGTAAAGAAGCGTGCTGATATACCAGCCATATTTGGCGGCAAAGTCCTTAAATACGGCTATTGGGGTGATAGCAGGCCCAATGTAGAACATGTTGACGGCCCCTTCGGAGACATCCCACAACAGAACATTCAGACTGAACGCAAACACACATAGACCGAGGAATGTATAGAGAGCAAGACGAAAATCCCTAAGCGTCCTGCCACCTCGCCCGGAGAATCCCAAATAAAGCCCGACAAACACGAGCAGCATATGCCATGTGAATGAGTGCAGCATCAGCGTCAGGTGCTTGTTGAGCAAACCAGACGGCTCTGCAAACGATATGGCTCCTCCCATAAGGTTGAAATATGTCATAAAGTTATACATGCTCTGCCTGACTGTGCCGGGCTTAAGAAATGCGGCGATTATACAGAGGTACATCGGCACACTGCAAAGCTGAAACGGCAGCACATGCCATTGATAACTTCCGTTGCCAAAATAAAAGTAGTAAAGAAGCTGCTTATAGATTTCGCTTATCAAAAGAAAAAAACCAACGGAAAGCAGCACCCTGCGGTTCCCCTTTTCGCCGACATTGCGCAGCTTCCATGCAATCAGCACGCTGGCTGCACCGCCGATCAAAACAAAAAGGATATGAAAAGTCCCGTATGCAAGGGGTTTCTCTATCACCCATGCGGTCTCGCAAATAAGCTCTCTGAGCCAAGAAAAGAAAGTATCCATACAGCCCCCCAACATTTGCTCATAGGATTGTATCACGAATTTTGCCGAGTTTCAATCTCGCCTATGTCGTAAAACAACAAAAAAACTACAATCCCCAAACAGCAAATTTCACCTTTGCAGGTATTAACTTGGGAAATTTATCGTAGGGATTCTTGAATTTTTTCTGCGTTAGGAAGCGTAAAGAACGGCAGGGGAGCGACACCCAGCATGAGAAAGCGGCGGCAGACAGGAAGGTATCTGTTCGAGGGGCTAACGCTCTTATTTATAAGGCGATCGGCGCTATCGAAATTAAGACGCAATGAATTTAACTTGATATACCATTTGTGAAATAATGCCGTGTAAGCAGCGGATGCGCTCATAATAGCGATAGCCATGGTAGCGGAGCCTACTTGTAGCCTTTGCGTAGAAGGGTTTTCCGATAGGGACAGGGCAGTAATAATCTGTACCGATAACGTTATATGCATCAAAGCGGCAGCTTTGAGCGGCTTGCTCGAGCTTGATACCTTCTGCTAAGTGAACTTATCGGAAATATGGCCGTTGAATGGCCTAAGAGGATAGGACGGAAGGGGAGGTAGAGAGACCTCGCCACTATAACATATGCGATATCCCGAACAAAGTCATTTCGGAATATTTCGTGAAAGAAAGGTGTAGTCGCTCAACGGCCGGACGATACGGTTGTGAGGACGAATGTGCGAGCTTACTTTCGCATACGATTTTGCTCAAGCATATAGAAAAATCAATCTAATGCTGATGTAATTAAAAAAAATAACACACCCAAACATGATATAAAATAAATTATATACGACGGCGCAGGGATACAAGGGAGCTAAAGCCTGCGGTACAAGGAGTAAATTGGCCCTTTTGAGAAAAAGAATATCGGACTTCTGTCCTGTTGACATTTCTGCCGAGGCGACAGCAGTATCGGATTTCACTTTGCCGGGAGAAGATAATATATAAAACGAATGCCTGCGGCGCAAAACAGTTGAGGCATAGTCCCTGCAAAGACAATCAATACGCAGCTTTGATTCAAGAAAGGGCGCAGACCGTGTTGCGTCTGCGTCCCTGCTTTGGTGGGAATGGAGGGGCTCGAACCCCCGACCTCTTCGATGTGAGCGAAGCGCTCTAACCTGCTGGGCTACATTCCCGTCTGCGCCTACGATTATACACCAAAGCCAACGTGATTGCAACAGCTTTTTCAAAAAATATCACCGCCAAGCGGAGCGCCTTGGCGGTGACATGGCAGGGGCACTAAGATTCGAACTCAGAAGAACGGTTTTGGAGACCGCTATGTTACCATTACATCATGCCCCTAAGAATCGCAACGGTGGGATTATAGCATCGTGCAAGCAATATGTCAAGCATTATTTTTCAATTTTCATGCCGCAAACGGCTTACTGGAAAAAGATATGCTCGATAAGTATCTTTATTCCTATGCCGATGAGGACTATTCCGCCTCCGAGCACCGCCCAACGCTTAAACTTTGACCCGAGCTTTTTTCCGAGCAGCACACCCAAAAGGGATAGCCCGAATGTGATTACTCCAATGGCGATCACGGCAAACCAGAAAAAGCCGAAGGTGAGGGAGAGGGTGTTGTAGGTTATACCGACTGCAAGGGCATCGATGCTTGTTGCGACCGCCATTATGAGCAGCGTCTTGAACTTAAACGAGTTGGCTCCGTCCTCATCCTTGTTTTGGATGGCTTCAAAGACCATCTTTCCGCCAATAAACGCCAACAGGCCAAAAGCGATGAAGTGATCCGCCGACCTGACAAAATCTACGACGCCCTCGCCGAAAATGCTTCCCAGCAGCGGAATTATGTAGTATCCAATAACAGGCATTAAAAACTGGAAAAAGCCGAAAAAGAGCGCCATAAGCATAGCGTCCTTAAGACGAACGCTTCTGGCCAGTATGCCGCTTGATATCGCAACCGCCATTGCGTCCATGGAAAGCGCAACAGCGGTCAGCAGGAGCTCAAAAATTGAAAGATCGTTCACACAGCACCTCCGCACGGGATAGTATGACAATACACCCGAGACCTTTTATAAAGCAGAATTATTCTACTGACGCAGCAATGAGCTGCTCAGATATCGCCTTCATCATGACGACATCCGCCTTGACAACTCTGCGATCATAGGTGAGGAGGCCGTTCGTCTCATCCTCTACATCGGAGACCTGAGTGTAGATCGCAGCGGAAAGCCCCTTTCGCACGAGCGGAAGCAGCTCCTCGGCATAGAGCTTCCTAAGAGCCTCGTTGAGCTTATCCGTATCAGAGCATATTCCATAACCGTAGTTTTTATCAAGGTTGAACACATGTCCTGCTATCCTGCATGAGCAACCTCCGAACTCGGAGAGCACGAGCGGACGGCTCCCGACTCCAACACGCAGCTTGCGGAAATAGATGTGCTCGCTGTCAACATCGCTCTCGGCTCCTGTAAACCAGCCGGACGCAGTGTCATATATGCGTGAGGGATCGTTGCCCTTGAGCAGACGATAGTACTCCGTGCCACGATGCTGCCCCCAGCCCTCGTTGAATATCGTATAGTACACCACAGATGGGTGGTTATACAGCAGACTCTGCACTTCCAGGGCATCACGCCTGAATGCCGCTGCGGCAGAATTGGGGATTTTGAAGCCTCTGTCATCGGCTCGCTTCAAACCCAGCGTGGGCAGTGCGGTATCCCTGATAAAGGAATAACCGCCGATGTTCACCATATCCTGGAATACGCACATACCGAGCTTGTCGCACAGGTAGTAGAACCATTGAGGCTCGACCTTTATGTGCTTGCGCAGAGTATTGAAGCCCATAGCCTTCACATGGAGTATGTCATCCTCATAGCCTTGAGGAGATGCAGGCAGATATATGCCGTCAGAGTAATACCCCTGGTCAAGCAGACCGTTAAAGAAGTAAGGCTTGCCGTTGAGACATATCCGCCCGTCCCTGCATGTGACGGTGCGAAGCGCAAAGTAGGAGCGTACCCTGTCCTCGCCTGCACAGATCTCCACGGGGTACAGCTGCGGTGCTTCCGGAGTCCAAAGCATGGGAGAGGGTATGCCGACAGTCGTACAGTTGCCCTCAAAGCTGTGCATGATTTCTCCCGAAGGTGTTTCGATGCGTATGTGCCTTTGTCCTTCTGCATCGCAGTCAAGCTCGATCTTCACCGCATCGAGCGATGGGGTCAGCTTGACAGACCTTATGTAGTCCTGAGGAACACACTCCGCCCAGACCGTCTGCCATATGCCCGATACGGGGGTGTACCACATACCGCCTCGTTTGTACCTTTGCTTGCCGCAGGGGTCGATGCCGTCAAGCCTGTCCCTGACGCAGACCTGAAGTACATTGTGCTCCTCCACGGCATCCGTAATATCAGCATCGAAGGGGGTATAGCCGCCTGTATGCCGGCAGATTACAGCGCCGTTGAGCATGACCGTTGCTTCGCAATCGACCGCACCGAAGTGTAGTATCACCCGACCGTGCTTTGGCTTTTCAATATCGAACTCCCTGCGATAGTGCAGGTACTCATTGGGCTTTGCGACATGTCCTACACCGGATGCCTGCGACTCCGGAGGGAACGGTACGGTTATGAACATGGAGTAGGTGCTTGGACTTTGCTCGGAGCCGCTGACCTCAAACTCCCACCTGCCATTGAGGCAGAGAAAGCTGTCACGCCTCATCTGCGGACGTGGATACACCGCCCACGGAGTACTGTCGAGCGACAAGCCCTCCTCGTATTTGGTGGTGAGCTTGGCCGTCCTCGGCTTTGAGCTGCGAATGACCGCCAGTATGGGGACTATGGATGCCGCTGCAACGGCAAGAGCGGCAAGGAATATGTATTCGTTGGGGATAAAGGACTCCGTGCCATCGGAATTTACAACCGTTGCAGCATTTTTGAGCACCGCTGCGCCTATGGAAGGCCCTATTATCATGGGGATGAGCACCTGTGCAACTATGCGTACCGCTTGAAGCTGACCAGTGTGCTCCTTTGGCGTGTTGTCCCTCAGCATGGCGCCGAACACCGCCATGGCAGTGAGATCACCTGTCATCATCAGCAGGGAGCCAATAAACACGGGCACAGTGCCCTTAGTAAAGAACAGCAGCAGGTAGCCGATTGCAAGCAGCGCCATCGCGGGAACTATGGTCTTGCAAAAACCGTGCTTATCATACCGCTTGCCATAGAATGCTGTCACGATTGCCGCAAGTACTATAGCAGGAGCCATGACGAGCACGTAGTTTTCCATGTGGAGCGACTCGGTGTAGTATAGTATAAGATACGGCATGAACACCTGTATGGAGCAGTTGACGACGGCGAACGCACAGAGAGTGAGATACAGCCTTGGGTTGGCCTTTATCGTAGATGGCAGAAACCCGTAAACGAGGCTTTTCAGATAGCCGCTGCCGGAGCGCTCTACAGCAGGCTCCTTTATCAGGAATATCCCCAATACGCCCACCATGAACATCAGCGCGCCCACGCCGCCGAACATGACATTCCACTTGATGTCGGAGCCAAGGCCGGACAGAACCATGTCGAAGCCGAACACTACGAGCACCGCCACAAGGGGAAACATGGCGTTTATGCCTTCGACCCTGCCTCGGTTTGAGCTGTCGGTGGAATCGGTCAGCCACGCATTGAAGCAGGCGTCATTGGCTGCGGATCCGAAGAAGGTCATAACGCAGTCCATTATTATCACAAGCGCAATGCCTATGCTTGCAGCGGAGGCGGCATACGCGGGCAATACCGATGCGATCACGTCCATCCGTATGAATGCAAATAAGGTTATGGAAACGCCCCATAGCATGTATCCGCTGCAGATAAACAGCTTTCGCTTACCGATCCTGTCCGAAAGCGCACCTACGAGGAGCGTGGTAAGCGTTGCCGCAGCAGCGGAGGCTGCGACCATCAGCGCAATGTCCGATGCGCTTGCGTTGAACCGCTGATAGATGAATACATTGAGAAACATATTCTCTATGACCCATGCAATCTGGCCTGCCATGCCGAATATTATAAGTGCGGCAGTGAATCGGCCGCTTTGTTTCCTTAGGTTTTCCATAAGTGCTCCAAAACAAGTGATAGGTCAATTATAATGCATTCTCAGGATTTTACAAGCACATAAAAAGCGGGACGAATGCTCGACCCGCATGAAAAAACGTTATTTAACGCTTGCCTATCACATCGCAGTGCATATAGGGGCGCAATGCCTCGGGAACGATGACGGAGCCGTCCTCGTTCTGATAGTTTTCGAGGATGGCCGCAACCGTCCTGCCAACCGCAACACCGCTGCCGTTGAGGGTATGCACGAGCTCGGGCTTGGCGTTTCTGTCACGACGGAAGCGAATCTGCGCACGACGCGCCTGGAAGTCCTCAAAGTTAGAGCAGGAGGATATCTCAACATACCTGTCATAGCTGGGCATCCAGACCTCGATGTCGTATGTCTTTGCGGAGGAGAATCCCAGATCACCCGTCGAGAGCACCACTACACGATAGGGAAGACCCAAACCCTGAAGCACGAGCTCTGCATCGTGGGTGAGCTTTTCGAGCTCGTCGTAGCTGTCCTCGGGACGGGTGAACTTGACCAGCTCGACCTTGTTGAACTGATGCAGACGAATGAGCCCACGGGTGTCGCGCCCTGCACTGCCTGCTTCGCTGCGGAAGCAGGCGCTGTATGCGCAGTACTTTACGGGAAGCTGTTGGCCGTCAATTATGTCGCCTCGGAACAGATTAGTCACGGGAACCTCTGCAGTGGGTATTAGGAAGTAATCGGTGCCGCTCACCTTAAAGGCATCCTCCTCAAACTTGGGCAGCTGCCCCGTGCCCGTCATGGACGCACGATTCACCATGTAGGGAGGGAATATTTCAGTATAGCCGTTATTGGTGTGCATGTCGAGAAAATAGCTGATTATGGCACGCTCGAGCCTTGCACCGAGATCACGATACACAGTGAACCTTGCACCGGTGATCTTGCCTGCTGCCGCAAAGTCGAGTATGTTCAGCTCCTCGCCAATGTCCCAGTGCGCCTTCTTTTCAAACGTGAACTCACGAGGGGTACCCCAACGGCGAACTTCACGGTTATCCTTGTCGTCAAGACCGGCAGGCACGGAGGGGTGGGGGATATTGGGAACGGAGAGCAGAAGCTCCTCAAGCATGGCGTCGCACTCGGCAACGATGCCGTCCAGCTCCTTTATACGGTCTGCGACCTCCTTCATCTCTGCAAGCTGTTCGAACACATCCATGCCCTGCTTTTTGAGCTTGGGGATCTCGGCAGATACCGAATTGCGCCTTGCCTTGAGCGTCTCTACCTCCTGCAGCAGGGAGCGGCGCTTCTCATCGAGGCGAAGCAGCTCCGTCACATCCGCCCCCTTGTTTCTGCGAGATGCCATTGCAGCAACAAGCTCATCGGGGTTTCTGCGAATTCTTTTGATGTCCAACATGGTTTTTATCTCCTTAAACGATATTCGTAATATTTGCCGGAATCAGGCGTTATCCTTCAAGCCGCAGCATTTTTTATACTTCTTCCCGCTGCCGCAGGGACATGGATCATTAGGACCGATCCTGCCGGTGACACGTTTGGGCATCCGCTTTCCGCCGTTTTCCGAGGGCTCTATGGGCTTTGCGACCTGCTCTCTGCGGATGGGAGCGGAGTTGGTGCGCACCACAAGGTGGAATATGGAGCCGACGGTTCTGTCCCTTATGCCGATGACCATCTCATCGAACATATCAAAGCCCTCATTGCGGTATTCCATGACGGGATCCTTGCTACCCATGGCCCGGAGGCCTATGCCTTGGCGGAGCTGATCCATTGCGTCGATATGATCCATCCAATGGGTATCGACTGACCGCAGCAGGAACACCCTTTCTGCCTCACGCATGTCAAGGTCATGCTCCGTCAGCAGCTTCTCCTTCTCGGCGTAAAGACGCTCGATCTCGCTGCGAAGCAGCGATTTGAGCTCATCTGCACTTGTGGTGGCAAACGCCGCCTTAGGCATATCAAGCGCAAACAGCTCCTTCAGCGAGTGAGCAAGGCCGTTGTAGTCCCATGTATCGGTATTGACATGCGGGGGACAATAGAGCTCCACACGGGTGTTCAGCGCTTCTTCGACCATCTCCATTACGGAGCCGTGAATATCCTCTCCCATGAGAACACGGCGGCGTTGACCATAGATGATCTCACGCATCTTATTCATGGTGTCGTCGTATTGGAGGACGTTCTTCCTTATATCGAAATTATAGGACTCAACACGCTTTTGCGCATTCTCGATGTTCTTTGAGATAAGGCCCAGATTGAGGGGGATATCGTCCTCGGGGGAGAGCTTAGCCATGAGTCCGCTCACCCTGTCCGCACCGAAGCGCCGCATGAGATCGTCCTCCATGGAAACAAAGAAGCATGTCGAGCCGGGATCACCCTGACGACCGGCTCGGCCTCGGAGCTGATTGTCGATTCGACGGGACTCATGGCGTTCGGTACCGATTATGTAGAGGCCTCCTGCGGCAACGACCTTGTCATGTTCGGCATCGGTAACCTTTTTGAACTCATTGTAGAGCTCACCGTAGAGAGCTCGTGCGGCAAGCACGTCCTCATCCTGAGTCTCGGCGTGACCCGTTGCCTCCTCTATGCGGGCTTCCTCGAAGCCCCTCTTGCGCATCTCACGACGAGCCAAATAGTCGGGGTTGCCTCCCAACAGTATATCCGTACCGCGGCCGGCCATGTTCGTTGCAATGGTGACATTGCCGAGCTTGCCAGCCTGGGCGACTATCTCGGCCTCTCGTGCATGCTGCTTTGCATTCAAAACCTCATGCCGAATGCCCTTTTTGTTGAGCATCTCGCTCAAAAGCTCAGATTTCTCAACCGAAATGGTACCTACCAGTATGGGCTGCCCCGTGCCGTGGATGCGTATGATCTCGTCCACAACGGCTTTGAATTTGCCCTTTTCGGTGCCGTAGACGACATCGTTCAGGTCGTGCCTGCGGAGGGGCTTGTTAGTGGGTATCTCAACGACATCGAGGTCATAGATGCCCTGAAACTCATCCTCCTCGGTCTTGGCGGTACCCGTCATTCCGCAGAGCTTTTTGTACATGCGGAAATAGTTCTGGTAGGTTATGGTGGCAAGGGTACGGTTCTCGTTTTCGACCTTAACGCCCTCTTTGGCCTCCAATGCCTGATGCAGTCCGTCGGAGTACCGCCTGCCTATCATGAGACGGCCGGTGAACTCGTCTACTATGAGCACCTGCCCGTTCTGCACGACATAGTCCTTATCCCGTGTGAAAAGGGCATTGGCTTTCAACGCTTGCATTATGTAGTGGTTGAGCTCCGAGTTGGCGGTGGAGGAAATGTCGTCAATGCCAAAGTACTCCTCTGCCTTGGAGATGCCCTGTGCGGTGAGAGCGACCGTGCGAGCTTTAATGTCGCACATATAGTCGCCGCTCTCCTCCTGAATCTCACCACGGAGCAGCTCACCCTTGCCCTTTTTCTCGATATCGGCTCCACGCTGAAGCTTGCGAACAAATCTGTCCGCACGAACATACATATCGGTGGATTTTTGACCCTTGCCCGAAATTATGAGCGGCGTTCTCGCCTCATCAATGAGTATCGAGTCCACCTCATCCACTATCGCATAGTAGAGCTCACGCTGAACCAGCCGCTCCTTATATACGACCATGTTGTCACGCAGGTAATCAAAGCCGAACTCGTTGTTAGTACCGTATGTTATATCACAGTTGTAAGCCTCCCTGCGCTCCTCCGGAGCGAGGTCGTGGACTATACATCCAACGGTAAGACCGAGAAAGCGGTGTATCTTGCCCATCCAGCTTGCATCACGGCTCGCCAGATAATCGTTGACGGTGACGACATGTACGCCCCTTCCCTCCAATGCGTTGAGGTAGGCAGGCAGTGTGGCAACGAGTGTCTTTCCCTCGCCGGTCTTCATCTCGGCGATACGTCCCTGATGCAGCACTATGCCGCCGACGAGCTGAACGTCGAAGTGGCGCATGCCCACCGTGCGGACGGCAGCCTCCCTGACCGTCGCAAACGCCTCCGGAAGCAGAGCGTCAAGCGTCTCGCCGTTGGCAAGGCGCTGCTTGAACTCGGCAGTCCTTGCACGCAGGTTCCCATCGGAAAGCCTCTGCATGGCAGGCTCGAGCGCATTTATCCTGTCGACCAGCGGTTTGAGCTTCTTTATCTGCTGCTCCGACGTCCTTCCGAGTAATCTATCTACAAATCCCATTACTGTTTCCTCCTAAAGATCAATACTATAACAGAACCGTCGACGCAATGCCGAAGTAGACCAACAGAGACACTGCATCCACTATAGTTGTTATCATCGGACTTGCCATGAGTGCAGGGTCGAGCTTGCACTTCTGAGCAAGCAGGGGCAGCGTACATCCGACGAGTTTTGCACACACCACCGCCGCAAACAGGGTTGCGGACACGACGGCTGCAATGAGGTACATGCTCTGTCCGGATTCAAGGTTGTACATTCCCACCCAATAACAGGCGAGCACACGCAGAAAGTTTACCGCCGCCACGCACAGACCGACAAGAATGCTTATCCTAAACTCCTTCCAAATCACTTTAAACGTATCGCGGAAGGCGATCTCACCGAGCACAAGCGCACGGATGACCGATACCGAGGCCTGCGAGCCCGCGTTTCCGCTTGTGTCCATAAGCATCGGTATGAAGGATGTCAGCACCGCCACGACGCTGAGCATATCCTCGAACCTGGATATTATTAGGCCGGTGAACGTGGCTGAGATCATCAGTATGAGAAGCCAAACGATGCGTTTCTTAGCAAGCGCAAACACGCCGGAGGCAAGATAACTGTCCTCGATTGGCGCCATAGCGGCCATCTTGTAGATGTCCTCCGTGGTCTCCTCATCCATTATATCAACAACGTCGTCGATAGTGATGATGCCTACGAGCCTGCTTTCACCATCGACAACCGGCATGCTGACTATGTCATACTTTTTGAATCTGTCCGCAACGTCTGCCTGATCGTCGTGAGTGCCCGCATATATCACATCGGTATCCATTATGTTGGATATGCGTTCGCCGTCGTCTGCCGCAAGTATATCACGCATGGAAACAACACCCGTGAGATGGCGATACTCGTCGGTGACAAACGCATACGCAATAGACTCAAGCTCGGAACAGCGCTGTCGCACCTCAGAGATGGCGCGCGAGACGTTCCATTCGCCCTTAAGCTTGAGCAGCTCCGTTGTCATAAGGCTGCCTGCGGAGTCCTCGGGGTATCTTAGAAGCTGATTTATCTCCTTGCGCGTGGAGCTGTCCGCAGACTTCAATACCCTCTTTACGATGCTTGCAGGCATCTCTTCGACGAAGTCAACGGCGTCGTCGACAAACATCCCATTAACTATTGCGGCAAGCTCGCCGTCAGTGATCCCCTCAACGATGCGTTGCTGTTCGAAATGCTCCAGATACGAAAAAACCTCTGCCGCCTGTTCCTTTGTAAGAAGACGGAAGATAACCAGCAAAGTGCGGTCATCCTCGATCTGAGTTATAAGATCGGAGATGTCGACCGAGTTCATGTCGGTAAGCATTTGCCTAAGCTCACCAAACGAACGTCCTTCAACAAGCCTTAAAAGCTTCTGCAACTCCCCATAAGTGCGAACCATCCTTTGCCTCTATTGTCGGGTCACATAACAAAACCTGATGTTCTATTGTATTGCTAAATGCATTGTTTGTCAAACATAATTTATCTCTCACGAGTCTGACGGTTCTGTATGCGTCGGCGTATTTCTCCGCCTATATATACCGCTCCGCCGACCGCAAAGCACAGAGTGGAGAGCAGCCTGAAGTAGAGGGAGTATCTCATGAACAGCGAGCACACCATGAGCAGCGCACCCACCCCTAAAAAGCGAACCGCACGCTCCCTCGAAAGCAGCTTCAGTCCCGATACAAAGCTCCTGATGTCGATATGCCGCTCATGCTTGGCAAGCAGTTCTGCATCTATCTCGGACTCATCCACGGGTATGCCGTCGTAACAGCCTGCGCCGAGGTGCTCGTCGGGAGCGATCACCTTCACGCTGCCCCGAAGCTCCTTCAGCAGCTCCGCAGCGGCAGGCGAGGGCTTTGCGCAGGCCACCATGACGATGTTCTTTGCGGAGCGCACCGCTGCATCGTATGCCTCAAGCACGGTGTCCGCACTCACCGCCTCCGCGCTTCTGTACGGCATTACCGAGGTATCGTGCGCCGGGTTTACAAACTCTGCAAACCTGTCGTCCGAAAGAAGCAGGAGCTTTCTCATGGCTATCCTCCGTCGGGCATCCTTCCTCAGCCTCTCTATGTGACGAACAAGCCTTTGCTCATTGATGATGTGACGCATTATGAACACCACGGAAGCGGTGAACAGTGCAAGCACCGAGCAAACGAGTCTGCTTCCGAGTTGGGTGCGGGCGACAAAATAGATGGCGAGCGCCGTCACGATAAACAGGAATATGCTGTCGACCGTGTGCGCAGCACGGCTTCTGCCTCCTCTGAAGGTTTTAAGATAAACACGCCGCAAACGCTTTTCCATACCTGCTTTGTTTCCAAAATCGAACACGGGTATTCACAAATTCCGTTTGATGATGTATAATGGCTCCGTATGAGAATCGGAGTTTTTGGCGGTACATACGATCCCGTGCATCTCGGGCATATTTGGACTGCTCGTGCCGTACGGGACGAGCTGGGGCTTGACAGACTCTTCATGGTTGTGACGTGTAACCCGCCGCACAAGCATGATGAGCATCGCACTGATGGCAACATACGGTTGGATATGCTTAAGGCGGCTTTGGCAGATGAGCGCGGCATAGAGGCATCCGATGTTGAGCTGATGCGTGGAGGGGAAAGCTATACCGTAGACACCCTTGTGCGCTTCAAAAGAGCGTACCCTGATGCCGAGCTGGTCTTCATAGTCGGTGGAGATATGCTGGAGAACTTTCCCCATTGGCGTGATCCGTCGGGCATACTCAGCCTTGCGGTGTTGGCAGCGGTGGCACGACCGGGCACAGATGAGGATATGGAACGGCTTGCTGCAAGGGTGACCGGATCTTTCGGTGGAGAGGTCAGGCTCTGCCGCTATACCGGGCCGGATATATCCTCGACCGACGTGCGCAGACGGGTTGAAAATGCCTTGCCTATAGACACTCTCGTGCCACTCCGCACGGAGCGGTACATATATGAGAATGCCCTGTACATGCCACAAATGATAGTCGATACCTACCAACGGCTGTTGCAGACGCTTGACGGCAAACGGCTTGTGCACACCATGATGACCGTCAGGGAGGCGGTGGCGCTCGCCTGCCGATACGGAGCGGACCCGAAGAAGGCTCGGCTCGCCGCACTCCTGCATGACTGCATAAGGCTGCCATCAAAGGACATATTGCGTTATGCCCGTGAAAGGTGCTACAATCTTACTCCCGATGAGATCGAGAATCCGGCTCTCATCCATTCAAGGCTGGGTGCGGTTGTCGCCATGGAGGATTACTGCGTGACCGATGCGGATGTGCTGAAGGCCATAGAGTGTCACACCCTCGGCAGGGTGGGCATGAGCAAGCTCGACAAGATACTCTATCTTGCCGATAAGATAGAGCCCACACGCAACTTTGACGGCGTCGATGAGATTCGTGAGGCGGCGTACAGAAGCCTGAATGAGGGCATCATACTTATGATGAAACGCTCCGTGGAGCATAACGCAAGCAGGGGCAATGCGGTTCACCCGCTCACCCTGCAAGCCATGGAGAGCATACAAAACGAACACACGGAGGAATAAAATGGACGAAAGACCGTTTGTAACCGATGTCGAAGCCCGTCTCAGGGAGGAGGCACGCACACAGGTCATGCAGCTTCTGGAGCTGCTGCACAACAAAAAGGCGTCGGATATCATTGCGATCGATGTCGCAGACAAAACAATAATTACGGAATGGTTCGTCATCTGCAGCGGCAGCTCGATACTGCAGGTCAAGGCCATCTGCAACGAGGTGCTTGAGAAGTATCGCGAGATTGGGCTTTCCCTGCGCCGGCGTGAGGGATATGACGAAGGCCGTTGGATAGTGCTTGACTTCGGCTACATACTGCTTCATATCTTCCATCCGGAGGAGAGGGAGTACTACACCATGGAGCGTCTCTGGATGGACGGAACCGGCAACGTTATCAAATATCCTGCGGCCGATTGAGGAGCATGCTATGGCATACAGTGCGCTGTACCGCCGGTATCGCCCCGAGACATTCGGAGAGATAGTCGGGCAACCGCATATCACAACGATACTGCAGAATCAGATCCGCACGGGTCGTGTTGCCCATGCGTACCTTTTCAGCGGCAGCCGTGGTACGGGCAAAACCAGTACGGCACGCATATTCGCCCGTGCCATAAACTGCCTGGAGCCTGTGGACGGTGAGCCGTGCGGCAGGTGTGCTGCGTGCCTTGAGGCGGATGGTGTGGATGTTATTGAGATAGACGCCGCCTCCAATTCACGAGTGGAGGAGATGCGTGCGCTCATCGAACGTGCGGAGCTTGCGCCGCTGAAGCTCGGCAGGAAGGTCTACATAATCGACGAGGCGCACATGCTCACCAAGAATGCTTCGAATGCGCTCCTAAAAACGCTTGAGGAGCCTCCTGCGCATGTGGTGTTTATACTGGCAACGACCGAACCTCAGATGCTTCCGCCCACAATAGTGTCCCGCTGCCAGAGGTTTGAGTTCCACAGGCTTTCGGTATCCGATATGGTCTCCACGATGCGCAGCGTACTCGAACGTGCCGGTGCGCACATTGACGATGATGGCCTTGCCATAATCGCCCGTGCAGCCGAGGGCGGCATGAGGGACTGCCTGAGCATCGCCGATCAGTGCCTCTCGTTCTGCGGAAGTGACATATCCGCCGACGATGTCCTGACGGTGCTAGGCAGCGTGAATACCGATTTTCTCCGCAGAATGGCGGATGCCGTAATAAAATCCGATACTTCGTTGGTTATGCGTTATGTGGGCGAGATGGTCGAGTCGGGCCGGGACATAGGCGTGTTCACGCTCGACCTTGCCAACCATTTCAGAGCACTGCTGCTTGCAAAGGTCTGCGGGAGCTGTACAGACATACTCGACTGCACCGCAGAAAGAATGAACGATTACATCGAGCAGGCGCAGGGAGCGAGCAAGGAAAGGCTCGAAAGGGCATTGGAGGAGCTTTTGCGCCTCCAGCCGACGTTGCGCCTTGTTACGATGCCGAGGGTACTGCTTGAGAGTACGCTGATGCGCATATGCAGGCCGCAGGATTCAAACGATATGCTCGCTTTAAGCGACAGGGTGAGGGAGCTTGAGGACAAGCTGAAAAACGGCTTGCTAATGGCTGCTTCATCAAAGCAGGACGACAAGCGGCAGCCCACATCAAAGCCCGTTAAGCCGGACTATGAGCTCGTGCCCGATGCTACGCCCGATGGGGACGAGATGTATGGCAAGCTGCTCGACCATCTCGCATCCCCCGATGGGGATAGGTCGCTGTATGCTATGTTAGGCACATCAAAGGCGCATTGGACTGCCGGAGGCGTGCTGCACATCTGCTTCGATGCGGAAACGCAGGGCTCATACGGCTATGTCAGCTCAAGGGATATGCGAGCCGTGCTGAACGGCGCAGCAAATAAGTGTATTTCACCGTACAGGGTAGAGGTTGAGATCCGCCTTGCAGGAGAGATAAAACAGAACAGAAAGAATAGCTTTCACAACGTAAAGATAGAGGAGGAATAATATGCAGCAGATACAGGCGCCAAAGGGAACAAAGGACATAATCCCGTCCGAAAGCCACAAGTGGCACTATATTGAAGACGAGATACGCAAACAGTGCGAGCTGTTTGGCGCAAGCGAGGTACGCACGCCCATAATCGAGCATACCGAGCTCTTTCTGCGAGGCGTGGGCGACACTACCGACATCGTCCAAAAGGAGATGTACACATTCCTTGACAAGGGCGGACGATCCATAACCCTCAAGCCCGAGGGCACAGCAGGCATAGTCAGAGCATTTCTGGAGAACAGGCTCTTCAACGAGCCCATGCCGCAGAAGCTCTACTACCTGTATTCGCCCACATTCCGCTACGAAAAGCCCCAGGCAGGGCGCTATCGCGAGCATCACCAGTTCGGCGTGGAGTTCATCGGGTCATATTCCCCAAAAACCGATGCCGAGGTTATTATACTTGCCATGACGCTGTTCAAAAAGCTGGGCATAACACAGCTCGGTCTGCACATCAACAGTATTGGCTGCCCCGTGTGCAGAAAGGCGTACAATGCCGCACTGCATGATTACTTCATGGGCTATGCGGACGATATGTGCCAGACCTGCAGAACCAGGCTCGATACCAATCCAATGAGGATAATCGACTGCAAGGTGCCGCAGTGCAAGGAGATAGCAAAGCACGCACCCAGGACGGTGGACTATCTCTGTGATGATTGCAAGGAGCATTTTGAGGGTGTAAAACGCTGCCTGGAGGCGACCGGTGTGGAGTATAAAGTCGATCCGGACATAGTCCGTGGGCTTGACTACTACACCGGCACGGTGTTTGAGGTGGTATCCGACCGAATAGGCGCACAGGGCACTGTCTGCGGCGGCGGCAGATACAACGGCCTTATTGAGGAGCTTGGTGGTCAAAGCCTGCCTGCGGTAGGCTTCGGCATGGGAATGGAAAGGCTCATCGCGGTAATGGAAAATAACGAGGTGAATTTCCCTGCGCCGCCTTCGGTGACCGTATATGTTGCGGCCATGGGCGAGGCGGCACGCTTAAAGGCGTTCGCA
Source organism: uncultured Clostridia bacterium (assembly GCA_944336475.1). Taxonomy (GTDB): domain Bacteria; phylum Bacillota; class Clostridia; order Christensenellales; family CAG-138; genus CALVLD01. The sequence goes on from CALVLD010000002.1 coordinate 22,464, forward strand.
CTCGTGCAGGAGCTGCGGAGCAAGGGCATATCCGCTGAATTTGACCATATGGACAGGAGCCTAAAGGCGCAGCTCAAGTATGCCAACAAGCTCGGAAGCGTCTATACAACGGTGCTTGGCGACGATGAGCTGACAGCCGGCAGTGTCAGAGTAAAGTGCATGGCGGACGGGACGGAAGAGGCGGTGGAGCTCGATCGCCTCGCAGATTACTTCGACATGAAGTGACGCTCCATATCCACAGCAGGAATATTGACCCGTGCGGGCAATACCGTCCGCACGGGTCTTTCTTCATTTGCCTCAGCGCCCAAGCGAGCACGACCGCATGACACATGTTTGCGCCCGTTTGCCAAATGTGCTATAATGTGCCCGCTAAAGGAGGGAGCAGCCCCGTTGAACAACGCTGAAATAACCGTAATACTGCCTGTATACAGGCCGAGTGAGCAGCTCAACCGCTATGTTGAGGGGCTGCTTGCTGTGGGCATAGGCCGTGTCGTGGTGGCGGACGGCGGCAGTGGGGAGGAGTATGCACATATCTTCGCAGGACTTGAGACTCTTCCCTCGTGCAAGGTTATACGTTCCGACGGTGACTGCGGCAGAGGGCGTGCGCTTAAAGCGGCGTTTGGGTATTGCAGGGAGAGCATAAACTGCGGCGTGTTCGTTACCGCCGATTACGATGGCGGCTACGCACCGGATGATATCCTGACGGTAGCGGCACAGGCGTCGGAGTACCCGGGCGAGCTTGTGCTCGGCGCAAGGGTGTCTTGTGACAAAAAAAGCAAAAGCCGCCGCCGAGGTACTGCCGTGCGCATACTGTTCAAGCTGCTCTATGGCATGGATCTGTCAGATCCCATGACCGGACTGAGGGGCTTCTCCCACACGCTGCTTGACAGACTCATATCCATCCGAGGAGCTCGCTATGAGTATGAGATAACCCAACTGATACTCCTACACAAGCGCGGCATAGCGATACGGGAGGTACCTGTTTCAAACGTGCATACCGCCGATTGGGTATCGCATTTCAGACCGCTTGCCGACGGCATACGGGTGTTTGGCGCAATGATGCTCAACCTTGGACTGTACCTCTTCTCCAGCCTCTCGGCAACAGCTGCCGATCAGCTCATATTCTATTTTATCATAAAGTATGTCGACCTGTTTGGGGGCAGGATGTGGCTGTCCACGCTTGTTGCAACTGTCACGGCAAGGGTGTTTTCGTCGGCACTTAACCTTTTCATCAACTATAAGCTCGTTTTCAACGGCAGAACAAAGCGGAGCATATGCCGCTACTACACCCTATGGGTGGCGCAGCTTACCGTTGCTTACGGCTGCAACTATATTTGGAAGAGTTTGTTCGCCTCTGAGCTTGTCGTGACGGCGATGAAGACCGCAAGCGACTTCGTACTGTCCCTTATATCCTACCAGGTGCAGTGCAACTGGGTTTTTGCCGATATGCGCAGGAGCACGTCTTTCTTCACCTTCAAGGAGCGCATGGCCCGTCTGCTTCGCAGAAAGCCCAGGTCAATGGTATTGTCCGATCCCGACGGAGCGATATACATCGTCAAGGCGCAGACGTATAGGCAGAAGCTGGATGTTGCACTCGGTCTCGGGTTCGACACGCATATGATAGCAGAGGATATGCCTTCGGGGCTGAAGGCCATCGATCCAAATGCAAACGATGCGACTGAATGTGTGCTTAGGTGCTTGGGCATGAGGCAGAGCATACTGATGTTCACGGAGGGGATCGAGATCACTCCCATGCTCTGCGATATATGCGATGCCTGCGTTGAGAGATACGGGAGTGCGCCCAATGTCGTGCCACTTGTGCTCGACGTGCAAAGGCATTTTATATGCGAGTATCCCCCCGTGAAGTATGACGATACGGAAGCGATGCTACGCTTTGTCAACCGCTCGATTTAACAAAAGCAGACCGTCCGAGGAGGGTAAACTCGGACGGCCTGCTTTTTGACGGATCAGCAGTTTATGCTTATGGAAGTATCGCCCCCGTGGCTCCTTATGTCCACAGCGGTTCTGCCACTGCCGACCACACAGCCAAAGCTGCCCTTGAAAATCTGCTTCGTCTCGCCGTGCTCAAGCGCATTCGTACCGCCTGCTGAAGCGCACTTGATGGATGCGCCCTCCCCGTTCCGGAGCTTCAAATCTATGTCGCCCCCGGAAGATGTAAGTGATATGGAGTTTGCATCGGCAACGGAGGCTTTAATATCACCGCCTGCCGTGACTGCGGAGAGCGAGCATGCATTTTTGCAGCATATGCTAACATCACCGCCACTGGAACGAACATTAATACTCCGACAGTCGCCGCAGTCGATGCCTACATCGCCACCGCTGCTGACGGCGCTGAGCTTGTTGGATACGAGCCCTTTGGTCTTTATATCCCCTCCTGCGGTCTTAAGACTGCATTCAGGAGCTTCTGCAGAGTCAATGTCTATATCTCCACCGGAGGTGGAGGCATTGAGTGCGCCTGTCCTTATGCCCGATAAATCTATGTCTCCTCCTGCCGTCCTGCATTCAAATCGTGATGCTGTGCATGACGTAAACCGCAGGTTGCCGCCTGCCGTGCTTGCCGTGAAGGTGTCCGCCGTGATGCCTTCAGCGTCAAGGCTGCCGGTTCGCACGTCTATGGTATCCATGCGCCGAGGCAGGACTATGGTTATATTGAGCGGCGGGCGAAGTCTGAACGACCTGTGTGCCCATCTGCTTTCACTGCGCCAACGCAGACACATTGTACCGTCAACGGTCTCAACTACACATTCGTCGATGAGCTTTCTGTTCCCCGATATCTTCACATCGGGGTAGGTTACGTCACCCGATGCAAGCTCAACCTTTGCGTGAATATTCAGCTTTATGTGCCGCACATCGGCATAATCGCCTGTAAACGGCAGCACAACATCGTGCTCGGCAGAGTCAGGAGCATGGGTAAGCTCACGCAGTGCCTCAACACATTCATCAACGGAGCCCAGCTCCTCGATTATCTGTGCGTCTGTTTTACCGGCAAGCTCACCCTCGGCAAACGCCTTGATGCACTCTGCCATTATTTCAGCCATTGAATCTGCATCAAATTCCGAAAGCGCGCTCTTCATGCATTCCAAATACTCGGATTTGTTCATATAGTCCCTCCTGTCAGTTTCCGATAAGTTTGTCAACACAGCCAACAAAAGAATGCCATTCGGCCACCATGCGTTTTGCTGAATCCCTTCCCGAATCTGTCAGGTGATAGTATTTCCTGGCAGGGCCGTCGCTTGATTCAACCAGATATGTAACTACAAGCCCGTCGGATTTGAGCCGCTTCAGTATCAGATAAAGCGTGCCCGCAGCAACATCCAACTCATGTGATATGGCCTCCGTCAGCTCGTATCCATAGCGGTCTCTGCTGCGAAGCAGACACAGCACGCACATCTCAAGCGCACCGCGCTTAAACTGTGAATTGGTGATTGGGACTTGCTCCATATGGCTACCTCCTGCTCTGTTGATAAATACATAATAACACATACTATAATGCGATGCAATATAGTAAAATAAATATATTATGAGATTGAACCGCTGACTGTTGACATTAAAGTATGAATGTATTATCATATGAATATAAATTCATATGAAGGAGGGTTCATGAATGGCTCGCAAGCATGACCACAGCTCTGTGATAGAGGCGGTCTCGGCAAAGCTCCCGTCGGATGAATTGCTCTGTGACCTCGGGGATCTGTTCAAGCTGTTCGGGGATACCACACGCATAAAGATACTCTACGCTCTGTTTGAATCTGAGCTGTGCGTGTGCGCCATAGCCGAGCTGCTCAAAATGGAACAGTCTGCAATATCGCATCAGCTTAGAATATTGAAGAATGCCAAGCTCATAAACTGCAGGCGCAGCGGCAGAACCAACATCTACTACCTTGCAGACGATCATGTACGCAGCATAATTGAGCAGGGGTTCGACCATTTGACAGAGGAGGATGACCATGAAGAGGACGTACAGGCTTGAAAATATTGACTGCGCAAACTGTGCCGCCAAGATCGAGCATGCCATATCAAGGCTGGACGGCGTGACCGGAGCAAGCATAAATTTTTTTGCGCAGAATCTCGTCATCGATGCGGATGAGGAGCGTTTCGACGACATTATGAAAAAGGCATTGAAGGCCGCACGCAGGGTGGAGCCCGACTGCGAGTTTATTTCCATGTGAGCAGGAGGCTTTTATGACAAAAAAGCAGAAGAGGCTGCTGATTCGCATATCCATATCCGCCATTCTTTTCATTTTGGCATGGTGCGCTTCGGAACTTATTCCCCTTAAAGGGCTGATACGCACGGCAGCTTTCCTCATTCCGTATTTCGTTATAGGATACGACATACTCCTGCGAGCTGTCCGCAACATATTCGGCGGACAGGTGTTCGATGAAAACTTCCTCATGTCTATAGCAACGATAGGCGCGTTCGCCATAGGCGAGCTTCCAGAGGCGGTCGCTGTAATGCTCTTCTATCAGGTGGGGGAGTTGTTTCAGGGCATCGCTGTCAGCCGCAGCCGCAGATCCATCGCTGCGCTCATGGACATACGCCCCGATCATGCAAATGTACTGCGCAGCGGTATGGAAGAAAGGGTCTCTCCTGATGAAGTGAGAGTGGGGGAAACAATAATCGTCCGCTCCGGAGAGCGTATACCGTTGGACGGCGTGATAACCGAGGGCTTCACTACCGTGAACAACTCTGCGCTTACGGGCGAGTCACTGCCCCAGGACAGACAGGTTGGGGAGAGCGTTATAAGCGGAACCGTGAATATAAGCGGGGTTATACAGGTGCGTGTAACCAATGCGTACGCCGAGAGTACGGTAAAGCGCATACTCGACCTTGTGGAGAACTCTGCGGCAAAAAAGGCAAGGACGGAAAACTTCATAACGCGATTCTCACGATACTACACACCCTGCGTAGTCATAGCCGCAGTGCTGCTTGCCGTGCTGCCCCCACTGGTGTTCAACGGTGGCTGGGAGGACTGGATAGGCCGTGCACTGACGTTCCTCGTAGTGTCCTGCCCGTGCGCACTCGTCATATCTGTGCCGCTATCGTTCTTCGGCGGCATAGGAGGCGCATCAAGAAGGGGCATACTCATAAAGGGCGCTAACTATATCGAGGCACTCTCCAAGGTGGATACGGTTGTGTTTGATAAGACCGGTACGCTTACGCGCGGCAGCTTCTCCGTGACGGCGATACATCCGCAGGTCATGTCCGCTCCGGAGCTGCTCGATATTGCGGCCTTGGCCGAGAGCTACTCCAATCATCCCATTGCCGAGTCGATAGTACGTGAGCACAAGGGGCATATTGACATGACCAGGATCGGATGTGTGACCGAGATGGCAGGGAAGGGGGTGTGTGCTGAAATAGACGGCAGACAGGTACTTGCAGGCAGCGAAAGGCTCCTTAAGGAGCACGGCATAGCCCCCCATGGCGAGTGCGAATGTCTAAGGGAATGTGCGGTGGGTACCACTGTACACATTGCTGTGAACGGCGCCTACTGCGGCCATATAGTCATAGCCGATGAGGTCAAGGCGGAGGCCGCTTCTGCGATAAAAAAGCTGAGTGAGCTGCGCATATCCGAGATACAGATGTTAACGGGCGATACCGAGGCCGTCGGAACGGCCGTAGGGAGGATATTGGGGATCGACGCAGTACACTCCGAGCTGCTGCCGGATGGCAAGGTGGAGCTGGTCGAACGCCTGCTTGAACATAAAAAGAAGGGCACAACGTTAGCATTCGTGGGTGACGGGGTGAACGATGCTCCCGTGCTGTCACGCTCGGACGTGGGCATTGCAATGGGCGCACTCGGCAGCGACGCCGCAATAGAGGCCGCTGATGTCGTGCTGACCGATGATGACCCCCAAAAGGTGGCAGAGGCTATACGCCTCTCACGCCGTACCATGCGGATAGTGCGGCAGAACATTGCATTCGCCCTTATTGTCAAGGGGGCGGTGCTGCTACTCGGCGCACTGGACATTGCCGGAATGTGGGTGGCTGTATTCGCCGATGTAGGCGTTTCGGTGCTTGCCATACTCAACGCCACCAGAGCATTGAGGCCAACCAACAGATGCTAAACGGCAAACAACGTCCCCGTGTCCAAATGGACACGGGGACGATTTTTATTCTCCATCAGCCGTCGGAGCCGCTATTGCCCTTGCGGAGAAAGGCGGGAACATCCAGCACATTGCGCGGATTGTAGCCGTTAGTTTTGGCATTGTTGCGACCGTTGTTTATACCGCGCTTGGGTACGGGCTTCTCCTCCGGTATCTGGGGGGTGTACCTGTCCTCGGGGATGGGATCCCTGCGGATACCACGATTTGAACCGTTCATATCGGGAAATATCGGCTTGTCATTGCGCAGCGATGACGACCTCGAAGTGGGCTCTGAGACGCTCTCCGTATTGGGCGCAGACTCACGCCTGTCGCTCTGCAGTTCCTCCGGCCAATCAAAGCCAGTGGCAATGACCGTGACACGCACGGAATCGCCAAGGGACTCGTCGATCCCCATTGCCCAGATTATGTATGCATTTGTGTCTGCGGCATTCTCAATAAGCTCCGCTGCCTCGCTCACCTCAAGGAGACCGAGCGTAGAGCCACCAACCACATTGAGCAGCACGCCCCTTGCCCCGTCAATGCTCGTCTCAAGCAGTGGCGAAGCGATGGCCTGCTTGGTGGCCTCAATACAGCGCTTGTCGCCCTTTGCAATGCCTATGCCCATGTGAGCCATGCCTCGCTCACTCATTATGGTACGAACATCTGCAAAATCGCTGTTGATCATTGAGGGGTAGGTGATGAGATCCGAGATGCCCTGTACACCCTGGCGCAGAACATCGTCTGCAACACGTAGAGCCTCGTCCGCAGGTGCATTGCCTACTATGGAGAGCAGGCGCTGATTGGGGATGACGATAAGCGTATCCACAACATCACGCAGATTCTGGATGCCAACAATGGCATTGCGCATGCGTGCCCTTCCTTCGAAAAGGAACGGTTTTGTAACAACGCCGACGGTGAGTATCCCCATATCCTTTGCGGCCTTTGCAACTATCGGCGCTGCGCCGGTACCTGTGCCGCCGCCCATGCCGGCAGTGATAAAGACAAGATCTGCACCCCGCATGGCATCGGTTATAGCCTCAACGCTTTCCTCTGCGGCAGCTTTGCCAACCTCGGGCTTTGCGCCGGCGCCAAGACCCCGCGTTGCCTTTTCGCCTATCTGTACCTTGATATCGGCCTTGGAGTTAAAAAGCGCCTGCTTGTCGGTATTGATGGAGATGAATTCAACGCCGTTCAGGTTACACTCAACCATACGGTTGACCGCATTGCCGCCTGCGCCGCCTACACCTACCACCTTAAGCTGGGCTATGGGCCCCCTGTCGTTATCGATTTCAATATCAAATGCCATAAAACTATCCCTCCGCTTTTATCAGTTGGTAAATATTTCCTTGAAGCTGCGCACAATAGAATTGCGCCTTTGCATTTTCAGCTGCTGACCGCATCTGAAGAGGATAAAGTCTGCAAGTCCGAATGCCGCCGCATAATTGACCGAGCTGTGCGAGCTCATCCAGGGCATCGTCACCTCGACGTCACGGCAGATGCGATGGGCAAGGAACTCCTTTGCCCCGCGCATGAGCGCAAGACCTCCGCCAACGAGCCACACACGGGCATCGCCTGCGCCGATTTCATCGATGGAATCACCGATCATGTCGCAGATCTCCTCCACACGGGACTCAATTATCAACTGGATGAGCGAATGTTCGATCTCAAACACTCCCTCATTGGGAATGCGCACCCGCTCAACGCTGCTGCCGTAGTCGAGCGAGAAAACGTAGCGCCTTTTAATATCCTCCGCTACGGATTCAGGAAGCCTGAGCCCATAGCAGATATCCGATGTGATATGCCGTCCTCCCGCACCTATGGTGTCGGAGATTATGGGAGCATTGCCCCGGAACAGGGTTATGTCCGTGTGCGAGTGGCCGCAGTCGATCAGTATCGCCCCGTGCTGCCTGTCCACTTCAGGTATCGCAAAGCAGGCGGTGGCAAGGGCGGTGGAGATGAACGACTCCGCAATAAGCCCGAGCGATGCAAGCGCACGATTGACCACGTTGCCAAACTCGACGTCGACATAGCAGTGCGAAACCTCTGCGGAGAGCCACCTTGCAGGCAGACCAACGGGGGAGCCGTTGACTGCGGAGCGATCCGCCATGAACGCCACGGGAGTGCTGTGCATGAGACAGAATCCCTCAGGTTGAGGAAAGTCGAGCGAATTCATAATAAGCTCGTCCACATCGTCCTCGGAAACACGCCCGAAACGAGAACGTATTTCGATCTCGCCAAGCTGTGAATACAGCCTTGTGAAGGGCTGGGGAACGCCGACGCAAACCTCACGCACGCGCAGCGATGCCTCTCGCTCGGCATGGCGTACGGCGCCCTCTATAGCAGACGCAAGCGTCCGTTCATCGGGAAGGGAACCAAAGGAATAGCCCGCATACTCCATTCTGCCGATTCCACGGACGACTATAGCACCGTCCGCTTCAGGGCTGACGATCATACATATGACCTTGCTGCTGCCTATATCGAGTATAGCGTTGTGCCGCATCCAAGTCCCCCACACGACTGCTAATGCGCTCCGACCGAGGTGGGCACCTCAGGGACGCATAACTACATGTATACGTCAACATTATAGCATGGACACAACATATAGTGCAAGGGCTATTGTCAAGATATTTCTTAATAATTTGTAAAATTATCAAAGCAGGTGTCAAAAGACACGCTAAGGGGTCGCCAAAGCCGTTGGTTCAGGCGTTGGTTCAGGGGCAGCAGAAGGCGTTGCGGTGGGCAGGGGAGTTGTGTGCCCGTATATCACGCGGCCGTTCTCGCCGATATAGATTACATCGGCATCAGGGCCGGAATCAAGCTCCGCAAACGCTCTTGACATCTTTTCCTCAACGGATGATGCATCGCCTATCCTCACGACAACCCCGGAACGGGTGGTAAACCGAACATCGGCAGGGTTGGAAACGTCTATGGATGCTATATCCGTCCTACCGCAGATCGCATGCAGCATCGTTGTGACCGTGTAGGGCAGGAGGTCACCTTTGTCCGCATCTATTGCGACCCCTATCGTGTAGCCGAGCGTGCTCAGACCATCGACCCTTATGAGACCATCCGTATCCGCATTTCTGCCGATAAACAGCACGAGCCCCGTTTCATCTATTACGAACTGTGTGCCGTCCATACTGTTTATCACGGCAAATTCTGTGCGCTCCCTCACGTTGATCCGTATGGTGGATGGGAATACGCGCTCAATGCTCAAAAGCTCGATGTACGGGTCGGAGCTCAGCCGCTCCTCGGCTTCGTCAAAACTGTAGAAATAAAGATTCTTACCCGTGTACAGGCCGGAGAGGTTTATTATCGACTGGCTTGAATGACGCTTCATGTCGTTTGACACAACAACGATGCTGTCGACCGCAGTAACGAAGTACAGCACGATCAACGCTCCAACAAGCGATACCAAAAGGATGATGACAAGCAGAGGCGTGCCGGACTTTGCTCCTTGTGCGCCGTGAGCCCTGACAGGCTTTGCTGCGCTTGCTCTGATGCGACTGTCGTAACCGTGCGCAGCATGGGCTCTGTTCTTCGCCGGCATGGACGGGGAAGCCTTTTTTTGCCGAGCAGGCTTTTGGGGTTGCTCCGCAGGGGCTTTGACATCTGCCTTTGATGCCTGCTTTTTTACAGGCTCGTCCATGCGCCTGTTTGCAGTAGCAGAACGTTCCTTTTGAGTGGTGGCGGCGTTTTCAGACCCGCTATCCGAAGGCGGAGCAAACGGACGGAGCCCCGAAGGTCCACCCCTGCGATTCTGTATTCCGCCTCGATTGTCTGAAGCGCTACTCGCCATTCTTTGCCTCCGCCTTGGTATATCTTGAAATATTAAGGACTATTCCCATCGCCCACAGGAAGGTGAGGAGCGACGTTCCGCCGTAGCTGACGAAGGGAAGCGTCTGACCTGTCGCAGGTATCGAGCTGGTGACAACGGCAACGTTGATGAGCACCTGTATTGCCAATGCGCCCGACAGACCGGCTGCAAACAGGCTGCCAAAGCGCTCGCGACAGTTCATTGCGATTCTGAAACCCCGGTACACTATGAACAGATATGCAAAGAGCAGCAGCGAGCACCCGATAAACCCCAACTCCTCACCGATTATCGAAAAAATGAAGTCGCTTTCGTGATATGGCAGAAAGAGCAGCTTTTGACGGCTAGCATTTATGCCCTGCCCGAACATTCCACCGTTGCCCAATGCGTATAGGGATTGCACCACCTGGTAGCCTTCGGCGGAAGGGTCTGCCCACGGGTCGAGAAAAGTTGTAAGCCTCGACAGACGATAATCCTGGACAAATATCAGCACGAATATGGCGACCAAACCTGTTACAATCAGCAGCAGTCTGTGCCAGGCAGTAGTTCCGCCCAGGAAGAGCATGAGATATGTGACAAGGCACAGTATTATCGCCGTTGAGAGGTTGGGCTGGAAAAGTATCAGCACGCATGGGGGCAAAACGTACAGCAGCGCAGGCAGCATTCCCTTTAGGAAGCTGCGCATCTCCTTCTTTTTCACCGTCATGTAGTTTGCGAGCACCGCTACCAGTATGACCTTAGAGAACTCCGATGGCTGGAAGCTGAAGCTGCCTACCCTAAACCAGCGTTGAGCGCCGAGCCGTGTATAACCCAATATCAGTGTGAGCGTCAGCAGTACGATGAGCGCAAGATAGGCCGGAATAGCCACCTTGCGGTAGAACGTATACGGTATAAATATGGACGCAATAAGCACCCCTATGCCGAGAAAAAGGAATATAAGCTGACGCTTTACAAAGTAGAGGCCGTCGTCATACTCGCTCTGAGCATAATAATAGCTTGCGGAAAACAGCATCACTATCCCAAAAGCGCAGACAAGCAACAAAACTATAAGGAGCATAAAATCAAATTCATGCGCTTTGGTCTTGCCGGCATCAGGCGCCTTTTTTTCGAGAGCTCTTGTTCCCGAGTCGAGTGTGACGATCTTACCCATTACAGTGAATTAACTATCTCCTTAAATATCCTTCCGCGCTGTTCATAGTCCTCAAACATCCCCCAGCTTGCGCAGGCTGGGGAGAGGAGCACCGCGTCGCCGGGTTTTGCAAGCGACCGTGCGGTGTGGATCATCTCGGCAAAATCATCCGGTACGGGGTATATATCGGCATAACCCTCCTCTTTGGCGGCACGCATTATGGCGTCCGTGTTGGAGCCGTTCACCACCACCGCACGCACCTTGCCGCCGAAGGCGCGGAACACGGGGCGATAGTCGCTCTGCTTATCATAGTTGCCTGCACCCAGAAGAAGTACCGTCGGGGCCTTCATTGCTTCTATGGCCTTTACCGTGGACTCCGGGTTCGTGCCCTTTGAGTCGTTGTAGTAGGTAACGCCGTCCAGAACCCGAATGAACTCAATACGGTGCTCAACGCCCCGGAATGTGCGGAGCGTACTGCGAACCGCATCGATGCAAACGCCCATGCCAAGGGAAAGGCACACGGCGCAGAGAGCATTCTCCAGATTGTGCGCACCTATTATGCCAAGCTCATCGACGGGTATGACCTCTGTCTCAACGCCATCCAGGCGGAATACAATGATCCCGTTACGCACGAACGCACCCTCGGCAATTTCCAGACTCCTTGAAAACAGGAGCTTTCTGGCACGGGTACGGCACTGCATAACGATTGGGTCATCGGCATTCAGCACGGCGATGTCGTCCTCCGTCTGATTCTCAAACATACGCTTCTTCGCCGCTATATATGCCTCCATCGAGCCAAAACGGTTTATATGATCCTCCGTGATGTTAAGGAGCCCTGCGGCGTTTGCACGGAAGTCGACAATGCTCTCAAGCTGAAGCGAGGCGGTCTCCGCAACAACGGTGTCGCCCGCACGGGTCTCCATGGCATGAGCTGCGATGGGCACGCCTATGTTGCCAAGCACAAAAGCCCTGCCGCCATTCTGCTTCAAGGCATAGTCGGCCTTGAATATCTCGCCGGTGAGAGCCGTTGTGGTGGTCTTGCCGTTTGTGCCGCCGATGCAGACAAACCTGCAATCCCTGTTGCTGAACCGATAGCCAAGCTCTATCTCCCCTATGACCTCAATGCCCTTAATTATGGCAGCCTTGACAAACGGACGAAATATCGGAATAACGGGGGACAGCACCATGAGATCTACCCCATCAAGCAACGCCTCGGGGACGATTCCAAGGCGATTTTCGTATTCGATACCCTCGAGCGCCTTCTCAAGTCCGGATATCTCTGGCTTGAGATCGTTTATGATTATCCTCCAACCGTTCGCATAAAGCAGCCTTGCCGAAGCAATGCCGCTTTTTGCCATGCCGACTATCAATGCGGTTTTCTTCAAGATGACGTCCTTTCTGCAGCGCCTGCTCTGCGTATCGTATGGTAACGGACGAAAATGTCCCTCAGTTGATAAAAAAGGCCGTTCGACCCGGTGAAGGCGCTTGCAGGAGGAGAGCCACCCTCTTGCAAGCACCCGCTTGATGCCGATTGCGCTTCGGTCGTACCAAGTGCCAACAAGAAACACGACTGTGGCCGCAATATAGGCCGAACGGCGTAAAAAACAAACTTGAACCGCCCCACAGGGGCAAGTGCCTACATAAAGAGCATCAGTGCAATCATGCACGCAAATGCCGTGACTATCATGTAACCGGCAACTATCTTGGTTTCCGAATGCCCCGTCAGCTCAAAGTGATGGTGCAGGGGAGCCATGCGGAATATCCGCTTTCCGTGCCTCAGCTTATAGGAACCGACCTGAAGCACAACGCTTACCGTGGATGCGACTATGCAGCACCCCATCAGCAGGAACAGGAACATGTGGCGGCTGAACAGCACCATTGCGCATATCGCTCCGCCAAGCGCCATGGAGCCGGTGTCGCCCATGAATACCTTTGCAGGATAGGAGTTGCAGGACAGGAAGCCCAAACAGCCTCCTGCAACGGCAAATGCAAACACCGCCATGGAGAGCATGCCGTCGCTCTCCGCAACGAGTATGGGGGAATCGGCAAACGCTTTGGAGAATGCTCCTGCAAGATAAAGGAACATCACCCCCATAGCCATGGAGTACACGAGCGTCACTCCCGAGGCAAGCCCGTCCACACCGTCGGTGAGGTTTGTACCGTTGACTATGGCGATGACCATGAACATCACAAGCGGAATGTATATCCAACCGAGATCAAACGATGTATCGAATGCTGCGCTGTATATCTCAGTGCCGATATGCTTGTAAGCAAATACCGCAACTGCGGCGGAGAGCAAAAGCTGAGCGATTATCTTCTGATACGCTCGAAGGCCGAGGTTTCTCTTGCGTCTTACCTTGAGGAAGTCGTCGAGAAAACCCACGAATCCGAATGCTGCCATCGTTATCAGCGACGGCACAGATGTCCAGAATGCTACTTGATATTTCGAAAACGCAAGGACTGCAATGATTATTCCGATTATGAACATTATGCCGCCCATGGGAGGGGTTCCCTCCTTTTTGGTGTTGGCATGGGGGCCTTCAGCACGCTCGACCTGGCCGAATTTCAAACGGCGCAGAAGCGGTATGAATATCGGCGCAAGTGCCATGACCACCGCTGCAGCAACCATAAAGGCTAGTGCAATTCTGTAAAAATCGTGCATTTTAAGTATCCTCCGTATTATTGTGTGAAGCTCACACAATACCCTTGTTTCTTCTGATATCGTCAAGCAGCTTCGCAACAACGACCTTCTCGTCGAACGGATGCTTGACATTGTCTATCTCCTGGTATGTCTCGTGCCCCTTGCCTGCAAGCACTATCACATCGTTCTTCTTTGCATGGGTCAGAGCGTAGCGAATGGCCTCACGCCTGTTTTCGATCACCACATAGTCGACTGCGGTCTTGTTTACGCCCTCAAGCACATTCCCGATTATCCGCATTGGATCCTCCGTACGGGGATTATCCGATGTTACGACGCAGAAATCGGAGTATCGCCCCGCCGCCTCGCCCATAATGGGACGCTTTGCACGGTCTCGGTCTCCACCGCAGCCAAACACGGTTACGACCCTTCCCCTTGCAAACTCACGGACTGACGTCAACAGATTTATCAGCCCGTCGGGAGTGTGGGCAAAGTCGAGTATGACCGAGAAGTTGAAGCCCGTGGTATCAAGCGCCTCCATCCTGCCGGAAACCCCTGCAACAGCGGAAAGACCGCTGGAAATGGAGTCCAGGGGGAAGCCCAACCGAATGCAGACGCCGACTGCAAGCATGGCATTGAACACGTTGAAAAGCCCCGGTATGGGGACTGCTATATGTGCGTAGCCTATCGGCGTAGCAATATCAAACTCTACATCCTTGGCGCATATCTCAATGTCTGCGGCAGAGATATCCGCAGGTTCGCGAATGCCGTATGTCAGATGGGGGACGTCCAGACCCTCGAGCAATGCTGCACTGTGACCGTCATCCGCATTCATCACGGCGAAGCGGCTGCGCTCAAACAACTTTTTCTTGGCGGCCAGGTAATTGTCAAAGGTCTTATGATAGTCAAGATGATCCTGCGTGAGATTGGTGAAGCCGCCCACCTCGAACTCAACGCCGAACACTCGCTCCTGATCGAGGGAGTGGGAGCTGACCTCCATTACCACAAGATCCACATGCTCATCCGCCATCATGCGCAGTATCTCCTGAAGCTCGGTACATTCCGGCGTGGTTCTCTGGGTGCTTATCACACGGTTGCCTATTATGTTGCGGATAGTGCCGATAAGCCCGACCTTCAGACCGCACTGCTCGGCAATCGCCTTTATCATATAGGTGGTGGTGGTCTTGCCGTTTGTGCCGGTTATGCCGACTATGCGCAGCTCTTTGGCAGGATAGTTGTAGAACTTGCAAGACAGCTCCGCCATGGCTCTGCGGGAGTTGGCTGCGACTATCTGCGGCACATCGAACGGAAGCTCGTGTTCCACGAGCAGGGCGACGGCTCCGCGAGATACCGCCGCTCCGGCAAACTCATGTCCGTCCAGAAAGGTGCCCACGACGCAGCAGAAAAGGCCGCCCGACGTCACCCTCCGTGAATCAAACTCTATGCGCTTGATGTCGACGTCGCCGCCTACAAGCCTATATTCGGTATCCTTGACCAATTCGCTGAGAAGCATCAGAACCTCCAATATTACTCTCCGTCGTCATCCTGCCCGAATCGGAACCAGACAGTTACGGTGGTCCCTATCGGTACTTCGGTGCCGACGGGTATTGACTGTTGGTAAGCTGTCCCGAAAGGATCAGGATCGCTTTGGAACACAAGACCTATCGCCGTGAGGGTATCATACGCCTGCAGCGGCGTCATGCCCGTGAGATCGGGCATTGTAACATAAGTGACTGCATTTACGGGCGGACTGGTGTCTATTGTTGTGCTTGCCGTATAGAGAAGCACCGAATACCCAACGGGAACCGTTTCACCTGCGGATGGCATCTGTATGGTGACGTTGTCATCACACTGATAGACTGCGTAAAGGCCAAGCTCCGCGAGTGCGGCTTCGGCTTCGGCGGTGGTCATGCCGATAAGATTGGGAACCTCTACCGTCTCTGTATTGCGGGTGGGGGGAATGTTGTAGTAATGCAGGGTATCCTCAAGCACCGTCTTTACGAATGGTGCAGCGACAGTGCTGCCGAATATCTGCGACACCTGCGGCTCATCCACAAGTATCAGGCACACAAATCGGGGATCCTCCGCCGGAGCAAAGCCCACAAAAGAACAGATATAGCCCCCGGCGCTTATACGCCCGTTCTCATCGTATTTCTGCGCAGTGCCGGTTTTTCCTCCAACGCTGTAGCCCTCTATCTGACAGTTACGTCCCGTGCCGTTATCAACGACTCCCTGCAATATTTCCCTTACGGCAGCGGAGGTTTCCTCCGAAATAACCCGTCTTACGGGGGAGGAGTCAGCCTCAAAGATAACACTCCCGTCATCGGCGAGTATCCTCTGCACTATGTATGGGCTGAGCAGGTATCCACCGTTTACTGCTGTGCAGACCGCACTGCAAAGCTGTATGGGCGTCACGGCAATACTCTGACCGAATCCTATGCGTGCAAGGTCATTATCGGTTATGTACTTCTCGTGGGTGACTATCCCGCCGGACTCTCCAACAAGCCCACAGCCTGTGTTCCTGCCGAAGCCGAAGGAGTAGATGTAGTCGTAAAATTCCTCGGTTCCCATGGCAAGCGCCATCTGCATGAAGGCGCAGTTGCAGCTGTTCTGCACGGCCTCGGCAAGCGTCTGTGAGCCATGTCCGCCGTGCTTCCAGCAGTGTATCGTCTCACCGTTTACAGTGTAGCTGCCGTTGCAGTAGTATGTATTATCCATGCCGGTCGCACTGCAATTCAGCGCTGAGGCAAGCGTGACTATTTTGAATGTCGAGCCCGGCTCGTACACATCGGTGACTATTCGATTCTTTGAAAGCTCTGCAAGCAGAGTCAGGTCGTTGCGAGGAGGATCATTTGGATCATAGTCGGGCAGGGAGGCAAGCGCCAGTATCGCGCCGGTGTTGCAGTCCATCATTATGCCCTGCGCACTCTTTGCGTTGTTAATCTCCAAAGCCTCCTCAAGCGCCTTCACCAGATAGCTTTCAAGCACACTGTCGCCGGTGAGCACCACATCGCAGCCGTCGATCGGATCGATGTATTCGGTTGAACCGTATGCAAGTGTGTTTCCGGAGGAGTCCGTCTCTGCTATCTGCTTGCCGTCAACGCCCGCCAAATACTCCTCAAGGGACAATTCCAAACCGGATTGCCCCTCGTTGTCGATATTGGTGAATCCAAGCACCTGCGAGAACAGGCTGCCGTTGGGGTAGTATCGCTTGCTGTCGAGTACGGTTCCAACGCCGCTTCCGAGCTGAAGCGCCTCAACCGCATCCCTCGTGGAGGAATCAATCTGACGCTTGAGCACCCTTTCTTGGTAGCTCGTGTCGGAGACACGCTTATACACGGTCTCATAGTCCATGCCCAGCAGCGTGCTCAGCTCCGTCGCTATACGCTCGCGATCGCTTTCGGCTATTTCCTTCGGCCAGAGCATCACCTTGTAGACGGTGCCGTTGGTTGCAAGCACCTTGCCGTTTATGTCGAGTATCTCACCCCGAGAGGCGGTGAGCGTGGTGGAACGTGTCCACTGGTTGAGGGCCATCCTCTGAAGCTCCGGCCCCCAAATGATCTGTATATAGAACAATCTACCTGTTAGAACGACAAACAGCACTGCGATGAATACCAGAGCGGCAAACAGACGCTTCTTCAGAGGCCAAACCGACTTTACTGTCTGTTCGGCTCTCCTTCGCCTTCTGTTTTTTGTTCTTATGGCCACCGATTGCCTCCATAACAGCTAAATTCGACTAATCTCCGAGACTCAAATTCGGGTATTCCATGCCGGCAGACCTTGCCGCATCTCGTGCTGCATTTATGTCGATGGCAAACAGATAATCGACATTGGCCTTTTCGACCTGCTGCTGCATCATCTCGATGCGCTCGGAAAGCTCGTTAAGCTCCGAATGGCCCTGAGCGATTGCATTATACCGTGACATCACAAAGAGCATAACGCCCATGACTGCACAAATGCTAAGCACGGCGACTGTCCTGGGGAGCACCTTGTGCTCACGCATGAGTTGAAGCAGTGAGCGGTGTTCTCTACGAGGCTTGTTGTTTCGATGGGACTCCGGCTCCTGCTGCTTTGCAATGCGTGTCGCAGGGATCGCATTCATGTCGACGGCAAGGTTACCCCTGCTCGGCGCATAAACCCTGAGATTCTCGTTGATGTCATTCTGTTTGTTTGCCATATTTATTCACCTTCTGTAGAAGTTATGAGCTTTACTGCCGCTCTGAGCTTTGCGCTCCTTGAACGCGGGTTTGCCTCAAGCTCTCCATCGTCCGCAACAATGGGCTTTCGGGTAAGCAGATCCACCGCAGGCCTTCTGCCGCATACGCACACGGGCGCAGACGGGCGGCAGGTGCAGGGATCCTTAAGCTCTCGGAACACATTTTTCACAATGCGATCCTCGAGGGAGTGGAAGGTTATCACGACCAGCACACCGTTGGGATTCAGGAGATCCACAGCGTCCCTCACGGCTTTTTCAAGCCCGTCAAGCTCGCCGTTGACCTCGATCCTTATCGCCTGGAAGGTTCGCTTGGCGGGATGCGGGCCGGTACGCCTTGCGGCGGCAGGTATCGCCGAACGGATCGTTTCTGAAAGCTCTGTGGTGGTTCTGATGGGCGAGCCCTCACGCTTTGCAGCAATGGCGTTTGCGATACGGAAGGCGAAGCGCTCCTCTCCGTAATCTCGTATGATCTCAAACAGCCGTTTGACGGGATAGCCGTTGACCACGTCATATGCGGTGAATGCATCGCTCCGGTTCATTCTCATATCCAGGGGCGCTTCGGCGTTGTATGAGAATCCGCGTTGAGCATCGTCCAACTGGTGGGAGCTGACGCCCAGATCCATTACCATGCCGTCCACACCGCTAAAACCGTATTCGCCGAGGGGCAGGAGTTTCTTCATGTCGAAGAAGTTACCGTGTATTGGATGAAAAGCCCCAAAGTTCTTCAGCCGCTCACTCGCGAAGGCTATGGCCTCCTCATCACGGTCAATGCCGAAGTGTACAGAGCCGAGGGGCAGACGTTCAAGTATGCCCTCGCTGTGGCCGCCACCGCCGAGCGTAGCATCGACCGTCACGCGGCAGCGCTCGGGACGGATAAGCTCCAACACGGGCTTGAGCATTATCGGCGTATGGTAATCGCTCTGCGTCATACGGGTTTGCTTGCCTCATTGGCAAGCGTCTGGCAATCCTGCGCAAGCTTCTTTCGGGAATAGGAACGGTTCTTTGCCTCGAGACGGGAGGGCTCCCAGAGCTCAAAGCAGTTTACCGATGCCGTAAGCGCCGCCTCGGTGGTGATGCCGGCATAGTCAAGAAGGTGCTGAGCAATGAGTATTCGCCCTTGCTTGTCCACTTCGCACTGAGTTGCAAACTGGAACAGCTCACGAGCCGCATCACGGTATTTGAGATTCATGGGATGGATGCTTGCAAGCGCTTCCCAGATGTGACTGAACTGCTCCTCGGACATTGCCGTGAGAAAGCAATCATCCGGCTCCTCGCTCATACCGCGCATAACAATAACGCTGTCTCCGAGATCCGCACGCCATTTGGCGGGCACAAACACACGCCCCTTGGAATCTATGACGTTTTTGTAATTGCCGTAGAACACGGAAGCATCCCCCACGGAACGGATATGAAGGCTTCCAAACGCCATGATGCCTATGCGAACGGCCAAGCGTATGGGTAGACCTCCCCCATGGCTGCATTATAGCATGTCTCTCACCACTTTGCAACACTTTTAACCACAATAATTTACTTTTAATTTCAAAAATGTGAATTTTAGTGGCATTGCCGCTTGCCAATACACTCCGGAATGCTATAATGGTGTGAAAACGCATGCATTTCGGAGGTCTAAAGTGAAACTGATACTTGCAAGCGGCTCTGCCAGAAGAAGCGAGCTGATGACAAAATGCGGATATGAATTTGATGTCATGGCAAGCAATGCCGATGAACATATAGCGGCCGAGACTCCGCATGAGCTTGTCGAGCGGCTTGCGCTCATAAAGGCAAGAGAGGTATTTGAGCGTGTGGGAAAGGGCGCTGTTGTTGTCGGGGCGGATACGGTGGTGGTGCTGGAGGGAGAGGTGATAGGCAAGCCCGTGGACGAGGAGGATGCAAAGGCGATACTCCACCGTGAGAGCGGTAAGACGCATACGGTCTATACAGGCGTTGCGGTAATATCGGATGCAGGCGAGAGCGTTGTATGCTCCAAGGCGGATGTAACATTTGCCAAGCTCACCGATTCAGAAATAGAGGCATATGTTGCAACGGGCGAGCCGCTTGACAAGGCAGGAGCATATGGCATACAGGGGCAGTTTGCAATGTTCGTTACCGACATCAAGGGAAGCTATTTCACCATAATGGGGCTGCCCTTGCATATCCTCTACACTATGCTTGCGGATGCCGGAGTGCACCCACGTGGATTTTAGACAAAAAACGATAAATTGATACCGTAACTATCCGTTGAATATTGGGAATAACATATTAAAAACCCAATTCAACGGAGGCTTTATGTTTGAGACGATCATAGCAGCCGACATAGGTTCGACCTCGACGAGGCTTGCATCAAGGAACACGATATCCTGCCGATTGTCACGGCTTGCACTGGATCCGGAAGATGGGCGCAGGGTGCTTGCGGTGGGAGATGAGAGCCGCAAAATACTCAATGCAACGCCGGTGTACCCTGTGCGAGGCGGCGCAATAGCCAACACGCATCTTGCTGCGATAATGCTCCGCAGGATGGCGCTCGATATGCTTGGACGCAAATCGCTTTATGGAGTATCTCTGCGAGTTGCTGTTCCAACATCGGTGAGCGATATGCAAAAGGCGGCGGTGGCCGAGACTGCGAGGGAGGCAGGCTTCCGTTCGGTAAAACTCGTGGATGCCATGCTCATGGGTGCCGTCGGCGCAGGAGTTGATATATACTCCGAAAGTGCAAATATGATAGTGGACATAGGGCACGAGCGCATGAATACTGTGTTGTGCGCAAGCGGAGGTGCGGTCTCCGCAACAACATCGAACATTGGCAGTCAGGCATTCGACAGGGCAATACAGAGCTATCTTGCAAGCGAGCGCAGGATCATAGTAGGCGCACGGGCGGCAGAAAATGCGAAACGTATGCTTGACAAACCTTGCTTTTCCATCAATGGTCGCTGCATCGATACCGGCCTTGCCGGGACGGTGAACGTAGGCTCTGCGGAGCTCATGGAGGCTCTTGTGCCGACAGTGAGGCTGTTTGCCCAGGAGATTGCATCCGCAATAAACAAAACGCCTCCCGAGTCAGCAGCCGATCTTATAGACAACGGTGTATTACTGATAGGAGGCGGCGCTATGCGGTTCAGACTTGCAAAGCAGCTGAGCACGCTGCTCGGCATACCCGTCCATATGGCGGCAAATGGGGAACATGCCGTCATATTCGGTATGCAGTCGGCGGTTTGGCGCATGGGGAGGTTTATGGATATGCGTCAGAGCTCGACTATGTGAGACTCGTCCTCCGTGTGCGGCTCCTTATCCATGGCTCTGTGTCCGACGGAGATTGCAATAAAGAACTCGTACCCCTCGGGGATGCCAAAACGGGTCCTGATATCGGGATTCTTATCAAATACCATGGCCGGCATGCCGAGTATCACTGAGTCAAGTCCCATGGACTTTGCCGCAAGAGCGATGTTTTCCACTGCAATGCCGCAGTCAACGCCTGCAAACTTTGCAGGCTTGGCACAGATGATAACAACGAGCGGTGCGCCGTACGTGACCGAACCGCCTCGGCTCATTATACGCTCAAGTACGACGGTATCGCCGGAGTCCCTTATCACATCGACGATGGCTGCATCCAAAGCATCAAGATTAGCCTTGCTGTTTACAAATATGAATCTGCGCTCCTGCCTGTTCATTGCGGTGGGAGCGGCAAGCGCAGCCTGCTTTATGGCACTGAGCTCACTGTCTGTCAATGCCTCGCTCGTATAGGCACGGATACTGCTGCGCGTAAGTATTGAATTCATAGTTGCGTTCATAGTTCAACCTCCTGTTGTTTAATGAGTGTATTATACCCAAGCGCACCCGTGTTTACAAGTAAAATTTGACATACTTATATCCTGCTGCAAGGGGCAAACTACATCTAAAGCATATGCAGGGAGAGGAGGAACCGTTCATGAAAATGTTGAGCTTTGCAGCCGGTATGGCGGTGGGCATGACTGCGGCGGCCGTTGCAGTAACATCGATGTATCCGGCCGTGACAAGGAAGATGAAGCGCAGCGGAAAAAAGCTGTGGCGTGGCGTGACCAACATGTTTTGACAGGCGTAGAGCCGCACGGCGGAGGGCAGAGGCGTTCCGCCGCTTTTTGTAAAAAATCCTCCAACTCCTGTTTTTGACTATTGAGAGTGGCATTAGTATATGCTAAAATAGGGTGAACTATTGTGTTTGGAGGCTTATTATGGGCAGCTCAATGGATACGATTAAATTTAAAATGCCGAAGGACAAGCAGACTGCGCACGAGGTTCTCATGCAGGCTTATTCTTCCATGCGTGAAAAGGGGTATGACCCTGTCAACCAGATCGTAGGCTATCTGCTCTCCGGGGATCCCACCTACATCACGAGCTATAACAATGCAAGATACCTGATAAGCACACTTGAGCGTGATGAGCTTATCGAGGAGCTCGTTCGCAGTTATATCGAGGTCAATTCCGGAGACGGCAGGTGAAGATAAGCCCTCTCGGCAGCACGGGTATACGGGTCTCAAAGCTCTGCTTTGGCACGCTTACAATGGGCCCGTTTCAGGCGGATCTCACCCCTGTACAGGGCGCAGCTTTGTTTGAACGGGCGTTTGAGTATGGCGTAAATTTCATCGACACGGCCGAAATATATGAGACATACGCCCATGTCAGGGAGGCGCTGCGCATAAAGCCGGATGCCGTGGTGTGCACGAAAAGCTACTCATATGATGCCGCATCCGCTGAGGCTTCGTTTGCAAAAGCCGTCAAGGGCATTGGCAGGGAGTATATAGATGTCTTTCTGCTGCACGAGCAGGAGAGTGCGCACACTATCCGTGGCCACGCAGAGGCGATAGAATACTTCCTCCGCATGAAAGAGCGGGGATACATAGGTGCATTCGGCCTCTCTACACACTACATAGGCTGCGTAAATGCCACGCTGAAGCACTCTGAGATACAGGTGGTGTTCCCCCTTATCAACAAAAGGGGGATAGGCATTGCCGACGGTACGGCCGGGGAAATGCTCTCCGCCATACGCGCCGTGCACCAACTGGGTAAGGGCACCATCGCAATGAAGGCGCTTGGCGGCGGTCACCTGATAACCGAGAGGGAGTCCGCACTTGACTACATACTTGCGCTCGACTGCATCGACGCCATTGCGATAGGCATGCAGAGCATCGACGAGGTGGAATACGACTGCATAAGGTTTTCGGGCGGGGTGCCGGATGCTGCGCTTGCGGAGCGGCTCGGCGTCGTAAAACGCCGTCTGTGCATACAGAGCTGGTGTCAGGGCTGCGGCATCTGTGCGGCTGCCTGCCGCAATCATGCCATAAGCATGGTGGACGGCAAGGCGGTGTGCGACCACACACGCTGTGCGCTTTGTGGATACTGCGCACGGTTGTGTCCCGAATTTAACATCAAGATAATCTGACAGGGGAGCTTTTATGTACAGATACTTTGCCGTGGACGTAGGCGATAGGAGGATAGGCCTTGCCGTCACCGATGCCTTGGGCATGACCGCACAGGGGATAGAGACGTATACCCGTACCGGGAGTGAAAAGAAGGATGCGGCGTATGTTCGGGCGATGGCTGCCAAGTATGAGCCATGCCGCATAGTGTTTGGCTTACCGCGGAACATGGACGGCAGCTATGGCCCCCAGTGTGACAAGGTCAGAGCCTTTGCGGAGAGGGTGCTCTGCGGTTGGGACGGGGAGCATGACTTTTACGACGAAAGGCTTTCGACAATGGCGGCAGAGCGATTCCTCTATGAGGCGGAGCTCAAGTGGCAGCAGCGCCGCAAGGTCATCGATAAAATTGCCGCACAGGTGATACTGGAGGGGTACATGACCCTTCACCCAATAAAACAAGATAAATAGGAGGCGCTATGAGCAACGAGAATATTCACGATATCGATGAAATGGTAAGAATAACGATGATCGACGAGAACGGCAACGAGGCTGTGTTCGAGCATGTGCTCACATTCATGTACGAGAACGAGCGCTACATGGCGCTTGCTCCGGAGGATGCCGAGGATGCCGAGGAGGTCGAGATAATATTCATGCGCATAGAGCCCCGCAAGCTCGATGGCGAGGACGCCTATGTCTACATCGACAACGAAGTTCTTCAAGAGGAGCTTTTTGATGTATTCATGGAGCTTCTGAGCGAGGATGACCTGGATGACATGGATGGGGAATGATCTCTCCGCATAGGACTCTCACCTCCGCCGAATACTAATGGCGGAGGTGATTTTGTGAGCAAAAAGAAAAAGCATCCGATCCCAGAGATACCCTTTGATGAGGAGGAGTTCTCCGCAGCATCCTCGAATGACTGCACGGGACTCATGTCGGCAATACCCGCCGACATCGACGAGTGGGAGTCCTACTGCGACATAAGGGACGTGACCCCCGAGTACTTCGACTGACGAAAAACGGAGCTGTGCACCAGCTTCGGCAAGACAAAACCGGTTGGCCTAAGCCCCTTCCGGTAAAACGGCAATTCGCAATTCTTCGGAACAGGCACGATCTCGGTCATGCCTGTTCTGCCTTTGACGGCCAAGTCTGGGGCCATGAAGCCAATGAGGCCGGATGGGTTTCACTTACCGGCCATATTCCGAGCGCTTAATATGCCGCCGTATTTCCGCTTCGTGGACAACACAATACGCATAGCTCTCTTTCATAAACTCCGAAATCGTCATAGCGTGGAACATATCCGTCAGAGTATTCAATACTGACTTTCCCCCGACATTCATTGTATAGAAGTAAGGATACACGCAGCCTCCGTTTTCTCTCGGAAAGTAGGGATTAATAGAGGACAAGCGCTTATCACTCATGATTGGCTCAACAACTATCTCGCTCAAGATCCATTTTAATGACGGAGCTTCATATTCATCATATGAATCTCCGAATATCTGATTCCAAACATAAAACCAGACGAAATGGATGATCTCATGGATTGCCATGCCGATAGCGCCACGCTCACTATTCAAATAGAAAACATCGAAAGTGTGTGATTCTAAAAACCGAGGACAGATGGGGTTCATGGAAATATTGCATACCATGTCATTTAGTATAGCGTTGCAGTCCACCTCAAAAGCGTCGGACAGGGCGGCTGCTATTTGCCGCTTGTGCTTTTCCCAATGGCCTGTATATCGCAAGATTTTTTCGTCAATGGTTGCCTGCTGGTCAACATACGCTTGCCGAAGTATCCGCCCGATATATTTCTTTCTGTCCTCCAATGACAGCGAATTGGCATACTCCCGATTCAGCTGTGGATAGAAATGATACAGAGGCGCAGACCAAAAATCTGCGGTATCGTCTGTCTGAAAATCCATGACCCTTTCAACCATGTAATCAATGCCGGGATTTCTTACCTGTAGTTCCATAGGCCGTTCACCTTCGCTTTCTGTTTTCTGTTGGCGGGGCTCCTACCGCCGAGTGAATTAGGTGACGTTGTGCGTTAATTCAAAATACAAGGATGCGAATTTTTCGTCCCGAAGGTATCCTGACATCGTCTTTTCCATAAAATCCAAGCGCTTATAGAGAGCAATTGCCCTTCGTTTTTTGAACAGGGTCAACCCCCACGGCCTTTGCTTCGTTCTTAAGGACTCTGGCAATGGCATACATAGGATATACCTTTTCCTCGTGCAAAAGCAAACGGCTCTATGCCCAGTGCTGCACGGTGGTCATGCTACGGATTGATTGCACAAAAGGATTCACCGCAGTAAGTATCACCCCAAAACTACTGTGGCGGCTCGCATTTGGTCTGATAGGTTCGATTCACGCATGCCAATCCGGACTGATGCAATTGGAAAAGTCGACAAACTGCATCACATCACCGCATGCCCATCATGTCTGCACATTGCGAAGATCTGTTTCACATGTTTCTCTGACAGTAATCATTCAGATTTCCTCCGCAGGACTGTTAATCTTTGCGTATGTACGCCCTAGTGGGGCGTCAAAACCGAGCGCTTGATACATCCCCTCGTCGCAAGGAGAGCAGCAGACAGTCAAGCTTGAAAGCCCTTGCTCACGACTCCACGCTTGCGCGGACCTGACAAGCTCTCTTGCAATGCCTCTTTTGCGAAACGCAGGCTCCACATAGAAGTCGTCAAAAACGCCCATGTCCGTACAGGCAAGGGTAGAGAAGCACTTGACCACGCTGCACATTCCAACTGCCCGACAGCTGCGCTTGGCAAGGAAGAACGTGATTCTGCCATCCCTAATGGCCTGGGAGAGCTGCGCTTGTTCTCCGACCGCAAGCGGATGCTCGCCGATCTCCTTCAAAAAACCGTTCTCCAGCTTTTTAAGCTGCCAATCGTCAGGCTCAGATAGGACTTCAACCGTGATCGGGACAGCTTCCACGGGCGGAAGCATCATCAGCGGCTCTCCCCACTGATCTGCACCGTTTTCCGTAAAACCGATGCGTTCCCAAAAACGCCGCCGGCGGACGTCGCTTCCGCAGTTCAGTTCTGCATACTGTGCGCCGTTGGCTTTTGCCCAGTTCAGCAGCACCTTGGCGCACTGCGTGCCGGTTCCGCTGCCCCGAAACTCCGGGTAGA
Organism: uncultured Clostridia bacterium; assembly: GCA_944336475.1. GTDB lineage: Bacteria > Bacillota > Clostridia > Christensenellales > CAG-138 > CALVLD01. Next base: position 48,905 of record CALVLD010000002.1, read on the forward strand.
CGCAAAACTCCATAATGAAGCATTTGCCATCCTCCGTTGTGTAGATGACCGGCAAGGCAAATCCGATGTCCCGGCCCTCCCGATTGAAAAACAGGTAATAGCATCGATCCTGCGGCCTGTCGTGCACCTGCTGAATCTGTGACCGATATTGCGCATCGTTCAGAAAGTATTCTAAATCTTCATCCTCAGAGGTCGTGAAAATATCCCGTTTGTGATAGGTGTGAAGCTGCTCCCAAAAAAGAGCGACGTCTTCCGGCCTGACTGCTTCACGGATGGTGATTTGATTCTCCATTTTTATTTCCTCCAAAATTTTGATTCGGAGGGTTAGGAAGCGTGAACCCTCCACACACGATCCAACCGCATAAAAAACCACCCTTTCCATAAAAACTGTATTTGTACATCTAAGCTGAGATTATGCTTTTTTGCATCCTGTCAGATGGCGTCAGCTTATACGCACGCATTATTATACACGGCTGCCGCCTGCTTTTCAATGCTCACCCCATGCTCTCTGGTTAAAGCGCAACTTTTCGGCAAACGATCCGCCAAACAAGGGGAGACCTACCCTGCCAAGTGACGGCACAGCTTTTGCCGGAAATAGTCATAGGCTTGGCGAAATAGTTTTCCATAGGGCGAAAAAACTTATAAAACAACATCTTTGTGATCCATGAAATTGATGCATGGAAAAGTGCGGATTCTTCGTCTCCACTCCGTTTCGCACCGATGGGTCAAATCGTATGCGCTCATATCCGGACAGAGGTTTACAGGGCAGTAAATAGGCGATTTTCATTTCCAATATGCACAAAAACAGACGGCGTTCAACCTGAGTTGAGCGCCGCCTGTTGGGCTCGATACTGTCTGGGGTTGCCAAACCGGCTTTCTTTGCGCATGGGACTTTTATACTTCGGCGCACCGTCTCACATTTGCAAACGGAGGCTAAATGCTCATATCCCAACGGTTACTGTAACGACCTCGCTTTATATGCGCGCTATCAGCGGCTGATGTTATTGGTTATGCTGACGAACAGCACCGTGCCGGTGGGAACGTGATAGATGACCGTCGCATAGGGACGGTTGCACTCCATTATGTAAGCCGGCTCAAACAGCCCGCGCTCGATGGTGATGCCGCTTGCGGCGGCAGCCGTTGTGCCCGTCTGGGTGATGGAAAGGGACGCACCCTGAAGTATCTGCCCCACGGATCCGCTCTCGGCAAGCATACCGGAGAAGTCCCAATCCGCCGTATCCGCAAAGCCAAGCTTATCGAGCATGGGCATCATGTCAATTGTATTGTTGAGCTCGAGCTTGGGCATGCTGAGATAAAGCCTTGCATCGGAGCACTCGTCCCAGCGCCCCATCAGAGTGGATGCCGCCTGCTGAGGGGAATAGCCCTTTTCGGGCAGTATGACCGCCATGGCATAGTCGCCGCTGTATGGGATTATCGCCATTTCGCCGCAGTCAAAATCGCCGTAGGCGTACTCGCCGTTTGTGAATATCATGCCGACCTGCTGTATCCCCTCGGTACCGCTAAAGCTCGAAAGCTGACGGAGGGCCTGAAACTCCTGCTCCCAGTTGAGATCAAGTGTGAGAGTAGAAGCCAGAAGCACGGAGGTGTTAGAGCTTATCTCGTTGAACAGCGAGGGTATCAGCCCATTGGTGCTGTCGTTGATCCAGCTGTTTATTTCGATGAGAGCGGCCTCGGGGTTGGTGAAATCCAACGTGCCTACGGAGGCGCTGTAGCAGTCTGCCACGAGATTTGCATAATCGGTGCTGATCTGACAGCTGCTGTCTGCTATGACCGCACTGTGCATATGCACGCCTCGGCTGCTCCCAAACATCTGCATAAGGCTTGCGATGCTGCTGTTTGCACCATCCCTTGTGAGACCGGGGCATACAACATCCATAATGGCATTCATCGTCTCGGTATCACCGCCGTTTGCGGCAAGCTGGAACGCAACACGGATGGAAAGAGGGGATATCACGCCTGACCAGTTTTCATCTAACGCATTTATCAAGTTGACGGCAAATGCGGTGTCTGCGGCTCGGTATCCCTCGCTTACATCGCCGGAAGCGTATGATGTGCCCGTTGAAAGCAGCGTGATGCCCGTTGCCTCACCGGGCTGATTTATATAGGCGCCGACAACCTTGCCGGTATCGGCCGAAGGGGCGTTGGCCTGCTGATCGGGCTTTGTGCAGCCGATTGCGGCAAAGGTGAACACTGCCGCCATGATGAATGCTAAAAATCCCTTGAACCTCATAATGTACATCTCCGATCACATAGAATCAAATGGCACAAAACCATTCTAACAATATAACGCAGCAAGTGCAATAAGGGTTCCCTTTTTTTCAAAAAAAGTTTATAATGGACGTATGAACAGGGTGATAGAGGACAAATTGAAGCTCCTGCCGGACAAGCCGGGCGTGTACCGCATGTATAACGTCCTGGGTGAGATAATCTACGTCGGCAAGGCGGTAAACCTTAAGAACAGGGTAAGGCAGTATTTCCAAGCCTCACGGAATATGCCCGCCAAGGTAGAGGCTATGGTCTCCAACGTAGCCGACTTTGAGTTTACCATCACCGCAAGCGAGGCCGAGGCTTTGAATCTTGAATGCAACATGATAAAGCAGTACAGCCCACGCTACAACGTTCTGCTTAAGGATGACAAACGCTTCCCCTATGTCCGCATAGATTTTCAAAAGGACTTTCCTCGGCCGGAGGTGGTTCGCAGGGTAAAAAAGGACGGAGCAAAATACTACGGCCCATACCTGTCGGGCATTGCTCTAAGGGAGGCAATGACGGCTATAAGGGAGTATTTCCCCGTGCGCCACTGCAAAAAGGATATCCAAAAGGCCATCGCCAGGCGTGAACGCCCCTGTCTTATGTACCATGTGGGCAAGTGCTGCGCCCCGTGCACGGGTAATGTCACAAGGGAGGAGTACCATGCCTATCTGGAGGAGATTGCCTCCTTCCTTCAGGGACGCTGCAAGCCCTTTACCGACAAGCTTCGTGAGCGTATGCTCGAAGCATCCGAGAACATGGAGTTTGAGCGTGCGGCCGTGTTAAGGGATAGGATACGGGCTATGGAGCTGCTGTCCGAAAAGCAGCGCGCCGCAACCACCGTGGTCAATAGCTACGATGTGTTTGCCGTTGCCCGTGACGATATAAACACCGTCGTATACGGCATGCTCATGCGTGACGGCAATGTCGTGTCGGCGGAAAGCTATTTTGTGACCGCCAATGATGAGCCGGAAGGGGAGATAATGGCGTCGTTCATAGCCCAGTTCTATGTCGATTCCGGATATGTTCCACACGAGATAGTCTGCCGCATCATGCCGGACGGTGGCGAAACACTCACCGAATGGCTGCGCAAGACCTGCGGACATGCAGTGAAGCTCGTCTGTCCACAAAGGGGGGAGAAGAAGCAGCTCGCGGAGCTTGCGTACATGAACGGCGTTGAGGCGCTCAAACGCAAGCTCGAGCTCACGCGCAGGGAGTGGGAAAGGGGCGAGGGGGCTCTGCTCGAGCTCTCCCAAACTGTTGGAATGGATACCGTACCTATGCGCATGGAGTGCTTCGACAACTCCCATTTCCAAGGGCGTGACACGGTGGGCTCCATGGTGGTATTTATAAACGGCAAGCCCGAAAAGTCGCTGTACAGACGATTCCGCACCAAGCAGAATACGGATGGTGACGACTACCTTGCCATGAGGGAACATCTCGCCAGGCGGTTCGAAAGGGCGGTTCAGGGGGATGACAAATTTGCCGACCTGCCCGATCTGCTCATAGTCGATGGCGGCAGGGGCCAGCTAAATGTCGCACTTGAGGTACTGGAGAAATTCGGCCTCTCGTACATACCGGCAATTGGCCTTGCCGAGCGTAATGAGGAGATAATACTGCCCGATTCGGATGAGCCCATAGCCCTGCCTAAGAACTCAAGCGTGCTCCACCTGCTGCAGCGCATAAGGGACGAGGCGCACCGGTTTGCAATCACATACCACAGGAGCATGCGTGCAAAGTCAACGCTGTACTCGGTGCTGCAGGAGATACCCGGCATAGGCGAAAAGCGCAGACGTTCGCTGTTCGACAGGTTCCTTACCATCGATGCGATAAAGGCTGCCACCGTGGAGGAGCTCCGTGCTGCGGACTGCATGAATATCAGCTCTGCACAGGCGGTGTATGACTACTTTAATGGAGAGAGGGCAACGGATGAGATACAAACTTCTGGCGATTGACATCGACGATACGCTCGTGGCGGACTCAAAGCCCGTATCAAGCGTGAATAAGCGTGCAATAGACAATGCCCGAGCCGCAGGCTGCTGTGTCGTGCTTGCAACGGGAAGGGGCTTTCTTGCCTCGACACCCGTGTGGAAGCAGCTCGGCATGGACGGGCTCATAATCAACTACGGCGGCGCCATGATAAATGACATAAAGACGGATAAGCCATTTATGGTGACGGAGCTTGACGGGGATGTGGTCACGGAGATACTCGAGCTTGCCGATAGCATGGGGCTTCATGCGCATATCTATCAGGGTGATGAGATAGTCTACGAAAAGGACTGCGTCTACCCCACAATGTACACGCGCAAGCTGAAACTCCCCTGGCGTATCGAGCCCAACATACGCAAAATGGCATGGCGCAATGTGCCCAAGGTGCTGATAATGACCGAGCCGCCGAGGGTGGCAGAGCTACTGCCGTTCTTTGCGGCGCACTTCAAGGGCAGAGCTGCAGTTTCGGCATCGTCGCCCGGGTTTATAGAGTTTAACAGGATAGGCGCAAGCAAGGGCAACGCTCTGCGCTTGCTTGCCGAACACATTGGTGCTCCGCAGGAGCAGACGGCGGCGATAGGCGACAACACCCTCGACATGGAGATGATAGCATGGGCAGGCCTTGGCGTGTGCGTTGCCGACGGCAACGAGGCCGTAAAGGCGATAGCCGATGTAATAGCCCCGCCGTGCAGGGACAATGCCGTTGCATGGCTCATCAACAAATATATTCTTGATTAAAGGAGGCAGTATGTACGCATTAGGAGTTGACGTAGGCGGAACGCACACTGCGGTCGGACTTGTGGATGCGGAATATCGGCTTGCCGCAAAGACGGAGGCGCCCACCTCAATAGGGGATTCGGATGCGCTTGCCGATGCCATATTTGCGCTTGCAGAGCGGCTGTTTGAACAAAACGGCATTACCAGGGAGGATATCACACACATAGGTATGGCGGTGCCGGGACCAGTTGCAGAAGGGGGCAGCGTGCTTGTGGCGGCGGTCAATCTGGGGCTGGGCAGAACGCCTCTTGCCCAAAAGGTCTCCGAACGCTTCGGAGGTATCCCGGTGCGGCTCATAAACGATGCCGATGCCGCAGGGCTTGCGGAACTCAACGTGGGCAGCTTAAAGGGCGTGGAGAACGGCATTATGCTTACCGTGGGCACGGGAATAGGCGGTGCGCTCATATTCGGCGGCAGGCTCTATCAGGGAGGCCTCGGGAGAGGCACCGAGATCGGCCATTTGGTTGTCGATAAAAACGGCCGCAGATGCTCCTGCGGAAGATGCGGCTGCTTTGAAACGCTGGCGTCCGCCACGGCGCTCGTTAATCGTGCAAAAGAGGCTTGCAGCAGCAAGCATGGGATGATATACTCGGAGTATGCCAAGGGCAGCGTGCTGAATGCCAAGCTGCTCATCGACTGCGCAAGGGCAGGGGATAGGTTTGCGGTAAGGGCGTTTGAGGAGTATATAGACGACTTTTCGAGTGTTCTTGCCTCGATAGTGAGCATGCTCGATCCGCAGGTGATAGCCATAGGCGGCGGCGTGTCTGCTGCAGGGGAGTTTTTGCTGGAGCCGCTCCGCAAGGCAACTGCAAGGAAATGCTTCTTCGGCTCGTGCGGCAGTATAATCCGTGCGACCGCAGGCAACGATGCGGGCATGCTCGGCTCGGTGATGCCGCTCTGAGACTTAAAGGAGGAATCAACCATGTCAATAATGTGTACAGTTTACGTCCCTGAGGGGATTATAATGGCGGCGGACAGCCGTTTGACGGTCAATGCGGTGATAAAGCCCAATGACGGCAAGCCACAGAGCAATACCATGTTCTCGATCTCGGACAATGCGCAGAAGATAGTCCTTCTCAGTAAGGTCAATGTCGGCATATCCGCCTGTGGGCTTGCCGTGCTCGATAACAAAACCATATCCGACTATCTGCGCATATTCGAGATAGAGGAGGTCAAGCCCAAGGATACCGTAACCGACGTTGCAAAGAAGCTGCAGGCGTACGCATACAAATATTTTCCGCAGGTGAACTTCTTCGTCTGCGGCTATGATGATGACGAGCCATTCGTCTACTCCGTAAACAAGGAGCTCAGGCGCAACAATATCGACAACGGCAGGATAAAGTACGCCTCAAGCTGGTCGGGCGATCAGGAGGCGATAACAAAGCTGCTCAACTCCCAGCCTCCCACCGTGATAAACCATGCGATGATGCCGCTTAGGGATGCCATCGACTTTGCGGAGTTTCTCGTGGATGTCACCATAAAGCTCCAACGCTTCGAGCCTCGAGTAAAGACCTGCGGCGGCGATATAGACATACTGGTGCTCACCAAGGACGATGCCTTCTGGCACAGACATAAGGTGTTCAAGCCGATAAGATAAAAATGCAGTGCGTGTAGCCAAAAGACCCCCTGCAGGGTTCCCCAAGGCTCCCCTTTGCACAAGGGAGCCTTTTTGGGGTACAATGCTACATCTGCTTTCAGATACCCCTGTCCCATTACATAAGAGAGGCCGCACCACCTAAAAAGCCCCGCTTGCCGGATGACAAACGGGGCTTTGCAGATGATCCGGGCCGCAGCTTTTTATCCGCAGTGGCAGAGATACTGGCGGTTATCTCAGCCCGACTCTGCGGAATGCAAGCTGAAGCATCTGTTCGGCCTTTTCGGAGGCACGCTCGGCACCGCAGGCAAGCGTCGCATCAAGGTACTCGGTGTCATCGAGCAAACGCCTATACTCCTTCTGAACAGGCTCGATCTCTGCAATGACCGCATCAGCTACTGCGGGCTTGAGCTTGCCGTAACCGCAGCCCACAAAATCATCGACAGCATCCTCCATACGCTTGCCCGTGCAGGCGCAGTAAATGGTCAACAGGTTGTTGCATCCATGCCTGCCCTCCCCATAGGCAATGGTAGGTTCACAATCGGTCACAGCCTTCTTGAACTTCTTCATTATGACGGCAGGCTCATCCAGAAGCGATATGTAATCGTTTGGGTTGGCGCTCGTCTTGCTCATCTTGTGCAGAGGATCCTGAAGCCCCATTATCCTTGCGCCGAACTTGGGCATTATGGGCTCGGGTATGACGAATGTCTCGCCGAAGGCATTGTTAAAGCGTATGGCGATATTGCGTGCAAGCTCACAGTGCTGCTTCTGGTCATCCCCAACGGGAACATAGTGCGCACCGTAGATGAGTATATCAGCAGCCATCAAAACGGGATAGGTGTACAGACCGGCATTGATGTTGTCGGCATGCTTGGCAGACTTATCCTTGAACTGGGTCATCCTGTTAAGCTCCCCCATATATGTGCAGCAGCCCAAAAGCCACGAAAGCTCCGCATGCTGATGCACATGGCTCTGTATGAACAGGGGAGACCTCTCAGGGTCAATGCCGCAGGCGAGAAGCAGCGCCGCCATGCCCCGGGTCTGTACACGGAGGTCATTGGGATCGTTCCTCACCGTAAGGGCGTGCAGATCAGCAACCATGTAATAGCAGAACTTGTCATCCTCCTGGAGAAGCCGCCAGTTGCGCAGAGCACCGATATAGTTGCCAAGCGTCGGGATGCCCGTTGGCTTTATGCCGCTCAGTATGATCTTTTTCTCCATAAGCTAAACCTCCAATAAGGATATTTCAACACATTATACACGAAAAGGCGGCATATGCAACCGCCTTTCGAAAATTATTTCAAGCTTTGTCAGACGCCCATCTCTTCCTTGACTTCCTTAAAGCACCGAACTGCAAAGTCCAGATCCTCCTTGGAGTGACCGGCGGAGACCTGAGTCCTTATCCTTGCCTTGCCCATGGGAACGACAGGATAGCAGAAGCCGACTACATACACGCCCTTATCGAGCATACGACGGGCAAATTCCTGGGCGACCTTCGCATCGTAGAGCATTACGGGCACGATCGGGTGTGTGCTCTCGGGCACATCAAAGCCGAGCTTGCCGAGCTCCCTGCGGAAGTAGGCGGTGTTCTCATGCACCTTGTCACGTAGAGCGGTGGACTCGGTGAGCATATCGATGACCTTTATGGATGCTGCACAGATGGCCGGAGCAAGCGTGTTGGAGAAGAGGTACGGACGGGACTTCTGGCGGAGCATATCTATTATCTCCTGTCTTGCACAGGTGTAGCCGCCGGATGCGCCGCCCATGGCCTTGCCGAGTGTGCCGGTGATGATGTCAACACGCCCCATTACGCCGCATGCCTCGTGTGTGCCGCGGCCGTGCTCACCCATGAAGCCCACGGCGTGGGAGTCATCGACCATGACGAGAGCGCCGTATTCATCCGCCAGATCGCAGATAGCGGGCAGATTTGCGATAAAGCCGTCCATGGAGAAGACGCCGTCGGTGGCGATAAGCTTTATACGGGCATCCTTTGCCGCCTCGAGCTGAGCACGCAGATCCTCCATGTTGTTGTTCTTATAGCGGAAACGCTTTGCCTTGCAGAGACGAACGCCGTCGATTATGCTTGCATGGTTCAGCTCATCGGAGATGATGGCATCATCCGCACCGAGCAACGTTTCGAACAGACCTCCGTTTGCATCAAAACAGGAGGAGTAGAGTATCGCATCATCCATGCCGATGAAGTCTGCCAGCTTGCGCTCTAGCTCCTTGTGGATCTGCTGTGTGCCGCAGATGAAGCGAACGGAGGAGAGACCAAAGCCCCATTTGTCATAGCTTGCCTTTGCGGCGGCGATGATATCGGGGTTGTTGGAAAGTCCGAGATAGTTGTTTGCGCACATATTGAGCACGCCGTTGGCCTTTGTGGTGTCTATGCGAGCCTTCTGCGGTGTTGTGATTATGCGCTCATCCTTATAGGTGCCGGCCTCCATTATGGAAGCGAGCTCCTTGCGAAATATTTCATATGCCTGCTTCATATCAAAAACTCCTTTCGGTTTACTTAGTCCAATCGAGAACGACCTTGCCGCTCATACCGCTGTTCATGGCCTCAAAGCCCTTTTCAAAATCACGGTAGTTAAAGCGATGCGTGATCATGGGAGAGAGGTCAAGCCCTGCTTCGACCATAGCGCCCATCTTGTACCATGTCTCAAACATCTTGCGGCCGTATATGCCCTGAAGGGTGAGGCCCTTAAATATGACCTCGTTCCAGTCAACGGAGGTGCCCGGCTTCGCAATGCCGAGCAGTGCGCACTTGCCCGCGTTTCTCATAACGCTTATCATCTGGTTGAGGGCAATGCCGCTGCCGCTCATCTCAAGACCCACGTCAAAGCCTTCGGTCATGCCAATCTCCTTCATGACCTCATTCAGATCCTCCTTAGAGGTGTTGACGACACGGGTCGCACCCATTGCCTTTGCAAGTCCGAGACGATAGTCGTTAATGTCGGTAACAACAACGTTCCTTGCGCCGTTCTGACGGCAGATGCCGGCAGCCATCATGCCTATTGGGCCTGCGCCGGTGATGAGAACATCCTCGCCGACAACATCGAACATCAGCGCCGTGTGCGTCGCATTGCCGTAGGCGTCGAAGAAGGAAATGATATCCTCGGGGATATCCCATATCACGGGGATAACATTGCGGGCGGGTATGCAGACATACTCTGCAAAAGCACCGTTGCGCTGGACGCCAACGCCCTGCGTCTTTGCGCAGAGGTGGCTGTTTCCGCTGCGGCAGTTGCGGCAGTGACCACAGGTGATGTGACCCTCGCCGGATACGAGCTGGCCGATCTCGAGCCCACCGACGCCCTCTCCAATCTCGGCGATCTCACCGACATACTCGTGGCCGATAGTGAGAGGGGGGACGACGTGCGTCTGGCTCCAGGGATCCCAGTTGTAGATGTGAACATCGGTTCCGCAGATAGCTGTCTTGTGTATCTTGATGAGAACCTCACCATGATGCACCTCGGGAACGGGTACCTGCATGAGCGTGAGGCCCTTTCCCGCTTCGGTCTTTACAAGTGCGTCCATCATTCTTGCCATAATTATTCCGTCCTTTTTGGATTTATTTATATCGACAGCAGCTTCTCAAGAGCGGCGAGCTTTATGCACACGCAGAGCACCTGCATGGCCTGCACAAGCTCGTCACAGGGCGGGAAGCTGGGGGCAATACGCAGATTGCTGTCATTAGGATCTCTTTTGTAGGGGAATGTCGCACCGGCATCGGTCATTACAACGCCTGCCTCCTTGCAGAGGGCATGAATGCGTTTTGCACAGCCCGGCATTGCATCGAGCGACACGAAATAGCCGCCTGTGGGACGGCTCCACTTTGCGATGCCAAGGCCGCCTATCTCTCTTGTCAGGGCGTCGAGCACTATGTCAAACTTGGGCTTCATTATGGCGGCATGCTTCTTCATATGACGGATAATGCCGGAGGCATTGCCGAAGTATTTGACATGGCGGAGCTGATTTATCTTGTCATAGCTGATTATCTGCACATTCCAGAGCTTTTTCATGTAGGCCATATTGGCCTCACTGCAGCAGAAGCAGGAGATGCCCGCACCGGGGAATGTGATCTTGGATGTTGATGCAAACTCAAACACCATATCGGGGTTGCCTGCCTCACGACAGGCGCCCAGTATATCTATAAAGGGAGCAAAGTCTCCCTCAAACTCATGCACGCAGTAGGCGTTGTCCCACATGAGCAGAAAGTCTGGAGCGGCAGGATGCATATGAGCTATCCTCTGCACGGTTTCCTCATCATAGACTGCACCGACCGGGTTGCTGTATTTGGGAACGCACCACATTCCCTTGACATCGGGATCCTTTATGAGCTCCTCCACCACATCCATATCGGGGCCGCAATCCGTCATGGGCACGGTGATGAGCTCCATACCAAAGCTCTCGGATATGGCAAAATGCCTGTCGTAGCCGGGTGAGGGGCAGAGGAACTTTACCCTGTCGAGCTTTGCCCACTTGACCTCGGAGTGAAGAAGCCCATGGGTGTAAGCCTTGGCAATGATGTCATACATCATCGCAAGGGAGGCGCTTCCTCCGATAAAGACCTCCTCGTATCGGACGCCCAAAAGCTCCGCAAATATGCGACGGCACGCAGGAAGCCCCATGAGCTCGCCATAGTTGCGAGCCTCGACCCCATCCACCCTGGTCTCACTGGGATCGATATGCATATTGAGCAAATCATTGGAAAGATCGAGCTGCTCACGGGAGGGCTTGCCTCTGGACATATTGAGGTTGAGATTCTGTGCCTTGCATTCTGCATACTCGGCAAGGGTGGAGTTGTAGAGGGAAAGAAGCTCGTCGCGGGACATCTCAAAAACCGTGGACATACGTTACCTCCGAATCATTGGTAGGGTCACCTTTTGCTTCACTTGGGATTATAGTCCTGCCATAACCGGGTGTCAAATATATATTGGCAGGGATTGCACCTGCCTCAACAGCCGTTTAAGACCGTCGTGACAGGAAAAAAACGATTTACGCTTACACTATCGGAACCTTAACGAGCCTATACTCGTGATTCTCCGGAATGAGGCTCAGCTCATATGCGCCGACAAGCAGCTCGAGCCAGTGTATCTCATCCTCGATTTCCTTACCCTTATCCGTTTCACGAACCATGACCTGGCCCTTGGTAGCAAGTATGTTTTGAACCTCAATGGTGGAGTGGATGTCGGCATTGTCTTCAATGGCCTTTTCAAGGCTTACAAACGGCTCGTGGGCAACAATGTAGAGTCCGCGGGAATCGTATGTAAGGGTGTATCCTGCGATGCCGGTGGTCTTTTGATAGTACTTTGAGAAACCTCCGTCGATCACTATCAGCTTGCCGTTGGCCTTTATGGGATTCTCACCGTTTATCTTCTCAACGGGTATGTGCCCGTTTACTATGACGGAGTGCTCCGTGTCGGTTATACCGAACTCGTGCATTATACGTATGGCCGTATCCTCGGTATTCTGATAGCTGTAGTATGCATTGCGCTTTTCTTTGTGAGTCTTGGAATCATCGATCTCCACACGCTCGAATGTGGTCATCTTATTTTTGCCAAACAGTGGGGAATCCGGACCGCACCACAGATACCACATAAGATCGAGCTCCTGCTCGGTTCTGTTCTCGGGCGATTTGTAGTAGATGCGCTTGACCTCGGAGTCAATGTAATCGAACAACGCCTTGCCGCTGCGTTTGACGCCGCCAATGTCTACCTCCTTAAATGTGCCGTCATCGTTGAGGGGCACAAGGGCATGGAACAGCAGATTGTTGTTGACGATAAGGTACAAGCTGCCGTGTTCAAAGAAGAAATGTATATGTCGCTGCAATGTCGGGCTCTGAAGGAAGGATCGCTGAAGTTCGTCGATTATCACCTGCTCCTCCTCGGTAAGGCGATACGGATCGGAGGGATCGATGGTTGGGAAGTCAGCGTCCTTTATAGGATGGGTCTTGCCATCGATCGTGATGGTGCCCCGCTCTTGATCTATGTTATCAAGCAGCAGGCGGTGATCGAGACCAAAGCCCGGGTTTCTCTTTATCAACTGCCCCTCGAGCTTGTGCATTATGACGAATATAGCCTTGTGCAACTTGGCTCGAATGTTAACCTCGGGATTGTCGTAGTAGGCGTCGGCGGAGGTCTTGCGAGGACGGAACACCACCGCCGTCTTGTATGTGCGCTGTGCAAACATGAGCAGATGACGCAGATTTATGCCGTAAACATTCTCTATCAGATCGAGATTGCCGTGGCGGAAGCTGTTAGTCAGCACGCCGGCGATGCAGGTTTTATCACCCATTGCTGCACCCATCCAGAGTATGTCGTGGTTGCCCCACTGGATGTCCACCGACGGATGCTTTATCAGCAGCTCGATTATGCTGTGAGGCTCGGTTCCGCGGTCGTATATGTCGCCGACGATGTGCAGGCGATCCACCGCAAGCCGCTTTATGGCATTGGTCAGCGCAACGATTACGCTCACCGCATAGTTGTATCGGATTATGGAATCGAATATCTCGTCGTAGTAGGCGTCAAGATCGTGAAAGTTCACGCGGGCAGTCAGCAATTCCTCGATAATGTAGGCAAACTTCGGATCAAGGTTTTTCCTCACACGGGAACGGGTGTACTTGCTGCAAACCTTTCGCCCAAGCTCCAAAAGCCGTCTGAGCGTGGTCTTGTACCACTCGTCCTTGTCCGCAACATACTTCAGCTCCAGCTCTATCTTTTGCCTCGGGTAGTACACTATGGTCGCGAGGGTCTCCATCTCCTCAAAGGTAAGACGATCCTTAAAGAGCCTTGAGATCTCATTGCGAATTACACCGGAGCAGTTGTTGAGTATGTGGGCAAACGCATCGCCCTGCCCGTGCAGGTCGCTCATAAAATGCTCGGTAGGCTTTGGGAGTGCAAGTATGGAGCTGAGGTTGACGATCTCAGCCATGGCGTACTCCACGGTCGGAAAGGATTTTGCAAGCTGATTCAGGAAGGGAAGATTGTTTCTGATTTTCTGTTCGTCGATGATCCTTTTCATAATACCCCCATTGATTGATCGTGAGCCGCAGCGCAAAACGGCAAACTCGGATGATACAGCATGTTATCTATATGCAGTCTTAACTGCATTTTCAACCCCCGTCGGGGGATCAAGACGGTTTTTTTGGGAGATCCCTGTTGTATATCTCAAGAGCCTCGCTGAATTGCAAGCGTATCCTTTGCCTCAGCTCGACCGGCTCAAGCACCTCTATCCTGCCGCCAAACTGACACACCCAGCTGATAAAACCCTCGCTCTCGGCTGCAGTGACGAGCGCAATAAAATGCTCGTCCCCGTCACGCTTTACCGGGAACGATTCTCCAAAGCGGTCAAACATCTCGCCCAGCAGCTCGTTGCTGCAGCGAAGCAGTATTTTCCTGACCTCGCCGCCGAACATATTCAGGCACTTTGCGGCATAGTCGGAGGCATCAAAGCGGTCGCCGTACTCGCTGACCTCGCGCACGGGACGACAGGGGACGTCCTCGATGCGCACATCCCGAATGCGGTCAAGCCTGAAGTGAGTGAGCCCCTCATGCCCAACCATGTTTGAGATGAGGTAGTATTTATCCTGTACCCAAACCATGGCATACGGACTTGCCTCATACCGTCTGCCCTGCCTCTGCACAACATCACGCTTGGTGATGCCACGCTTATAGTATAGGAAGGATATTCTGCGCTTTGAGGCAATGCCGTAATTTATCATCTCAATGGTGCGGTAGACCTCCTCGTTGCGGAGCTTCACGCCGCCGATATTCGAGGCGCTTATGAGTCCGTCCTGCTGATACTCGCTCATGTAGGACGTGAGCTTTGAGATAAGGGCCGACGTCTTGCTCTCCGTGATGAACGGAGCGGCCTGAACGGCGGATACGAGCAACATGGTCTCCGCAAGGCTGAAACGCCTGTTGCGGAGATAAAAGCCCTTTGAGGTGGTTACTATATCCTCGCCGTACTCCACCAGAGCGTCAATATCGCGGTAAACGGAGCGACGATCGGTAGTGATGCCGTACTTGCCCAGTTCCTTAACAAGAGCAAGCCCATTGAGGATATGCTCCTCGTCGGTTCGGCGATGCAGGATATCAAGGAGCCGCAGCATCCGAACATTTCCCATATCAATCAAAAACCCTTCTGCCCCAGGCAAAGTGGCTGTATGACCATGCGCCGAAATCAGTTATACATACAACGCCCTGGGAGCTTGATGCGTGTATGTACATGCCGCTTCCGAGATATACGGCAACATGAGTTATGTGGGTGTGCGCGTTGTTGTAGTAGAATATCAGATCGCCTCGCTGAAGATCGGAGGCGGAGGACACCCTCGTCCAGCCGTTGTACGATGCATAGCCGGCGGCAGAGAGCCTGCCGATATTCACACCGCACTGATTGAGTGCGTAATAGACGAGCCCCGAGCAGTCAAACGTGCTCGGCCCGTTGCCGCCAAGCACATAAGGCTTGCCGAGCTGCGCCATAAGTACGGATATGAACGCCTCCACATCATCTCCGGGCGGAACGACGGGCTGATCCGACTCGGTCGGCACGGGAGTGGCAGCGGAAGGCGTCGGAGTGGGTGTAGGCACGGGGGTATGCGTCGCAGGAGGCGGCGTGTTGCCAATCGGAGTGGGCGACGGCACGGGTGACGGAGTAGGCGTGGGCGTAGGTCTCGGGGTGGGAGTGGGCGTAGGTCTCGGCGTAGGCGTGGGCGACGGCGACGGAGATGGGGTGGCCCCACCGACCAACAGCACGTCGGCGCTGAACAGCTTTTCACGGGTGTTTATGTCGGCAGCACCGTCCGCAACAAGTCCGTTTGTAGACTGGAAATCAGCAAGAGCTCTCCTTGTTGCGACGCCGAAGTAGCCATTGTGCTTATGGGAATAGTAGCCAAGTGCGGTGAGCCGCTCTTGAATAAGAGTAACGTCATCCCCCACGTTGCCGAACTCCACCACGTATTCCTTTGCGGAGCCCGAATACAGGAGCGCAAGCAGATCGGAGTCGACCACCCCAGTCTGCGTCAGGTAATGGGTACGCTGAAACAGCTTTATAGCATTTTCGACGGAAGCGTTGTAGACATTCCCCGGCTCATCGGACGCCATATAGAAAAGTTCCATGAGACGGGTCTGTATGTTAATTATCTCATCGTCAACATCCCCAAGCGCAAATAACTTCTCAGGCGAGGCTTCCGGGGTGGTATCGGGCGTGGTTGTCGGAGCGGGCGTAATGGTAGGCGTGGGCGTGGGAATATCCACATGATCAGGGGTCGGATCAGGAATAAACGTTGCGGTGGGTTCCGGAGAGTACGCAGCTTGTGCGTCTGTATGAACCGAGGAGGGCATGTCCCCGCTGCCAAACATAAGCGGAAACGCCACGAAAAGTATCACAGCAGCGCAGCAAGCAACGATCAGAGGAAGTCTAAACAGCCTGACCCACTTCAAAAAAGAACCGTTTCCACGTCCCATAAGGCATCCTTTCCCTGCAACGGATCACAGAAATAAGCTCCGGAGACCATTATAACATATGTTCCGATGAATTTCGACCCCAAATGAGAGAAAGTTTGTGAACAAACGATGAAAAAACAGGATTCACGACAAAACGTGTCTGCCCGCCTGACGTGCATAGCAGAATATGTATTGCTGAAGTATGCCCGAATACTCTCCGAGCTTCTTCGCTGCCGCAACGAGCTCGCTCCGCTTCGCCTCCCCGCCGTTGAAATACAGAGCACGCACCGCACGGTCGATCCATACATCTATGGGGAAAGCGTCCGTGTGTCCCAGTGAGAACAGCAGTATGCAGTCCGCCACCTTGGGCCCTATGCCGTGAAAGCCGAGCAGAGCCTTCCTTGCATCCGCAAGCGATGCCGTCCGCAGCGACTCCATATCGAAGCCGCCGCATATGCGCCGTGCGGCTTCAACTATATAGGGGGCGCGGTAGCCCGTACCTATGGCCACAAGACTGCTCTCCGCAAGGGAAGCAACGGCTTCGGGCGTGGGGAAGGCGTACAGCCTTTCACCCATAAATGAAAGCTCCTCTCCACAGAGGGCGCACAGCCGCTCGACAATGCCCGAGATACGCTTGATATTGTTGTTCTGAGAGACGATGAAGGAGATCAGGGCTTCAAACGGCTCCTGATTGAATACGCGAATGCCGCTTGCAGCTGGGAAGCATATGCCGAGCTTGGGGTCGGAGGCGGCCGTCGCCTCTATTGAGGCGTAATCACGATGAAGATCGAAGTAGTTAGCCCACATATTGGCATAGTCCTTGGAGCGGTGCTCAGCGTAGACTTCGATGCTGCGCCCGTCCTGCAGCACATACGCCGCACAGCCCCGAACAACGCCGAGCATACCGCCGCGGAAGGGCCGCCAGCGGAAGGCCTGACCACAGGCGCAGCTTTTGTCGATGTCGAAGCACTCTATATTGTCAAACGCTATGCAATTGGATTCAATGCGGATGTCCATGCGCTGATTTTATCATATCGTGACGAACTGTCAATACAAACCCATCGCTCTCCAATATATATAACAAACAACTTAAAAAAACGCTTGACAGAATGGCCCTGTGATGATAACATCGGACGGTGAGCCGCTCCGTGTCGGTCTGTGGCTGCGCCGAGAATCGGCACTTGCCGCACAAGTGCGTTTACGCCGCCGCATATCACGGGCGAGACTGGTAAGAGGAGGATGCGTTTTATGTACGCCATTATCGTAACAGGCGGTAAGCAGTACAAGGTCGAGCAGGACGACTGCATTCTGGTTGAGAAGCTGGATGCCGAGGTCGGCGCTCAGGTCAACTTCGATGTACTGATGACGTCGGACGGTGAGACTGTTGCCGTTGGCAAGCCCTATGTCGAGGGTGTTACCTGTAAGGCACAGGTCATTGAGCATGGCAAGGGTTCCAAGGTCATAGTCTTCAAGTATAAGCCCAAGAAGAACTACCGCAGGAAGCAGGGCCACCGTCAGCCGTACACCAAGGTCAAGATCCTTTCGATAGGTTGAGGGGATAATCTTTTATGACCGTGATTACCGTTTTTCGCAGGTATTCAGGCATTGCAGGGTTCACCTGCAGCGGCCACAGCGGGTATGCGAAGCGTGGTGCGGACATTGTATGTGCCGGCGTATCCGCATTGACGCAGGCGGCATGCATGGGGGTCGAACGGCTCGTGCAGGCGGATGCGCATATAACTGTGAAGGACGGCGAGCTCAGCCTTATGCTCCCCGAGACGCTTGCGGAGGCAAAACGTGAAAAGGCAGAGCTGATACTTGGCACGATGCTCCTTGGGCTTCGTGCTATGGAGGAACAATATAGCGATTATCTCAAACTTTACGAGAGGGAGGTTTAGTATGTTCAGATTCGATTTGCAGCTTTTTGCACATAAAAAGGGCGTCGGTAGCTCCCGCAATGGCCGTGACAGCGAATCCAAGCGTCTTGGGCCCAAGCGTGCTGACGGTCAGTTCGTGCTTGCCGGCAATATTCTGGTCAGGCAGCGCGGCACTCATTTCCACCCGGGCATGAATGTTGGCATTGGCAAGGACGATACCCTGTTTGCAAAGATCGACGGCGTTGTGCGTTTTGAAACAAAGCATGGCGGTCGCAAGTGCGTCAGCGTATACGCCATGGAAGAGACTGCGTAAGCGTCTGCGCACCCAAAATAACTCATGTCAGAGCAAAACGGCTGCGGAGTGATCTGCGGCCGTGTTTTTTGCGCTCAAACATCTTGAAACTGCCTTTGCAATTGACAAAATGCCCCGCAGACTGTATACTTGAAATCGGGAGAGTGGATGTTAATGGGAGTGCATGATGGCCATAGAAAACGCCTCAAGGCAAGGTATACGGAAACCGGCATAACGGGGCTTAGGGATCATGAGATGCTCGAGCTGCTGCTTACCTATGCCATTCCGAGAAGGGATGTCAATGAGCTTGCTCACGAGCTGATCGAACGCTTCGGTTCGCTTGACGGCGTGCTAAGTGCGGATATCTCTCAGCTTGCCTCGGTAAACGGCGTATCGGAACACACTGCGATACTCATAAGGCTCGTTCGCGATACCGCATGCAAGGCGACCATAGCACGGTGCGAGAGGGAGCCTCTCGTGTCGGTGGGCGCCGCAATGGAGTACTGCTATGCGCTCATGGCGGAAAAGCGTACAGAGTGCCCGTATGCCATAATGCTGGATGAGCGAAGCAGAATAATCCGCACAGTCTGCATAGGTGATGGCACGCATGATACTGCAATGATGTCCGTTAGGGAGGTAGTGATTGCCGCCGTAGACAGCCGTGCGTCAGCCGTAGTGCTCACCCATAACCATCCGTCCGGCAGCTCGGAGCCGTCTGTCACCGACATAGCCACGACCAATAACATCGCTATCGGTCTCAACACGATTGGCCTGAACCTGTGGGAGCATATAATAGTGGGCAGGGATTCATGCACCGCAATAATGCATAAGCAGACTCGCAAGAATACCGAGTTCATGAATCTGGTGCAGTTTAAGCGTGCTTGAGGCTTTTAGAGGCGTCGTTCGCAAAGACGTATTGACAAAACCGTTCGCATAACTATAATTTTATTCTATGAAGCGACTGAGTAACATACTTATCGCAGGCATACTGCTGATATGCCTATGCGGATGTGCTGTACAGGGGGAACTGCCCTCGTTGGCGGTTTCTATCGGCACAGCTATGCCGCAGCCATCCGCCCTGCTTTCCGTTACGCCAACGGCAAAGCCCGTTGAATCCACGCCTGTGCCTCATTCTGCGGATGCCGTCCATTATGATGGAGCAGAGTGGCTCATCGAGCATGTGTTCGCACAGGGGTTCGTTGTTGATCTGTCTGCTCTGCAGCTGAACGGAGCCGGCATATACACCACCGAGTTTCGCAAGCGGCGCAGCACGATACTCGGACTCCCCGGCAGGGTGGAGGAGACTGCCGATGCCGCATTTAGGTGGGCGGTACAGTATGTCCTCGATACGCTTGGCTATTCTGCGGACGAGGTGACATTCGAGTGCGGCGATGTCTCATGGCGTGCGCTTGCCGCAATGTCGTGGTCATACGGTAATGAGGAGCTGCAAAGAATATTGCAGGATGTATGCATACTGGACGTTGACTTTTCCAATGGCCGCATAACAGGGAGGTTGACCATACCGGAGTTTGACGAGCTCAACTGTTCGGAGGATCTCGGCCTGCAATACATTGCCGAGACGGTCTACTTCTACTGCATGACGGTGCTGGATGACAATATGAACAACCGCATGCCGGAGTCACGGGAGTACTCGGAGGAGTTTCTTGCATCCCTCGTAATGCCCTTGAGACATATGCGCTTCAGAAACTCTTGGTATCACCTCCGCTCCGGAGGAGCAAGGGTGCATCTGGGAATGGACATAGGTGCACCGGCTGATACCGAAATATACTCATGTTCATCGGGAACGGTCAAGTATGTGGGGTCAAGCAGACTGTCGGGAAACTATGTTGTGATTACCGATGAATACGGCTATGATTATCACTACTACCATATGATAAGGCTTTCCGATTTTCTGACCGTCGGCCAGCAGGTGGGGGCAGGGGAGCTGATAGGCCACGTCGGCAACACGGGCAACTCCGCATCCAATCATCTTCACCTGTCCATAATAGGCCCTGATGACTGCCATGTGAATCCATACCGTCTTCTGCGCCTCGTCAATGAGAGCGGCGGCTAAGAGCCGCACTGAAGCAGCTATCGTGAAAAGCCGTGCGGCGTCTGCGGCGGACGACTGAAGGAAGGGGGACTATTACTTGAAAAATGCATCTGAATTTATAAAAAACAATCTCAATATACTGCTCTCTGCGATTGTTGCGGCGATTGCGGCAGGGCTGTACTGTTGGTGGATGGTCACGACCGACAGCACCACCGTCGGAGGCGCCGTTATGTGCGCCGTGACTATCGCACTGCTTGCATGGGGCATAATCCTCTGCATACCCAGGGGACTGCGATTCTTTTCGGGAGAGGATGCTCCCTTGCGTGAGGTCGTGCTCGGTGAGCGGTCGTCCAAGCGCAGCAGGCTTCATCCTTGGCTCAAAATCGTTCTGCTCACACTGCTCGGCAGGGCTGTTTTGATGATCATAGCGTATCTGTTTAGCATAATGATCGACGGATATCAAGATTCGTTTTTTGAATCCATCGAACGGATATGGACAAAAACATATTCCAACGGGCTCTCCAACATAGATGCGCAGCACTACTTCAGCATTGCGGAGAACTGGTATCCTACGGAGGGTGATGCAAGACTGACGCTTGTGTTCTTGCCACTGTACCCGATACTTATATCAGCTTTCAATTTGATATTTGCCGACAGCTTTGTTTCGGGATTCGTCATAAACACCCTCTGCTCATGCGGCATTGCCGTTGCGATATATGAGCTTGCGCTCTGCGACATGGGCAGACGCTCAGCAGGATTCACCGTGTTCTGCACATTTGCACTTCCCACGGCGCTGTTCTTCGTCACACCCATGAGCGAGCCGCTGTTTTTTCTGCTCTCCGTTCTGACATTACTTACCGCAAGGAAGCAGAAGTTTTGGCTTGCCGCATTGTTCGGCGCCTTGGCATCGTTTACGAGGTCGTTGGGCATCGTGCTGATTATACCGGTTGCGGCGGAGGCTGCGGCAGCCTGTGTTCGCCACTACAGGGAGCATGGAAAGGAGAAGCTCAACGGTAGGATAGTCACCGCATGTATATCTACCCTCTGCGTGGGGCTCGGCACGTTCGGATATCTGCTCATCAACAAGCTCCTCTGGGGCAACTGGTTCCAATTCTTGATATTCCAGAGGGAGAACTGGAATCAGAGTTTGAGCCCGTTTTTCGACACGCCCGTATATCAGCTTGAGTATCTGATAAAAGCTATTGAGGAAGGGAGCGCTTCGCAGATATTTGGGCTGAGGCTGCCCAATCTGCTTGCGATATTCGGCGCCTTGATACTGTTTGTGCTTGCAGCAAAGCGCATGAGGACGTCCTATGCGATGTACTACGCCGCCTACTTTGTAGCGTCGACGAGCACCTCATGGCTTTTGTCGGCTCCGAGATACTTAGGCGCGCTTGCCGTGCTTCCGATCGCCATTGCACTGCTGCTTGACAGGGGGGACGACAGGGACTCCGATCCGACCGGCACACGCCGCCGTATGATTGTAGGCGTTGTGCTGATGCTGTCACAACTCATCTACCTGTATCTCTTTGTAAGAAGATACGCCATATACTAATAACTTGGAGGTAAAAATGATATTGCCGCTGTATTACTCAAATTACTACCTTTATGGCATGACCGATTCCATTCTTATCTTCGCGATGCTTGTTGTTATGGTGATCGGTATGATTGCTTCTGCAAGGGTGAGCTCAGTATTCAGACAATACAATTCGCACGATTCCGGCAACGGCATGACCGCCGCCGAGGTCGCCTCCGCCATACTGCGGAGGAATGGAAGTAATGTGAGCGTCGTGCAGATACCCGGAGACCTGACGGATAATTTCAACCCACGGAAGGGCGTGGTCTCGCTTAGCCAATCCGTCTATCCGTCCGGAAGCGTTGCAGCGATGGCCGTCGCCGTTCACGAGGTGGGTCATGTGATGCAGTATCAGGAGGGCTATCTCCCGATAAGGATACGCAACGCCATACTGCCGGTGGCATCGTTCGGCTCCAGATTCTCATATCTGTTCGTTATACTCGGGCTGTTCATGGGTGAGATGGGCTATACGATAAGCCTGATCGGGATCGGTCTGTTTGTATTTGCGCTCCTGTTTCAGCTTATAACGTTGCCGGTGGAGATCAACGCCTCACGGCGCGCGCTTGATATGCTCGTCGAGGGCGGATATATAGCCGGAGCGGAACAGGAGCAGGGCGCACGCAAGGTACTGCGTGCCGCTGCATTCACATATGTTGTTGCGGCGCTGTCGTCACTGGTCTCGCTGCTAAGGCTTATTGCAATAGCAAATCGTAACAGACGCAGATAAGCTGACCTGCTCCCGGGGGGTTCTGCCGTCAGGGCAGGCTCCTTTTTTCATGCCGGTCGTCAGCGGCGCCGTGCCGGCGGCAAGCGGCGACCGGTGTTTCTTCAATCTCAAATATACTTTTTCCGCATCTGGCAAGAAGGGTGAATTGGAAAAAGCAGTGTGTTATAATGGCTTCAAATTTGACGTAATAGGCGGTGTTGAATGGCTTCAGAAGTAAAAAAGACGGGGATAAAGAGATACTTCCCCTACACAAAGGGTTACAGGCTTGCGACATTCCTGTCTCCGGTGTTCATAGCATTTGAAGTTGCGCTTGAGATGTTCATACCCATGCTTATGGCGGCCATAGTCGATGGCGGCCTCTATGGACGGGAGGATTTTCTCCTGCGTGATATTATCCCGGCAAGCCTTAAAGCAGGCAGTCAGGAGCTTGTATTTACGCTTGGTGGACTCATGATCGTGGCGGCGCTGTGCTCGCTTGCCTGCGGAATGCTTGCGGCCCGTATGGCAGCGGTCGCATCAATGGGCTTTGCAAAGAACCTGCGCAACACCATTTTCAGCAAGATACAGACGTTCTCATTTGCAAATATCGACAGGTTTTCAACCTCGTCTCTCATTGTGCGTACCACGACGGACGTCATAACTGTGCAAAACACATTCCAGTCGATAATTCGCATGTTTGTTCGTGCGCCGCTTATGATGGTCTTTGCTGCGATAATGGCGTTCAGTATCAACTCCCAGCTCTCCTGGATATTCGTGATAGCTATACCGTTCCTCGCCGTGGCGATCATGCTGCTCATAAAGCACGGTCACCCGAGGTTTACCCAAATGCTGAAGAAAACGGACGCGATGAACACCTCCGTGCAGGAGAATCTCATAGCCATGCGTGTGGTAAAGGCGTTTGTGCGTGAGGATTATGAAAAGCAAAAATTCCACTATGCAACGGACGATCTGCGCAGGGCGCAGATACACGCATCCAAAATATTCACATTCGTAGGCCCGATACAGATGCTCATCATGTGGACCTGTTCCATAGTACTGCTTGCGCTCGGCGGGCGTGACATAATCATCAACAGGGCATATGGCCCGGGCGAGCTCACCAGTCTTATGACATATACGAACCAAGTGATAAGCTCGCTTGCAATGGTATCGTTCATAGTTGTGCAGATCGCCATGACAAAGGCTTCGCTCAACCGAATCAACGAGGTCATGGATGAGGAGATAGACATTGTCGAGAAGCCGAGCGACCTTAGGATTGAGACGGGCGATATCGAGTTCAAAAATGTCGATTTCAGCTACACAAAGGATCCGAATAATCTTACGTTGGAGGGCATCAACCTGAGCATCCGCTCCGGCGAAACAATCGGCGTAATCGGTAGTACGGGTGACGGTAAATCGACTTTGGTGCAGCTGATACCAAGGTTCTACGACGTGTTAAGCGGCGAGGTGCGGGTCTCCGGCCGCAATGTCAAGGACTACTCTCTGTACGAACTGCGCGAGAGCATCTCAATGGTGCTGCAAAAGAATATGCTCTTCTCCGGCAGCATCAGGGATAATCTGCGTTGGGGCAATGAGAATGCCACTGATGCAGAGATTGAGGAGGCCTGCCGTATGGCGTGTGCGCACGACTTTATAATGAGTTTCCCTGATGGCTACGATACTGACCTGGGGCAGGGCGGCTCCAATGTTTCAGGCGGACAGAAGCAGAGGCTTTGTATAGCTCGTGCACTGCTCAAAAAGCCAAAAGTGCTCATACTTGACGATGCCACAAGCGCCGTGGATACCCATACCGATGAGAGGATCCGTGCGGCCTTCAACAAGTACATCCCCGGAACTACCAAGATAATCATCGCACAGAGGATAGTCTCCATAATGAACTGCGACCGGATCATCATAATGGATAAGGGTCGGATTTCCGATGTTGGCACCCATGATGAGCTTATGGAACGCAGCGAGATATACCGTGAGGTATATGAATCCCAGACAAAGGAGGATGCCTGATATGCCGCCTCGTGGAAATCTTAATGCAAATTACAAGGGTAAATCACGCCCCGACAGTCCGTTCCGTACGTTGGCAAGGGTGTTTTCCTATTACAAAAACTGCATGGGTGTGCTCATCGCTGCAGTGCTGTTCATACTTGTCTACTCCGTTGCGATAATTGTTGCGGCATACTTGCTTGAGCCTGCCGTACAGGTGCTTGAGGAGGCGTTGGCGGACACGGCGGGTGTCAAGACCCCCGATCTCATTGCAAGGTATACTACATTGCTCGTATACATGGGCGTGATGTACCTGCTCGGCGCAGCGACGAACTACTGCCTCAACCGCCTTATGCTTGAGGCGACGGCAAGGGTCATGTATCAGCTCCGCATAGATCTGTTCGACCATATGCAGACGCTCCCCGTTAAGTTCTTCGATCAGCACACGCACGGCGAGCTGATGAGCTACTACACAAACGATGTCGATGCCATCCGCGAGATGCTCAACTCCAGCATCACACAGATGCTCATATCGGGAATATCCATCATAGGCATAACAATCGCCATGCTTAAGCTCTCCGCACCGCTGTTTGTAATAGTTTTAGTACTCGGGGCATGCGTCATACTGACGGTCAAGCTCATCGGCGGAAGGAGCCGAAAGAACTTCGTGCGTCAGCAGAAGGTGGTCTCTAAGGTAAACGGCTATATCGAGGAGATGATGGAGGGGCAGAAGGTCGTAAAAGCCTTTAACCACGAGGATAAGGCGGTAAGCGAGTTTGAAACCATGAATGAGGAGCTACGGCAGGTCTCCACACGAGCCAATACTCTTGCGAGCATAATGGGTCCCATTATGAACAACCTGTCCCACATATTCTATGCTATAACCACTACCGTAGGCGTACTCTTTGCCGCAAATGGCGAGCTTATAGCATCGCTGTCGGCATCCTCGGCTAACTGGCAGCTCATAGGCGTGCAGGGTGCGACGCTCATAGCCTTCCTGGGTTTCATTCGCCAGTTTGCCAACCGTGTATCCGAGATATCCCAGCACATCAACAACATAATGTTGGCGCTCGCCGGTGCAGAGCGTGTGTTTGCGCTTATGGATATGCCTCCCGAGGTCGATGACGGCACCGTATCTCTCATCGAGGCGGAGGATGGCAGGCACTATTGGCGTGTGATAGATCAGAGCGGCAATGTGGTCAACGAGGTTCCGCTTGTCGGACGTGTTGAGCTGCATAATGTTGACTTCAGCTATGACGGCAAGAATCAGGTGCTAACCGATGTGACCCTATATGCCAAAAAAGGTCAGAAGATAGCCTTTGTCGGCTCCACCGGCGCAGGCAAGACGACCATCACAAACCTGATAAATCGCTTCTATGATGTCGAGGATGGCGAGATAACTTACGACGGTATCGACATCCGCAACATAAAGAAGAGCGACCTGCGAGGCACTCTCGGTATGGTTTTGCAGGATACGCATCTGTTCACCGGCACCGTCATGGAGAATATCCGTTACGGTAAGCTCGATGCAACGGATGAGGAATGCGTTGCCGCCGCAAAGGTGGCAAACGCCCACTATTTTATATCCCACCTGCCGGAGGGGTATAACACCATGCTCCGCTCCGACGGTGCAAACCTTTCGCAGGGGCAGCGACAGCTTATCGCCATTGCGCGCGCCGCCGTGTCCAACCCCATAGTGTTGATACTTGATGAGGCGACCAGCTCAATAGACACTCGCACAGAGAAGCTCATTGAGAGCGGAATGGATAAGCTCATGGAGGGGCGCACGGTGTTTGTAATAGCCCACAGGCTCTCCACGGTCAGGAACTCCAATGCAATAATGGTGCTTGAGCACGGCAGGATAATCGAGCGTGGCGACCACTATGATTTGCTCCGTCAGCAGGGCAAGTATTATCAGCTCTACACCGGCGCATTTGAACTTTCGTGATATTCTGATACAGAGCTTTCGCTCCGGCATTCAACCATGGTAGCTGGGCGGAATTTCTAAAAGGAGCGAGCTATGAAACCCATCGCAGCCTATCCGAAGATCGGCTCGGCACAGGAGCTGATCTCACTCGTAGAGGAAGTGGGCATGCTGCCATTTTTCAACAGCGGTATAGAGGGCTTCTGTCTTGAAGCGCTCACCGATCCCGGGCACTGGTTTGTCGACGATGTTGACGGCCCGTGGGAGTGGAAGGGGACATTTCTCCAAACGGGTATGGCATATGGGAAGCTCTTCAAAAAGAAGGCTGTGTTCATGACTCGTGAGTGGTATGGCATACTTGCGTGCTACAGACGTGACGGCTATGATTTCGAGGGGATGTATGAGGACGGGTTTGTCCCTCACGGTGGCAAATACATCGTGGAAGCGCTCGAGGGCGGCTCCATGGTGAGTACCGAGCTGCGCCGCATAACGGGTTTTACGCCCAATAATGACGATGCTCCCATCGGCAAGGACTTTGATTCGATAGTCACCACCCTGCAAATGCAGACATTCATATCCACATCGGCGTTTGAACAGCCTGTCGACCGTCATGGAAGGCCGTTTGGGTGGGGCCTGGCAAGATATGCTCTCTCCGACCTACGCTTTAGGGACGAGATAACCCGTGCGGAAGAACGCTACTCCCCGCAGGAGGCAAAGACCCTGATCGAGGAGCACGTTGCAAGACTGTGCCCCTCTGCGTCCGTAAAGCAGATAGAGCGCTTCACCCGATAACAAAAATACCCCGTGGGAACGACCCGCGGGGTATTTCGATTGAGGATTTTTATTTACTTCGTCGTAGTCTCCGCAGGCGCAGCATCCTCCTTTGGCTCGGCAAAGCGGCTGATACCCGTAACACCGTCAACGGGCAGCGAGAAGCAGATGCCCATGCCTGCCTTGGAAAGCCCTGCATCCCGACAGATCGCCTCCATCATTGCGGAACGCTTTTCGCGCTCCGTGAGTATCAGCACCATTTCCTTCTCGGGCTGAATGATGGCGCCAAAGAACTTCTGAAGCTCATGCGTACCCGTACCTCTGGCATTTACAACGGTGCCGCCGAATGCGCCCGCTTTCCTTGCGGCATCCATGACCTCATCGGCAAAACCCCTGTTAACTATCGTCATTATCAAATCGTACTTGATCATTCTTTATCACCTCCCTGCTTGGTCTCCCTGCGCTGCTGCCTTTTGTTTCTTATCTTTTGCTGTTTTTTCTTGACGGCTCTTGCGATTTTCTCCGCACCCGTTGTAATGTCTGGCATGTCCCTGTGCTCAAGATTGCCCGCCAATATCTCATACGAGGTAAGCTGGGATGCTATTGCAGAAAACGGTATCGAGAAGGCGATCCCATTACCGGGTTTGTCGAGCCGCAGCTCGTCGGTCAGCTTCTGCATAAGCTCACCTATCCTGCTCTCGGCGACCGATAGGAAGGCGATGTCCTTTTCCTTATCGCCGATACCTAAAAGACTGAGCGTCTGCGAATCCGCAGTCCCCCTGCCGAGCAACAGTATGTGGAATGCGACGTTCTCCTTTGCGCAGAGCTTGACCACGCTCTCGCCCTTTCCTCGGTTAACAATGCAGCCAATCAGCTTTATTGGTTCGGTCATTGTCAGACGGCCTCCTTATACTCAAACTCGATAATCGCAACCGTATCCTGCTCGGCGTACGAATGGAGCATTGCACGCTTAATCTTAATGCTGTAGGACAGGCCGAGTATCTGTATTGTTATGAGCGGAGTCATGGCAACAAACGCAACAAGTCCGAAAGCATCGGTCAAAAGGTTGCCGCCAAGCTCGGCGCATGCGCCCATTGCAAACGGCAGCATGAAGGTTGCGGTCATGGGGCCTGAGGCAACTCCGCCGGAGTCAAACGCTATGGCGGTGAACACCTTTGGCACAAAGAAGGAGAGTATTATCGCCGCCGAATAGCCTATTACGAGGAAGTACCAAATGGATATGCCAAGCACCACACGGAGCATGGCAAGCCCGACGGCAATGGCAACGCCTATCGAAAGCATAAGCAGCATCGCTCGCTTCGTAATGGCACCTACGGTCAATTCCTCTACCTGACGGTTGAGCACTCGCACGGCCGGCTCCGCCATTACCACAAAGAAGCCCATTATCATGCCTATGGGTATGAGCAGCCATTCATTGAGACCGGCCATAGTCCTGCCAAGGAACTGACCTGCAGGAAGGAAGCCCACATTGGCGCCAAGCAGGAAAAGCGAAAGCCCGATGTATGTGTACAATATGCCAACGCCAATCCTTGCGAGGGACTTCCACGGAAGATGAAGGAATATGAACTGGAACAAAATAAACAACCCTACTATCGGCAAAAGCGCCAATGCAACCTCCACAAGGTAGTGCGGAAGGCTTCTTATAAAATCGAGCACGACATCAGCGCCCGTGGCAACCACCGTCACAGTCTCCTCAGCGGATTGCCCATCAACATTGCAGAAGATACCCAATATCAGCATCGCTATGATGGGTCCAACGGAACAGAGCGCAACCGTGCCAAAGCTGTCGTCTGTAGAGCTCTTACCGCCCCGAACAGTTGCAAGACCGATGCCCATCGCCATCAGGAACGGTACGGTTATGGGGCCCGTCGTAACACCGCCGGAGTCAAAAGCAACAGCAACGAAAGTATCGGGAGCAAAGGAGGCGATTACAAACAGCAGCAGATAGAACACAGCGAGTAACAGTGAGAGGGAAACGCCCTTTAATACCCTCAAGAATGATACGACGAGAAAAACGCCCACGCCTATGGAAACAGTGAGGATTATCGTCATGTCGTCGATTGCGGGGAACTGGGTCGCAAGCACCGTGAGATCAGGCTCGGCAATTGTAATCAGCATACCGATGAGGAAACAGCACGGTATAAGTATGTAGTACTTGCCGGAGCGTGTGATATGCGCGCCTATCCGCTCGCCCATGGGGGACATGGATATGTCCGCACCGAGCGAAAACAGCGTCATGCCCACTATGAGGAGCACGGCTGCGATAACAAACTGCAGCACCGTCCCCAAGGGCATGCCTCCGGACGGAACGAATATTGCAAGTACGAAATGGCAGATCAGGACTATTGCCGTAAGCGGCAGAACCGACAGCAGGGCTTCTTTTAATTTTTCAACAACGATATTCTTCAACACAGCCTCCGCTCACACAATTATTACAGTGATTATAACAGTTTCCGAGCATGGTTTCAAGAGTATACAAACATATATAAAGGACGGATGCCGCCGGCATCCGCCCCGATTGAAATTTAATTACTGCCTGTGAGCATTCGCAAGCTCGTTGAAGCTCATTATCAGCCTATCGATCTCACCTGCCTGATTGTGGATGTTCTTCCAATAGTTGGGATCGTACCACTGTGCGTTGAGCTCGTCAACAGACTTGCCCTGCTGCTCGACCCAGGTGTAGTACTTAAGGTTGTGTACACGCTTGCGTGCCTGGTATGTAAGCTCTTCCATGCTGTCGGTACGAATGCCCTGCAGATGCAGTGCAAAGTCGGAAGCGGCGTCAATGAGGGTGTAATCGCCTTTCTGCTCGTTTAGCTCGGCAACACGGCTGGTATACATGGCTGCGGAATCGGTGCAGACGGTTGCGATGACATCATCCTCGGTGAGGTCATAGTACTTGGCAAACTTGATGCAGCAGAGCATATTGGCAATGCCGGAAATGCCCATGAGAGGGAGCTTATCGACCAGCTCAGGCTCAAGCCCTACAAACTCCACAAGATACTGACGGCCCTCGGGCGTATTGAACAGGCGGAGCAGGTTCTGGCTGTCATCGTCGTCGATGGCTATCACCATGTCGGTATTGCGCACATTGTGTACCCAAGGCACATGCTTGTCGCCAATGCCCTCTATGCGATGGCCGCCGAAGCCGTTCTCAAGCAGCGTGGGGCACTGAAGCGCCTCACCGACGGCGAGCTTGCTGTACGGATACTTCTCCTTAAGGTAGTCACCGCTGCCCATCGTACCTGCGCTGCCGCTTGTGAAGCAGGCGCCGGCAAAACGGCTGGTGGGGGTTTTTATGCTTTCGTAGACCTCCTCAATGGCGCTGCCGGTCACATGATAGTGCCAGAGATGATTGCCCATCTCCTCAAACTGATTGAATATTATAACATCGTTACGGGTACGGCGAAGCTCCCATGTCTTGTCGAATATCTCCTTGACGTTGCTCTCGCAGCCGGGGGTGGCGATAACCTCGCCGGCGATCCGGCTAAGCCACTCAAAGCGTTCGCGGCTCATCTCCGCAGGGAGTATGGCAATGCTGTCGCAGGAGAGCAGCTTGGAGTTGTATGCACCGCCACGGCAGTAGTTGCCTGTGGACGGCCACACGGCCTTGTTGTAAGTCGGATCAAACTGGCCTGTAACAAGACGGGGAACCAGACAGCCGAAGCTGGCGCCGACCTTGTGACAGCCCGTGGGGAACCACTTGCCAACGAGGGCGACTATTCGGGCATGCACGCCGGTGAGCTTGGAGGGCAGCTCGATGTAGTTGACTCCGCCGTAGGTTCCGCCGAATTCCTTGGGCTCATTGTGCCATGAAATGCGAAAAAGGTTATACGGATTGACGTCCCAAAGCCCGATGTGCGTCAGCTCATCCTTGACATATTGGGGGATCAGAGCAGGGTTTTTCATCTGGGCTATCGTGGGTATTACAATGCCGCGCTCCCTTGCGCGGATAATTGCTCTTTCGAGTTTTTCCCGGTTGATTGTGAGGTCTATCATAGTTATTTTCCTTTCGGCAATTTATTCGCTCAAGTATATTTCATGGAATCTGAAAAGTAAAGCCCTTTTGAGTTTTTTTGCAATAAATATACTTGTTTGAGGGGTATCGGTGATGTATAATTACACACCAGAATGATCATTACCCGAAAGGAGCGATAAAAGTGAAGAAAGACTACCGTGTGCTTGTCATCAATCCCGGCTCGACATCCACAAAGGTCGGCGTCTACGAGGGGGAGACGATGCTTTACGAGGGCGTTGTTCGCCACAGCCGTGATGAGCTGAGCCCCTATCCGACCATCATCTCCCAGAAGGATATGCGCCTCGACCTTGTTAAGAAGCTCATCGAGGAGAACGGCTACACCCTTGACGAGATGGATGCATTCGTCGGCCGAGGAGGAATAATCCGTCCTCTGTTCCATGCCGGTGTGTATACGATAAACGACCGTCTTATTGACGATCTTATCAATCTGCCGAGCGCACAGCGCCATGCGTCCGCACTCGGAGGAATAATCGCACGAGGTTTCGGCGATGCGTACGGCAAACCCTCCTTCGTGGTGGATCCTGTAACAGTGGATGAACGTGACGAGATCGCAAAGGTTACGGGTCTTCCCTTTGTACACAGGGAGTGCATATTCCACTGTCTTAATCAAAAGGCCGCCGCACGTCACTACTGCAAGCTGAACGGCAGGAGGTATGACGAGGTCAGCGTGGTGGTCGCCCACATGGGCGGAGGAATTTCCGTTGCTGCGCATAAGAACGGCAGGATAATCGACGTCACCGATACGATGTCGGGCGAAGGTCCGTTCACTCCCGAACGCTGCGGTGCGATCTCCGCAAAGGCGGTTGCGGAGATGATATTTGATCAGGGCAAGACTCGTGCAGAGATAAACGGCTACATCGCCGGCAAGGGCGGCCTCATGGCGCACTTCGGCACCAACTCCGCGCTCGATGTCGAGCGTAAGGCAGAGGCAGGCGATGAGCATGCAAAGCTCATATACGACGCCATGGGCTACACCATTGCAAAGGCCGTAGGAGAGATGGCAACGGTGCTGAGCGGTAAGGTTGACGCCGTGATACTCACGGGCGGCCTTGCGTACAGCAAGCCTCTCACCGACTATATCTCCGAGCGTGTCGGCTTCATAGCACCCATAGAGTGTTATCCCGGCGAGGGCGAGCTCTCCGCACTGGCGGCAGGTGCGATCCGTGTACTCACGGGTGAGGAAGAGCCTAGGGAGTACTGATCAAAGCATGTTTCTAATCGTCGGATTGGGCAATCCCGGCAGGGAGTATGCCAACACAAGGCACAATGCCGGCTTCATGACGCTTGACATACTTGCCGAAAGGCTCGGCATAGACATCCGCCGCAGAGGATTCCGCTGTGTTTACGGTGAGGGCAGAGTGGACGGAGAGCGCGTCGTGCTTGCAAAGCCGGAGACGTTTATGAATAACTCCGGCTACGCTGCGGTGGAGCTCATGAACTGGTACAAGGTTGAGCATAGCCGTCTGTTGGTCATATATGACGACGCCGATATACCATGCGGCACCATACGCATCCGTGAAAAGGGCAGCTCAGGCACGCATAACGGCATGAGGAGCATAGTCGATCTGCTGGGGTTTGATGATTTCCCCCGCATAAGGGTAGGCATAGGCGCAGCCGACAGGTGCATGATAGGCCACGTTCTGGGCGACTTCACCGAAGACGAAAAGCCCGAGGCGGCAAAGGCCGTTGCCCAGGCTGCGGAGGCGGCGGAGCTCATAGTGCGAGGACGGATATCCGACGCACAGGCAAAGTTCAACCATCGAGGCGGCAAGCCAAAGCCAAAGCCTGCGGAGGCGCCTGTGCCGGATGGGACGGCTCGGGATGTGCAATAGGTTCCATTCAATATGCAAATACAAAGCACGATGATTGCAGATGCAGTCATCGTGCCTGTTTTAATCACAGTCCACGGTCAGCTGAGCTGCTTCAGTATGTATGCCTCGATGTCGTCAAGGTCAAGAGCGTCCTGCGCTCCGGGGTAGGCATCTCGGCAAAATATCAGGCCCTGCTCGGTGGAGAGAAATGCCCAGCGCATACCATCGCCAAGTCCGCAGGGGGCTATGTCGCACAGTCTCAGAGTTGCGCCGTTCTGCTCCCAAACGGATGTTTCGCTATATACATTTGCCATGAATATGCCCTCCTCAGCCTTCCCGATATGGGAGATAACGCCGCTATCCTCAGTGTAAAGCCCAACCACATCCACTGCGCAGGGGAGGAGTATGGTGATCTGCTCGCCCGGGGCTATATCCCCACCGTATACCTCGTTCACGGATATGGACGCAAGGCAGCGAAATGCCTTCTCACCGTTAAAATCGACTGTGATATTGGTAAGCCCGGCTATCCTGCCGCGGAAGATATACATATTCTCCCGAGAGAACATTTTCTCCTCCGTAAAATACCAGAGAAGATCGTGCGAAGAGCGGGCGACTGCTTCCGCATCACAGCCGAAGTACACTGTTGCGGTCGATGCTTCGGAAAGGGGAATGTCGCTTAACTGTGGGTCGCCTTGACGGAATAGCGCCAGTAAGGCAACGCCCGCTATGACGCACAGGCATGCCGCCGCAGCACAGATCTGCCAAACACGCCGCTTTCCCTTAGCTTCGGCTTCCAGAACATACTCGGGGTCGATCAGATCCATCTTATCCAAAAATTCGTCTCCTCTCATATGGTATGATCCTCCTTTTTAAGATGCTCCCGCAGCTTATTTCTGCAGCGGTAGAGCGTTGTTTTTACCTTGCTCTCGGACAGAGCAAAGCGTTTGGAAATGTCTGCGACGGAGTCGAGGTACCAATAGCTACGAACAAATATTCTGCGGCATTCGGGGGTCAATGATGCAAGAAAGCTGTTCATCATATCGGCAAAGGCCATGTCGTCCAAGCGGCATTGGCAGTCGTCCGGAACAGGTATGCACTGCTCCATCTCCGCGCTCAGCTCGCAGATGTGGACACTCCTCTTCAAACGACTGCTATCCCGACATCGGTTTAATGAAACGTTTCGGGTGATGCGTGCCAGGAAGGCATACAGATGATCCTTGGGGCTGTGAGGGGGTATGGCATTCCACGCCTTAACATAGGTGTCGTTTTCACATTCCTCGGCTGTCTGTGCATCCCTCACGATGCCGTATGACAGCCGCCTCAGACGTTTTCCGTACTTCTCGGAGGTGTGACGTAGCGCCGATTCGTCTCTTGAGAGAAACAATTCTACTATATCCCCATCTTCCATCGACTTCATCTCCTTTCCGGGGTTCTAAAAGGCCTTTCACCCATATAATCACCGTTTGCCGCAAAAGGGTTACAAGACATGGCGCAAAACATAAAAAAGAGGCGCAGATACTATCCGCACCTCAAGCGTTCCATATTCCAATCACCACGGGCGTCTGCCCCAGGCGAAGTGTTGCCGCCAGTAATAGGAGCGGCACGTCCTCAAAACGACACAGCCGTGGTTTGCGGATGCGTCTATCATCATTCCGTTGCCGACATATATGCCCACATGACCGATCCTCGAGTAGGAATTGTTGTAGAAGAACAGCAAATCGCCGATGTGAAGATTGTCGATATTGTTCAGCATCTCCCATTCGGTAACGGAGGCGTAGCCGGCGGCGTTATAGCGGCCGCGGTTGCTTCCTGCCTCACGCAGACAGTAGTACACAAGCCCGGAGCAGTCAAATGCATTAGGCCCACATGCGCCCAGTATGTACGGCTTGCCGAGTTGAGCATATGCGCAGCTCACCATGCGCTGTATGTTAGCACGACTCGTCTCCTGCTGAACGACCCATGCGGCAGGAACGGCGGAGGGGGAGTAGAGCTTTTCAATGGTCAGTTCGCCCGCAAGCCCGTCTACCGCAAGCCCATTGCGGGACTGGAAATCACGAACCGCCTTCTTGGTGTATGAGCCGTAGAACCCGTCAACCTCTATCACATAATAGCCCAACATCTTGAGCTGCTCCTGGAGGTTTTTGACGTCTATGCCCGTGGTCCCCTCTTCCATGACATACTTTTCCGCCTTGTCGGAGAATAGCAGCGTCAGAGTTTTTTGACCGGCCATGCCGTCCATTGTAAGGTCATGCTGACGCTGGAAGAGCTGTATTGCGGTCGCAGTCGCACTACCGAAATACTGAGTGGGCTCGTCGATGTCGAGATAGCCAAGCTCCATCAGCCTGTCCTGTAATGAGCTGACATAAGCGCTGTTCGTGCCCTGAATGAGCATGGGGTTCACCGTCACCTTCGGTGTGGGGGCAGGAGATGTGGTCACATACGGCGTTCCCGTGGGCAGCTCAGCGCCGTTCGGAGTCTCGGTCGCATATCTTATGGCAAAGACATCCTCGTCTGAATCGCGGCCGTTCGCATTCGGCAAAACGATAACAAGCGCAACACACGTTACTACCGTTGCGGCAACGGCGGCAAGCACGATCTTTTCCTTCAACTTAAGGCGCTTGAGCCACGATACGGCGTCCCGCACCTTGGACTTAACAGTTTGCAGAGAGAATTTCATACCAATCCGTCCTTCCTTAAACGCATTATACACCATACCGCCTAAGTTTTCAACACTTACAGCCATATTCGGGGTATTAAATGTGAACAAACTGTTAAAAATGGTTTAAGCGGGGGTATTTTTCCGCTTCGTTCATAAATTGTTTGTTTGTATTGAACGACATCCATGGTATAATGCGTATGTAAGATTACAGAGGGAGGTGACGAATTGGACTCGTTTTTTAAGAAAATGCTTGCATGGATACGCTCTTTGAGGCTCGATCACGTTTTCAGACCCGTCTGGGAGCGTATCACTCGCACTGTCCTAAAGATCTTTGCATCGGTTAAAAAGCATTGGCTCCCGGTGTGCAGCGTTTCCGCCGCAGCCGTGGTCGCAGTCGTGCTGATATGCGTGCTTTCCGCAGGGGATGACGACGGAGTTGTTGCGATAAGCGGTTCTCGCAATATCGCATCTGCAGGTCAGCCGACGACAACGCCTGTGCAGACATTGACGCATACCCCCGTTCCGACGGAGATCCCTACGCCCACGCCCGAGCCCTTGCACCTCGGCTACGGAGACCAAAACGATATTGTGGCAGGTGTTCAGGAGCGGCTTATGGCGCTCAACTACATGGATTATGATGAGCCGACGGACTTTTACGGCAGCGCCACAAGCGAGGCAGTGCGCCTGTTTCAAAGGCGAAACGGCCTCGATACAACTGGTGAACTGGATCAGGCGGGTTACGACCTGCTTATGTCGGACTCGGCTCTTATATACATGGCGATGCTGGGCGATGAGGGCACGGACGTTATCGAGATGCAAACGCGGCTCTACGAGCTCGAGTATATCGATGCCATCACGGGCTATTTTGGCGAAAAGACCGAGGCGGCGGTAAAGCTCTTTCAGGAGAAGAACGGCCTGACCGTTGACGGCAAGGTAGGCCGTATAACCAAGGAGAAGCTCTACAGTGATGATGCCGTTCCTAATTCATTGCAATACGGCTCTAAGGGCGATGAGGTGCTGAAATACCAGAACAGGCTTTCAACGCTCGGCTACCTCACCACCGAGCCGGACGGCATATACGGCAACGATACGGTCATGGCGGTAAAACGTTTTCAAGAGCGCAATGCGCTTGTTGTAGACGGGTATCTCGGCCCCACTACAAAGCAGCTTTTGATGAGCGGTGATGCCAAGGCGAACAAGCTCGAATACACCATGAGCGGCGATGACATCACACGAGTGCAATACAGGCTTCACGAGCTGAACTATCTCCATGCTTCGAGCGTGACGGGCTACTTCGGCGCTGTTACGGATGCGGCGGTACGCATGTTCCAGTCAAACAACGGTCTGAGCGTTGACGGCAAGGTTGGGAAGGCCACCATGAAAAAGCTCTTCTCCGATGATCCCGTCCGTGCGGCAGCATATGTGACCCAAGGTACCCCCGGTCTGGGCGACGGCGAGGGCGGCAATATCGAAACATTCATTGCTATTGCGGAGTCAAAGCTCGGCGCACCCTATGTGCGTGGCGCAAAGGGGCCAAATGCATTCGACTGCTCAGGATTCGTATACTGGTGCCTCAACCAAGCAGGCGTGCATCAGAGTTATATGACGACCTACATGTGGCGAACGACTAACCGCTATCCGCGCATACACTCCATGAGCGATCTTCGCAGGGGCGATATAATACTCTTCAAAATGGGCGATACGACAGGTCACATAGGCATCGTGCTCGGCGACAACATGATGATAGACGCTTCCAACAACAGAGGACAGGTGGTCATCAGAAGCTATGACACCGCCTTCTGGCGCAGAACATTCTTCTGCGGATACCGTGTATTCGGAGGATAAACAGAAACGGGCTCGGCATGGCGCCGAGCCCGTGTGCGTGTCGACAAAACTCGTAGTCCCTCTTCACTTCGGTACTCTTTGCTATCGCTTGCGATAAACTCAACCGTCTCGCCAAACCATAGCGATAGAGCGGATGTTAGGCAGGTGTGATCTTCTGCAAAGAAAAGTCGGGGTATGGGATAACGGCAATTTTCTTGCAAAATTTACTTCCAAGACTCATTTTTATTCACCATACGTTCTATGTGCGAGACCGCCGGATAGATGCTGTGGCATGTTCATTGCGCCCGTCTCAAAAGCAGAACGGGTTTAGGACATTCTCTGCGCCAAATACCTTTATCGCCATTCTAAACATGGCTTTGGCATGGATGCGGTCGTGCCAAATAAAGCGGCGAAGCACCTTACGGAGCGACCAACGTTCGCCGTAACTGCCGTAGATCACCGCATTTTGAAGATAATCGGACTTCGATTCAAGCGCCGCAAAACCACGCATGCGGCAGTCATAGATATCGCCTCCGTTATCGGCATCGACCCCTATCTCCGAAAAATAGTACCCGTTGACATTCTTTGTATGCTCGTACATCTCATCTGCCGTGCGTGGAACCGAACCGTAAAAGGTTTTGCGCTCCGGTGCGGCGGTTGCGCTTTTGTCGGGAACGGACTCGTACAATGTAAGGAAATCCCTCGCAGAGCGCAATGCAAGCACCTTCAGCCGCTTATACTCCTTTGATGACAGCGGCGCCGTTTCACTTTCGAAAAGAACATCGGAATCGGCGTCACAGATATTGAGCTCGGAGCTCTTTTCCTCAACTATGGTCACTTTCATGTCTCCCGCAACGGATTCTCTGCGCCATTTGCAATAAGATGCGATTTCATCGGGCATCTTTGCCATGGCGATCCCAAGACTTTCGCCACGGGTATACGCCCCGACATGATCGACAGCATACAGCAGTGTGTCGTTTCCG
The DNA here is from genome assembly GCA_944336475.1 of uncultured Clostridia bacterium. Taxonomy (GTDB): domain Bacteria; phylum Bacillota; class Clostridia; order Christensenellales; family CAG-138; genus CALVLD01. Next base: position 87,516 of record CALVLD010000002.1, read on the forward strand.
TTGTGTTCCCATACACAGTTTATCGTCATTACTTTCTCCAATCACATTCAGACAGGCCGTATACATATAAGTCCGCCCGATTACTGTGAGCGTCCCTGACCTGATTTTGCCGAACATCTTCAAGCTTCATTCCCAACCGGTGCATCAGTCCGACAGATTTTATAGCGTCTATCGTTTCGGCAAATATTCTGTGAGCTTTAAGTTCTCCGAAGGCGTGGTCGATAACGGCCTTGCAGGCTTCCAGGGAATAACCCTGCCTCCAATAGCTGCGATTGAAAATCCAGCCCATTTCATACACGCCATTATCAAATTCGTTGAACAGTATGTAGCCTATCATCTTGCCGCTTTCCTTATGAACCGCAGCCACCGCTCCATGCCGTAAAATGCAAAAGTCTGTTAAGAACCTCTGCGCTTTCTCAAAATCGTATGCGGGTTCACAGTTCTCCATCGTTTCGTCATCACCCAGAATATCATGCAGATCTGTGGCATCCTTCAGCATAAAATCACGGATGATCATACGAGGAGTTTCTATGTACATGATTACCTCCTTGAACTGCTTCTGCGTACGCCTCTCACAGGTGCGCTCGAAAGTGCACGGATAGGTAAAAAGCTGCCCTTGACAGTCGCCAAAGGGTGGACTGGCCGCCGTATCAGCCGACAAAACTACCTAACTCCCGGTTTGCATCGACGGCGCTCTGGCAATCATAAATCGACAACCGCTAATTTTTGTCTCAATTCTCATATCCCACAGGGTTGAACTTCCGGCTCGACGAGATCAGGCGAACTATGAGCCAAGCTCTTCCTTCGGATACGGAATAACAAAGAATTCCGGATGCTTACACACCCGGAATTCTTGTGGTCTGGGTGAGAAGATTTGAACTTCCGGCCTCTTGAACCCCATTCAAGCACGCTACCAAACTGCGCTACACCCAGAAAATGCACTCTGTATTTTGATGCTCAGATATTGTAGCACCGCTTTCACGCTATGTCAAGCATGAATGACAGTATATTTCACAAAACCGCATCATGCTCGTCCCTGGTCATAAAGGATGGGTTAGCTCGCAGAGATATGCTCTATTATCCTCTGCCAGACATCGGGATCCTGCTCGGTGAGGGCAAACCAATCGGTGCCCTTGAAATAGTCTGTTTTTTGCTGATCGGTTTTCAAGTTGCCTCTCTTGAGCTCGGCCTGAAACCCTCCGAACGTAGTTTTCATGGCGGATACGGCACTGTGGGTATAGTTGGGGTTATGCCCCTTGCCGTCGACAAGCAGGAAGCCGACATTGCTGCGCTTAACGGTTTTTGAAAGATACTCCGCATTCAGTCTACAGCTGACCACGGCGTCATCGGCGGAGTGGATTATGAGGAAGTCGGCATCATCATCCGCAAACGCCTGCTCGCTTGATGAGTCTACATACCCGGGGGCAAGCTCCTTTTCGTAGCGGTAAATGATACCCCTGAGCAATGCGGCGATGCCTTTTAGATACTGCTTGAGTATGTTTTGAAACGACGTAAAACCGGAGATCACCACCACATGCCTTATCTGCTTGCGATAATTCAGTATGTTCCCTGCTGCATATCCGCCCCAACTGTGGCCGATGACCGAAAGCTCGAGATATTTAAGGTCATCACGGGAGCGGATATAGCCTATGCATGCATCCAGATCGGCAAGGGATTGTGTCATGCTTCGTATATCTTTGCCGCCAGACATACCTGTGCCTGTTACATCATATGCCATTACTCGAAACCCACTTGAAGCAAGAAGCTCGATTTCTCTCATATAGGACAGATGACCGGGGCCTATGCCGTGACAGAAAACGACCAGACGATCCCTGTCGTGGCCGGTATAGCCGTAAATAAATCCCCTCAGCGTTATGCCTTCGTTTGAAGGGAATTCAAAAGGCTCGGCATTCAAACCGTGGAAGTCTGCGGCGTTAAAATACCGGATACCCGGCTCGTAGTCATAGCGTGCGACGATACGCTTGTATAGCTGTATAATTTTATCCTTTAGCAAGTCAACATCTCCGACAAAAGAATAAAAAGGCGGTCAAGCCTCTGCGCCGACCGATTATACCTTCTCCAAACACATGTGTCAACCATGCTATCAGCCGATTTTGAAGCTTTTCAACAGAAGAATTTTATCAAACAGTGAGTTTTTGATAAAAAAACCTTGTTATCTTACCCGGCACTATGATATAATACCCTGTATTTTTATGGAGGTGAACCATGCTCAAAGAATGTGAAAAGCTTATCTCCGCGCTCGCCGAGCACGATGTCGATTGTGCGTTGATGACCTCCCTTGCCAATATCCGCTATTTTTCCGGATTCACAAGCGAGGATGCTGTTCTCATAGTCTCTGCGGAAAGACGTGTACTGCTTACCGACTTTCGTTATACCATCCAGGCCAATCAGCAGTGCCCCGATTGTGAGGTTCGTCAGGTCAGCAGGGGAATAACTCCTGCAGAGATTGCCGAGGTGCTGACTAATATCGGCGCAAAGCGCTGTGCGTTTGAGGATGGGTATCTTACCGTCCGTGCATTCAACTCATATGGCGAGCTGCCCGTGGAGCTTGTTCCCATGACGGAGGTGATCGACCGCTGCCGCCTTATAAAGAGCGAGGGGGAGATTGCCCTCATGCGCAAGGCGCAGTCTGTCTCGGACAGGGCTTTTTCGGAGCTGCTGGGCATAATGCGCGCCGGCATGACGGAGAAGCAGGTTGCAAACGAGCTTGACTATTTGCTCCGTAAGCACGGTGCGGACGAGAACTCCTTCGATACCATAGTCGGCAGCGGCCCAAACGGCGCACTCTGCCACGCCTACCCCGGTGAGCGTGTTCTGCAGGAGGGGGATATGGTCGTACTCGACTTTGGCAGCAAGGTGGACGGCTACTGCTCGGATATGACCCGCACGGTCGCTATCGGCCAGCCCTGTGACGAGATGATGAAGATATACTCTATCGTCAAGGAGGCGCAAAGGCGTGCTTTAGAGGCTTTGCGCCCCGGCATAACGGGAAAGGAGCTTGACGCCGTTGCCCGTAACTACATTGCGGAGCAGGGCTATGGCGAGTGCTTCGGGCATTCCCTCGGCCACGGCTTCGGCCTCTATGTGCATGAGGCGCCGTATGCATCCATGCGTTCCGCCGATGTGCTGCTCCCCGGTACGACCATCACCATCGAGCCGGGCATATATGTCGAAGGGCTCGGCGGCGTCCGTATTGAGGACTGCTGTGTTCTGACGGAGGACGGGTTCATCAACCTTGTCGCCTCTCCCAAGGAGCTCATACTCCTGTAAAAACGCCCTTTCGGGGCGACCCAATAAAAACAAAACCTTTGGAGGTAACTTATGATTTTAGCAGGCGATTTCAGAAAGGGCGTCACCGTCGAGATAGACGGGCAGGTTTGGAGCATTGCTGATTTCCAGCATGTTAAGCCCGGCAAGGGTGCGGCATTCGTTCGTACCCGTCTCAAGAACGTCATGACTGGAGCAGTATTGGAGAAGACATTCAGTCCCACAGACAAGTATCCCACAGCTCATATCGAGACCCGTGAGATGCAGTATCTCTACAACGACGGAAACCTCTACACATTTATGGATGTTGAGAACTACGAGCAGATCGAGCTCAACCACGAGCAGGTCGAGGACGCCATCAACTTCATCGTTGAGAATATGAATGTCACCATCCGCTTCTACAAGGGCAAAGCATTTGCCGTTGCAGCTCCCAATTTTGTCGAGCTTACCATTACCGAGTGCGAGCCCGGTGTCCGTGGCGATACCGCCACCAATGTCACTAAGCAGGCCACTCTGGAGACCGGCTATACGGTAAACGTCCCCCTGTTTGTCAACGAGGGTGACCGCATCCGTGTTGACACCCGTACCGGCGAGTACATGGAGCGCTGCTGATAGCTATGAAAGAGAAGATTGCATATCTTAAAGGGCTTATCGATGGTCTTGGCATTGCAGACGATGCCAACGGCCGTGTGATTCGTGCCATAGTCGAATGTATTGATGCCATGGCTGAGGAGATCGAGGCGGAGTCCGACAGGAGCGATAATATCGAGTGCGATGTTGCGGAGCTGAAGGAGGATGTCGATGATTTGAACATGGCTATGGACTTCATATTCGACTATGATGACGACGAAGACGACGATGAGGACGACGACGAGGATGAGGACGAGGATGAGGACGAGAACTGGGAGGATGACTTCTCCTGCTTCACCTGCCCCAACTGCGGTGAGTCCGTAATGCTGGACGACGATATGGTCGAGGATTCTCCCATCTGCCCCAACTGCAACAGTCCCATATTCGACAAATCTGCGGAGTGATCTCCGTTTGATCGGATCCAGCGGGGTGTTTGAGGTACTGAAAAGACCAAGCAAAAAACGAACCGGCCGCAATATACGGCCGGTTCGTTTTTAGTAGGTATCTATCAATTCTCTGAGCGGCTCATCGGCAGAGCCGCCTGATCAGATCGGATCAATACATTCCGCCCATGGAGGGGTCGCCTGAGGGGGCGGCAGGCTCGGGCTTGGGGATGTCGCAGACGAGGCTCTCCGTAGTAAGCACCATGGATGCTACAGATGCGGCATTCTGCAAAGCGCTCCTCGCAACCTTGGTCGGGTCGATTATGCCCTTGTCGACCATAATGCCGTACTCATCCTTGGCCGCATCGTAGCCATAGCCCTGCTTCTTGGAGGCGCGGACATTGGCGACTATAACGCTGCCCTCAAGGCCTGCATTGGCGGCAATCTGACGGAGGGGCTCCTCAAGCGCACGGACGATGATCTGAACACCGGTCTTTTCATCGCCTGAGACTGTCTTTTCGACTGCCTTGACACGGTTGATGCAGTTGATGAGAGCGATACCGCCGCCTGGGACAATACCCTCTTCAACGGCCGCACGGGTGGCGTTGAGGGCATCCTCTATGCGCATCTTGATTTCCTTCATCTCAGGCTCGGTTGCGGCACCGACGGAGATAACGGCAACGCCGCCTGCGAGCTTTGCGAGGCGCTCCTGGAGCTTTTCCTTGTCGTACTCGCTTGTGGACTCCTCTATCTGGGAGCGGATGGACTTGATGCGAGCCTTTATTGCGGCATCATCGCCGGCGCCCTCAACAATGGTGGTGTTCTCCTTATCGACCTTGACCTGACGGGCACGGCCGAGCTGATGCAGTGTGGTCTCCTTGAGATCCATACCGAGCTCATCGGAGATGACCTCGCCGCCGGTGAGTATGGCGATATCCTTGAGCATCTCCTTACGCCTGTCGCCGAAGCCGGGGGCCTTGACGGCAACGCAGGTGAAAATGCCGCGCAGCTTATTGACGATAAGCGTCGCAAGCGCATCGCCCTCTACATCCTCGGCGATTATTAGCAGCTTCTTGCCCTGCTTTGCGATCTGCTCGAGTACTGGCAGTATCTCTTGAATATTGGAGATCTTCTTATCAGTGATGAGGATGTAGGGGTCGTCAAGCACGGCCTCCATCTTGTCGGCATCCGTTACCATGTATGCGGAAGCATAGCCGCGGTCAAACTGCATACCCTCGACGACGCGGAGCTCGGTCTTCATGGTCTTGCCCTCTTCGACCGTGATAACACCGTCGTTGCCAACCTTCTCCATTGCCTCGGATATGAGGGAACCAATGTTCTCGTCGGATGCGGAGATAGAAGCCACCTGTGCGATCTCACCCTTGCTGGTGACGGGCCTGGAGAGCTCCTTAAGACCTGCAACAGCCTCGTCAACAGCCTTCGTTATGCCGCGCTTCAGCACCATGGGATTTGCGCCTGCGGCGACATTCTTCATCCCTTCGCGGACGATCGCCTGCGCAAGCAGCGTTGCGGTGGTGGTGCCGTCGCCTGCAACATCATTGGTCTTGGTTGCAACTTCCTTGACGAGCTGAGCGCCCATATTCTCGAAAGGATCCTCAAGCTCAACTTCCTTTGCGATGGTAACGCCGTCATTAGTGATGAGCGGAGCCCCATACTTTCTCTCAAGCACGACATTGCGGCCCTTGGGCCCCAGCGTAATCTTCACGGTGTTGGCCAGTGTATCGAGACCGGCCTCGAGCGAACGCCTTGCGTCCTCGCCATATTTGATCTGCTTAGCCATTGTGATTTACCTCCTGTTTTTAGTCTTCAACAACTGCCAGAATGTCATTCTGACGGACAATGATGTACTCGACGCCGTCAACCTTGACCTCATTGCCTGCATACTTGGAGTAGATGACCCTGTCACCGACGGTGACATTCATGGTAATCTCCTTGCCGTCAACGACCCCGCCGGGGCCAACGGCAATGACCTCAGCCATCTGAGGCTTTTCCTTCGCACTGCCTGCAAGTATGAAACCACTCTTGGTGGTCTCTTCAACGTCCAAAGACTTAATGACGACTCTGTCGGCAAGCGGCTTAAGTTTCATAATTTTAATCCTCCGTTCAAAGATTATTGTTTGTAAATTTTGCTCGGTCTTCCGAGTGGCTGTTAGCACTCAATACCATCGAGTGCTAACAATGAGTATTATATGCACGGAGGTATTATCTGTCAACAGCATATTGCCTATACGTTCAAATATATTTTTTTGAAGCACAGGTAATATATTGCACGCATATGTCATCAGCATACTTGCAATTAAACGGCAGTGGGGTTATAATGCCATTATCTTAAAAGAAAGGAGGCTGCAAGTATGCGCGGTTATTGTGTGCTCGACGCTGTGATTTCCTGCTGTGTGTATGCCCGTTCCCATGCCGCTCATATGCGGCCGACCAATTAGTTTATTTTAACGTGTGTATTTGGTCACGGGCACAGGTCAGCCCGTGATTTTTTGTTACCCATATGGAGGCTATATGAGAAGTAAAAAGAGAAAGCACAAAAAGACCGAACACCGTTCGATAAATTTTGCGCTGGTAAGGCGTGCGATGAGGGGGACGGGGAAGTACTTTGCGATAGCCATGGTCGCACTTGTATTTGCCGTACTCTCAGGGTATCTCATACCGATTGTGACCGGATTCACAATGGACTATGTGCTACTCCCGTATGCGGAGGAGGGATATTCCGTAAGCATTGAACTACCCGATACAATAATGGAGTGGATAGAATCTCTCGGAGGACGTGAGTTTTTAAGCAGCCACCTCTATATAATGGCAATACTGCTTGTGCTGGTGAGTGCAATAAACGCCTACAGCACGTATCTCAGGCGCCGAAACATCGCATTTGCCGGAGAGAGCATGGCTAAAAACCTGCGTGATGACCTCTATGTCCATCTTTCAAATGTACCGTTTGATTATCACAAACATGTTTCAACCGGCGATCTGGTGCAGCGGTGCACGTCGGATGTCGATACCGTGCGTCGCTTTATACAGAACCAGATACTCGAAATGGTGCGCACGGTCATAATGGTCATAAGCGCAGTGATAATACTTGTGAGTATAAACCCGATGCTGACGCTTTACTCGGTAATGCTCATGCCGTTCCTTGCGCTGTCGTCATTTATCTACTTTAAGCATGTAAGGCGTCAGTTTGCACAGGCAGACGAGGCGGAGGGAAAGCTCTCAGCAACGATACAGGAGAATCTTGCCGGCGTGAGGGTCGTAAGGGCATTTGGGCAGCAGAAGGCGGAGATGGATAACTTCACCGAGAAAAACAGCGACTATAAAAACAAGAATCAGCGGCTGCTGACGATGCTTGCCTACTACTGGGGGGTATCCGATTGCTTCGGCTATCTGCAGATAGGTATATCGCTGTGCGCCGGAATCTACTACGTTCTGATAGGCGAGCTGTCGGTCGGAGAGATGCTTGTGTTCTCATCATACACTGGTATGCTCACATGGCCGGTGCGCCAGCTGGGCCGCATACTTGCCGACATGGGCAGGGCAACTGTCTCGCTCGGTAGGATAGATGAGATAATGTCCGTACCGGTCGAAGCGGAGCCGGGGCGTGCGCTCACGCCGGAGATACACGGCGATGTCGAATTCCGCAATGTCAGCTTCGGTTATGAGGACGGAAGGGATGTGATAAAGAACATCAGCTTCACTGCAAAGCATGGACAGACGATAGCTATACTGGGCTCTACAGGCTCGGGAAAATCCTCGCTTGTTCAGCTCATGCAGAGGCTGTACACCTGCCGAGAGGGCGAGATACTCATTGACGGCGTAAATGTCAACGACATAGAGCGGCACCATCTGCGCAGGAACATAGGCATAGTGATGCAGGAGCCCTTCCTGTATTCGCGCACCATAATGGATAACATCCGCATAGTGGCGCCCGATGCAAATGAGGAGGATGTATTCGAGGCGGCAAGAGTCGCATCCATACATAATGTGGTGACAGGGTTTGAAAACGGATATGACACCATCGTTGGCGAGAGGGGCGTTACCCTTTCGGGAGGGCAGAAGCAGCGCGTTGCGATCGCCCGTATGCTCATGCAGAAGGCGCCCATAATCATACTGGACGACTCCATGAGCGCCGTGGATACTGAAACGGATGCGGCAATAAGGGATGCGCTGCATTCACGCCGCAAGAGCAGCACAACGTTTATAATCTCCCACCGCATAACAACGCTCTGCAAGGCAGACAAGATACTTGTGCTCGAGGATGGCGAGCTTGTTCAGCAGGGTACTCATGAAGAGCTTATTGCTCAGGAGGGTCTGTACAAGCGCATTGCAGACATACAGAATATGCTCGAGGACGAGCTTGCAAACGACGAAGGAGGTGAGGCATAATGGAGGAACTCTCAACTTCCGCACTTAAAGAACAGGAATTCAGCCAAAAGGTCGATCTCAGAATATGGAAAAAGCTGTTCAGATATGCCCTCAGGTACAAGGGGCTTGTGATTCGCACCATAATTGCACTGCTGTTTGTCGCAGCGATAGACATAATCTATCCGCAGCTCTCCCGATATGCAATAGATAACATAATCGGCAAGGACGATATGGGCGCATTGCCGTGGTTCGGGCTCTTCTATGCACTGATAGTCGCCGTGCAGGGCGCAGGTGTTGTGTTGTTTATAAAGGGATCGGGCAAGCTTGAAATGCGTATGGCGTTTGACATTCGTCAGGATGCCTTCCGCAAACTGCAGCAGCTTTCATTCTCCTATTATGATAAGACGGCGGTCGGCTACATAATGGCACGCATGGTAAGCGATGTTTCAAGGCTGAGCGAGCTCATAGCCTGGAGCGTTGTCGACATACTCTGGGCAAGCTGCTATGTTATCGGCGTGATAGGCATAATGCTGTCTATGAACTGGAAGCTCGCACTCATAGTCATAGCCGTACTGCCTCCGCTTGCATTGATATGTATGTATTTTCAGAAGCGGATACTCAAGCATTACCGGGATGTAAGGAAGCAGAACTCACGCATTACAGGCGCCTTCAACGAGGGGATAATGGGTGCGGTCACAACCAAAACGCTTGTGCGTGAGGATAAGAACAGCGAGGAGTTCAGGTCGGAAACAGGCAGGATGCGCAAGGCTGCAACACGAGCCGCAGTGCTCTCCGCAATGTTCACCCCGATAGTTATGTGTCTGGGCTCCATTGGCACGGGTCTTGCGCTCTATGCCGGCGGTATGAGCGTCACCCATGCGTGGGAGACTGCCTTCGGCATAATGACTGTGGGTACGCTGTCGTCGTTCATATCCTACTCCACAAATCTGTTCGAGCCAATTCAACAGCTTGCAGGCATATTTGCGGAGATGCAGAGCGCACAGGCGAGTGCTGAGCGTGTTATCACCCTCATAGATACCCCGTGCGACATAGTGGACAGCGACGAGGTGGTTGAAAAGTACGGCGACTGCTTTGAGCCAAAGCGTGAAAACTGGGAGCCCATAAACGGCGACGTTACGTTTGAACATGTTGATTTTGCCTATAAGGGCGGAGAAAGCGTGCTGCATGATTTCAATCTCGATGTCAAAGCGGGCGAAACTATAGCCCTTGTGGGTGAGACGGGTGCAGGCAAGAGCACAATAGTCAACCTGGTATGTCGATTCTATGAGCCGACTGCAGGAAGGATACTCATAGATGGCGTGGACTATCGCGAGCGCAGTCAGCTCTGGCTCCAGGATAGGCTTGGATATGTCCTGCAGCAGCCGCATCTCTTCTCGTGCAGCATAAAGGAAAACATCCGCTATGGCAGGCGTGATGCGACCGATGAGGAGGTCTATGCCGCAGCAAGGCTGGTTCATGCGGAGGAGTTCATACTTGCCCAGGAGAACGGCTATGACACCGAGGTGGGCGAGGGCGGCGCAAGGCTTTCAACGGGTCAGAAGCAGCTCATCAGCTTTGCAAGGGTAATACTTGCCGATCCGAGGATATTCGTGCTCGACGAGGCGACAAGCTCGATTGACACCGAGACCGAGCAGCTCATACAGAACGCCATCACAAAGGTGTTGGAGCATCGTACCAGCTTCATCGTTGCGCACCGCCTCTCGACCATCCGCTCTGCAGACAGGATACTTGTGATAAGGGACGGAAAGATTACGGAGTCCGGCACGCACAGGGAGCTGTTGAAGCTCGGGGGCTACTATTACGATCTCTACACCACTCAGTTTAAGGAGGAGAGAGCGGCCGACATACTCGGCTGACGAACAAAGCATATAACATAAATGATAGGGAGCTAATGCGAAACCATTGGGATATGGGTGCAAAAGCTCCTTTTGTGCAACAGAACCCATTACACGCACAAACAACAAACCGGGCAACCAATCAGGCCTACCCGGCTTCGCTTTATCTTTATATAAATAAATGGGACAGTCCCCTGTGTCTATAATGGGGACGGCGCTCAGAGGTTTATGTCCTCCGCCACTATGTAGAGAGGACGAGCTTTCACTTCGTCATATATGCGGTTCAGATACATGCCCTGCATCGCCATGAACAGCAGCGCCGCCGCCTGTATGCCCACCACGCCGCATAGAGCCCATAGCCAGGACGGGAATGCAACGTTGCAGCATGCAAGCACTATGAGGGCTATGAGCCCAAGCACATCAAGCACGAACAGCCCGATGCCGAACTCACCGCATAAGGTCAGCGGACGGTCGGAGAAGCCGATTATGCCGTCGGAGGCAAGGCGCAGCATCTTCTTGAGGGTGTACTTGGTCTTGCCGGCGTAGCGCTCATTTCTAACGTACTCAACGGGAACGGCCTCAAAGCCCATCCAGCCGCTCATACCACGCAGGAAGCGGTTATGCTCGCGCATTTTAAGAAAGACATCTGCCACCTTGCGGTCAAGCAGGCGGAAATCCCCCGTATCAAGGGGTATGGGATATGCGCTCATGGCGCGAAGTATGCGATAGTAGGCAAATGCCGTGAGCTTCTTGAAAACAGTCTCACCCTTGCGCTTGAGCCTCTTGCCGTAGGCGATGTCCGCACCGTTTTCCCACGCCTTTACCATATCGGCGATAACCTCAGGAGGATCCTGGAGGTCAACGTCTATGATTATGAGAGCGTCGCCCTTTGCGGCGTCCATGCCGCAGGTGACGGCGGTCTGATGCCCAAAGTTGCGGCTGAAGCTGCGTACCTTAACATGAGGATTGTCCTTTGCAATGCTGCGCAGTATCTTCATCGAGCCGTCTCGACTGCCATCGTTCACATAGATGATCTCATAGCGGTAGCCGAGATTTGCCATGGCCTCGTTCATCTTTTCGTAAGAAATAGGGAGCACCTCCTCCTCATTGTAAACGGGAACGATGAGCGAGAGCAGTTTGTCCTTCTTGACGGTATCCATAACCATCCTCCGTGCGGATTATTCATCGGGTAAGCATATCCGACGAATAGATTATACCAAATTTTTCACAGTTTGTAAGCATCACTATGGACGGAACAAAAATATATCATATTATTTAAATATACAAACTTTATTGTTAGGGATATTTGTGGTAGTATACGGAGCAGGTGATTACAGACATGTACATGACCCGACAATATATCGCAAGGAGTAGAGATATCATATGAGGATTGAAGAGCATCCGATACTCACCTTCAACAGAGGAAACAAGATATCATTCATTTTTGACGGACAACGGATGACAGGCTATGAGGGGGAGACCATCGCCGCAGCGCTCCACGCAAACGGCGTAAGGGTGCTTGCGCACAGCCCGGAAAAGCACAGGCCGCGCGGATTCTATTGCGCAATAGGCAACTGCTCAAGCTGCATGATGGTTGTTGACGGCGTTCCAAACGTCAAGACCTGCATCACGGAACTGCGTGAGGGCATGGTGGTAGAGACGCAGAAAGGCAAGGGGAAAATCATATGATAAAAACAGAGCTTTTGATTATCGGCGCCGGCCCTGCAGGCCTGTGTGCCGCAATATCGGCGGCGGAAGCAGGGACGGAGGTTCTGGTGGTTGAGCGCAGCCCCAGGATAGGCGGTCAGCTCATCAAGCAGACGCATATGTTCTTCGGGTCGGAACGCCAGTATGCCTCCACCCGTGGCATAGATATAGCAGGAATACTGATGGACAAGCTGACTAAGTACGGCGACAGGGTAAGGATACTCACCGAGACTACAGTGCTCGGCATATACGAGGACGGCATGGTGACGGCCCTGCACAGGGAGGATGACTACTTTAAGATCAGGCCCAATGCGATAGTCGTTGCGACAGGCGCATCAGAAAAGGCGCTTGCGTTCCCCAACAACGATCTTCCCGGCATCTACGGCGCAGGCGCCGTGCAGACGCTTATGAACGTATACGGCGTTAAGCCGGGCGACCGTGTGCTAATGGTCGGTGCGGGCAACATCGGCCTTATCGTCAGCTATCAGCTCATGCAGGCAGGCGTCGAGGTTGCGGCAATACTCGATGCCGCACCGAAGATCGGCGGCTATCTCGTCCATGCCGCAAAGGTGCGCCGCATGGGAGTCCCCATAATGACCAGCCACACCGTCAAGGCGGCAATGGGCAAGGATAGCCTTGAGCAGGTCGTCATATGCATGGTCGATGACCGCTTCCGCCCGATAGAGGGTACGGAGCAGACTATAGACTGCGACGTGTGCTGTATCTCCGTAGGCCTCACGCCACTCGGAGAGCTGCTTGCGATGGCGGGCTGTGAGATGAAGTACATTCCTCAGCTCTCCGGCACGGTGCCCATGCGCAATGCGGATTATCAGACCACCGTGCCCAACATATTCGCCGCAGGCGACGTTACCGGCATTGAGGAGGCGTCCTCCGCCATGGTAGAGGGGTATCTTGCAGGTCTGTGCGCCGCAAAACACACCGGCCATACCCATACCGAATATGAGAATAAGCGAGCCGACTATATCGCACAGCTCTCCCAGCTCAGGGGCGGCCCTGTGGGTAAGCGCATACTGGACGGCATAGCGCAGCAGTTGAATTGAGGTGAACATCATGAGCATGGAATTATTGGAAAAAACCGGCATACCGACGGATGATATGATAAGATCCGCATTCCCTCCCGTAGAGAGGATAAACAGGGGGCGTGTTGCGGTGGCGGAGTGCTATCAAAACATACCCTGCAACCCCTGCCAGAGCTCCTGCGGCTTCTCAGCCATAACGGTCGGCGAGGATATCAACAATACCCCAAAGGTCACTTTTGACAAGTGCGTTGGCTGCGGCGCCTGCCTTACAAAGTGCCCGGGGCTTGCGATAATGCTCGTTGACGGCAGGAATGAGGACTGCATAGAGTTCAGCATACCCTATGAGCTTCTGCCGCTTCCCGAGGTTGGGGAGACGGTCGATGCGCTCGACCGCAGCGGTGAATATGTCACAGAAGCTGAGGTCACCCAGGTGCTCAACCAAAAGGGCTTTGACCGCACTCCAATAGTGCGCTTCAGAGTGCCGAGGGAGCATCTCTACACCGTACGCAATATTCGCTTGAGAAGGGGGAGCTAAGCCATGAACGACCTGGATAACACCATCATTTGCCGCTGTTCGGATGTTACACTTGGCGATATCCGCCGACTCATTGCAGAGGGATACACCAGCTTTGACGAGATAAAGCGCATAACACGCTGTGGCATGGGGCCTTGCCAGGGCAAAACCTGCCAGCAGCTCATACAGCGTGAGATAGCAATGGCAACGGGTCAGCCCATTGCAGCGCTGCGTGACCAGACTACAAGGCCGCCCGCAACAGGGGTAAGGCTCGAGCTTGTCGCAAAGGAGGCATATAGGGATGAGGACTAATGCCGACATCGTAATAATCGGCGGTGGTATAACGGGCTGTTCAATAGCCTACAACCTCGCCAAGAAGGGCGTAACGAACATCGTTGTGCTCGAAAAACGCTATATTTGCAGCGGCTCCACCGGCTGCTGCGGCGCAGGCGTGCGCATGCAGTGGGGCACGGAGATGAACTGCCGCATGTCAAAATTCAGCACCGAGTTCTATGAGCACGCAAACGACATCCTTGAGTATGACGGCGACGTAGAGTTCAAACAAAAGGGCTATCTGCTTATAGCCGATACGGAGCGTGAGATAGCGCAATTCAAAAAGAATGTCGAGGTACAGCATGCCTGCGGCATACCCTCCCGTATGCTCACGCTTGCGGAAGCAAAAGAGATAGTCCCTCACCTTAACACAGACATACTGCTCGGAGCCGCATTCTGCGAGAAGGACGGCTTTCTCAACCCATTCAAGACCACCGATGCGTTCCATCGTGCAGCACGCCGCATGGGCGTTGAATTCAATACATTTACCACGGTCACGGGCATTACTGTTGAAAACGGCAGGGTAAGGGCAGTAGTCACCGACAAGGGTACCATAAACACCCCCGTTGTTGTCAACTGCGCAGGCGGCTTCTCACATGACATTGCTCAGATGGCAGGCATAGACATCCCCGTGTATAGGGAGCGCCACCAGATACTTGTCACGGAGCCAGTAGAACCGATGCAGGATCCTATGGTCATGGCGTTTGGCCTCAACCTTTATGTGCAGCAGTCTCCGCACGGCTCGTTCATAATGGGCAGGGGTGATGCCAACGAGCCCCGTGACGGCAGATGCACATCCTCTTGGCGTTTCCTTGAGGAGATGGCAAAGACCGTAGACAATGTTCTGCCGGCCATTGGCAAGCTCCGTGTGGTGCGCCAGTGGGCAGGTCTGTACAACATGACCCCCGACCGTCAGCCTGTGTATGACAAGTCCGAGCAGGTGGAGGGCTTCTATATGGCGATAGGCTTCTCCGGCCACGGCTTCATGTTCGGCCCCGTCACGGGAGTCGTAATGGCGGATATGATAACTGGCAGCGAGCCGAGGATAGATGCCTCCGGGCTGAGGCTCAGCCGCTTTGCCGAGGGCAAGCTCTTTGTAGAACCCTCAGTGGTCTGATCAGCAGAGAAATCAAGATAGAGAGAGCGGCAGGCGTCGACGCCTGCCGCTCTCCTTTGTAGGGAGGGAAATCATTCTGTTCTCAAAGCCACCACGGGATCCTTCTTTGCCGCTTTTCGGGAGGGTATGAGCCCTGCTATGAAGGTCAGCAGCATGCTTATCGCAAGCAGCACGGCCGCACCCACGGGCGGCAGAGCGGCAACATCGGGTATGCCGCCAAGATCATAGATTATCGCATTTACGGGGATTATCAGCACAAGGGTACAACCAAGTCCGATAATACCCGATACAAAGCCGATTATGAGCGTCTCGGCATTAAACACACGGGATATGTCACGCTTCGATGCACCTATGGCGCGCAGTATGCCTATCTCCTTGGTACGCTCAAGCACGGAGATGTTGGTGATGACGCCAATCATTATGGATGATACCACCAGCGAAACCGAAACGAATGCAATTAGTATGTAGGATATCGCATCGATTATCGTGCTCACCGAGCTCATGAGAAGCCCCACATAGTCAGTATACGATATGACCTGCTCATCGTTGCCGGCAGCCTCGGCCCTGTCGTTGTAATCGTCGATAATCGCTTTTATCTCATCCTTTGCGGCGAAATCGGCGGGGTATATGGTTATGGATGAAGGTGAATCGAGGTCGGTAACGCCCAATAGTGAAAGATTGTCCTCGTATGTGTTGAAGTCCGACGGCTTCGGCATTCTATCCTTGAAGGCTTCTATTATCTGCTCGTCGGTCATTGCGCCGAGCATGGGCGCTATCTGATCGTATTCCTCGGCAGGCAGCGTATCGATATAGTCCATTACCTCCTCGATCGTGGGCGTATAGCTATCCGCATCGACAAATTCCACACCGGTAAACACATCCACTGTGGGGTCGTCAAGCTGCTGCCGGACGATCTCTGACGAGTTGACGGCATTGACTATAAACTCGGTCAACTCCTTCGTATAACAAACTGCACCGGCCACCGATGTTGCGGCAGCACCCTCCTTGGGACGGATTATGCCTACTACCTTGAGTTTAACACCGTCTGCAAGCACCTCGTCAAAGCTCTCACGATCATCACGCACATCAGTCCAGCGGCCAGCCTGCTCGTCAAACTGGTAGAAAGCAGAGGGGATAACAAGCCGCAAATCGAGCGACATCAGCTCCTCATAAGTGAATGTCATGCGGTTGCCATCGTCATGTTCGCCATCATCTGCGTCCGATGGCGCAAAGTACTCGGCAAGCTCATCCCTGTCCCTGAGACCAAGCGTGTACAGCGAATAATCGGTGAGCCTATTGAACTCATCAACATTTAACACGACCTCATCATATGCGTCCGGCCATTCGCCGGCGATCACATCAAACTGCTCCTGCAGGAGCTCATCGTTATCGACCAGCTCCTCGAACACGTCCGTCTGATAGGTGGAAGGCACGAGCGTGGAGGCCTGCTCTCCCATAACAAGCTCAAATACAGGCGAAGGATTGACCTGCACCACGCCATTGACGGACGAAGGATTATAAACATACATTCCAAAATCATAGCCGTACTGTATGGCAAGTGCATGTTCGGAAACGGCGCATTCATCGCTTTCCAAGAAGGCCTTGAAAGAACTTAGATCGTTGGTAGAGACGTTATAGAACGAACTCAGCATCTCGCCGAGCATAGTGTTTTCGTATACCTTGGTCATGTCCGTCTCCTTATCCTGGTTCAATACTTCATCCCGGGATTGCATGATCGAGGACATGTCCATGACTTCCGATTCAACCGAAAGAGGATATGAGGATAGAGTATCCTGCTGAACCCTGTTTATGTAATTCTGGAAACCGTCGGAGATCGACAGTATCAGAGCAATGCCGATTATGCCGATGCTTCCCGCAAATGCCGTAAGCAGGGTACGAGCTTTTTTGGTCATTAGGTTATTAAGGCTAAGCGACAGCGCAGTGAAGAACGACATCGAGACCCTTTTCTTCTGTGTCGTTGCAACGTCATGCTTCACCTCAACATGCTTATGGGGAGCTATGGCGTTTGGGTTGGGCTCATCGCTTACGATCTTACCGTCCAGCAAACGAACTATGCGTGTAGCATACTTCGATGCAAGCTCCGCATTGTGCGTCACCATTATCACGAGCTTATCTGATGCTATTTCACACAAAAGCTCAAGTACCTGTACGCTCGTCTCGCTGTCGAGCGCACCGGTAGGCTCATCTGCAAGTATTATCTCGGGATCGTTTACCAAAGCCCTTGCAATAGCTACCCTCTGCATCTGACCGCCGGAGAGCTGGTTGGGCTTTTTGTTCATCTGATCCTCAAGGCCGACGAGGCAGAGAGCCTCCTTTGCACGGCTGTGACGCTCCGCACGGGAAACGCCCGAAAGCGTCAGTGCAAGTTCGACATTAGCAAGCACCGTCTGGTGCGGAATAAGATTGTAGCTCTGGAAAACAAAGCCTATACTGTGGTTGCGATAGGAGTCCCAATCGCTGTCTCTGAACTGTTTTGTCGACTTCCCGTTTATGCAGAGGTCGCCGCTTGTATAACGGTCAAGTCCGCCGATTATGTTGAGCAGCGTGGTCTTGCCGCAGCCGGAGGGACCCAGTATTGCAACGAACTCCCCGGAACCGAACTCGACGTCCACGCCACGCAGGGCATGGACAACGGAGCCTGTGCTCACATAATCTTTTGTGATGTTTTTTAACTGAAGCATATACGCCTCCCGGTAATTATTCTTGCAGAATGATACCCCGAAGAAGACAAAAAGTTAATAGGAAATGATCAAATGTTATTAAAATTTTACAATAGGCACCCTGATTGCCACAGTTATTGCTTCAATCATGGCGTCAAGGCTCATGCAGGGCACTGCCGCACGTTTGGGGTTTGACCTGACCTGCTCCTCCGAAAACGGCACGTGGATAAAACCTGCCAAGGGTGGCTCCGGCATTAGGCTGCACTCGTGTAAAATGCGATACATGAGGGAGTTGCAAACATATGTGCCTGCACTGTTGGACACGGCGGAGGGCAGACCTCTTTCACGGACGGCAGCGACAATATCCTTTATGGGCAAGGTAGAAAAGTATGCTGCTTCACCGTCGGGCAGTATGACCTCATCCGTTGGCATAAAGCCGGCATTGTCGGGTATGTAGGCGTCCATCACATTTATGGCGACCCGTTCAGGCGTGACCGCACTCCTGCCGCCGGCCTGCCCAAGCAGAATAACAACTTCCGGAGAAAGCCGCCGCATCTCGTCAATAGCGATCTGCGCACCCCTAAAAAACTCGACAGGCAGCACTTTCTTGTGCAAACACCGTCCGCAGAGCGTGTCGGGAAGCCCGCTGAGTATGAGCTCGGTGGGGTTCGTCTCATCGCCGCCAAACGGTTCAAAGGCGGTGATGAGCACCCCGCCGCAGCCTGTCTGCATATCGTCAGTCGTCGACATCAAGCGCTTCAAGACCCTTTTTTGCAATGGGCTTGTTGTCACCGTGCTTGACGAATATCATTGTGACAAACGCAAGTGCAACGAACACCGTAGCATATGGGAAGAGAGTAGTCATGCCGAAATTATCCATGATGATACCGCTCAGGAAGGGCGTCAGTGCCTGTGCAGCCATACTTGCGGCATAATAGTACCCGGTGTACTTGCCGACCCTGCCGCCCCGTGCAAGCTCAACGACCATGGGGAAGCTGTTGACGTTTATCGTCGCCCAGCCGATGCCGGCAAGTGCGAACATGCAGTTCATAAGAAGCGGCGAGCTTCCCTGCCGCAGAAACGATGCAACGAAGAATGCAGCGCCAAGCATCACAACTCCTGCCAGTATGGTCTTTTTGCGCCCGACCTTTGAGGCGATAATACCGACGGGCAGATAGGAGATTATTGCCGCAGCCTGTGCAATGAGCAGAGTGGTGTTGTAATCAAGGCCGAGGATCTTTGTGGAGTAGACAGAGTACTTCGATATGACCGCATTATAGCCGAAGTACCACAGCGCAACCGAGGCAAGTATGAGGAGCAGCGAGGCCGTTTCAGATCTATTCAGCTTTCTATCGCTCGAGCCGTCGGCGTCGGAGTCATCAATGCCGAATCTGCGGCTCTCATCCTCCATTTCCCTGGCAAAGCGGGGCTCTTTTACCGTGATCAGGAATGCGATAAGGGCAGCGATCATGACAGCGCCCACTACCGCAAAGAACACCGTGTAGCCCATATAGCTGTTCTCCGGCTTGCCCGTGCCGAATATCATGCCGAGCACAAGCACCAGTATGCCGCCCGCAGTACCCATGAGGTTTATGACCGCATTGGCCTTTGAGCGGAGCGGCTTTATCGTCACATCCGGCATGAGCGCTACCGCAGGCGAACGGAACGTTGCCATTGCGACCAGCGTCACAAGCAATATGCCTATGAAAAACCACAGCGTGAGCTGATGCGAGGCGGTGACCGCCTCGGCATATGCCTGCCTTGCAGGGACGACATAGGTGTTCCAGTCGAAATTGATATCGTCATCGTATGCGCTTGATGCAGGAACTATCGCAAGGAACTCCTCTTCGGTGAACTTGTCGCGGATGACGAATCGCTCACCCTCGGAGGTCATCAGCTCGGCGTTTGCAACATCATCGTCGGCATATATGGCTTGCAGCGTTGCGGTATCGTTGCCGGCTATGGCATCGACGTTTTTAAGCTGCTGCCCGTCAACGAGCGACAGACACATGAATGCCGCCACGGCAACGATCGTACCAACGAATATAAAAGGAGTGCGCTTGCCGTACTTGCTTGTACACCTGTCAGATATCGCACCGAACAGTGGGAGCATGAAAAGGGCGAGCATATTATCCAACGCCATGACTATACCGGAGCCGGCCTGGGACATACCGAACTTATCGGTCAAAATCTTGGGAATTATGGTGTCGTACGCCTGCCAGAACGTGCAGATAAGAAAAAATGCAAAACCAACGCAGATGGTGCGCCAATACTTCAGCTTCATACTTGCCCCCTGAACCTGTAGATTTGACATGATTCTACCATATGCGACAGCCATTTACAAGCCCAACACCCGATTTAGGGTGCAAAGCTGATATCTCCTATGCTGGGGGATATGCCGGCGGCTTCGGCTATCGCTCTTGCAAGGTACTGCATTGCGGCAAGAGCCTCCTCAAGCGTGTTGGCGTTATGCCCCACCTCCACCAGCAGGCATTTTGATGAAATATGCTGATTGTATCTGCCGGATTTTACACGCACATTTCGCATTAGCCTGTCGTTGTAGCCGAGCATGGTCTCCGTGAGCCTCAGTGCAAGGGCATAATTGGATTCAAAATCCGGAAGATCATCGTCCGCCGAGCCGGATGAACCTCGTCCCGTGCCTACCACGAACATCATCCTCGCAACCCTCTGACCGTCTATCATCGCATAGTCGGTGTTGACGCCGTTTGTGGTGTAGGCGTCCCTGTGTAGATCGATGTACAGCTCCAGGGAGGGATAAGTCTGCTTATAGTACTCCATAGTGCGGAGCGAGCGTGAATAGGCGGTTTGTATGTCGGGCTGCTCATGCTGAGTTGTGTCATGTATGACGTTGATGCCGTAATCCTCACGCAGTATTCGAGCCAACTCCTCACCTACGGCTATCACGCTGCACGATGTGTCCTCCGTGCGCCAATCGCCGCTTTCCACATATGTGTAGGTCTCTGTCTGGGTGTATGCCTCGGTGTTGTGCGTGTGGTATATGAGCACCTGCGGCTCATCGCCCGCGAAGTTTAACTCTCCGGCCCTGTCGAGCAGCTCAGCGGTAACCCCCATGAGCTGTATCACCACATCTTGAGGCACATCCGAATCAATATCTGCAAGGCTTATGAGTATCTCATTGGGGACGGGGGAGGGGGACGCCTCTGTATGGATAATCTCAAAATCAAAGACCGGTTCTGCAAGGCTTGTCATAAAGACCGCCGTCTCCTTGGAAACGAGCGAGGCGGCTAAAAGTGCAAGCAGGGCAAATATTCCGGCCAGCAGCCCTGCCGCCCTGTCCGCAAGACGCCTACACTCGGCACTATCCGTATTTTTATCACAGTTCCTTCGCATAAATCGCCTCGTCATCGAAAGAGTAGCCCAATACCTATATATATGCGGACAAGCATGAGATATTACAAATATTAATAAAACCGCTGCTTTACGGATGAGAAGATGTGTATTATAATGGCGTAGCCGAGATAGTATCAAGGCCAACTTGCATAAGGTGGTGTGTTATGAAGAAACGCATATCTATTCTTGCTGTTCTGCTGCTGTGCATCACGATGGCATTCGGAGTTGCCGCACGGGCCGATTTCGGGGACTTTTCCGGTGACAGCGACTATGGCGGAGGCTCCGATTGGGGTAGCTCCGATTGGGGCAGCTCCGGCTGGGACAGCGACTATGATACGGATTATGGCGGAGGCTACTATTACATCGACAGCGGCATCGACGGCGACGGCGGCTTTGGCTCCGTGGTAGTTGCAGTGATCGTGATAGCAATAATCGTCATGGTAATACTGCTGCGCAAGAGCAAGAACGGGACGGCTGGCACCCGTAAAGTCAACCCCGGTGCAGCCGCCACGCCTCAGGCACGTCTGCGTGCAATGGATGCCTACCGTGAGCTTGATCCCAACTTTAATCCCGATGAGTTTGAGTCAAGGCTTTCCAACCTCTATGTTCAGCTTCAGAACTGCTGGTCTGCAAGGGATCTGGAGCCGTTGCGCCCCTATCTGACCAATATGCTGTATGAGCAGTCCGAGCGTCAGGTCGGTCAGTATCGTAAGAACGGTCAAACTCCGCATGTTGAGCGCATTGCGGTGCTTGGGGTCGATCTGAGGGGTTGGTATCAGCAGGATTCTCAGGATCATGTGATCGCCAATGTCAGAGCTCGCATCGTCGAGTACACCACGGACGATAACACCGGAGAGGTCGTTCGGGGCAGCAGCACTGAGGAGAAGTTCCTTACATATGAGTGGGATCTTTGCCGCACCTCCGGCAAGATAACGTACACCGGAGAGGATGCCAGGGATCTCCATTGCCCGAACTGCGGGGCGCCGATGTCCATCAACCAGAGCGCAAAATGCCCGTACTGCGATTCCGTTGTTACGGTTGAGGAGCACGACTGGGTGCTTGCGGCGATAAAGGGTATATCTCAGAGGACGGATTAAACCTAACGACAATGTAAAGGAGCTGCGGACGATATACCGCAGCTCCTTTACATTGCCCGTTATTGCTTCTTAAACCTTACCGTTATGGTCGTTCCGACGCCGACGGTGCTGTCGAGCGAGATCTCCGCTCCGTGGTACAGCGCCGCATGCTTGACAATTGAGAGGCCCAGACCCGTGCCGCCGGTATCCTTCGAGTGGCTCTTGTCAACACGATAGAATCGCTCAAACACACGCCCCTGCGCCTCCAGGGGTATACCGATCCCGGTATCCTTTACCGTCAGCAAGATAGCATCGGTGCCGTCCCTGATGTCAATCAACACATTTCCGCCCTCGACGTTGTATTTGACCGCATTATCGCAGAGGTTAAATAGCATCTCCTGAAGGAGCCGCCTCACGCCTGTTATTACTGCGGCGTCGCCGTCCACGGAGAGCGATATGTGCTTGGCATCCGCACTGTGCGTGAGCGACATAACGGTCTCCTCGGCGAGCTCCCGGAGATCCACGGGCTCCTTCTCCATGTAAACGCCCTCGTCAATCTGCGATAGCCGGATAACATCGCCGATGAGCATTACCAGTCTTGAGGCCTCGGAACGGATATGCCCTATGAAGCGAGGCATATCCTCCTCCTGCACGAGCCCGTTTTCAATAAGCTCCGCAGAACCGATAATGGATTGCAGGGGCGTTTTTATCTCATGGGAAACATTTGCGGAGAACTCCCTGCGCTGTGTTTCGGCAAGCAGCCTTGCCGTCACGTCAAAGGCCAGTATGCAGACGCCGTCCGTTACCGTATCATGCAGTACCGGGTCAGCGCTGAACTGATATTTGCTTGTCCCGAAGTCGATTATCATCTCGCAGTGCTTGCCCTCAAGCGCACTGCCGACCAACTCACGCAGCTCGCTTCTGCGGTCGAGCGTCAGTATGTCATTGCCGATACAGCCACTATCCGTGCCGAAAAGCTGCATGGATGCTTTGTTCATGGCGACTATCGTACCATCCGAAGTGAGAAGAATCAGACACTCGCTCATGTTGTCGGTGATTGCCGCAAACTCCTCGCACTTGCGGTTAAGCTCCTCTGACTGCGCCGCAATGCGTCTGCGCTGCGCCTCAAGTCGGGTCAAGAACGGCGCCATCTCCTTGTATGCACTGTCATTCTCAAGGGGATGGTCAAGGTCGATGTTGTTGAACGGCCGCACTATACGCTTTGACGCCCTGCTTGCGGCAAATGCGGATATGGCAATAGCAAGCGCCAATATTATAGCGAGCGGCTGAAGCATGCCGAGCACCAGCGCAACTATCGTATAACGGTTGACGGAGAGCCTCAGAACGCTTCCGTCGGAGAGCCGCTTTGCATAGTAAATCGTGCGTTCCGAAAGCGTCTCGGATGTACGTTCGCTCTCTCCGACGCCCGTTGCAAGCGCCTCTGCGATCTCCTCACGATCCGCATGGTTCTCCATGGAGGAAACATCCGACACCTCGTTGTCATACAGCACACGGCCGGAAGAATCGACCCAGGTTATACGATGCTTGCCGCCGTCAAGCCCGTCAAAATACTCCATGCCGGAGTGTTCAACGCCACTTGCGGCAAGCGCAGTCTCGGTGATGAGAGCCTCCTTCTGCGTAGAGGCAAAATATCTGTACATAAAGCCCATGATAACCGCAAAGCAGACAACGAGCACTATGCACGCAACAAGAAAAATAGAGCGGAATATCCTGCCGGTCATGCTTCCACCTCCCGTATGCGATAACCCATGCCTCGCACGGTCTCTATCATATCGCCGCAGACGCCGAGCTTTTGACGGAGCGTCCTTATATGAACGTCAACGGTGCGGGTTTCACCGTCGTAATCGAACCCCCATATATCCGAAAGCAGCCTGTCACGGGTAAATACCATCCCCGGGCGGCTCATGAGGAGCTTCAGCAGTTCAAATTCCTTATAGGTCAGAATGACATCGGCTCCGTTCGCCCTGACCGTGTGTTCGGCGGAATTGAGCTCGATTCCTCCCATGCGGATGATGTCGGAGCTCTGCTTGGGAGAAGTGCGCCTTAGCACCGCACGCACCCTTGCCGCCATCTCCATCATGCCGAAGGGTTTGACCAGATAATCATCCGCACCGAGGTCGAGACTGATTATCTTATCAAATTCGGCTCCCTTCGCCGTGGCCATTAAAACGGGTATCTCGGCGGTGGAGGGACTCGCTTTGAGCCGCTTTAGTATCGAAACGCCGTCCTCGCCCGGGAGCATGACATCCAGCAGTATGAGATCCGGCATTTTTGATTTCAATGCCTCAAACAACTGAGCCCCGTCCGTAAATCCGACGGCGGGCAGGCCCACCGAGGAGAGGGTATAGACTTCAATATCACGGATGCTCGCATCGTCTTCGACAACAAAAATCATATCTCAGCCTCCGTTACATGTAGTCCGGTGACCGCAAATTCGACCCATTCCGCAATATTGGTGGCGTGATCGCCTATGCGTTCGAAGTATTTGGCAATCATGAGTATGTCGAGGGCAAACTCACCCTCGTCGGGCGAGGAGACCATCATATCGATGAGCGACTTGCGCACCTTGCTAAACAGCTCATCCACTATGTCGTCCTCTCGCATAACCCTGTGGGCAAGCTCCACATCGCCCCTTACATATGCGTCTATGCTGTCGGTCACCATCCTGCCTGCGGCGGCGGCCATATCGTCTATAAGCACAAAATCCCTGCTTGTTTTCCCCTGCATGAAGGTTATTATCTCGGCAATATCAGACGCCTGGTCGCCTATGCGCTCCATGTCGGTTATCATCTTCAGTGCAGCGGATATCTGTCGCAGATCCCGTGCAACGGGTTGCTGATGCAGGAGCAGCTTCAAACATAGTGTTTCAATGTCACGCTCCATACGGTCTATCTCGGCGTCGATGGGATATACCTTCTCCGCAAGCTCGGGACTTCCCTCAAGCAACGCCTTGCGTGCGGAGGATATGGCGTCCTCGCACAGCGCGCCCATGCGTATCAATTCCTTGTGCAGTGTTGCAAGCTGCTCGTCAAAACGGCTTCTCATCATCCGAACCTCCCTGTAATATAGTCCTCCGTGCGCTTATCCTGCGGATTGGAGAACATCCTCTCCGTGTCGGCAAACTCCACAAGCTCTCCCAGCAGGAAGAATGCCGTGTTGTCCGATATGCGCAGCGCCTGCTGCATATTATGTGTGACGATGACGATAGTATATCGGTTTTTTAGATCCAATGCAAGCTCTTCTATCTTTGTTGTTGATATTGGGTCGAGTGCGCTTGTCGGCTCATCCATGAGAAGGACTTCGGGCTGTACTGCAAGCGCACGGGCTATGCAGAGCCTCTGCTGCTGACCGCCGGAGAGACCCAGTGCGCACTTCTTCAGCCTGTCCTTCACTTCATCCCATATCGCGGCGGAGCGAAGGCTTGACTCGACTATGTCATCGAGCTTGGCCTTGTTCTTTATACCGTGTGTGCGCGGGCCGTAGGCAACATTGTCATACACGCTCATAGGGAAGGGATTGGGCTTTTGAAACACCATTCCTATCTCCCTGCGAAGCTCGGTCACATCGACATTCCTGCCGAATATGCTCTCGCCCCTGTAACGGACGTCGCCCTCTATCCTCACGGATGGGATGAGATCGTTCATGCGGTTGAGCGTTTTCAAAAAGGTAGACTTGCCGCAGCCGGAAGGGCCAATAAGGGCGGTTATGCTCCTTTCCGGTATGCCCATGGATATGTTTTTTAATGCTAATGTTTCTCCGTATCTTAGGGAGAGCGAATCAGCTTCGATTATGCTTGTCACGAGATATTCCTCCTGCGCTTTAGTGTGCGTCCAACCAGATCGGCGGAAAGATTGATTATAAGCGTGAGTATCATCAGGATTGCGGCGATTGCAAATGCGATGTCGAACTCACCACGCTCCTTTGCGTATATGTAGAGAGCAACCGTAAGGGTCGCACCTGGGCTTGCAAGACCTTCTATTATGTTGTTTACGGAGCTTGCAAGGCCGGCGGTGAACATGAGTGCGGCGGACTCGCCGAGTATCCTGCCTATGGAGAGTATGCATCCCGTGACTATGCCGTCGATACACCCCGGAAGCACTACCGTGCGAACCACCCTCCACTTCCCTGCGCCAAGGCCGAAAGCGCCCTCGCGAAGGCTCTGGGGAACCGTGCGTATGCTCTCCTGCGTGGTGCGAATGACCGTTGGAAGGTTCATTATCACGAGCGTCAGAGCACCTGCTATGAGGGATGTCTGTAATTTGCAAAACTGGCAGAATATGAGCATTCCCACAAGGCCATAGATTATTGACGGAATGCCCGACAATGTCTCTGTTGCATACTCGATTACCTTAACGATACGCTTGCTCTTGGCATATTCAGTGAGGTAGATTGCCGCTCCCACGCCTATGGGCAGGACTATAAGTATGGTTGCAAGTACTATGTAGACGGTGTTGAGAACGTAGGGCAGTATGCCCTCCGTGCCATTAAGATAGCTTGGCTCTGAAGAGAGCAGTTCCCACGTTATGTTGGGGATGCCCCTTACAAGCACATAGATTATGAGAAACAGCACCAAGCCAACCGTAAGCCCCGCTGCAATGTACATAAGGCATCTGAGCAGTACGATATTAAGCTTTCTTTTGCAAGATATCCCTTTGTTCATTTCTTTTCCCTCTTTAAGAAAAAGTTGAGCGTGGCGTTGATGAGCATTATGAATAGGAAGAGCACCAGCGCGATTGAAAACAATGCCTGCCGTTGCAATCCGGAGGAGTACGCCATCTCGCTTGCAACTGCTGTGGTGAGGAAGCGAACGCTTGAAAATAGCGAAGGCATGTTTGGCACATTTCCCGACACCATCATGACCGCCATAGCCTCGCCTATCGCGCGTCCCACACCGAGCACTACCGAGGCGGCAATGCCGCTCTTTGCGGATGGAACGGATACCCTGAACCATGTCTCCACAGGCGTTGCGCCAAGCGCCAAAGAGGCATCCTCATACTCTTGTGGAACGGCCTCGAGCGCTGTGACGCTCACCTTGATTATTGAGGGTAGTATCATTATTGCAAGCACGATCATGGCTGCAAAAAGGCTTGCGCCGTCGGAAAGGTCGAACACATCTGCAATGAACGGAACAAGTACCAGCATTCCGACAAAGCCATATACAACGGAAGGTATGCCTGCAAGCAGGCTCACAGCCTGATTTATCACGAGCCGCAGACGCTTCGGAGCGCATTTGGCAATGAACACGGCAGCAAAGAACCCGATGGGCACTCCTATAACTATCGCTCCTGCCGTGCCGTACACGGATGTAAGTATGAAAGGCAATATGCCGAATCTGGGATCGTCGGCGGTGGACTCCCATTCGGTGCCGAATAGAAACTCGACAAGTCCTATTTCCGCAATGGCGGGTATTCCC
This sequence comes from uncultured Clostridia bacterium, assembly GCA_944336475.1. Lineage (GTDB taxonomy): Bacteria > Bacillota > Clostridia > Christensenellales > CAG-138 > CALVLD01. The sequence goes on from CALVLD010000002.1 coordinate 115,333, forward strand.
GAGATGATGAGGTAGACGGTTATCAGCAGCACACAGCCGACCGCAACAAGCCCAAGTATCAGGAATACCCCGTGTATCGCATTTTCGGCGGCTCTGCGCCGAGCCGCCTTTTTGTTAAGCTTTATTGCCTCCATGGTGTCAGTTTGAGGGCACGGCACCCATGAGCAGTATAACATCCGCAGCATCCTTTGAGAGTGCATACTCAAGGAATGACTTTGCCGCATCGGAGAGGCTGTCGTCGCTGCGTGTCACGAGCACGAACGGTCTCTGGATTGGGTAACTGCCGTCCTTTATGGTGGTTTCGCTCGGCAGAACGCCGTCAACGGAAACGGTCTTGACCGCATTGCTTACAGAGGCAACGGAGGCATAGCCAATGGCGTTCTCATTCATGGAGACCGTGGTGATGACATCACCGGTGGAGGTCAGCTGCTGGCGGTACTTGCACATATCTTCGGTACCGGTAACGCTCTCAAAGCCATCACGGGTTCCACTGCCGGCCTCGCGGCCGATAAGGACTATCTCGGAGTCTGCACCTCCGACATCACTCCAGTTGGTGATCTTTCCGGTGAATATGTCGGCTATCTGTTCTGTAGAGAGCGAAGTCACAGGATTGTTGTTGTTAACAATGATCGCAATGCCATCGTAAGCGAGCACGGTTTCCGTCAGACCAAGCTCCTTTTCGGAATCCTTAAGAGCTCTGCTGGAGAGACCGATGTCGCAGCGGCCCTCTGCAACTGCGGTAATGCCGCCGCTGGAACCTGTTGCATTGTAGGTGACCTCGAGATCGGGGTTGGAGTCGTGGAAAGCCTCGCCAAGGCCGCCTATGACCTTCTCCATAGAGGTGGAGCCCTCGGTGGTTACCTTTGCGCCTCTGGCACAACCTGTGAGCATCATTGCAGCCACGAGAGCCGCAGCAGTTAACATGATTATCTTTTTCATTTTAAATAACTCCTTTCGTTTGTCTGAGAATAGTTTAAGCTCGATGTGTAAAGTTAAAAAGCCAATCAGTGTTAAATTTTTGTTAAACTATCCAAAGACAAAAGGCAGCGGGGAGCATGCTACACATTCTGTCGGTGACACTGATATCGCCAGAGATAGCTGCCGCAAAAAGGATGGTCAAACGGAAAAACCGTGCTCGACACCCTCGATTCGTTTGAGGATATAACGGCATTATCTCCTCAATGCGCAGAACGTTGTCGTTTCGCTTATTGACATCAGCGGCAATACCATGGTATAATATATCAACGACAGTTGGGGCAAGCTGATTGCCGCAACGGGCACCTTGGCAAACACGGTCGGGCTTAACAACCCGTTCCGTTATAGGGGTATGTCTACGATACCGAAACGGGTTGGTACTACCTCCGGTCCCGTTACTATAACCCCGAGCTCTGCCGCTTCGTCTCCGCGGACGTCTACCTCTCCACCGGCCAGGGTGTGCTGGGGCACAACGCCTTTGTATACTGCCTGAATGATCCGGTGAACATGACTGATGAAGGTGGACATTGGCCGAGTTGGGCAACTAAGCTTGTCGCAGCGGCAGTTGTCGTTGCCGTTGTCGGAGTTGTGGCAGCTGTTGCTGCTGCAACAGCTGGTGCAGGAACTGCGGCGGCTGTTATTGCCGTAGGAGCGCCAAAGGAGCTGCTATTGGAATGGCTTCAGGAGCTTCAATTGGCGCTGTGACAGGGGCAGTAAGTCATAGAGCATCCACTGGCAGCCGGAGCGGAGCGGGCACAGCCGCACTTAATGGGATGGGTGTCGGGGCCTGTCAGGTGCCGTCACCGGTGCAATATCATGGGCTGTACTGCTGACGACCGCAATAGTGTTCATCGCCAAATGCTGCTGGATGGCTGGCAAATGATGATTAAGCGCAAGTTGTGACCGCAGCCGCACCATCGGTTTGGATACCGTGTAAAACGGCATCACGCCGGCCAAGTCATTCAAGGATGCGGTCAATACGCCAAGTGATTGCCTTTAAAAATATGTCAAAACGCTTGACGGCCTACAACGAGCATGGTATACTGCTTTTGCTTGGGGGTTAAGGCGGACAGACTCATGAAGTGTTGGCTGCAGCTATGTGTGTTGAGAAGCTGAGTGATGAAGCGCACATTGCCCATCGCTCACAAGGGCTCTTATCGGCAAGAGCGCAGTCACACATGGGGCGCTCGTCTGTCGTTTGCGACCCGATGCATCTACTCATCTTCCAAACATTGAAAATTTATTAAAATGTTAGGGAGGCAGATAATGAAGAAAGCAAAACTGGCCATATCGATTCTTTGTGCGTGTATGTTTTTATTTCAGGGGATAACAGCCGCTCCGAATGTGAACGCTGCAACCCTGGGAGTTCACTCAAAAATTGAAAGCGTTATTGAGCAATATATTTCGTCGAAATATCACTTGATTTCGCAATTATCGGTATCTGCAAAAGGGATTGAGATGGACACTGAGTGTGTGTCAGAAAAGGCTATCAGCTTTAGACAGATAGAGAGGGCGATTCTTTCCTCATATGTGAGCTTGATGCTGTCATGTAAGAACAGTCCACGCTTCTCTATAAAAGACTTGGACTGCTCATACAGATACGCTACCTTATGCGGCACATCTGCCGATGTATATGTGAGTGTAAGATGTAAATTCAACTATGATATTACTCCCGACGTAAATTCGGAAACGGGCGAGATATTACGCATCTATTTACATAACTCGGGCACTGGTTGGGAGATTACCGGCAGGGATTATATATCCGACTTTGACAGAGCGTTTTGGGGGTGTAAGGAGCCAACCGTTGATAATGCCTTGCGTAGAGAGCAGGAAATTTATGCAATTGCAAACAGTCTTGCTGAGCGTAAAAGTATTACTACCGAATTCTATGATGAGTGGGAGTGCGGTGATGCGGACGGTAACGATCTTGAAACTCGCTCCGTGGCAACGTATAATGCATCAGGGGCAGTGGGATGGGCGTTAGCTAACGTTGCACCGATATCGAGCACATGGAATGATGCAGGTGGATATTCTTATTCCTATCCATCGCCATATTCACAGTTCTACCATGACTGTACCAACTATGTATCGGTATGTATGAATCTCGGAGGTGACATACCATTTGATACTACCGCTTATCCCTATAACAACGGAGGTGATGTATGGTTTTATAACAGCCCCAACACTGCCGGCGCCACATACAGCTTCTCGTGGGCGACAGTCGGAAGTCTTGGCCTTTATCTTGAAGGTGGAGCGACAGCATCAGATGGGATATACAGTATAAAGGCTTATCAAAATTCGTCCTATCCGTCTACACTTACCAATTCAACCATCCGAGCTGGAGATATTGTTCAGTTTTATGACGGCAGTATCGGGTCATGGAATCACTCGGCAATTATTACATACTACAAGCCTGTCTTGGACATTGCATATATTTGCCAGCATGATGCCAACCAGTATATGAGCCAATGCTCGTTGGAAGGGTACTATACCGCAGTGTATGCTTCATCGGGATCGTTAATACGTTTCTTCGATGTTCGCGGATATTATAATTAAACCATAGGAGGTAAAAATGAAGTTTAAGCGAATGCTGCCGATAACGGCACTCCTGTTGTGCGCAGTGATGCTGATGGGTCTGTTGTGTGCCTGTGAGCCAACAGACCCCGTCATATCTGAAACCACCGCCACACCGGATGATACCGATGTGCCGGATGCCAATGGCATTGACGACCCCTCCTCTGTGTCCGACGATGGCATATCGCCTGTCGAAGGCATCGAAAACGCCATGATCGACTCGGGTGCAGGCAACTCCTATGCATACATATCCCCCGATGGGGTGCTGTACACATGGGGATGCAACGATGGTGCTGGCCTCGGCACGGGCAGTGTGTATGACGAATATGCGCCCGTAGAAGTTGCAAGGGATGTCCGCTGGGCTGACTTTGCCGTATATGGCAATGATGTCGGCCGGAAATACACCATGCTGCTCTATATAACCGATGACGGTCAGCTATGTGCATCGGGCTGCCTCCCGGTTGATCTCTTTAAGGAGGATCCCAATCTGCTCGGAAGCTGTTACTCGCTGTTCCTCGGGGACGAGGCGGTAGAACTTGTTTCGATAGGCGAGGACTCAGCTCTATTCGTATACACCGATGCGGGCAACATATTATACTATGATCATCTCTACAACAACTATATGTTCCACATCCCTGAGGCCACCGAGGGGAATCCCTATCCCTCCACAAGGCAGTATCTCAATGATACTCGGCTGAACGGCAAGGTTCGTGAGATCTCTGCCGGCAGCTTCATCACCGCTTTTGTCACGACCGACGACGAGCTCTATCTCTTCGACATGAACTCGCAGGAGCTCATGTATGTCTGTGACGGTGTTGCCTCGGCACATGTGTGCGGTACGATACCGAATGTGGTCGTGCTGAAGCAGGACGGATCCCTCTACATACAGAGGTGCTATGACCCTGCCGCAGGGGCTTTTGCGGATGACTTTAATCTCGATACCGCAGCCCCCGTGCTTGAGAACGTCACTGCACTCGACTTTGATCTCAACTCCATCGCCGCGCTCAATGCGGACGGCTCAGCTGCGCTGTTTGTGGGTGCAGTCAGCGATACACCGGATGTCAACGGGCATTATTGTGACTTCATGGCGGCTCACCTTCCCACGGTGAACGATGCCGCAATGGTGTTTGCGGATGCCGGCGGCGGTGCAGGCGTCATATACATCAACCATGACGGCGATGCCTACTATCTGCCTGTCGACGGCGAAGCCGAGTTCATAACCTCCGATGCTGCATACGCCCATTTCATCAATGGCGGTGTCGGTGCTTTTGTGATACGTCTCGATGGCAGCGTTGTCACCCATACTCGCACCGGCTGTGAGCACCGCTTCCTCGGTCTGGGCTACGGCGTGTATACCGCTCCGGAGTGTACTCAGCTCGTGTTTGAGTGATCGTTGTCTTGTGAGGGGGCGCTTTGCAAAAAGCGTCCCCTGCTTATGTAATTGACAGCACGGGCGCAGCCGTGGTATCATATATCTATGATAGTTGGGGCAAGCTGATTGCCGCAACGGGCACCTTGGCAAACACAGTCGGGCTTAACAACCCGTTCCGTTGTAGGGGGTATGTCTACGATACCGAAACGGGTTGGTACTACCTCCAGTCCCGTTACTATAACCCCGAGCTCTGCCGCTTCGTCTCCGCAGACGTCTACCTCTCCACCGGCCAGGGGGTGCTGGGGCACAATGCATTTGCGTATTGTAGGAGTAATCCCACAAACAGAATCGATGCTTCCGGCTTTTATGATGATGAACTCGATATATATAATTTAATCCGGAGCAATACAAGAGCGGCAGCAAGAACTAAAAAGCTTTTATTCTGGGGTTCTTGCCTTATTGGTATTCACTTTAGTGTGTTCATTCCCAGCAGTATGACGATTTCTGCTGGAAGTGCAGTTGCTATAAAATATGCAGTATTTTATGAGAATGTGAAGGCAGGCGGGCCTATGGATTATAAAAATAGAGAGAGATGGGAAGCCGCTTTGCCAAACCTTCCCTATCCCGGCGATAGCGGAGAGGAGGAGATTTATCAATTCTATGGAGAGCTGCGGAGCGCATCAGACATAGGAAATATAAACTACGGTGCCGTGGGCGCTGCGTTAGGCATCCCTTTGGAGATACTCCTGTGGCAAGCAGGCGCAGCACAGCTAAGGGACCATTACGGATATAGCATGTTTGACTCGCAATACCATTCATTTCTGGCTGGTCCGGATTCCTGTTATGGAGATCAAGAGGACGACTACGAAAGTATAGTGCTTGGTTACAATCTATATATGGAAGGATATTTTGGAGGGTAGTGTATGATTTGTATGATTTGTCGGCGGATAATCGCAGTTTTAGTTGTTGTTTTATTCATTGTTCTATGCGGATGCACGGATCTTCTGTCAGATAACAGAATCATCCCACTTGATGAGGTTGCAACCCCTTCTGCAGAAGAATTAACCGCATTGTATAATGCGAACAAAGATGCCTTCTTATCGGCAGCAAATGCCGTGTTGGGAAGTGAGCCTTTACGCAAACAAATTGAGGATAGAGACATTAGATACTTCTGTATTGCTTGTTGGGCTCACAAAGAGTTTTTTACGGAAGAGGCCTGGTATTATGTTACGGCAATATTTGGAATTGCCCACCTACACCGTATCACTCGATATATATCCGGTGCTGTATGTTTTGAATTTCTCACAAACCCAGAGACAAATACCACAGCTTATCTGTACTATTTTCCGGAGCCATCGGACAGGTTTATTGATTTATATTTGGATATAGCATATACGATAAGCTACCATTCTATCAATGACAATTGGTGGATCAGGGTAACCTAATCCGTATGACTTATCATGAGAGTACGAGTAGCTTACAGGGGTATTCTCCGCAATAAACGTCATATTCATATGCTGTGACGAGGACGAGCTGAGGACGCAAAAGACCGTCGACGCTCCCTGCTTCTAACGTACCCACGGTGATATGAGGCTATAAAAAGCCCTGCGAAAAAACTCATCGCAGGGTATTTCCGGCGCATGACTGCTTAACGCCGTCTGTTCTGCTTGCCGTTGGGATACAGCTCGTTGAGTATGTTCATACACTCTGCAAACCTCTGATAATGAACCACCTCACGCTCGCGCAGGAAGCGAAGCGGAGCAAGATACTGCTCGTTCTCGGTCTGATTCATTATGTGTTCGTAGGTAGCTCTTGCCTTTTGCTCGGCCGCCATATCCTCTGCAATGTCTGCAATGGGGTCGCCCGTGCAGGCGATATACGAGGCGGTGAACGGTATGCCGTTTGGGTCAGAGGGATAAACGCCGTGATTGTGCAAGGTGTAGTATCCCAGAAGACCTGCAGCTTCAAGCTCAGCTATACTTGCGCCCTCTATGGACTGAAGTATCATGGTACCGATCATCTCCCAGTGTGCTAATTCCTCCGTACCTATATCGTTAAGCGTCGCCCGAATGCGGTCGTCGGGCATTGAGAACCTCTGGGTGAGGTAGCGCATAGCTGCGCCTAGCTCGCTGTCGGGGCCGCCGTATTGCGCCATGAGTGCCTTAGCAACCCGCAGCTCCGGCATAGTGATGTTGATAGGGAATTCCAATTTTTTCTGATAGATCCACATATTTCCACACTCCTTACTGCTTTTCCCACGGCCATGCGGAGCAGACCCAGCAGCCGACATCGGTCGGCGAATGGCCAAATCCGAGAAGGGGTCCGTAGTTGGCCTCGTATTCGGAGATCAGCTGCTCCAACATCAACGAATAGTGATAGTAGTCGCTGCGTGCAGCCTCATCTGTGGGATGGGTGTCAAGATAGAGATTAAGTTCGATGCAAACGAACTGGATCTCAGAGATACGCATTTGAAGCTCATTCTGTGTCATGGCCCGCCTCCTTTAGTACTCGCTTGCAAGCTCGGGAAACAGCGTCCCGCGGCAGAGCGCCGAGTCGGGACAGAACCCTTGCGTGTAAGACTGATCTACTGCTGTCACTTTGGGGAGCATAGTCATGCCGCCCTCATATCCGCAGGCGCTGAGTCCTGACTGAACATCGCCCGCAGGTACCGTGACGCTTGAATCGGGGGATCTCTCCCCGTTATACATGCTGCAAATGCCGCATGATGAATTGCGAACAAACATATTCGATACCTCCTTTGGGGTTTGTACATACTATGAGACAACAAATGGGCTTGTTACACCATATACATGCAAATTGAGCGGTGGTATTGAAATTGACAAGTAATGTGATATAATGTACAAATAGAATGTAAGGAGGTGCAGCATGGCAAAGCCCAAGCTTGAGAAGCCCTCATATCTTTGGAGGGACAGAAAACGCATACTCGGTATGCCCATAACATTTGTCCGCTATCGTCTGGGGGAGGAGAGACTGTTCTTTGAAACGGGCTTTTTCAATACCCGTGTGGATGACATACTCCTTTACAGGGTAAGGGACATATCGGTCACAATATCATTTTGGCAGCGCTTTACCGGCGTTGGCACCGTTGTGATAGACTCCTCGGATAAAACAATGCCCACGCTTGCGATGCGTGACATAAAGCATCCGAGGGAGGTCAAGGAGCTCATTCATAAGCAGGTCGAAAAGGCAAAGATAGCTTATCGTGTCCGTGTGAACGAGATGGTGGGGGAGATGGGGCCCGGCGGCATCCCTGATGTTGACGGCGACGGTGTTCCCGATGTGCTTGACGAGGACGGAATAGTTTAACAGGCTGCGGAGCGCTCCACAGCATACTGCATATCGCATCGGATACTGAATGCAAAGCTCTTACAAGCGGGGCTTTGCTGTGTTGTTCCTGAGGGCATACTTTACAGGCCGGGAGGAGATTGTTTTATACCGTTTACCATAGTCAGACAGGACATTACAAGTATGCAGGTGAACGCCATAGTCAATGCGGCAAACTCCGCACTGGTTCAGGGCGGAGGCGTGTGCGGTGCGATATTTGCAGCCGCCGGTGCGGCAGAGCTTCAGGCAGCCTGTAACAGGGTCGCTCCCGTGAGCACCGGTTATGCCGCCATCACGCCTGGCTTTAGGCTTGCGGCAAAATACATTATCCATGCGGTAGGCCCCGTTTATCGCAACCATACCCCAGAGCGGAGCGAGAGGTTGCTGCGTTCCGCATACACGCAATCCCTTCTGCTTGCACTGGATCATGGGTGTTCAAGCATTGCGTTTCCCTTGATATCAAGCGGCATATACGGTTACCCCAAGTCTGAAGCATTGCAGGTCGCAACCTGCGCCGTTAGGGATTTCCTCGAGCAATATGACATGGATGTCTACCTTGCTGTATTTGACAAGGCTTCCCTTGCGGTGAGCCGTGAGCTGCTGGGCAGTGTAAAGAGCTACATATATGACCACTATGTCGATACACACACGTTTGCGAGGGAAGACTATCACATTGCAGAGCGCAGTGGGAATATGCCCTTTTCCAATGCGGTCGGATCTGATAAATGCAAGAGCGATCGAATCTCATTGACCGAAGCCATAGGCAATTTGGACGAACCGTTCGGCACAACGCTGCTTCGCATTATAGACTCAAAGGGCATGACCGATGTCGAGGTATACAAAAGGGCCAATATGGATCGCAAGCTGTTCTCAAAGATCCGAACCGGCAAGTGGTATATGCCGAGCAAGAGAACGGTGCTGGCACTTGCAGTCGCATTGGAGCTTGACCTTAACGAAACAGAACGGCTGCTCAAAAAGGCCGGGTATGCCATCTCCCATAGTCGGAAGTCTGACGTTATCGTTGAATACTTCATAATTAACGGAAGATATGATGTTTTCGAGATAAACGAGGTGCTTTTCGAATATGATCAGCCTCTGCTCGGAATGAATTGAATAATGTCGCCTTAAAAGCGACCCGTTGTGAGCGCCTCCTGTGTATTATTGTTCCATACTAAAAACAGGAGGACGCACAAAATGAAAAAGAACTTGACCGAGCTGGCGTTTATTCTCGACAGAAGCGGCTCCATGGCAGGACTGGAGAGGGATACCATAGACGGATTCAACTCCATGCTGACAAGGCAGAGGGCGCTTGATGGCGAGTGCATCATCACAACGGTGCTCTTTGATAAGCGTTACGAGCTGCTCCACGGCCGTATTGATATCCGTGCCGTCAGCCCGCTGACCGAGGCAGACTATTGCGTTGGCGGATGCACTGCCCTCGTAGATGCAATAGGGTGCATGATCAACAAGATCTAAGCCGTTCAAAAAAATACAGCCGTGGATTACCGTGCGGAGAATGTTATGTTCGTCATAATAACCGACGGTGAGGAGAATGCCAGCCGTGAGTACTCCTTGGGGCAGGTGCGCAGCATGGTAGAACAGCATAAGGAAAAGGACGGCTGGGAGTTCATCTTCCTTGGGGCGAACATCAATGCCGTTACCGCAGCACGGAGCTTCGGGATACATGCCGATCGTGCCTTGGATTATGTGCCGGATGGTGTGGGTATCGCACTTAACTTTACGGTGATGAGTGGTGCCATTGAGCAAATGCGCAGCAATAATCGTTTCGATCCACAGACCCTTGATACAATAAGGAACGATACAAATAAAAGTGGAAGGAAATGACAGGAGCAATAGTAGGGGACATAGTGGGCTCCGTGTACGAATGGAACAACATCAAGACCAAGGAGTTTCCGCTCTTTAGGCAGGATTGTTTCTTTACGGACGATACGGTCATGACGTGTGCCGTGGCGGAGGCGATCATGCGAGGCGGCGAGAGGGGCGACTTCATCAACGCCATGAAGGTATACGGCAGGATGTATCCCGATGCAGGGTACGGCGGAAGGTTTGGAACATGGCTGTTTTCCAACAGCACGGAGCCGTATAACAGCTTTGGCAACGGCTCTGCCATGAGGGTGTCGCCGTGCGCATGGGTGATGAACTGCGGATTCTTGGCGAGGACGGGGATGTGGCCGGTCAATGGGCAGAATCTTGCAAGACTGTCTGCGGAGGTAACGCATAACCACCCCGAGGGCATAAAGGGGGCGTTGGCGGTTGCGGATGCCATATTCCTCTGCCGCTACTATTTCGGCGGCTGCTCCGGAGACGATAAAAATCCCATTTCAAATGATCACGATGAGTGCAAGCGGCGTATAAAAGCCCACATAGAGCAGCAGTACGGCTATGATCTCTCAAGGGCGCTTGACGAGATAAGGCCCACATACCGATTCAACGAGACCTGTCAGGATACGGTGCCGCAGGCGATTGTTGCCTTCCTTGACAGCACCGGTTTTGAGGATGCCATACGCAACGCAATTTCCCTCGGCGGAGACAGCGATACTCTTGCCGCCATAACGGGAGGCATGGCGGAGGCGGCATATGGCATACCTAAACATATATCCGACAAGGCGCTCAGCTATCTGGACGACACCCTGATCGATGTCGTCGACAGGTGGCAAAAGTTTATCCGCAAGTGATACCGAAATACTAAAAACGGGCGCAGGCGTCTTGTATGTCGCGCTCGTTTTGCTCTTTGGGGTTGTTCCAATTTGTGCAATAATATGGTATCATTCACCATATAAACGCATTCGGAGGTGCTATGGCAAGCATTCTGTTGGTCGAGGATGACAGAAATATCGTCGCAAACCTGACCGCCTTTCTGACGTCAGAGGGGTTTAAGGTCGAAAGCGCTTCGGGTCAATCGGCAGCGCTCAAGCTCCTGGCAAGCGAAGCCTTCGATTTGGCGCTGTTGGATGTCTCACTTGCCGACGGCAACGGCTTTGCCCTATGTTCGGCAGTCAAGCGTGAGCATGGCATACCCGTCATATTCCTCACCGCATCGGGCGATGAGTACAGTACCGTAACGGGTTTTGAGCTTGGTGCGGATGACTACATCGCAAAGCCCTTCCGCCCGAGGGAGCTTGTGCTTCGCATAAAGAGCGTGCTGCGCCGTACGGCCGGCGCAGGTGCGCTTGTGCACATAGGCAATGTTACGGTCGATACCGTTAAGGGGATGGCCTGCAAAAACGGACGGGATCTGTGCCTTTCAGCACTCGAGTACAGACTGCTTCTGGTATTTATCAACAACCGTGGAGCTGTACTCACAAGGGGCCAGCTCCTGGAATCCATATGGGATATTGCCGGGGAGTTTGTGAACGACAATACACTGACTGTCTATATCAAGCGTCTGCGTGATAAGATCGAGGACGATCCGCAATCCCCCATGCTCATCAAGACCGTGCGAGGCATGGGGTATAGATTGGACTGAGCATGAACATTTTCAGGAACCCGGATTTTAGAAAATACGTTGTTTTCTGCTGTGCGGTTGCAGTGCCGGCAGTCATAGTCTCATTCGTTTTGAATATGCGCTTCGGGTGGATGATGCTTGCCGTGTGCGGTGTGTTGCTGCTTGCCTCATATGTGTTCACACGAAACAGGTACAGGCGAATATCTGAGCTTTCGTCGGACATCGACAGACTTCTTCACGGAGAGGTGGTCGTGCCTATTGAAAGTTATTGCGAGGGAGAGCTGTCTATACTCCAGAGCGAAATTCACAAGATGACCGTTCGCCTCAGGGATCAACAGCAGAGGTTGAGTGATGACAAACTGTTCCTTGCGGATTCACTAGCCGATATTTCCCACCAGATACGGACTCCCCTCACCTCCATAAATCTGCTGGTCTCTATGCTCTGCGATCCGGATATTGGAGCAGAACGGCGCATGGAGCTCGCCCATGAGCTCTACAAGCTCCTTGGGAGGATAGATTGGCTGATAACTGCGCTGCTCAAACTCTCACAACTGGATGCAGGAACGGTCAAACTGAAATCTGAAAAAACGAGCCTTGCCGAGCTTGTGCAAAAGTCGGTGGCTCCGCTGCTCGTTCCGATGGAGCTGAAGAATCAAGCGCTCTCCGTATCCGCCGACGGTGAGTTTTTCGGCGACGTCGCATGGACATGTGAGGCGATAACGAACGTAGTCAAAAACTGCATGGAACACACGCCTTCAGGCGGGAACATAGGCATCACGGCGACCGAAAATACACTCTATTCTGAAATAATAATTGCCGACGATGGCAGCGGCATCGCCGCAGAGGATCTCCCCCACATATTCGAGCGCTTCTACAAGGGCAAGGACTCCGATGATACGAGCTTCGGTATCGGCCTTGCCTTAGCACGGGTCATAATTTTTTCGCAGAACGGAACCATAAAAGCAGAGAACAATATCAGCTCCGGCGCAAAGTTCACCATTCGCTTCTATAAAACGACCGTATGACGGAGTCGCCGCAGATGACACTTTTGTAATTTGGGAGTCACCCTTGCGTAATGTTGACGCCGTATAATTGCGTCATAAACCAAAGGAGGTATTGCTGTGGAAATTTTAAGGGTTGAGCATCTGTGCAAAGTATACGGCAAAGGTGAAAATACGGTCAAAGCGCTTGATGATGTATCCTTTTCGGTCAACAAGGGTGATTTCGTCGCCATAATAGGGCCATCGGGCTCGGGCAAGTCCACTCTCCTGCACATACTTGGCGGAGTGGATAAACCCACCTCGGGCAGGGTTTTTATGAACGACAGCGACGTCTATGCCCAGAACGATGAACAGCTTGCCATATTCCGCCGCAGGCAGGTCGGGCTTATTTATCAGTTCTACAATCTCATACCCGTGCTCAATGTTACCGAGAATATAACCCTCCCCGTGCTCATGGACGGCAGGAAGGTCAACATGGAGAGGCTCAACGAGCTTATCGCCACGCTGAAGCTCGGCGGAAGGGAAAATCATCTGCCGAATCAGCTTTCGGGCGGTCAACAGCAGAGGGTATCCATAGGCAGGGCGCTCATAAATGCGCCTGCGGTCGTGCTTGCAGATGAACCCACGGGCAATCTTGACTCCAAGAACAGCCGTGAAATAGTTGATCTGTTGAAGTTGTCGAATGAAAAATACGGACAGACGCTCATCGTGATAACCCATGAGGAGAGTATTGCGCTTCAGGCCGACCGCATACTTACTATAGAAGACGGCAGAATCACCGGTGACGAGGTGGTACGCAGATGAACATATTTCAAAGAACCGCCATTGCATACCTGAAAAAGAATAAGACCCGCACCATTGTAACCATAGTCGGTATAATACTCTCGGCAGCAATGATATGCGCCGTCACCTCTCTTGTTGCAAGCTTCGCCAACTATGCGTTGGAGACTGCGCTCTACACTGAAGGCAACTGGCATGGGAGGCAGCTGGACGTCCCCTATTCGACATTTGAAGAGGTCGCTGATTCCGATAAGGTGGAACAGGCGGTGTATTTGCAGCGGGTAGGCTATGCTGCCGCCGAGGGCTGTGCCAACGAATTCAAGCCATACATCTACATACTTGGTGCAGGCGACGGCGCCGATGCCATGCTCCCCATACGCATAACCGCCGGACATTATCCGGTCTCTGCCGACGAGATACTGCTCCCCGAGCATTTGCGAACAAACGGCGGCGTCGATTTCCGAATTGGAGATACGATTACCCTTGATATAGGCGACCGTATACTCGATGGCATACGGCTTACTCAGGATACTTCCTGCTACAAATTTAATGATAGCTGGATCGAAGTCCACAACGGTGAAACGCTGCAGGTGAGGGAAAGCCGTACATATACGATAGCAGGCACATTTGAACGTCTGTCCTATACGATCGAGAAGCAAACGGCGCCTGGATATACTGCAATTACGCTTGCGGATGCTCCCTCAGATGGCAGCCGATATGACCTGTACCTTCGCATGAATAAGCCCAAGGATGTCTACGGCTTCTTTAAGGACATGGGGTTTGAGGAGGATTACAACACGGATGTTCTGCTGCTTATGGGGGTATCAGGTTATGATACCGTCTATTCGGTGCTGAACGGGCTTGCGGCCATAATAATATTGCTGATAATATTCGGCTCCGTTTCACTCATCTATAACGCCTTTTCCATCTCTGTATCCGAAAGGACAAAGCAGTTCGGCCTGCTTTCATCCATCGGCGCAACCAAAAAGCAGCTTCGCCGCATGGTGCTGTTTGAAGCGTTTGCCGTCAGTGCCATAGGCATACCTCTGGGCATACTGGCAGGCATAGGCGGCATAGGTATAACGCTGCACTTTATAGGCGATAATTTCCGCTCAATGTTTGCAACACCCATAGATATGCATATGCATGTTTCCCCGGCATCCGTATTGATAGCAACAGTCGTTGCACTGATAACGGCGCTAATATCAGCGTGGATACCGTCCACACGAGCTACAAAGATATCTGCGATCGAGGCGATACGACAGAGTACGGATATCCACACAAAGGCAAAGACCGTCAAAACACCGTGGCTGTCATACAAGCTGTTTGGCCTGTCGGGGGTGCTTGCGCAGAAGAACTATAAACGCAGCCGCAAAAAGTATCGTGCGACGGTGCTGAGCCTGTTTATGAGCATAGTCCTGTTTGTGTCTGCTTCATCGTTTTGCAGCTATCTTACCGATTCCGTAGAGGGGGTATTCTCAGGCGCAGGGTATGATATAACCATGCATATCGATGACTCAGAGCTTAATATGACTCCCGATGAATTGCTCCGTCGCATTTCAAGCTCGACCGATGTTACTGCGGCGGCGTACGGGAAGATCACATTTCTTGAGGAAACAATGACAAAAAGCGGCAGCCTCACGCAGGAGGGACTGGAAGCAAGCCCTGTGTATTATGCGGACGGTGATATGGCCGGCGTCAATACCTTTGTAATGTTCGTAGATAACGACACATACGTCGGGCTGCTTGAGCAGTACGGCTTGGATAGGGATGTATTTTTTGATGCAGATGCCCCTGTTGCACTCGCAGCGGATACCTGCACATCCTTCAACTACAACGAACAGCGTTATGATACGATAGACTTTCTAAACTCCGACGAAGCCGAATTTGTTTACAAAACGCCCAAAGTCATAGAGGGCTACACCTACGCCGGCGAGTTTATGGACAGCAGCGGAGAACTGATGGTTCACTATCATCAAGACGGCTATGACGACACGATATCTGGGTCGGACGAAACCGGTCTGATAGCTATACCGGCCGGCGAGGCATATGATACGGGCGTGCTGAGATGCGGCAAGGTATTGGATGAGGCTCCTTATTTCATGCCGAATAACGGTGGGGTCACACTGATATATCCCATGCAGGCGATGGACTCCGTTGCTAAGGACTATGTGGGCACAAGGCTGAACTTCTATATAACGTCCGATGATCATGCCGCAAGCTATGCGGCTCTGGAGACGGTTTTGATAGACGCGGGCCTTACCCCGGGCATGCTGAGGAATCATGCTGAGGAAGCTGAAACATCCCGAAATATAGTTTTAATTATACGGGTGTTCTCCTATGGCTTCATAATACTCATATCGCTGATAGCGGCTGCTAACGTCTTTAACACCATCACGACAAACATAGGTCTGCGGCGCCGCGAGTTTGCAATGCTGAAGTCGATAGGATTGACAAACCGGGGCTTTAACCGTATGATGAACTATGAGTGTCTGCTGTACGGCTGCCGTGCGCTCCTGCTGGGGCTTCCGGCATCATGCGCAATAGCATATCTGATCCACCAAACCATCTCAGGGGGGTATGAAACACGCTTCAGCGCTCCGTGGGATGCAATGGGTATTGCTATGCTAAGCGTATTTGCAGTGGTGTTTGCCACCATGATGTACGCCATGCGCAGGGTGAAGAAGCAAAACCCCATCGATGCTCTTAAGAGTGAAAACTTCTGACGGAGGAGTCTGCATATATGATGCATATAAAACGTAAAAGGCTCATTATTGCCGTTTTTGCTGCTCTGCTGTGCCTTGCGCTCATTGGTGCGGCAGGGGTTGCGGGAATCAACGCCCATGTAAAGAGCTTCGGTGCCGGGCGAATCATCTCCGTAGCCGAGGCTGCCGAGCTGGATGGGGTAGACTGCATACTCGTGCTCGGCTGCAAGGTACATAATAACCGATATCCAAGCGTCATGTTGAAGGACAGGCTCGACACGGGCATAGGCCTGTATGAGCTCGGTGTTGCGCCAAAGCTGCTCATGAGCGGGGATCACGGCCAGGTCGAATACGACGAGGTGAATGCCATGAAGCAGTATGCGATAGACGCCTCGGTTGCTTCTGAGGACATATTCATGGATCATGCGGGCTTCTCAACATATGAGAGCGTGTATCGGGCAAAGGCAGTATTCTGTGCAGAAAAGATAGTGATAGTCACCCAGGAATATCACCTCTACCGCGCACTGTACATTGCGCACAAGCTCGGGTTGGAGGCATATGGGGTAGTATCCGATGTCCACGCCTACGGAGGACAAGAGGCTCGCGAGACTCGTGAGGTGCTTGCCAGAGTGAAAGATTTTGCAATGTCAATATTCAAACCCGATCCAAAATATCTTGGGGATACCATACCCGTAAGCGGCAACGGAGACGTGACTAACGATAAAGCGTAGGTGAGGGAGGCCGCAGCATGCTCGATATAAGGTCGTTCGGCAGAGCGTTTGACAAGGATATACCCCTGATATGCCTGTCAAACGGCTGCACAGAGGTTCAGCTCATACCCATCGGCGCAGCCATAAGGTCACTGCTTGTTCCCGATAGGAACGGTGTCCCCACGGATGTATGCCTGGGCTATGACAGCCCGGAGGATTACCTCAATCATGGTGCGTACATGGGCGCAACGGTCGGCAGGTGTGCAAACCGTATAGGCAACGCCCGGTTCCGCCTCGGTGGCAGGCAATACACTCTGTCCGCAAACGATGGGAAAAACCATCTTCACGGTGGGGCGGACGGATTCAGTAAGAAGCTGTGGAGCTTTTCGCCGCTCTCGGACAGCGCCGTAAGGTTTTCACTGTTTTCTCCGGCAGGCGATGAGGGCTACCCGGGTAATCTGAGCGTCGAGGTGACCTATACAGTTTCGGAATGCGACCTCTTGATAGACTTCTTTGCGACAACCGATGCGGATACCGTTGTCAATCTGACCAACCACACATATTTCAACCTTGCAGGTCATGACGAGGGGTTCATATCCGATCACGCGCTTGCGGTAAACTCCCATATGTATACCCCGACGGATGCCGGCAACATCCCCACGGGAGAGCTTCTGCCTGTGAGGGACACGGCGCTCGATCTCAGGAATGCGGCTCTGCTCGGAGAGCGCCTTGAGTGTGATGCGCTGCGGAGGACGGGAGGCTTTGATCATAATTATGTCTTAAACGACAGCTATGCCGCAAGGTTGCATTGCCTGCGCACGGGCATCACGATGAGTCTGCGCACCACATTGCCGGGCATGCAGGTATACACCTCGGGCGTCCTGTCCCAAATGCCCGGCAAGGGCGGTGCGGTATATGGCAGGAGATGCGCAATCTGCCTTGAACCTCAGTTTTTCCCCGATGCCGTAAACAAGCCGAGCTTCCAATCGCCCGTGCTGCGTGCAGGGGAGGAGTATCGACACTGCATCAGGTACATGTTTTCAGCAGAATAAGAATAGAAAACGGAGATCCACAGCATGGATCTCCGCAATTTGTTAAAGTTTTACTTAAGAAGCTGGAAGCTGCCGATCACGGGCAGCGGCTTCATCTCGCCCTTTGCGGCGTTGACGATGCCGATAATCATCAGAACGATGCATGCAAGAGACAGAAGGATGCTGATAGCTATGCCAACAAAGGGGATGAGGGAGAGTACGCCTGAAACGATCGATGCAATGACGTTGGCAATAAACAGTATCAGACCCTGATTGGAATGATAGCGTGCAAAGACGGAGTCCTTTGCGGCGAATATGGGTATGAGTACGAGCAGGCCAAAGTAGGCGAGAACACCCATCAACTTGTCATTGTCGGATTTGCCCGAAGTCTGCGGCTGACCGAAGCCGCCGTTCTGCTGATTAGCGCCGCAGGAAGGACAAAACGATGCGTTATCGTCTATCTGTGCGCCGCATTTAGTGCAAAAAGCCATAAATAAACCCTCCTTAAATTTATGACGCTTAGTATGCGCCCTGCTGTTATATCAACACGTCCTACATTATTCGATGTGCTTGGACATATTCCTCTAATCTGTATTAAAAACTTTTTTGACTCCGGTATGCTCGTTGGCCTGCGACACCATTTTTTTACTTGCTATAGCCGGCGGATTGTATTATAATACCATGAGTAAGCAAAACTTGTATGGGAGGCATAAATGGACGACAACAGGTGTACGCTCATCACAAGCATATCGGGAAATATGTTTGCCGCCGTAATGCACGGCCTTTGCGCCCTCTCGATGTGGTGCAGCCTCATATTTCCGATAGTGCCCATAATGTTTCTCTTCCTCGAAAAGAACAAGACTGCAAGGAGGAGCTGCATCCAGGCGATAGCCGTCTGCCTTTGCAACGTGCTGCTTTCGGTCGTCCCAACGGTGCTATGGCTCGTTATCTACTGGGCAAGCAAGGCGTCCGGCACCTTCTTTGTGATATGCACCGTTGCTTACGCACTCGTGCTTCTGATGCTCTGCTTCGTTTTCTTCGTTGTTGAGGCGGTAAGTGCGATCAAGGCGTATCGCAAAGAGCCTGTCGAAATTCCCTATATCAGCAAGTTGGCAGACAAATTCTCTCAAAAGTCAGACTAATGCAGACTATCTTGACGGCTCCGTGCAGCAAGTACGGAGCCGCCTTTTTGGCGGCTTGAAGCCAAATAAACCCCCGGTTCTACCGGGGGAAATAAGAAACTTTAGTATATGAAGAAATAACCT
>CALVLD010000003.1 GCA_944336475.1 uncultured Clostridia bacterium
CCGCATCCCCACCGTCGAGGAGATGGAACGTCTGCTGAAGTGCTGCTACTATGACGCCGAGGTGGACTTCTGATAATTTCCGACAGATACCTATCGAAGGGACGGTGCTGTGGACAAACGTACATGCCGTCCCTTTTTTAGAAAGTGGCAACGTTTATATTGCTCACCAATCATTCTTGGCCGGTTGCAAGAGCGCTATTTTCATGTTATAATTTTTACAGAAAGGAATCAAAACCGTGAGCCCTGCGGCCATCAGTCGGGCAGCCCTCGGGAGGCTGCCGCTTTATCTGAGATATTTGCAGAGTCTCTCTTCGGAAACAGTATCCGCTACAACCATAGCAAACGCCCTCTCGCTCGGCGAGGTGCAGGTTCGCAAGGACTTAAGCGTCGTCAGCGGCGCAGGCCGGCCTCGTATTGGCTATGTTGTTTCGGATCTGATAGCATCAATAATGTCCGTGCTGCACCTCTGCTCCGTCGGACGAGCCGTAGTTGTGGGCAGCGGCAGCCTTGCGGACGCCCTGTTGGGCTATCCTGAATTTTCAAAGTATGGTGCTGAGATAGCCGCAGGTTTTGTTATCGGTACCGATGCCCATCGCAGCGTATCCGGCAAGCCGGTGTATCCGCTCGACAAGCTGGAGGACTTTTGCCGTACCGGTGACATCCGCTTGGGCGTGCTCGCAGTGCCGGAAGAATTTGCGCAGGAGGTCTGCGATGTTATGGTGAGTGCAAACATAATCGGGATCTTAAATCTTTCGCCCTGTCGTATAAAGACTCCCGATAATGTCATCGTCCAACATGAAAATTTAGCGTTGTCGCTTGCAAATCTAAACATGCAGCTTGGACGCTTATAATCAATTATGGAGGTAGAACAACTTGGAAGCAACAGTTTATGACATTGTGGACAGCGTTGAAAGGCTGGAAGCGGCCATCGAGAGGGTTCGTGCTGCACAAAGGCAGTTTGCCATTTACACACAGGAGCAGGTGGATAAGATATTTCTTGCCGCCGCTACTGCTGCCGATATGGCCAGAATACCGCTTGCAAAGCTCGCCGTTGAGGAAACGGGAATGGGTATTGTTGAGGATAAGGTGATAAAGAATCACTACGCCTCCGAGTATATCTACAACGCCTACAGGGATGTCAAGACCTGCGGCGTTATCGACGAGAACGAGGCGTTCGGCATAAAGCACATTGCAGAGCCCGTCGGCATACTTGGCGCAGTCATCCCCACCACCAACCCGACTTCCACCGCCATATTCAAAACCCTCATTGCTCTCAAAACGAGGAACGGCATCATCATCAGTCCGCATCCCCGTGCAAAGCGTTCCACCATCGCCGCCGCAAAGGTCGTATTGGAAGCCGCGGTTGCAGCGGGCGCACCCGAGGGCATCATATCCTGGATAGACGTCCCCAGCCTGTCCATGACCAACACGCTCATGCACGAGGTGGATGTCATACTTGCCACCGGAGGCCCCGGCATGGTCAAGTCGGCATACTCCTCCGGCAAGCCCGCACTCGGCGTGGGCGCAGGCAATACCCCTGCCATAATCGACAGCTCCGCAGACATTGTTCTGGCGGTCAACTCCATAATCCATTCCAAAACATTCGACAACGGCATGATATGTGCATCCGAGCAGTCCGTGATAGTACTTGATGACGTTTACGATGCCGTTAGAGATGAGTTTGCGTCCCGTGGGTGCTACTTCCTCGATCCGCAGGAGACCCAGAGGGTACGCAAGACAATACTCATAAACGGCGCTCTCAACGCCAATATAGTCGGCCAGTCTGCGCACAAGATCGCAGCGATGGCAAAGGTCACGGTGCCTGAGGGCACAAAGATACTCATCGGTGAGGTAACAAGCGTTGAGCTTGATGAGGAGTTTGCTCATGAGAAGCTCTCCCCCGTTCTTGCAATGTACCGTGCCGGAGACATTCAGGATGCCTTTGACAAGGCCGAGCATCTCATTGCGGACGGCGGGTACGGCCATACCTCCTCCATATACATTAATCCATTGACGGAGCAGGCTAAGCTCGACGAGTTTGCCGCAAGGATGAAGACCTGCCGCATACTGGTCAACACCCCATCCTCGCAGGGCGGCATAGGAGATCTGTACAACTTCAAGCTCGTTCCCTCCCTCACGCTCGGCTGCGGCTCATGGGGCGGCAACAGCGTGTCGGAGAATGTCGGAGTAAAGCACCTTATCAACATCAAAACCGTTGCGGAGAGGAGAGAGAATATGCTTTGGTTCAGGGCTCCCGAAAAGGTCTACATCAAGAAGGGCTGTCTGCCCGTTGCGCTGGACGAGCTCAAGACCGTGATGGGCAAGAAGAGGGCGTTTGTCGTTACCGACAGCTTCCTGTATCAGCATGGTCATACCGCTCCCATCACCTCCAAGCTGGACGAGATGGGCATACAGCATATGACATTCTTTGATGTCGAGCCCGATCCCACGCTGGCATGTGCAAAGGCCGGCGCTGCGCAGATGAGCTCCTTCAAGCCCGATGTCATAATCGCAGTCGGCGGCGGCTCCGCAATGGATGCCGCAAAGATAATGTGGGTGCTCTATGAGCATCCCGAGGCGGACTTCATGGATATGGCCATGCGCTTTATGGATATCCGCAAGCGTGTTTACACATTCCCCAAGATGGGTGAAAAGGCATACTTTATTGCCGTGCCGACATCCGCAGGCACCGGCTCTGAGGTGACGCCCTTCGCCGTCATCACAGATGAAAGAACCGGCGTCAAGTACCCCCTTGCCGATTATGAGCTGATGCCCAATATGGCGATAATCGACACCGATTTCCATATGTCCGCTCCCCGCGGGCTCACCGCTGCGTCGGGCATCGATGCTGTGACGCACGCTCTTGAGGCTTACGCATCCATGATGGCCACGGATTACACCGACGGTCTTGCGCTGCGTTCACTGAAGCTGATATTCACATATCTCCCCCGTGCGTATAGCGATGGGCAGACCGACGTCATCGCCCGTGAGAAGATGGCAAATGCGGCCACAATGGCCGGCATGGCATTTGCAAACGCATTCCTGGGCGTCTGCCACTCCATGGCGCACAAGCTGGGCGCATTCCACCACCTGCCCCACGGCGTCGCCAACGCCCTCATGATAGACGAGGTGCTGCGCTTCAACGCCTCCGAGACTCCCGTCAAGATGGGCACATTCCCCCAGTACGACCATCCGCACACGCTCGCCCGCTATGCCGAGGTTGCAGACTATCTCGGGCTCGGCGGCTTTGATGATACGGACAAGCTCGAAAACCTCATAAGAGCCATCGATGAGCTCAAGGCAAAGGTCGGCATAAAGCCCACCATAAGAGACTATGTGCCCGACGAGGCGGACTTCCTTGCAAGGCTCGACGACATGACCGAGCAGGCGTTTGACGATCAGTGTACGGGTGCAAACCCCCGTTACCCGCTTATGAGCGAGATAAAGCAGATGTACCTCAATGCATACTATGGGAATAAGTTCTCCGAAAAGGAGTTCCCAACCACGTCGCCCATAAGGGAAACCGACCCCATCGAGAAGCTCTACGGCAAGAGCAGGAAGGCATAAATAAGGAGGGAAAGTATGAATCTTGATAGGATAATCGCCGTAAGAAACGACAAAACCGTCTATCGTGACGGAGACAACTGCATAAAGGTCTTTGGGAACAGCTACTCCAAGGCCAACATACTCAAGGAAGCCCTCAACCGCGCATGGATAGAGGAGACGGATCTCCCCGTGCCAAGCACAAGGGAGATTACTACCGTCGACGGTAAGTGGGCGATAGTCTCAGACTTTATCTGCGGCAAGACTCTTGCCCAGATCATGGAGGAAGATCCCGACAACAAGGACGCCTACATGGAGAGGTTCGTTCGCCTTCAGCTTGAGGTCAACTCGCATGTTTGCTCCAACCTCATAAAGCTGAACGAAAAGATGCACAACAAAATCTGCGACAGCGGCCTCGACGCCACCACCCGTTATGATCTGCATCTGCGTGTGGATGGTTTAGAGCAGGGCAAGCAGATCTGCCACGGCGACTTCAACCCTTCGAACATAATCATCACCGAGGATGATAGGGCGTTCATAATCGACTGGGCGCATGTGACGCAGGGAGATCCTGCCGCTGATGCAGCAAGGACATATCTGTGCTTCTGGCTTGATGGCGACATCGACGGCGCCGAGAAGTATCTCGAGCTGTACTGCGCCTTGGGCGATACCGCCAAGCAGCATGTGCAGAAGTGGATGCCCATAGTCGCCGCCTCGCAGCTCATAAAGGGCAACAGGCAGGAGCGCGAGTTCCTGCTCACATGGATAAGCGTTGTAGAATATCGCTGATAGGAGTTGTGTTATGAAGATTACTGTTTGCATAGGCTCATCCTGCCACATAAAGGGCTCTCGCCAAGTCGTGGAACAGCTCCAGCAGCTCATTGCGGAACACAGCCTCAAGGATGTTGTGGAGCTGACGGGCACATTCTGCATGGACAGGTGTCAGCAGGGCGTTTGCGTCAAGGTGGACGACAAGTTCTGCTCAGTCAGTCCCGAAACGGTCGGCGCATTCTTTAAGAGCGAAGTGCTGAGCAAGCTCGGCTGAGTGTGTCAGCATTTGGTCATGTGCGGAAAGGAGTCCTTTGACAATGGAGTTTTTGAAGTTTAATAAGTCAAACTGCAAGAATTGCTATAAGTGCATACGCCACTGTCCGGTGAAGTCCATACGCTTCTCCGGCAACCTTGCGACCGTTGTGATGGACGAGTGCATACTCTGCGGTCAGTGCTATGTTGTCTGTCCGCAGAACGCAAAGAACATAGCCGACGAGTGCGAGATGGTCAATGTCCTCCTTCGAGCCGGCTCGAAGGTGATAGCAAGCGTTGCGCCGTCCTATGTTGCATACTTCAACGGCACAAGCTTTGCGGCGCTTGAACGGGCTTTGAAGAAGCTCGGCTTCTTTGCCGCAGAGGAGACTGCCATAGGTGCAACGATGGTCAAGACCGAATACGAAAACATCGTGGAGCAGGGCAACCGTGATGTGATTATCACATCCTGCTGCCACACGGTCAATCTCCTTGTGGAGAAGTATTACCCCGAGCTGGTGAGCTGCCTTGCGCCAGTGATGACCCCCATGCGTGCGCACTGCGCCGACATAAGGCGCAGGTATCCCGATGCCAAAACGGTATTCATAGGGCCCTGCCTCTCCAAGAAGGACGAGGCCGAGCGTGACGGTATCGACGCCGCACTGACGTTTGATGAGCTTGCATCCATGTTTGAAAAGTCGAACATCACCGTCGAGCAGGAGGCCGAGACCGGCGACGAGGGGCTTGCGCGCCTCTTCCCTACCGATGGCGGCATACTCAAGACCATGCGCCGCAAAAATCCGGACTACACCTATTTTTCGGTCTGCGGGGTTGAAAACTGCAAGCGTGTGTTGGACGATATCCGCTCCGGCGGCATACACAGGTGCTTTATAGAGATGAGCTCCTGCGTGGGAAGCTGTGCAGGAGGGCCCATAATGGAAAAGGGCCGCAACACCCCCCTGCGAAACTACAGCTCCGTGCTGCATTCCGCAAGGGAGAAGGACTTTGCCGTTGCTCAGCCATCTTCGGACGTTATCGCAGCGGAGTATGCCTGCGCCATCCCCGCCAAGGTGATGCCGAGCGAGGCGGAGATAACCGAAATTATGCGCAAGATGGGCAAGTTCAAGCCCGAAGATGAGCTCAACTGCGGCACCTGTGGATACGATACCTGCCGTGCAAAGGCCATCGCCGTGTATCAGGGCAAGGCTGAATACGACATGTGTCTGCCCCACCTCATGGAGAAGTCTGAGCGGTTCACCAACACCATACTCGACAACTCCCCCAACGGCATACTCGTCATCAACGACTGCTTTGAGATACAGCAGATCAACCGTGCCGCACTGCGCATGCTGAATGTCAATACACGCATCGATGTGCTGGGCGAGCAGCTCATACGGATAATCGATCCCACGGACTTTATTGCCGTTATGGACACCCACCGGCGCATCGTCAACAAGCGTGATTACTACCCTGAGTGCGGTAAATATTTGGAGCTTACCATCGTTCAGGATAACGTATCTAAGAACATGATCGCATTCTTCCGCGACGTCACGGAGGAGGAGAGCGCCAAGCGAAGCCGCGCAGAGTTCAGTCGTCAGACGGTCGAGACTGCGGACAAGGTGGTCGAGAAGCAGCTGCGCATAGTGCAGGAGATAGCATCGCTGCTCGGCGAGACTGCGGCGGAGACCAAGATCGCCCTCACAAAGCTCAAGGAGTCCATTGCCGATGAAAACAACTAATGATCTCTGTGCGGACATAGGCTACCTCAGCATAAACCACGAGGGTGAGCAGCTATGCGGCGACCATGTGGAGGTGTTTGAAACGCCCGAGAACAACTCGGTCGTCGTGGTGCTTGCGGACGGTTTGGGGAGCGGCGTCAAGGCCAACATACTCTCCATACTGACCTCCAAGATAATCTCCACGATGCTCGCTGCCGGGCTCTCGCTCGAGGAATCCGTCAAAACGGTCGTAGCTACACTGCCTGTGTGCAGCGTGAGAGGGGTCTCCTACTCGACTTTTACAATAATAAGAATAATGAATAACAACCGCGCCGAGATAATCCAGTATGACAATCCTCGGACTGTAATGCTACGCGACGGCAAGAATGTCCCGCTCAACTTCAGCGAAATGACGGTCGCCGACAAAAAGATAATCCGTGCCGAGATTGACATACAGGAGAACGACGTGTTCATCGCCTTCTCCGACGGGGTGGAGCACGCAGGCGTAGGTCTGAGCTACAACTTCGGTTGGCGGCGCGAGGAGATAATCGATTACATAAGCACTTTCTGGGATGTGGGCTTTAATGCAAAGACCCTCTCCACGATACTGCTGGATGAAACAAACCGTCTCTATGAGGGCAAGCCCGGCGACGACGCCACCGTCTGCACGGTACGCATACGCAGGCGCGAGCCGGTCAACCTCATAATCGGGCCGCCTGCGAATCGTGACGATTGCAAGAAGATGATGTCTCTCTTTTTTGCCAAGGAGGGCAAGCACATAGTCTGCGGCGGTACGACATCGACCATTGCTGCGGAGTATCTGCACAAGCCCCTGCGGCCGAGTCTGGAGTTTTATGATCCCGAAATACCGCCCACTGCGGAGCTTGAGGGCTGCGACATAGTCGCTGAGGGGGTCGTGACGATCAACCGAGTGCTGGAATACGCAAAGGACTTCCTTTCCGACAATACTGCGTTTGAGACATGGAGCTGCAAAAAGGATGGAGCTTCCCTCATCGCGCGCATGCTGTTTGAGGACGCCACCGATATAAACTTCTTTGTCGGCAAGGCAGTCAATCCGGCGCATCAGAACACAAGCCTCCCCATCACATTCACAATCAAAATGCAGCTCGTAAAGGAGCTTGCGGAATGTCTTGAAAAGATGGGCAAGCGCATAAAGGTAAGCTATTTCTGATAAGGAGGAAAGATGCATAAAATGAACGCCAATTTTGACTATGCAGAGGTCGAAAGGATACTCTCGGCACACGCATACGATCCGCATGCGATAATCTCCATCCTTCAGGAGATACAGGAGATATACCGCTATCTGCCCCGCGGGGTATTCCCATACATTGCGGACAAGCTCCGTGTGAGCGAGGCAAGGATCTACAGCGTTGCAACGTTCTATGAAAACTTCTCCCTTGAGCCTAAGGGCAGATATGTCATAAAGGTCTGCGACGGCACTGCGTGCCATGTCAGAGGCTCCATACCCATTCTTGAGCGTCTGCGTTCGGAGCTCGGCCTGAGTGAGGAAAAAAAGACCACGGACGACCTCAACTTTACTCTGGAGACAGTCTCATGCCTTGGCGCCTGCGGTCTTGCGCCCGTGCTGACGGTAAACGACGTTGTGCATCCGGCAATGACTCCCGATAAGGCTTCGCAACTCATCAAACAGATAAAAGAGGAGATTGCCAATGATTAAGAACAGACAGGAGCTTTCAGAATACAGAGCGTCTGCGGTGCGTGCGTTTACTGCAGAGCCCAAGAAGATTCTCGTTTGCGCAGGAACCGGCTGTGTGGCAGGCGGCTCTATTCAGATATACGAGCGGCTGAAGCAGCTCATGGCAGAGCGAAACATCCCCGTCGATGTCGAGCTTGCGGATGAGCCTCATGAGGGGGCCGTTGGTATGAAGATGAGCGGCTGTCACGGCTTCTGCGAGATGGGGCCGCTCCTTCGCATCGATCCGATGGGCTGGCTTTACACCAGGGTAAAGCTCGAGGATTGTGAGGAGATAGTTGAAAAGAGCATAGTGGGCGATGAGCCCATAGAGCGGCTCGCATATACAATCGACGGCAAGGTGTACGCAATGCAGGATGAGATACCCTTCTACCACAGGCAGAAGCGTGTGGTGCTGGAGCACTGCGGCAGAATCGACGCCAACTCCATCCGTGAGTACATCGCCATAGGCGGCTATTCGGCATTTGAAAAGGCGCTGTTTGACATGACCCCAGACGAGATAGTCAACGAGGTCACGGAGTCTGCACTGCGCGGCAGAGGCGGCGGCGGTTTCCCCACGGGGCGCAAGTGGTCCCAGGTGAAGCGCCAGAAGGAGCCCCAGAAGTACATCGTCTGCAACGGCGACGAGGGTGACCCCGGCGCATTCATGGACAGGAGCATCATGGAAGGCGATCCTCACCGTATGCTCGAGGGCATGATGATAGCAGGCGTTGCCTGCGGCGCAAGCGAGGGCTACATTTACGTCCGTGCGGAGTATCCGCTTGCGGTTGAACGCCTCAGGAGGGCTATTGCCCAGGCTGAGGAGTTGGGCCTCCTCGGAGACAACATACTCGGTACCGATTTCTCGTTCAGGATACACATCAACCGTGGCGCAGGTGCATTCGTATGCGGCGAGGGCAGTGCGCTTACCGCCTCCATAGAGGGCAAGAGGGGCTTCCCCAGGGTCAAGCCCCCCCGCACGGTCGAGCATGGCCTGTTTGACAAGCCCACTGTGCTTAACAACGTTGAGACATTTGCAAACGTTCCGCAGATAATCAACAAGGGCGCGGCATGGTACAGGAGCATGGGCACAGCCGGCAGCCCCGGCACAAAGGCATTTGCCCTTACCGGCAACATCCGCAACACCGGTCTTATAGAGGTTCCCATGGGCACATCCCTGCGTGAGATAGTGTTCGATATTGGCGGCGGCATCCGAGGCGACAACGAGTTCAAGGCCGTTCAGATAGGTGGCCCCTCCGGCGCATGCCTTACCAGGGAGCATCTGGATCTGCCGTTGGATTTTGACACGCTCACAAAGGTGGGCGCAATGATAGGCTCCGGCGGTCTTGTCGTTATGGATTCCCACACCTGCATGGTCGAGGTGGCAAGGTTCTTTATGAACTTCACACAGAACGAATCCTGTGGAAAGTGCGTTCCCTGCCGCGAGGGTACGAAGCGTATGCTGGAGATTCTGCAGCGGATAGTTGACGGCCAAGGCGAGGAGGGCGACATAGAGCTGCTGCTCGAGCTTGCCGACACCATCTCCTCCACCGCACTGTGCGGTCTCGGCAAGTCCGCACCCTCCCCCGTCGTAAGCACAATAACCAATTTCCGTGACGAATACGAGGCTCACATTAAGGACAAGCGCTGCCCCGCCGGCACCTGCTCAAAGCTGAAGCGCATAGTCATAGACCCTGCGCTCTGCAAGGGCTGCACAAGGTGTTCCCGTGTATGTCCCGTGGGCGCAATAAGCGGCAAGGCCAAGGAGCCCCACAACATAGACCTCACCAAGTGCATACGCTGTGGGAGCTGTATCTCGAGCTGTGCATTCCACGCCATCAAGGAGGACTGAGCCAATGAGCGAATACATGACAATAGACGGTATTCCCGTTGAAATAAACGGTGAAAAGAATGTGCTTGAGCTTATCCGCAAGGTAGGTATAGAGCTTCCCACATTCTGCTACCATTCCGAGCTTTCGATCTACGGTGCATGCCGCATGTGTATGGTCGAAAACGAGCGTGGGGGTCTTGAGGCTGCCTGCTCCACCCCTCCCCGTGCCGGAATGAACATTAGAACCAATACTGAGCGTCTGCGCCGCTACCGCAAGACCATACTCGAGCTGCTGCTTGCCAACCACTGCCGTGACTGCACCACCTGTGAAAACAACGGGAGCTGCAAGCTGCAGTCCCTTGCACGCCGCTTTCACATTGATGGCGTGCGCTTCCCCGATGGTGAACGCATCAAGCACGCCAAGGATGAATCATCCCTCAGCATCACCTGCGACGCCAGCAAGTGTATACTCTGCGGCGACTGCGTAAGGATGTGCAACGAGATCCAGAATGTCGGGGCCATAGACTTTGCGCACAGGGGCTCCAAGATGCTCATATCCACTGCGTTCGGCGTGCCCATGGCAGAGTCCCCATGCGTGGGCTGCGGCCAGTGTGCCGCAGTCTGCCCCACCGGCGCCATAGTTGTTAAGAACAACATCGCCGAGGTCTGGAAGGCGTTGGACGATCCCACCGTCAAGACCACCGTGCAGATCGCCCCGGCCGTGCGTGTTGCCGTCGGCAAGGAGCTCGGCATAGGCGATGGCGAGAATGCCCTTGGCAAGATAATCGCAGCCCTCCGCAGGATGGGCTTTGACGAGGTATATGACACCTCCACCGGCGCTGACCTAACCGTTCTTGAGGAGACGGAGGAGTTTCTCCACCGCATAGAGAACGGAGAGAAGCTGCCCCTCATCACCTCCTGCTGCCCTGCATGGATCAACTATTGCGAAAAGAAGCATCCCGATCTGCTGAAAAACGTCTCCACCTGCCGTTCCCCCATGCAAATGCTTGCATCCCTCCTGCGTGAGCAGAGCAAGCTGTCCTCCCGCAGGATGTACCATGTGGCCGTGATGCCCTGCACCGCAAAGAAGTTTGAGGCCGCCCGTGACGAGTTCAAGAATGACGGCATGCCCAATGTTGACGCAGTGCTCACCACGCAGGAGCTTATCCGCATGATAAGGGAATCCGGCATAGTGTTCAACGAGCTTGAGCCCGAAGCGGTCGACATGCCATTTGGCTCGGTATCCGGCGCCGGCATCATATTCGGCGTCACCGGCGGCGTTACGGAGGCTGTGCTCAGGCGTGTGGTATCGGACAAGTCCCGTACCGGTCTGCTCTCGCTTGCCCGCATGGGGCAGCGCGGCAGCAGCGGTGTGAAGGAGTTCACCGTTCCCTACGGCGACAGGGAGCTTAAAATAGCCGTTGTAAGCGGCCTTGCCAATGCCGAATCCGTGCTTAAGCGTGTGAACAATGGCGAGCACTTTGACCTCATAGAGGTCATGGCCTGCCCGGGCGGCTGTGTCGCAGGCGGCGGTCAGCCCTTTGTTCCTGTTGAGAGGCGTGCAAAGCGCAGCGAGGGTCTCTACACTGCAGACAGGGTCTCCAGCATCCGCAGAAGCGAGGAGAACCCTCTCATGTTCTCCCTCTACAACGGCATACTCAAGGGTCGTGTCCATGAGCTTCTCCATGTTGATTATTGTAAGGGAGGCGAAAACTGATGATCGAACTGAGCGTTTGCATAGGCAGTGCCTGTCACCTCAAGGGCTCGTACAATGTCGTCACGACGTTTCAGCACCTGGTCGAGGAGTATGGCGTAAGTGATAAGGTGGAGCTAAAGATGGCATTCTGTATGCGCAGGTGTGCCGGCACGGGCGTTTCGGTGACGCTCAATGGCGAAAGCTACGGTGTCAAGCCCGAGGAAGCAAGAGCATTCTTCAAGGCAAAGGTGCTAGGCGCAATAGAAGAAGGCAACGGATATACAGAATAGTTGAAAGGACGCTCTCAAGACCGGCCGTGACTTTGTCTGCGCCAGCGGTTATGCCTTGACGGGTAACGCTACGGTAGCGCTCGCAATGGACGCCCGCAAGCAGGCTGCCGGCTTGATCGGCAAGGCGCTTGAGGAAAAATAACGGTGCAAGCACATTGGAGCATACATGTTGCAGGGACATTCATGGGGCGGATGTCCCTGTTTTTGTGGCAGTAAAAACAGCCCCCACGGGCGAAAACGGCCTGTGGGGCGTTTGGATATTTACTGTAATTATGCGTCGGAATAGTTGTTGAAGCGTGTATGCTCGGGCAGCCACGTTAACTTTATCACGCCTGTTGCACCGTTTCTGTGCTTTACCAGATTGAGATATGCGGTGTTGTCCTTTTCCAGATACTCGGGCGTGTCGGCATATGCCGCAGGGCGGTAGAGCATCATTATCATATCCGCATCCTGCTCTATGGAGCCGCTCTCCCTGAGATCGCTCATTACGGGGGTGTGATCCTTGCGCTTGTCCGGCTCCCTTGAAAGCTGTGAGAGCAGTATTATTGGAACATCCAGTTCCCTTGCAATGTTCTTTAGGTCACGGGTCATTGCGGAGACCTCCTGCACACGGGAGTCGCTCCGCTTATCGGACTGCATGAGCTGGAGATAGTCGATTATGATCAGATCAAGCCCCTGCCGTGCCTTTATGCGGCGGCAGCGTGTGCGCAGCTCCGCCACCGATATGGCAGGCGTGTCATCTATGAGGAGTCCTGCATCCCCCACCCGATTAAGCTCCATTGCAAGCTCGACCAGTTCATCGGGCGAGACCGTTCCCGTACGAATCTTCTGCATCTGTATGCCCGTTTCGGAGGACATTATACGGGTGACAAGCTGTTCCTTGCTCATCTCCAGACTGAACACGGCCACGGTCGCCCCCTCCCTCAGCGCAGCATGTGCGCCTATGTTGAGGGCAAGCGCAGTCTTGCCGCTTGACGGGCGGCCGGCGATGATTATGAGGTCGCTCCTTTGCAGGCCGGATGTGACATCGTCAAGATCGATAAGGCCGGTCGGCAAACCCGTGCTCTTCCCCTCGAGCTGCATGAGATCGCCTATTTTGCGGAACACCCTCATGTATATGGGGGCTATGGGCTCCATGCGGTCATCGGCGCTACGCATGGCTATCTCATATATGCGGCGCTCGGCATCATTCAGTATTGCCTCGGTCTCCTTTGCGCCCTCCGCAGCTTGACGGGCTATCTCCGTGCTGACACGGATGAGTCTGCGCCTTGAGCTTGCGGACTCAACGATACCCATATAGTGCTCTACATTGGCTGCAGACGGGGTAAAAAGCGTAAGCTCTGTAAGGTATGCAAGGCCGCCTGCAGATTCCACCTTGCCTGCACGCTCAAGTGCATCAAGCACGGTTATGGCGTCTACGGAACCGCCGCTTGCCCATACGTCACGCATGGCGGTGTAGATATCCCTGTGGGCAACACGGAAGAAATCCTCCGCAGCGAGCCTGTCCATCAGCTTTTCCACCGCCTCCGGCGATATAAGGGCGCTGCCGAGCACCGAGCGCTCCGCCTCGTCGCTATATGGTTGGACGATGCTCTTCTCTTCCATGACTAATCCTCTGCCGGGATGACCTCGACCTTAAATTCAGCATCGGTCTGCTCAAACATATGTGCGCTGACAACGGTTATGCCGGTGGTCTTGATTGGCTCGGGTATGCGTATCTTCTTTTTGTCTATGCTTATGTCGTACTGCGCTTTGAGAGCATCAGCAATCTCCTTGCCCGTAATTGAGCCAAAGAGCCTGCCGTTTTCACCTGCCTTGGCATACACCTTGACGGTCAGATTGCTCATCTCCGAGGCAAGCTCACGAGCATTCTTGCGCTGAACCTCGACCCTGTGTTTTTCGGCACGGCGTTTAATATTGGCAGCGTTGATGTTGTCCGCATTGGCGAGAACGGCAAACCCCTTAGGAATCAGAAAATTGCGGGCATAGCCGTCGCTTACATCGACTATATCTCCCATCTTACCGGTACCCTTAACATCCTGCTTCAACAAAACCTTCATAGCAACCTCCACTTCATTTCTTGTCGGTATCGTTTTCATTGGAATCGTCATCGTGCCTGATATATCCATACTTATCGTATTCGTTGAGCTTCGCCTTCCTCTGCGCTTCAAGCTCCATCTGCCTTGCGGCGGCGTCAAATACCTGTCTGCGGTTTTTAATTTGCTCTATGACGCCTATTGGCAGCACAAACAGGAGACTATACGGGAACATAAGTATCAGCATGCACACCACCAGTATGTAGCCGTACACACGCACCTTCGTCCTGTTAAATATGTAGAACACGAACGAAAGTCCCTGCATGGCAAACATGGTTATGAACGGCACTGCTATGGAGAATGAGAACGATGTAGCAACGCTTGCCTTGAATATGAACAGTGCTGCGCATACAACAGCCATGAACACAACCCCACCTATCGTACTTTGCGGCAACCTCCACCTGTAGAACGGCGCCATGGGGCGAAGCTCGGCATTCAGCGCCTTGCAGAACATCCTTGTCAGCATGAGCACGCAGAAGGCAACGATCTCTCCGTACAGCATGGTAATTGTCATCAACACATCGGGTATGACCTCAATAAGGCTCGTGAAGTAGCCGTTCAGATCCACTGCATTGAAGCCCATATCTGTATAATACCTTATGACATCGGCGGAGAATGCTTTTAGTTCCTCGACCAGTCCGGCGCTTGGGGCATCGCCAGCCAGCACTGAATCTAAAGTCAGTGAAAAATATGAACCTACGGTGATTATCACTGCAGCTGCCAGCAGCGTGTACCTGTGGGAAACCTTTTTTCGCAAGAATATCGTCAACACGGGGAGCAGGAGTACGCACTCCGCAACGATGCAGCAGAGCTCAACGGATTTAGCAGCGGATGCTGCAAAAGCAAGGCAATACGCCGCCAGTACCGGTACCGCATATACATACCCCCATGCCGCACCCATTGCCGCAGCAAATGCAACCACAACTATGAGCAGCGGCGGGAACAAATACAATATCGCAGCAGCCGCAATGCAAACGCCTGCGCATATCAACATTCGAAGCCAGACGGGCAGTTTATTCATTGAACCGGCGCTCCTTTCGTATGAGCAGACAAACTCTCAGTGTAATTTTACATTGGCGGCCGATTTAAGTCAATACATTTGAGAAACAAAAGCGCTTGTGGGGATACCGATTATCCTACGCACCCGACAGCTGTGATTTGCATGCTCTTTTGGGTTTGCATGGGTGTGGCCAAGAGCGCGTCTGGGCCAAGAGCCCGTTGCATAAAGAGGCCTGCCGACAAGCCCTCGCTCATGTCCGCAATCTGCAGGCCAATGATACCCAATGAATTTACTGCCTCAATAATCTTCTGTTTCACAGCATACCTCCGATACCATTCCTTCTGCAAGTATACATACGATCTGCAAACAAGGCGACCGTTTCAGACTGCAGGTCATGTGGCAGTAACTCCCCGGCAACCCTTGGGTTTAACATTTTGCTGCTCATAAAAAACACCCTGCGCAACGACTTCCCTCCGTCAGTGGGGGTAGTATGGTGCTATTTGATCCTTGGTAAAATCGATGCGGCACGAAGGATATTTTTTTGTGGCGCTCTGGCTGAAAACCGCACCTTGGTATTTGGTTCCGACCTGTCGGCTCTTTAAGTTTACCACTTAGCGCCGAAGTGTTGCCGCAAAATTTGAGTTATGCTACTATAATTACGGGAGGTGGAAAAATGAAAGTAGAGATTAACTTATCATGCAATATCAGTGAACCCTTGATTGTCATACACACAAACAAAATCACAGATGAGATCAAGCGGCTAATAACGGTTTTTGAAAACGATAATATTGGGTCTGTCTTCGCATATGCCGGAAGTCGCATAGTGCGCTTGAGCGTCGATGAAATTTGCGTTATTAAAACCGCAAACGGAAAAACAGAGATCCATTCTATGGATGAGACATATTATCATCCAAGGAGGCTCTATGAATTTGAAGCAGGTTTGGGACACGGCTTTATAAGGATCTCCAAAGGCTCAATTGTCAACTTAAACAGGATACTGTATTTTGAACCAACCGCCTCGGGGCTGATGAGGATAGAATTGGCCAACGGAGAACACGATTATATATCAAGGAAATATTTGCATACCGTTAAAAAAATCATGAAGGAGTGGTGAATTGAATGAAACGATTTATAACAACGGCTGCTATTGGTATCGGAACGGGCTGCTTTGCTTTTGTTTGCATGCTGTTTTTAGCGTCATGGATCGCCGGAGGCTCGGAGGTGTTCTACTCATCTACCTCCGGTGCCGGATTGCTGAAATCGGCAACCGCCTGCATAGCTGTTTCGCTTGGCTTCTCTATGCCTTCGCTTGTTTATTATAACAGAAAAGGCGTACTTATCCTAAAAGTTTTACTGCATATGGTCGTGGGTACCGCTGTGTTTTTGATCATAGGCAGCTATGCCGGTTGGATCTCGGGGTCGCCGTCAGAGTGGCTAGCGTACATGTTGACAGCGGTTGCGTCGGCAGTCATGATCGGCGGTATCATTTGGGCTCGGCTCAAACATGATGCAAAGAAAATGAATGCAAAATTGCAAAGTAAAGGCGAGCCTAATTAACGGTTAATCCCTTGCTGCCGGCAGCAGTGCGCTCCGGCAGTTTTTTGTCAATATACTTAAAAGAGCTGTATTCTTAACAGCATCAATTATCTGTTTGCGTAAAGCTCCAAGCCTTCACCAATCCAATAAAGCGCTCTGCCAGAAAAAGCAGAGCGCTTTGCTGTGAATATTGGTTCCCGAAAGTTGTTGCCAGATGCCGCCCAAAAATCCGGAATAAAGGGGTTGGGGGCAGGTATCATTCCCACTTGCTCCCTAAAACTTAATCTTAAACAGATTTGTTTGTGGATTTTGGCTGTGGGTATCCTCATTATTTGTATTATCGGAGAAGCACAGGCTATCCGATTTTTTGTTGCCATTCTGTTGCCACGAGGTATGCTCATTATGGAGCTTTTAGATGTAAAAATCAAGATATGTGACTATCCATTTTTCCTAAATACATCAAGTATATGATTTGTAGCACCGACCATATCCGGTCTCTCGCAAATGCCCAGATGATATTTCATATAAAAAGCGAATGACTCGTCATCCAGCGCATCCATGCCAGCCCTTATAAAGTGAACGAGCATCTTTGCTCATACAAGACCTCCTAAAACAATACACTTCATATAGCGGCCTTCTCCAGACCGCAGAGCAGGTTTTGCAACTATATTGCGCTTTACAAGTTCCTCATTTATCATACCGAATACAATATGATAGAGTTCGTTGGCAATTTCAAGTTTATCCGCCCCATGCCGTACTGCGGTAATCTTAACGGTATTTGCAAGGTCAATCAGCACTTTTGCAATGACATCGCCCAGGCAGTCCTCTACAACTTGCTCAATGGCTTCAATGACCTGTTTATGCTGCGGTAAAAATACCGGAACACATAAGTCTCCGTTTTCTACATACCCAAGCATTTCCAAAATTTGTTGTACTGCACTATCACAGAATCCTGTTTTAATCAAGCAACGAACTTCTGACAAAATTATGTCCTTATTCAGATATTTGTGCTCGGTAACCAATTTGGCGGCCTCTTGCAGATTTAGGGGGATTCTCCCTTGCTCCACACACCGAAACAAACGGTAAAAATCTAATCTGTTTCCATCAGCATCGCCAAAGGATTGCAGCGAACAGGTTGCATCTGCAAAACGATTATAGGAACAGAGCAATCCATTGGAAAAACTCTGTAATTCTTCACACTTTTCGTAAATGACACTCAGATAATTCAACCCGGATGGATGTTCTCTTTCTGTTGCAACGGCACCCTTTTCACACAAATAATCAAAGAAACTTCCGTCAAAGATCATGCCGCAAATAATATGATAAAGGTTGATTTCAAGAGAAAAACCATTCTCAATCATACTGCAACACACTCGGATTGTAGAGATATTCCTTTCCAAACAATCAGCGAGGCCTCTTGATTTTTGCTCAATTTCACAAAGTAAAGTCGCTGCATCTTCCTTAAAAAAGATGGGACAGTCAAACCGAAGTTGTGTATCATCACATCGAATAACACCAACATCCATCATTCTGTGTATCAAATCTGTCCCAAATAATGTGCAAGCCTCTTGGTATTTTATATTTTGATTGGCAACTGCTGTAATAACGGGGTCAGTTTCTTTCCCCAAAACATTCCTTGGATTATAGGGGTTGGCGGCTTCTACATCCGCATCGAAATTTTCAAATAAAAAATACTCAAACTCATTCATGGCCATTATACATAAACTCCATAACATCCTCAATACGGCAGTTTAGCGCAACGCATATCTTATAAATGCTGTCCATAGATACAAACTCGTTCCGTACCAGCTTAGCAAGGATGTTGAAGCTAATACCGGCAGTGTTTTTCAAATCTGTGCGATTCATCTTTTTATCAATCAAGGTTTTCCATAGTCTATCATACGATACTTCCATGTCTGCACCTCGCTTTCTTTGCGTTTATGCTGGTATTACACCACGAATTGCACAAAATTTCAAGATAATTTCACAAAGAGATGAGTCTGAATTGTAAATAAAATTGCCACCCGCAGGGTTACTCTCACGGGCGGCGGTGCGGTCAATTCTCAAAGGGCTTATACACGGTCACGGTTTTCAGATACTTCACAGGATCGCCGTTCAGTATTAAATCCGCATATTCAAGCGGAGCGTTGTAATTTTCAAGAGGTTTCAGGCTCTCATATCCGCTTTTTGCTTACTCGAACTCGACAAATCCTAATCAATTTTGTTTAGAGATTATTCTCTGTCGTATTTGCAGTTCTTTTGATTATTTGATATATCCATATTATCCTGCCTATATGAGCTAATGTTATCATTTTGTTATCGGTGTTGATAACACTTACTCGGTAACTGTGGATAATAGCAATATGTTCCAACTCAAATTATAAGCGATTTTGCTTATAATTTCAATGCAAAAGTTTATGAAGTCCGCTCAAATACTTTTACGATTTTCTTGTCTTTTATCTCATAAATGATGTCGACTACATTATCCACCAAGTTCTTATCGTGAGAAACAAAGATAATCGTTCCTGCATAGGCTTTCATCATGGTTTCCAATGCAGCAATACTTTTTATATCTAAATAGTTACCCGGTTCGTCCATAAGCAAGATATTATATTTACCTAAGAGCATTTTAGCTAAAAGAAGTTTAATGATTTCACCGTCCGACAAAACACATACATCTTTTTGAAGGTCGTTTGCTCCGATTCCCATAGACGCCAGCACCGAGCGAATTTCCGTCACATTGTACTCACAATCTTCCTGCATAAAAGCAAGCACGGATTGATGTGTACTGAATTTGTAGCCGGTTTGCTCAAAGTAGCCGATTTCTGCTTTCGGAGATATGGTTAATCCTTCGGCTCGGTCTAATATCATTTTCAGCAAGGTCGTTTTTCCTGCTCCATTTTCCCCAATGAAAGCGACTTTGCTCCCAAGTGGTATTGTAAAGCTTGCATTATCGTAAAGAATACGGTCATCAAACTTCACATTCAGTCCGTCGGCAGTAATCGGAAATTTATTGTGCAGCTCCAGAGCCTTGCTTTGGCGAAAACGGACAGAACGCACATTTTCCGGTGCCTCGATTTCTTCTAATGCTTCCAGACGCTTTTCCATATTTTTTGCAGCCTGATACATTTTTTTCTGTTTTGACCCTGTGCTTTTCTGGTGTCCCAGACGTCCGGTGCTTTCATTTGATTTTTTTGCACCTTTTTGCTTACTGTCCACTTGACGAGCCATCTTACGCTGCTTCTCGATTGCAGACTCTAATCGTTCACGTTCCTGCATGGCTTCTTCATATTTGGCAGCCTGACGGCTCCATTCTTCCTCTTTTTGCCGCAAGTACTCCGAATAGTCACCCCAGTATTCGGTAATTTTTCCGTCTTTTAATTCCCAAATCTTGTCTACCACTTCATCAAGGAAATATCGGTCATGGCTGATGATAAGCATTGCCCCATCAAATGCTTTTAATTGTCCAATCAGCAGGTCAATTCCGCTGCGGTCAAGGTGGCTTGTCGGCTCGTCCGCAAAAATGCCATGTACTTGCCGAGAAAATGTGGCAGCAATCTTTGCTCGTGTTTCTTCTCCGCCACTCATGGTATCACTTTGCACATTAGAAACACCCAAACGTGACAGCATGGTATTGTCGCCTACAGATTCCACTTGCATTTCGTCTAACTGACTGATATACGCAAAGTTTCCAAAACGCTGTATCTCTGCTCCAGATATGGTAATTTCGCCATTCAATATTTTTAACAAACTGCTCTTTCCCGCACCGTTATCGCCGACTAAACCAATACGGTCATGGGAATACAGTTCCAATTCATCGAGTTCTAACATATCTTGTCCTGCATAACTCAAATGTATATTTTTTGCCTTTATTAACAAGTCCATTTATTCGCCACCCCCTGCCTGTTCTGAAGCTTCGGGGTTGGTTGTTTCTTTATCATATTTTCTTGTAAGCACAAGACATAAAGCTGCTGCACCTATCATAGCAACTCCCGACCAGAAAAACCATGTGTTTACACCGACAATCTCAACAACCGGTCCTGCAACTAGCAGTCCGATTGGCATAGCAACTGTCATGGCTGTCATCAAAAGAGAGAAAACTTTTCCCATAACTTCAGGCGGAGTGCTTTCCTGAATATATGCCATATAAGGAACATTGAAAATTGTTCCGGCAGCCGCCATAAAGAAAGCGCAGACCACAAATGCCCACAAGCCGCTTTGTGGTAAAGCACCACTGATTAAAATGGCTGTACCCTGTAATCCTATGGCAAGGGAAATCATCAAAAAGCGTTTGCGTAATCCTCCCCATACCCCCATAACTAACGAAGATACCAACAGCCCCGCTGCAAAAACAAATTCTACCACACTGTTATGCCATGCGTTTCCACCAAAATAGGTGTTTACAAAAAGCGGAAACAATGCACCAAGCGGCATATAAATAATGGTTGCCAATAAATAAGACGGAAGAACAGCCATAAGCGGCTTATTCTCTTTCATAGCAACAATTCCTTGACTGAAATCTTCACGGAAATTCGGCTTTTCTGCACTTTGAGGTACATCAGGAATTTTAACAAAAAACAAACATACAATAGCAAATGCGGCTCCGAAAATATCAACGAGCATAACGGAAGCAATAGAAAACATTCCCATCAAAGCTGCTCCTAATACAGGTCCCAGCATATTAGAAACAGAGGATATTAAATTGCTCCATCCACCAGCTTTTGTCAGCATTTCAACAGGCACTAACAAAGGGATTGCCGATTGAATTGCCGGACTGTGAAACGTATTGCCAAGTCCTCGTAAAAATAAAATCGTATAAATAAACCAAACCGGCGGTGTATCTGTTAAAAGAAAAGCTGCACCTAAAATAATGCTTGAAAAAGCCACTAATCCATCAGCTACCATCATAACCTTTCCACGATTGTATCTGTCAATCCAAACACCTGCAAACGGTCCAAAAAACAGACCCGGAAGAAAGGAAATGACCGAAGCAATCGTCAAGGTGATTGCCGATCCCGTTTGAACGGTAAGCCACCAGATAACAGCAAATTGAACAGCAGCAGAACCTAAAAAGGAAAATGCCTGCCCTGCATAGATAACAGCGAATTGTTTTTTCCATTTATTCATAATCATTCTCCTTGTAATAAAAATAAAACAGACAATACTGTAAGTACTGTCTGCCCAAAAGATATGGTTATACAAGGATATATTATAAATATAGCTGTAGCTATGTATACCTGTAAACTCATAACTTTTGGCATGACAAATAAAGCCTGTCTCCAGACTTAAAAATCATATCAAAAGTTAGAATTAGTTATACATAACAAATTGCATTATAAGCTCCTCCGTTTTTTCATGTTATAATTATTATATCATATTTTATCTGAAATGTCAAATTGCACATAAAATATCTTACTCATTTTCGGTACGAGAGGACACCACTGCTATCGCAGAAGTGCCCTCTCACTAACCTATATGAAGATTATTTCCTTATTTACCACTTCCCTTACACAAGCCTGAATGCTATTCATTCTACCAACCCATTCCATCGGGTTTTCAGCCTTTAGCAGTTCCGTCACGCCCTCACGCTCTGCCATCTGTTTTACCAACCGAGAAAACAATTCTTCTGCCTGCTCGTTAATATCGGCAAGGTAACTGTTCAACTTTCCGCTTGTCAGCAGGTTTATAAACAACACCTTCTGATACTGCTTGAGATAGCTTGCGTGTCGCTGTCCCCATACGCCTATTGGCTGATTTTCTTTTTCGGCTGGTAGGGTAAGGCAGGGGATAAAATAATCCCCCTGTCGTACATAAGTGCCGCCCATTTCCTCAAAAATTGTCTTTGCCATAGTCTGTTCCTACCTTTCTTTTTCTTTATTTCTAAAGCGTGTACCACGCTGTTTAGACCTTGCTTGCTCTAACAAATTATCAATTTGTTTGCTACCAAAAACCTTACGGAGCAGCTTATAATCCTTGACCTCTGAACGCAGATTTTCATTTTCAGCAACCAATTTTTCGTTTCGGTTAGCTAATCTTTCGTTCTCTCTGTAAAGGTTTCCGTTTGTAACATTCAAGCGATGGTAATCATCTTTTGCTTGGTAATATCGGAAGAAAACTTCCTTAATTACTGCCTTTAATTTTGCAATTAAAGGCTCTACAAATTTCTGCTTGTAAGACTTTGCAGTCATCAATCCCTGAGGTTCAGGGAGTTTATATTCGCTATCAGTTTCTATTTTTTGCTCTAATTCTGCAATGACTTTTGTACCCGTATCGTAGTTTCGAATACGATTTTCCACGCTCTTGAGCTCATCTTTTTTGTCGGCAACCTTATCTTCCAACTGCTGAATTTCTTTAACTCGCTCTTGCTTTTTATAATCCAAAACAGAGAGATGCTTTTCGTGAGTACCTTTGTGTTCCCACTCAATTCCATACCGTTCCATGACGGCGGCAAGCTGTTCTTTTTCGGATTGTACCCATTGCGACCATTCCGTATCGCCACGAGTGCCACCCTTAAAACCTTGTGCAGCTAACGCCTGTTTCAGTGATACTCTTGTTTCCAATCCACGCTTGCTACCAGTGGTAAATGGTACAAAATCAATGTGAATATGCGGCGTTGCTTCGTCCATGTGCAGATGAGCCGAGAACACTCTAAGCTGCGGATTGCGTTCTTGAAATCCACGGTAATACTCGTCTAATATCTGCATTGCAAACTGTCCGTTGTCACTTTCAGCACTCATATTTTCCTTGTTGCCAATCTGCAGAATCAACTCATGAAACGGTTTTTCTTGCTTTGAATTGCAGATTTTTTCGTAATAATTTTTGATTATGCGGTCTGCTCTTGT
This sequence comes from uncultured Clostridia bacterium, assembly GCA_944336475.1. Lineage (GTDB taxonomy): Bacteria > Bacillota > Clostridia > Christensenellales > CAG-138 > CALVLD01. The sequence goes on from CALVLD010000003.1 coordinate 23,290, forward strand.
CTGCCTCTCGTTATGCCTTTTCAGGGCTTCATCAAACAATTCGTGATATACTTTCTTAATATTTTCATTGCAATAATCTATATTGAGGTGAGTGCGTGCGGGGTCAACATTTGACGCCTTGAACTTGCGGCTGTTGTGATTAACCGAGCCGTCCCCGACCATTGCACTTATCGTTCTTTGCATTTATTTTCATCTCCAATCTTCTAAAAATACCATTCTCGGTTCTGTTACTCTTGCCAAGAGTAACGCAAAAGCACTTTTGTCAGCTACGCCAATAAAAATGCAACCTGCAAGCAGGTTTTGCGCTCTTCGAGGAGCAAGGGCAGCTTTTTGAAAAAAGCTCCCTGCACCCCGCAAAAACTTTAATCGGTGTCAATGTGTGACGATGGTGACAATGTTTGAGATACCCATGCCACCCCCAAAACATTGTCACCTTTGACACCGTTTGTCACGCCGCCCCATCGTTTTCTTTCCAAAGCAAAACCTTTCTGCCATCGTGCGTGCGGCTGTTCTGATAGCGAATACCATAATCACGAAACAGCCTGCTTGCGTTGATACTAAGCCTAAGTGAAAGCACATTCGGTTTTATATCCACGCCGAGCCTTTCGCAAAGTTCTGAAGCTGTTCCCTCCCATCTGTTACTTTCCGAAAAAAGAGTAGCTGCAATTTTTTCAAGAATTGGCTCAGGCGGCTCTTTCCACAGCTCCGTTTCCGATTTTTCAAAGTTCCACACCAAACGCTCGGTATCTCTCACAAGATGAATTTTCATATCCTGCTGATCCCTGCCCGCCACATCAAGCGTGGCATTATTAGAAGTTCTCTTTTCCTTGCTGAGAACAAACGCTCCGTCTGCCGCCCCCATCAATCCGTTTGTTCCCGAAATCATATCGAAAATATCTTCCGCTTTTTGCTTTCGGGTGTGATGAACAATGAGCATTGTAACTTTATAACTGTCTGCCAACGCTTTGAGCCTTGCCACAATGTCATAGTCGCTTGCGTAACTGTAATCTGCCCCGCCAGCTTCACGGACACGCTTTAAGGTGTCTATGATTATCAAGCCTGTGTCGGGGTGTTCCTGCATAAATCCTCTGATTTGTTCTTTCAAACCACCATTGACCGTTTTACACTCCGTTGCAAAATATAGATTGCCTTTTTCTTCTGCTCCAAACATCTGAAATAATCGTTTCTGCAAGCGTGGGTAATCATCTTCAAGAGCAAAGTAAAGCACCGTTGCTTTTCGCACCTTATAATCCCACAGCGGCGTTCCTGTGCTGATATGATAGGCGAGCTGTGCCATCATAAAGCTCTTGCCCACCTTCGGAGAACCTACGAAAAGGTAAGTTCCCCTTTGAAGCAGACCGTCAATCAGCGGCGTCTGTATATCAAATACTGTTTCATACAAAGCTGCCATTGATACCGTTTTGAGATATGAGGGGGATAATTGCCGCAGCATTTCCCTTTGCATTTTCTCAAAGTTCTTGATATTTTCATCGTAGTCGGCTATACTATTATCAGTACATTTTTGAAACGGCTGCTCCGTATCTGTTGCCGCAGATACAATCGGAGTGGTCATTTCTTTTTTATTCTCCATTTTCTTCCTCTCCTTTCAGACCGCCGAGAATAATAGCAATCAGTTCGATGACATTCAGAAGTTCATCGTCTACACCGTTTCCCGCTTCAATCCTCTGTAATTCTGCAAGAACGGCGGCAAGCTCCTTGTGAAGTGCCTTAAATACTCTTGGATTGCCCTGTACCACCACATCTTGATTCAGACAGCGGCGGTAACAGTATTCCTGCTTGGGCAGTCCCGATAAGGCAACCGCCTTGTTAATGAGTTCATTTTCTTCGGGCGATACCCGAAAACCTACTGTGATATTCCTCCAACGATTTTTGTTATCTCTGTTCTTAGCCGACATTTTCAAATTCTCCTTTCCCTAAATCATCTAATCTATCCGCCATTTCCGTCTGCTTGGACGGAAACAGGTGTGCATACTGATAAGTGATATCAATGCTTTCGTGTCCTACACGGTCAGCAATCGCCACCGCTGAAAATCCCATATCAATCAGCAAACTTATATGGCTGTGACGCAAATCGTGAATCCTTATGCGTTTTACGCCTGCGGCTTCCGCCCCTCTGTCCATCTCGTGATGAAGATAGCTTTTTGTTACCGTAAAGATACGGTCTTTCTTCTTCAAACCGTAGAGCATACCGAGATACTCCTGCATTTCCTCACAAAGAAAATGCGGCATTTTAATTGTGCGGTTACTTTTCTTTGTTTTCGGCGTGGTAATCACATCTTCGTCGTGCAAACGTTGATATGATTTGTTAATCGTAACCGTTTCCTTACCAAAATTGAAATCGGCGGCGGTTAAGGCTAATAATTCGCCCTCACGGATACCGCACCAGTAAAGCATTTCAAAAGCATAAAAGGAAACTGGTTTATCCATCATTTCATAGGAAAATTTTTTGTATTCCTCTTTCGTCCAGAACAGCATTTCCTTGTGTTCCTCACTTCCCATATTTCCCACCTTTGCGGCAGGATTGGAACGCAGTTCATAATAGATTGAAGATAGCCGACAACTGATTGTGCAGCGTTTTCAGATAAGTCTGTGAATAAGGCTTTTTCTTATCGTCACGGTAGGCAAGCATTTCATTCTGCCAAGTGATAATCTCCTTTGTGGAAATCTCGCTAATTTTCAGCTTGCCGAAATAAGGAAGTATCTTCGTGCGAATAATATGCTCTTTTGTCAGCCAAGTGTTTTCTTTCAGCCTGTTTTTTACATCGTTGATATAAAGCTCCGTAAAGGCTTCAAAACTCATATCAAGGTCTGAAGAAGTCTGTGACTGAAACATTCGCTCCCATTCCTGTGCTTCTTTCTTTGTGGCAAATCCACGCTTGCATTTCTGCTTGCGTTCGCCTTTCCAGTTCACATATCTCGCCATCACATACCAAGTTCCGTTGTCCTCATTTTTGAATACTGGCATTATTTACTCTCCTTTCCTGCTTCGTAGAGTCTTTCATAAAAATACTGGCGGTTTACACGCCCCGCAATCGTAATAAATCCCTGTGCTTTCAGTTCCTCATTCAGCTTTCTGATGAGCTTATAGGCATAGGGCTTTGATACGCTTAGTTCCTGTGCCACATCATCGGCACGAATAAATTTGTTGTCCATAAAAGTCTCCCTTCCTTTTTGTTTTTCATTATATTTATTTAGTGTCGGAATACTTTCTTGCCGCCTTCCGATTTGCCCGAGCGGATGTGCCATTACCGTGACACACGACGGATATTTAATTAAGCGTATTTGCTTAGTCCCCTATCATTATACTAAGCATATTTGCTTTTGTCAAGTGGCTTTTGAAAAAATATTAAGCTTTTTTGTTTCGTTTCCTCTTGACAATTCCTAAACATATCTGCTATACTGGGTATACAATGAAATTGCACCCAGTACAAGATTCTGTCAAGCAGGAAAGGGTGAAGATTTTCGCAGAAAATACTACCCGATGCTTGACAGGTTCTTATACTAATTGCAGTACATAAACAAGGAGTATAAACACTATGGCTATTGGCGAAAGAATACATTTTTTCAGGCTTCTGCGTGGAATGACACAAAAGTACCTCGGTACGGTTGTCGGTTTTCCTGAACGAAGTGCTGATGTACGTTTAGCACAGTATGAAACGGGAACTAGAAAGCCTAAAGCTGAACTTACTGCTGCATTAGCACAGGCACTTGATGTTTCCCCTCATGCTCTCGATGTACCCGACATCGACAGCTATGTCGGACTTATGCACACTCTCTTTACTCTTGAAGATTTATATGGTCTGACCGTCAGCGAAGCCGATGGGGAAGTCTGTCTAAAAGTCAACAAGAGCAAAGGTAAAGAAGCCGCTGAACTACTGAAAATGCTCTATACTTGGAAAGAGCAGGCAGACAAACTTTCTAATAAGGAAATCAGCCAAGATACATACGACAAATGGCGTTATCATTATCCAAAATTCGATACTACCGAAAATTGGGTAAAAGTTCCTTCACAAGAATTGAGTGACGCATTAGTCGAAGCATTCAAAGACCAACTCAAACCCGATAAATAAAAACGCAAAAAAGCCACTAACTATGAGTTCATACCCACAGTTAATGGCTTTCTTAATAATATGGATTTATTTGTTGCACAACCACTTGTCAATCATTTTCTAACCCGTAAACCCCCGGATTACAAGAATAATGGCTCTTATGCAACTGTTATCAATTTGTTATCAAAAGACTTCTTAAACCGCCGCAAACCCGCATAAACACTGGGTTTTTACGGTGTTTCGTTTTATTCCCACTCGATGGTTCCCGGGGGTTTGTCGGTGATGTCGTAGACGACACGGTTAACATGGGGAACCTCGGCTATTATGCGGCTGCTTATCTTTCTGAGGAGGGGGGCGGGCAGGTCGGCGAACTCGACCGTCATGGCATCGGTCGAGACCACGGCACGGACGCCTATGACATAGTCATATGTCCTGCCATCGCCCATAACGCCAACGGAGCGCATGCCTGTGAACACGGTGAAGTACTGCCATATCTTGCGCTCCATGCCGGCCTTTTTGATTTCGTCACGGAGCACATAGTCGCTCTCCCTGAGAATATTAAGCTTGTCCTCAGTTATCTCCCCCAATATTCGTATGGCAAGGCCGGGACCGGGGAACGGCTGACGCCACACAAGCTCCGGAGGCATTCCGAGCGCCTCTCCTATGCTGCGCACCTCATCCTTGAAGAAGGGACGCAGGGGCTCTACCAGTTTGAAACCCATCTTCTCTGGCAGACCGCCGACATTGTGGTGGCTTTTTATCACCGAGGCCCCGCCTGAGCCGCTCTCGATGACATCGGGGTAGATGGTTCCCTGAAGGAGAAAATCAGCTCCACCCAGCTTCTTTGCCTCCTGCTCGAACATGCGGACAAAGCTATCCCCTATTATGCGGCGCTTCTGCTCCGGCTCGGAAACTCCCTTGAGCCGTGTGAGGAAATAGTCCTTTGCATCAATCTCGATGACATTGAGACCCATATTCTCCCTATAGAAGCTCATGACCTCGTCCGCCTCGTTCTTGCGGAGAAGGCCGTGATCCACAAATATGCAGGTGAGCCTATCCCCCACCGCACGGCTGACCAATGCTGCTGCAACGGATGAATCCACACCACCCGAGAGGCCCGCAACGACCGTACCGCCGCCTACCTGCTTACGGATTTCGTCGATTATTCCGTCGATAAGCCCCTCTATACGCCAGTCGCCACCGCATCCGCAGATACCTCGGGTGAAGTTTTTGAATAGCTGCGCCGAATACTGCGTATGCGCCACCTCGGGGTGAAACTGTACGCCGTACAGCCGCCTTTTGGGATCAAACATGGCGCAGTTGGGGCAATCGTCCGTCTCCGCACAAGTAAGGAAACCCTCCGGCACAGATGTTACCATATCGTTATGGCTCATCCACACTATTGAATCGGGCATATCCTCGAACAGCGGACACATGACCCGGGCGGTATTAAGCCTTGCGAACGCACCGCCGTACTCACGCACGGGCGCTTTGCCGATGGTGCCGCCGAGCATATGGGTCATAAGCTGCATGCCGTAGCATATGCCGAGAACGGGCACTCCCAGATTGAAAACCTCCTCCGTGCAGCGGCGTGCGGCAGCATCATACACGCTGTCGGGGCTGCCGGAGAGTATTACACCATCGAGCCGTTCCCCTCGGATGCGGCTGACATCGGCACTTGGTGGCAGCAGTTCGCTGAACACGCCCTGCTCACGCACACGCCGGGCAATGAGCTGATTATACTGCGCTCCAAAATCGATTATTGCGATTCGTTCCATAGGGTCACTCCCTGAACGCTATATTGCCGGGCTCCGCTCTCTCGATTATGGCAAGGGAATACAGGTCGATACCCATTGTCCTGAGACGGTCCCCGCCGCCCTGAAAGCCCTTTTCCACTGCAATGCCCACGCCTGCAAGCTTTGCGCCTGCTTCACGGATTATGTCGATAAGGCCGCGCATCGCCTCTCCGTTGGCGAGGAAGTCATCTATCACCAACACACAGTCGTCGCCGTTCAGCCATTCTGAAGAGACTATCAATGTGACTTTTTTCTTATATGTGTAGGAAAATACCTCGCTTCTGAAAAGGCCGCCTTCGATATTGTCGCTCTTGGCTTTTTTTGCGAATATAAGTGGTACGCCCATTTCATCCGCACAAGCGGATGCGATGGGTATGCCTGACGCCTCGACCGTCATCACGGCGGTGACACCCCTGCCTTCAAAATAGCGGGCAAACTCCTTTGCCATCTCGTGCATGAACTTCATGTCCACCCTATGGTTCAGGAAACCATCGACTTTGATTATGTTGCCGGGCAGCACCCTGCCCTCCCTACGAATGCGCTCCTTTAATGCTTCCACTATAACCTCCCAATACTAATAAAAGGCGGGACGCAAAGCCCCGCCCGTTAAGGTCGTTTCAGATCCTGGTGTATCCGCTCATGGTGACAAGGCCATCCAGCTTCCGCCCACGCTGGCAGAGGGGACACTCATTCGACTGGTAGCTGTGATAATCCGGCACATCGTCGGGTGTAAACAGGCTGCGTATCACTATGCCGGCAGACTCCTCAACGGCGGAGAACAGCGCAGCAACACCCACGAGATGACCGCCGTAATAGGTGATGCACTCCAACGCACGGTTGAGGCTTCGTCCCGTGGATACGGTGGATATGAGCACAAGTATGTTCTTGTCCTGTATGAGGGCCTGAACATCACTCGAGAACATGAGCTGGCTGTTGGAGTTTATCTCCGGAGTGACAACGCAGATGTCATGATTCTCATTCACGCTGCGGTTGCCGCTCTGTGCAAGCTCCATTGCAAGAAATGCGCCTATCGTCTGGGTCAGCTCAAGGCAGATTATGGTGTCCACAGGCGAGGATGTCATATAGTTCTTTGCCAGTTCCTGTGCCGAGAGCTTTGCCATCTTGTGATGGGTGCGGATGGCGGTCAGGCTCATGTAGTGATCGACATGCGCATGACTCGTTGCAAAATGCCCACGCGAGACCGTGAGTTTAATGTCCTTGTTGTACCTGCAGGATACTTCCCATGAGTTTGGATTCATAGCTACGCCTCCTTGTTGTATCTGCAAACGATTATACAGCACCTGTCTGCTTTTTGCAATATATGTTTCTTAGATTATGGGCATTTTAAGCAGCCGGTCGAATATTATTTTTGACGTCTGCGCATCCACGCTTGTGAGAAAAGTTACACGCTCCCGTTCCGGCGCCGTGCGGCCGGAGAGCAGCCCTGCCACTTCCAACACCCTGTGAAGCTGACGGGCCGTTGCTGCATTGCCGTCATAGAGTATGCACTCGCCATCAAAATGCGCTTTGGCGTACTCTCGGATCGCACCTGCGATGAACACGAAATGGGTGCAGCCAAGCACTATGCCGTCCACCTTCATACCCCAGTACGGACTGAGCTTTTCATCAAGTATGTCATCAAAGGCGTACATGTCAGTCACGCCCTTTTCTATCCTCTCCACAAGTCCGCTGCAGCCTACGTTTATCACACGGGAAGGGTCGGGCATACGGGCTTGAAGCGCCTTGTATCGTGCCAACCTCGTTGTTGCAACGGTGGCAAGCATGAGTACCTTGCCATCCCCCTCACGCTCGCAGGCAGGTTTTATCGCCGGCTCCACGCTGACCACAGGGACATCGAGCTTTTGCCTAAGTATGCGGATCGCAGCACCCGTTGCGGTGTTGCAGGCCAATACAAGTGCCTTTACCCCCTTGTGCACCAGAAAATCTGCGGCGTTGGATGCAAGGCGGTTTATCTCCCCCTCCGGACGGTCGCCATACGGGGCATTGCCGTTGTCGCCGTAATAGATGAAGCTCTCGTTCGGAAGCTCGATAAGGGCATTGCGAAGCAGGCTCACGCCGCCAAAGCCCGAGTCGAACACGCCAATAGGTCTGTTGTCGCCCGTTTGATGCATCATGCTCCGATATAGGTGTTGAATCTGTCGAGGAATATAGCAGCAGCCAGCACATCCGCTGCACCGCCGCAGTTGATGCCGCGCTCTATCAGCTCGGCATCGAACGCCTGCACCGCACCGATTCGCTCGTTCACGGGGAGCTTGAGTATCTCCTCCGCACGGGTGCGGACAAACGCTGCACCCTCCTCGCCGCTGCGTTTGTAGACATTTGAGTCATTAAGCGTTGCCATTATGCGGAGCAGAGCCAACGCATAGGCATCATTATCGGAGAAGCCCGCCATGCGAAAGCCCAGTATGCACCGGTATGCGTTCACGGTATGGGGGAAGCCTGCGCGGGCCTCTGCATCGGCCCCTATGCGGCTGTTGCCGAACCGCTCCCTGACGGCACTTCCGTTGCTGCTGTCGGTTGGCTGCGGCCGGGCATTTGCGATACGCCTTGCCTCCTCAAGTATGGTGTACGGGCTGAATCGCCCACCCGATGCGGCAATGCTGCCCACCGCCGAGCAGAGCAGACCAATGCAGAATATCGCTCCCTTGTGGGTGTTGACGCCGCCGGTAGCCTCCAGCATTGAGGCCTCCGCCTCCCGACCTATTGCTATAAGGGAGCTCATGCGGGCATCTTCATCCGAGGATGCGGCATACGCCATTGCATAGTAAAACGGCCTCAGCGCACCTGCGCCCGCCATGAAGGTCTCCACCGTCATATCGTTGTTTGCGCCGTTGTTGTTCAAATCGACAAGCCCTGCCTTGGGAGTAGTGCGCACCTCCGCAACCAATGCATCGTATGCGCACTGTGCTGCGGCATAGGCGGCAGCCTCAAATGTGAGCTTGCGTGTCCGCTCTTTCAGTTCGCCGAGGCTGTGCGTGCGGCTCCGTGCACAGACGAATGCCGGCTCCTTGCAGATGAGGCACCTGCGAGGCTCGGTGCGAAGGAGCTTTTCCCCGTTCCTACCGAACACGTCTATGTCGTAGAGACGTCCGAAATCAGTTTCGTCCTCTATCCTGACCGCAACTGCCTTGAGCAGCCTTGGCACTATGCCGGTGAATACGAAAAACGCCTCGCATCCCGTGGAAGCAACGTACCTTTCCATATGGAGGAGCTTTGCCCTGAACTCATCCGCAGCGTTCAAAAACTCGTTCACGCCCAGCTCGAAGCAGAGCTCTATCGCAGGGGTGTGCTTTATCTCCCCCGCTATGTTCATGGTGAAGCAAACTACGACGCCCTCAAACTCTGCTAAGAGCTCCTGTTGACGCCTCGCTCTATCCTCCCGGCGGGCAGCCATCTCCTCCACCCCGACGGAAGTGGGGATAAATTCCTTGTCATTGCCGCAGTCATGTGCGCATGTGCTGCACAGACCGTGACATTCGTCATGTGTGCATTCAGTCGACATTGTTTATGGATCCCAATCTTATTATTGTTCCGTCCTTGAGCATTATGAGTGTGAATCCGCCGCCTGCACTTGCGCAGAGCACGTCGGTATAGCCCGAAACATCTCTCTCTCCGTATGTGTTGGAGCCGCATGCGACGAGCGTGCCATCGGCCTTAAGCCCGACGGTGTGGGTAAGCCCTGCATATACCGCAACTATATCCTCCCACTCGCCGACATTGCACTGGCCGTTGGCATTATTGCCGCAGGCCACCACTGTGCCGTCGCTCTTCAGGGCAACGGTATGGCTACCGCCAACGGCTATCTGTGCTATATCGTTCATGAACATGACATTGCATTGGCCGAATGCGTTATCGCCGCAGGCAACAACCGTGCCATCGGCCTTGAGACCAACGGTAAATCCCACGCCTGCCCCAACCTGGGTGATGTCAGACCACAGCGCAACGCCGTCACGCTGGAGGTACATATTGCTTCCTGCTGCGACAACGGTACCATCGGCTCTTAGTCCCACAGAATGCCTGTCGCCGCAGGCGACCTGCACGATGTTGCGCCATGAAGAGACCTCAAGGTTGCCCCATGTACCGTTGCCGTTGCCAACCACCGTGCCGTCGGAACGGAGGCCGAGCATGAAGCGGTAGCGGCCTATGGCGAGGCTCTCTATCCCCGTCCAATCGGGTGCAGTGTATATCTCCCAGTCGCCGTGGATATTCACCGAGCCGTCATATTCGAGCGTTGCATAGAATATCGAACCGCCTGCAACCAGCATTCGGGAGTGCAGCCTGTCGATCTGCGCAACATATTCCGATGCATCCCTGTAATCGCCCAGTTCACGGAACGCCGCAAGCGCAATTATGTAGTTTTTGGCTCCGAATTCCCGAAGCGCTTCCTCATACCTGCTCTGTTTGATTATATCCTCGAAATCCTCCGAGCTGTTGCCGTAGCACTGCTCCGCAAGCGCATAGTCCCCGAGCTCAACTGCCCTTTCGCCTGCAGCAATCCACATGGAGTTTACATTGCCCCCGGCGGCCTCCGCATCGGGTGCATATGCAAGCGCCTTTGCAAAGCATTGCTCCGCATTTTCCATATCCCAATCTTCAAGCGCAGCGCTGCCGCAGTCCATCCACAAGATGGAAACATCCTCCTTTGCAGATGGGCTGCAGTATTGCAGCACCTGCTCCGCAGAAACATAGTCATACTGCTCCATGAAGCCCCTGGCATAGTTCAGGCGGATGGCATCCATACCATCGGAATACCCGTCGCCCTCTATACAGCCGAAGTACATCTCTGCTGCAAGATTGTCCCCCTCGCTGTAAGCAGCCTCGCCGAGCGAATAGAACGTGTCGTCTATGGCACTGAACACGGCGGTATCTGCCTTGCCGTTTTTGTAATATGCCCTTGCCTTTACATATGCATCGGCGGCTGACTTGGTATCGCCCGAGGCGAAGAGCTCAGCACCCAATGCAAAACTGGCATCGCCGGCGGATACCCATGATCTGTCGGCATATTCCGCAGAGTCGGCGTAGCCGAGCATTGTCTCAAACTGTGCCGCCGCATGGATATATTCTCCGCTTTCATAGAGCTTTACGGCATCCTCATATTGCTGCTGAGGTGCGACATGGTTCGGATAATAGTAGAATACATACACCGACATCCCAAGCATGCAGACCATGAGCAGGCACAGCAGCGCAATCACAACCTTACGCATTTCATTTCCTCCTCGATGTACTTAAGCGTGCTTTCCGGCAGCATGCCGGCAAGTTCCTTACGAGTTCCTTGCTTTAACAGCTCCCTCGCACGGCTTGCGCTTATGCCGCCTATGCGTGGGATCTCTATCACCTCGACGCCCAACGGCGGAAGCACCTGCTTCAAGCATGCGTTGTAGCGTCTTGTGACCTCACAAAAGGGTTCGGTGCCGACAAAACGGCGTGTTATACCCAGCTTGCAGGCTATCCTCTTACCGAACAGAGTTGCATCCAATGTGGCATTTACGGTATTGGCATCAGCGCTTTCCTTCAAGAAGTAGGTGGGGAATGTCGCATGGGAGATCATGTACATGCCGCTCGGGTGGATGATGATGTTGGAAATGCCCGCCGTGCCTCGTTTTACCATCTCAAGCCTGTCGGCAAACGGAAATTCAGACCTGTCTTCGCTCACCACAAAGACATGGAGCGTATCGACCTGTTCTGCCGCCGTTTTGATGAGATATTGATGCCCAATGGTGAATGGGTTGCAGTTCATTACGACCGCACCCTGAACGCCGGAGCCCTTTTGAAGCGTGGTTAGCCAACGGTCGATGCCGTTTCGGCTGTTCTCCATGAGGCAGGCGTCCGCCGTTTCGACAATGGGAAAGAAGCCCACACCTCTGAAAAGATCTACGTTGGATGGCTTTGTAAACAGGAACAGCCCCGTTATGCCGCGCCGATACGCCTCGCTCACAAGTGCGCTGACTATCTGTACCGCACCACCCTCTCCCCTGAGCGCAGGGCTTATCGCAATGTACTTAAGCACATTGCCGCATAGACTGCCCGTGCCGAGGATATCGCCGTATTCATCGGTTATCTGTACGGTAAAATCGGCGCCGCCCTCGTAGCGGAGCCCCGACCCATTAAGGAATGCAACGGTTTTTTCAAGCCGTGCGCCCGTCAGCGTGACGGCATTGGCAGAGAATGACATGGAGCTCTCCCCTATTTTGTACGAGTGGGGACGCCTCCGTTGGGAAGCATCCCCGCAAATATCAGACTATATCAGTCCTTGACCTGGCGGATAACATCCAGAACGGTGTTATCCCTGTACATCAGGACGCCTACGATGCGATCCGTGTACTCGATGGGAGCAGGGATGCCTGCAATCTTCTCGGCACGCTCATGGAGCTTTTCGATCGTGGTCACGGGCAGACCTGCCGCAGCAAACCGCTCATAGAGCTCGGGACGCAGCGGGTTGACTGCAATGCCCTGATCGGTAACGACGACATCCACCGTCCTGCCCGGGGTGCATATCGTGTTGACATGCGAGCAGATGGTGGGTATCCTGCCGCGGAGGAGCGGACAGACGACTACCGTCATGGATGCGCCGGCCGCTGCGTCGGGATGGCCGCCCACGGCGCCCCTTATGACGCCGTCGGAGCCCGTCATTACATTGACGTTGAAGTCCGTGTCCACCTCGAGTGCGGAGAGGATGACAAAGTCAAGCTGGCTGACGGCGGCGCCGCTGTTGGCATAGCTTGCGTAATAGGATGCGTCTATCTGCTGATGGAAGCGATTGTTCTTGAGAGAGTTTGCGGCGATGAGATCGAAGCTCTGCACGTCGAGTATCTTCTTGACGAGCCCCTCCTCGTGCATCTGGACGATCTGACCGGTTATACCGCCGAGAGCGAAGCGGCACTTGATATCCTTTTCGATCATTCGCTCACGCAGGAAGCGTGCAACTGCGAGCGATGCACCGCCGGAGCCCATCTGCATGGAGAAGTTATCTTCAAAGTAGCCGCTTGCCTCGATGGCTTTTGTTGCATAGTTGGCGATGAGCAGCTCCTTGGGATTCTTGGTGAAGCGGGTCGCACCGCTCATTATTCCCTTGGGATCTCCGATGTTGTCAACGACGACCACATACTCGACCTGGGACTCGGGGATGCCGAACGGTGTGTTCGGGAAGCTCACGAGGTGGTCGGTGATTATGACGCACTGGTCGGCATAGAGGGCATCGAGCTTGGCATAGCCGAGAGAGCCGCAGCAGGAACCCTCCTCGCTGTCACGGTTGTAGCCGTTTGCATTGCCGTAGGGGTCGCATGAGGGTGCGCCGAGGAATGCGACGTCTATGTGAAGCTCGCCTGATTCGATGGCTGCCGCCCTGCCGCCGTGGGAGCGGAATATCACTGGGAAATCCATCAGACCATGGCTGACCGCCTCTGCCAGCTTTCCGCGCAGACCGCTTGTTTCGATATGGGTTATGACGCCGTTCTTGATGTGCTCGATAAGCGGCCAGTGGCAGTCCGTAAGGGAGCTTGCCGCAACCGTAAGATTTTTGATGCCCATCTTTGCAATGACGTCCATCACCATGTTGACGATATAGTCACCGTTGCGGAAGTGGTGGTGGAAGGATACAGTCATGCCGTCCTTCAGGCCGGAGCGGCGAACAGCCTCTTCGATGCTGGGAAGCACCTTTACGCTGTGCTTCTGGCGGTCGTCGAAGCGATCGACATTCTTTCTTTCGCAGTTGTTGGCATCATAAACGCCGTGACAGGCAGAAACTTCTTTAATGCGGGGTATGGAATCAAAATCTATCATAATCGTCAAACCTCCTCGACCGTGATTGTCTTGGCACGCTCCGCCATCTCAAGCAGATACTGAGCCCTTGCAACAACGGGCTTGTCGATCATCTTGCCGTTCAGGCTGGCAACGCCCGAGCCCCTCGCATTTGCCTCTGCAATGGCCTCCATGATGGCGCGGGCCTTCTTGAGATCCTTCTCGCTCGGGGTGAACACCGCATGGAGGGGCGCAATCTGGCGGGGATTGATGACGGATTTGCCGTCAAAGCCCATCTTGCGGATGAGTGTGGCCTCCGCCATGAAGCCCTCCTCATTGTTGACATCGGAGTAGACCGTGTCAAGCGCCATTATGCCGGCAGCCTTTGCAGCATTGACTATCATGCTGCGGGCAAACATAAGCTCCACCCCCTCGGGCGAGCGAGTCGTCTTGAGGTCAGTGACATAATCCTCTGCACCGAGTGCGATACCAATGAGGCGCTTGGAGGAGAAGGCTATCTCCTTGGCGTTCAATACGCCGTTTGCGCTCTCTATAGCCGCCATCATGCCCGTCTTACCCACGGGGATACCTACCTCACGCTCGATGCGCTCTATCTCACGCTCACACTCGATGACGTCCCTTGCGCTGTCCGTCTTGGGCAGGCGGATAACATCGGGCTGAGCCCTCACGATGGCCTCAAGGTCTGCGATGCCGAGATCGGAGCTGAGGTCATTGATGCGAACGACAAGCTCCTTCTTGCCGTAATGGAGCTTCGTGAGCGCCTTGTAAACGAGGAAGCGCGCAGCATCCTTCTCGGTGACGGATACGCTGTCCTCAAGGTCAAACATGATCGAATCGGATCCGTAGATGTGTGCGTCCCTTATCATGCCGGGGTTATTGCCCGGTACAAAAAGCATGCTTCTCCTCAGTTTGCTCATTTTTCAGCACCTCCGTCCCAAACAAAATCGGTGCTCTGCGCTCCACGGTACGCCGCCGCAAGCGTGCGCGCAGCAACGGTGCAGTCCAGTGCGCCCTTGTCGACCGCATCGACATATGCGCGAGTCACGCCAAGCCCTTCAAGAGTCTCGACGATGACCTTCTTTATCTGCTTGCCGTATTGCTGCATGACCGCACTCTCGAGCGTGAGCTCGATGCCCTCGGTGTCCTTGGGCTCGATCCTGACGATGATGTCGCTGGATTCCATCGTGCCCGCAACGCCCGTTGAAATGATTTCCATAACGAAAAATCCTCCCACTTTTCGCAATGTAGTATTTGAAGCCTTGTGTCTACAAAACCCCGACCCATATCGTACCCCAAACAGCTTGGTTTTGCAAGCCCAAAAACGGTTTTTATTCGGTCGGAGGTGTCAATATATAAATATTCTGCGTCCGCAGGCGACAAAACAGCTCACGGCTGCGTTCCGTTCCTGAGCGTACTCAAGCAAAAAGTCAGACGCATCGCCGTGTGTCACGGGGATGCGTCTGACCGTTTATCGCATGGGTTTTGCCGGGGCTTATTTCATCGTCTCTGCCACGGCGACTGCGACTGCAACGGTCGCACCGACCATGGGGTTGTTGCCCATGCCGATGAGGCCCATCATCTCAACATGGGCAGGCACGGAGGAGGAGCCGGCAAACTGTGCATCGGAATGCATACGGCCCATCGTATCCGTCATACCATAGCTGGCGGGACCCGCCGCCATGTTATCGGGATGGAGGGTCCTGCCCGTGCCGCCGCCGGAGGCAACGGAGAAGTAGGACTTGCCGTTTTCATAGCACCACTTCTTGTAGGTGCCGGCAACGGGGTGCTGGAAGCGCGTGGGGTTGGTGGAGTTGCCCGTGATAGAGACATCCACGCCCTCATGACGCATTATTGCAACGCCCTCGTTGACATCGTCCGCACCGTAGCAGCGCACCTTTGCGCGCTCTCCCTCGGAGAATGCACGGGTGTGGACGACCTTGAGCTCATCGGTGTACTGGTCATAGTCCGTCTCAACATATGTGAATCCGTTGATGCGGGCGATTATGTATGCGGCATCCTTGCCAAGACCGTTGAGTATGACCTGCAGAGGGTTCTTGCGAACCTTGTTGGCCGTGCGCGCAATGCCTATAGCGCCCTCTGCCGCAGCAAAGCTCTCATGCCCTGCGAGGAATGCAAAGCAATGGGTATCCTCGCTGAGGAGCATTGCTCCGAGATTGCCGTGGCCGAGGCCGACCTTGCGCCTGCCTGCGACGGAGCCGGGGATGCAGAATGCCTGCAGGCCGAGGCCGATGGCGCTTGCCGCCTCCGCAGCGGACCTGGCGCCCGTCTGAATGGCTATGGCAGCGCCGAGCGTGTATGCCCATATGGCATTTTCAAATGCGATGGGCTGGATACCGTGGACTATAGCGCGGACATCGACGCCGGCGGCGTCGGTTATCTCCTTGGCGTGCTCGAGGCTCTTTATGCCGTACTTGGGCATCTCCTCATTGAGCTTATCGATCCTTCTTTCGTAGCCTTCAAATGTAATCATATGCCACCTCAATTCCTGCGGGGGTCGATGTACTTGACGCCATCGGTAAAGCGGCCGTAGACGCCGGTAAACCTTGCATACGCCTCATTTGGCTCCATACCCTTCTTAATGGCGTCCATCATCTTGCCTATGCTGACGAACTCATAGCCGATTATTTCATCGTTGGCATCGAGAGCGATGCGTGTGACATAGCCCTCCGCCATCTCAAGATACCTTGCGCCCTTGGCCTTTGTGCCATACATGGTGCCGACCTGGGAGCGGAGACCCTTGCCCAGATCCTCCATGCCTGCGCCCACGGGCAGGCCGTTCTCGGAAAACGCGCTCTGCGTGCGGCCGTACACAAACTGGAGGAATATCTCCCTCATGGCGACATTTATGGCGTCGCATACAAGATCTGTGTTCATTGCCTCGAGTATGGTCTTGCCGGGAAGTATCTCCGACGCCATTGCGGCGGAGTGCGTCATGCCGCTGCAGCCTATCGTCTCGACCAGAGCCTCCTGAATGATGCCCTCCTTAACGTTGAGCGTCAGCTTGCAGGCTCCCTGCTGAGGCGCACAGCGGCCCACGCCGTGCGACAGACCGCTGATCTGGTCGATCGTCTTTGCCTTGACCCACTTGCCCTCCTCGGGGATGGGAGCAGGATCATGCACTGCTCCCTTTGCGACGCAGTGCATCTCGTTGATTTCTCGAGTGTATTCCATCGTTACTCCTTTCAAAATATACAGAGAGTTATTTTTATCAAGTATCCTCCGTAGGTATGCTCCCTGCGCAGGGCGCCGCATCCCGACGAAAAATCCCACGTAGTTTATCATTTGTTTCAGAAAAAAACAAGCGTTTTTTTCAAATATTCTCTCCCTTTTTATCACTTTGACCCGTGCGGAGCCTCCGGAGCTAAAAATATATTATTTTATAGTATTGACTTTTGATTCACTACTAGTTATTATTCAATAGTAATCTAAAGTTAGTTGCAAAGGAGGCTTTATTTGAACACACAATACAAGAAGGGCGTTCTGGAGCTCTGCGTGCTTGCACTGCTCCGCAAGCACGATCGATACGGGTATGAGATATCGGAGTATCTGTCAGACCATATCGAGATTGCGGACGGCACAGTATACCCGATACTTCGCAAGTTAAAGGCGGACGGCATGCTCGGCACATATCTGCAGGAGGCAAGCGGAGGGCCGCCTCGCAAGTATTACACCCTCACCGCTCTCGGGAGGGAGAGCTATGAGAGGGAGCGCGCGGAATATCTGCGCTTTGCGGAAACGGTTGAAAATATCCTGAAGGAGGACGGCGGCAATGACTAAAAACGAATTCTTGACAAAGCTCAGCCATGAGCTTGGCAGGCGCAATGTTGCCGATGCTGCGGATGTTGCGAACGAATACGAACAGCACTTTTCATTTAAGCTGGCAGACGGCTACACCGAGGAGGAGATAGCGGCAAGGCTCGGCGATCCCTCGGCGCTTGCGGCACAGTTTGATGGCGCAAGCGTTTCCGCAGGCGGCAGAAAGGTCGTTACGGTGATCGGACTATGCTTTACCGATCTGTTTGCGGGAATATTCTTCACCCTCCTTGCGGCATGGCAGATAGTGATGGCGGCATGCATCGTTGCATTCACGGCGCTTGCAGTGTGCCTTGTCGGTGGGCTGAACACATTCTCCATGATACCCGAAATGCCCTATGGCTGTGCGGTGGTATTCGGCATTGCATTGCTTGCGCTTGCGGCGCTGAGTGCGGTAGGGAGCATCTACTATGGCGCATTCCTTAAGCAGCTCATGCGTGCATTCGGGAGGTTCCACAGCAATGCTTTGGCCTCCGCCTCGGGCAA
Organism: uncultured Clostridia bacterium; assembly: GCA_944336475.1. Lineage (GTDB taxonomy): Bacteria > Bacillota > Clostridia > Christensenellales > CAG-138 > CALVLD01. The sequence goes on from CALVLD010000003.1 coordinate 41,255, forward strand.
AGCAACGCTGCCGCCTATTGCCGTGAGCGTACGGCTCTGTCCCAAGGCAAAGCGCAGGCTCCGCACGGTAGTGCAGATATCCATGGCGGTTTTTGCGACGGCATTCATGCTTGCCTATGTTATATGTGCCGTATCCGCAGGCTCGTTGGAGTTCTGGCATGCCTGGGGCTGGTTCAATTACTCCGTCTGATATCACTGGCCTGCCGCGCGCCCTTAAGGGACACCGGCCGCACCTGAAAGGAGCATAGCATGAAAACAGTTGTAGTCACCGGCGCCACATCGGGCATTGGCATGGAGGTTCTGCGCCTTTTATCCCGTGAGGGATACCGTGTCGCAGGGGTGAGCCGTACCGCAGAGGGCTGTGAAAGAGTCGATGTACCCGATGTAAAGTGGTTCGTGGGAGATCTCATGCAGCAGCGTGAGGTGAACAGGGTTGCAGACGAGATAAATGCTTGGCTCGGCGAGGTCTCCGCTGGGAAACTGTACGCACTGATAAACAACGCCGGCTGCGCAAGAAATCGCTACACCACCACGGAGGATGGCTACGAACAGCAGTTTGCGCTCAACTATCTGGCAGGATTCCTGCTCACCCACAGACTGCTTCCCGCACTTCTGCACGGCGGCAGGGTGCTGATGACCGCAAGCAGATCCCACATGGGCATAAAGGTGCATTGGAACGATGTCATGCTCCGCAGAAGGTACAATCCCTTGACCGCATACAAGCAGTCCAAGCTGTGCGACATACTGTTTGCAAAAGGGTTGAACGACCGCTATTCTGAAGAGGGGCTTCGTGCATATGCCGTCGACCCGGGTCTTGTGAACACAGCCATAGGCGACAAATCCGGCGGCATTGTGAAGTTCGTGTGGAGCTTCCGCAAGCCCCACGGCACGGATGCATCCGTGCCTGCGGAGACGTATTCCCTCCTCTGCAATGCCAAGCAGCCTGAACTATTATCGCTGCGGCGAACTGGAGTGCAGTCGTGAAGTAACGTCGGAAAATGCACTACGCCTGTTTGAGCTGTCGGAAAAGCTCTGCGGCGTGCGCTTTGGGGAGGTATAGCATGAATGTGATGATCACAGGAGCAGCCGGCGGTCTCGGCCGTGCAATCGCAGTCGAATGCGGCAGCCGTGGGTATGATCTCTTTCTTACGGATATTGCTCCAAACGGTCTCGAGTCCATAGAACTCGGCATAAAACGTCAATTCGGGGTGAATGTCATCACTCATGCGTGCGATCTGACCCATGCTTCGGCTGTAGACATTATGCTTGCCGACATCGACCGCATGGGGCTTGCGTTCGATATGCTTATAAATGTTGCCGGGATAGACTTTGAGGGTGGTTTTTTGACGCAGGACAGGGAGGCGTCGGTTAAGATCATCAGTCTGAACGATGCTGCAACTCTCCGCATCACCCACGCCATGCTCGGCAGACGGAACAAGGTCAGATTTACCGTTGTGTTCGTGTCGAGCCTTGCTTCCATGTTCCCCATGCCGCTCAAGGCTGAATATGCCGCATCAAAGCCTTTTTTGCTAGACTTTGCAACGGCTCTGCGGCAGGAGCTGAAGGCCGATAGCGTGAATGTGCTGACCCTCTGCCCCGCCGGCATGGAGACCACGCCAAAGGCGACGAAAAAGATAGCTGCGCAGGGGTTCTGGGGAGATGTGACCACGAATGCGCTTGAGAGCGTTGCCCGAAGGACTGTCGACCGTGCTCTACGTGGGCGGACTTTGTATGTTCCGGGCGTGTTCAACCGTCTGCTCGCCGGGCTCGGCAGACTCGTCCCTCGTTCCCTCGCCGCCGCTGTCGTGTACCGCCGTCGGAGCGACGCACAGCGCAGGTGGATGAATACGGAAGAGTGACCGCAAAAATGAATGCCGCCTTCCTACTGAGGCGGCAGGGATGCTTATGCCGGTCTTGCGGCAAGGATGTGCGGCCTGTGCCTGTTGACTGCCGGCTGTTTTGCGTAATCCAGTGGGTTTTTCCACCAGAGGTAGAGCTCGCGGTACTTATTGAGGCAGGCGCCGTCCTTTTCTATCATGTAATTAATGCCGTTGGCTGTGAACTCCATCTCCCGTCCGCCACTGAGTATCTCGGGCAGGGGCATATCGCAGAAGCAGAATTTCGCATCCCCCACGGCAAAGCCTTCGGCAGAGCTTGTGAGGTCGTCCGTGAGGAGCATGCTCTTTTTGAAACCCTTGTCTATCCTGTACAGCCTTACGCCGCTGTCGGTGAAGAATCGCCCCTCTCGGAACGCCTTGAGGTATACTTCCGTCTGCACAGCCTCCCATTCCGCTGCGGTGCCGACAATCTGCGGCATGCCGTGGAGGAAGCCGAGCTCATCCATATGCATCTTATAGCCGCAGGTGCATTCGACAGTCATGCCCTTGGCGCTCAACGTATCCACACAGCCGCACTTGGGACAGACATCATAGTACCTGGTTATATCCTCGATGCCCCTTTTGAAGCGGAATGGCTGCATACGCCTGCGCTGCTCCGCATAGGCATCGACGAAAAGCTCCTCGCATATGTGGGCGTAGAGCTCGTCCTCTGTCATGGCGGCAACCTTTGCGGCGCTGTACTCGTTTACTATGCCGGAGCCGAACAGCCGGCCGCCGTTGATATACGTCTGCCACCGAGGTTCCTTGAAGAAGCCGCCCACGGTGCGGAATGTCACCACGTTGCACTTAAGGCGTTTTGCAAGCACCGCCGTTGACGGGGTTATCTCGGTGGTCATCCCGTTATGGCTCAGCCTGCCCTCGCAGAAAAGCAGCACGCTGCCACCATTGCGTATGCGGCGGAATATGTCCATCACGCCGGGAGATTTGTTGCCGGCCTTTGTCACCTTTATAGGATTGAACCAGCGGTCAAACAGTTTGCCGAACAAACCCATTGCAGTAACATGCTCGCTGCAGACGATATAGTGATGGGTGCGTATATGTGCCGACACCGCAAGAAAGTCCAGATCCGTGGTGTGGTTGGAGAGTATCAGCGAGGGCTCGGTGAGCTTTCTCCCCACGGCGCGTATGCCGAAGAACATCCAAGCCGCAAGGCGGAACAGCGGCAGGAACAGCGAATACACGCTCTTATAGTACGCATCGCTTCGCCTCTTGGGTTTTTCAGTCACCTTTTCCATGCTTCCTCAGGCTTGTCGGCATAGCGCTTTTTGAATATCCGTCTGCGGTACAGGAACAGTGTGTATGCCGTGAACAGCACCGTGTACACGCCGAGCATTATGAGTGTGTTTTCAAAACTGCTTCCGGCAAAGCCGAGCGTCAGGAGCAGCGGCGCAAGCAGTGCAATGGACGGTATGTTCTGCAGCACTATGTTGCTCGAAGCCGGGGTCACATAGCCCGGGTCGATCTCACGAAGGAGTATCATGCCCGTGCTCACCGTACCGGTGACCGTGCCGAAGTTGGTGAGGAAGCTCTCGATCTCATAGCCCTTGTAGGTGTTTTTTGTAACCATGCGGACATATATGAATGTCGTCACCGTACCTATCACGCAGGTCACTATGAGCATGGGCAGGTTTGCATAGACCTGCTCGATGTCTATCGCCAATATGCCTGCGGCTATCATCGCGTCGAACATGAGTCCGCTTATCCTGTCCATCATGTAGTTGTTTATGTATACACGGTTAACTATCTTGTGCTTCGCCATTATGCCCATGAGCGTCTTTATCGCAAATGCGGCGACCAGTGCCCAGAGGAAGTTCAACCCCCACGCAAGATCGCCTATCGCCTTTACGGGCACGAGGCTCAGCAGCCTCATGAGTCCGTATGCAAGCGCATATGCCAGCATCACAAGGCAGAGCTGTATGGTCAGCTTATCGACGCTCTCGGTACAGGGGATCTCGTTCGCCTCGGAATACACGATGTTTTCGGGATCCTCCGACTCGGCATGGCGCAGCTTTACCAGCCCCTTGCGGTGAGCTATGTTGAGGTATACCACGCCTATCACGCTGCCCACTATGAAGCCTATTGCAGCCACGGCAAGGCCGTAGTTGGCTCCGCCTTCAAAGCCGTAGTTTGCCTCATAATTGCTGCCCCAGCTCAGCGCGCTGCCCGTGCTCTGGCCAAAGCCCATGGGCAGTATGAGCCCTGCGGCATAGTAGTAATCCCCTATCAGGAAGAATGCTATCGATATGACAAGCCCCACTATCGCCTGCAGGAGATATGAGCCCGCCATTATGGCGCCGCTCTCGACGATCTTCATGGTTGAGACCTTTCGCTCGCTCTTGACGGTCTTAAATGCCATTGCCGCAAAACCAAGCCCCAGACAGTGATATGTGACTATCTGCATCAGAGAGTCGTCTATGACGCCCTTTACCGCCGGTATCTGCTTGAGCAAAAGCACCAAGAACCCTCCGATTATTGCGGACGGAATGAACAGCCTCCGCAAAAACGGCAGCTTCCTTCTGAGTATATTACCGGCGATGACCGATATGGCGATTATCGCAAGCTGGATTAGCGACGACCAAACATAGTCGTCCGAAAAGACGACAGTCTCAGGCATTAAAACCACCCCCTGGTGCACAGCATTGTACAAAAAGCATATTTGGTAAATTATTATATCACGTCTCAACGGTTTTGCAAGGGGAAAGCAGCTTCATGCGTAAAGGCGTTATTTGTTTGAACCCATCGGCCTCCAAACGTTGCATACCATCTGCGCCGTTCACATTGAATACGGTATCAAGCTCGTTTTGTCATTTACGGACATATAAAAATGCCTGTACGCTGACCGCCCCGTGCCGGGCGGCAGTGTACGGCATTGCTCATCATGTCATTAAGCAGCTATCGGATATCAGCTCATGCCATCATCGGGATCAATCAGGCCGGGTGCGCCTATATCGGGTACATTTGAGTCGTCTCCGGGGCCGCCAGGCACAATGGTCTCTCCATTGGCAACAGTTTCGAGCACTTCACCCGATACCCCCCAGCGCGAGGAGATCGCAAGGGTCACATCGGTCTCCATTGCAGAGCAATCCACGGTAAAGCAGACGGCATCTCCTGATGCAAGTGCATCCGTCATACAGCAGTCTCCATCAAGCATAATGATACAGTGCCCTGTGGATGCGGTGCCATCGGCAGTGATGGAGACAGTATACGTACCGCCGGCAGCCAATGTGTAGCCCATGTCACCGATGGTCAGGGCAACCCCTTCGCTATTCAAAACGGTCACTGCGGCGCTAAACCGGGCGGTCTGCACACGATTGCCTTCGTTGGTAATGCTGTGGGAAAACAGCGCCCATGTAAGCCCTGTAAGGCAGATAAAGCATAACATGATCCCGACCAAAGAAATCAAGATCAAACGAGAAAAAGCGCTTTCTGCAAGCGCAGCCCCCCTACCATCGTCCTTTGCCTTTTGTTCGGAATAGGCGCCGGGCTTGATCATACAGCATTCCCCCTCCATTATTTAGTTTAAGCCGCTTGCGCAGGCGTCACCGCCCACCCCGAAGGGCAGGCGGCGACAGAGTTAATCACGGCGCAACGTATGTTACTGTGTAAGTGGGGCGACCATCCTCGGTAACGCTCTCGGTTACGGTGTAACCCGCAGGGAGCTCGCCGCTGAAGTCGTTCCAGACCTGCCCCTCAAGGAATATGCCTTGACAGTAGCCATGCGTATCGGTATCGTCTTCAACTGCGTCGTCCTTGCAGTGTGGGCAGTAGATTGCCATGCCCTCATCTGCCCATGCAGGGTTTTGGGCAACAAATGTGCCGCCGTATACCCGAATATACTGACCCCAACTGCAGTTGAGCAGGTTGCGGCAGTTATTAAAGCAGTCGCCCTCCGCATAGTAGCCGCCGTCAAAGTAGCCGTCATATATGATGAGCCTGCCAATTCCTCCGCTGATGCCCACAAAATAGCTTCCATATTCGGCGTCCGCAGCTTGATCCCTCAGGAAGCTGCCGTTCTCAATCGTTACATTGCCGCGAGGGAAAATGAAGCTGGCGTAATAGTTGTCCTCGAGATCGACTGTACCGTTACCCGTAATGGTCAGGTTCGACATATTGTCCGCAGACAGGCCGAAGTCCGTGCCCTTCATATCAAACATGGGATCGGGGAAGTTGCCCTCCTCATCCTTTGCCAGCGTCAGGGTCTTTCCGTTCATGTCGAGTGTGACAGTCGTACCCGGCATGATATTAATCGTCTCCTCAACAGGGATATCGTTGCCAAGGATGATACGACAGGGGATTGCACCATTTGCAGCGGACGCAAATGCGGCCTTGAGTTCCTCAAAGTTATTGACGTAAATGTCGATAATGTAGTTGTACTCTGCATCAGCATCATACTGATCGCTGCCGAAACCGTCCGCCTCATAGGTGAACTGGGTGGCAAAGAGACAGATATCGAATGTCGTGCCTACGGAAAGGCCCTGATACTCATTGCCGGCCTCCTCCTGCATGTGCAGAACGATGCCTGCATAGACGCTCTCTCCTGCAAGCAGTGAGCCGTATGCGGCGCCGTCCTCATCGGCGATTAGCTCGTTAAGAGTGCCGACATTTACATATCCGGCTTCCAAGGCAGCTTCAAAGCTCTCGGGCGCCGAAATGGCCTCGTCGCCAAGCATGAAATAGACGTCGATAACATCGCCCAGGATGCCCGCATCGCCGTTTGCGATAATCCTAAGAGCATACTTAAGGGCAAGGCTGCCGTTGTTCTTTACTTTGAGCATCGCATAATCGCTGTAACCGGGCTCCCAGAGCTCATAGTTGAATATGGGCTCCTCGCCTACGGGAACAAATTCACCGTCGACCAGCTCCTCAAGCTCGATGTCGAGCGTACCGGCCTGTATCTTGTTGCCGGAGTTGATGACGTTGTCGGTGAACCATGCGAATGTGGTGCCAACGAGCATTACGATGCAGATGAGCACCGCAAGCACGCTTGCGACGAGCGCACGCTTTGTGAGTTTCCTGTTATCCATGTTTTTTCCTCCTTTGCAGTTTTTATGGATAGCTTGTATGTATTCGGCCTGCAAGCCGCTTACATCATGATATATGCATGTTCCCTACTGCCCCTGGTTCTCAGAGGAGATATCTCCATACTGCTTCTCGACGGACTCAGGCTCGCTGCGTGTCCGTACCTGCTGCCGCTCAAGCTGAGCTCTCAGCTCCTGAAGCTCCTCCATCATGCGTTTGCTCTCGGCGCGCTCCTCCTCCAGCTTTGCCCGCTCGGCCTCGAGCTGCTCCGTCTGCTCCTTCTTATAGCGGCGGAATATCTGGATACAGTTGACCACCTGTAATACTATCAGCGCAACGAACGGTACCAATATGCACACTATGTAGCCGGGCGTCGACTTGAGGAAGTCGAAGAAGTAGCCCACCTTTGCAATATGTCCTACATACTTGCCCAACACAAAGTCGTATGTCACGATATCCTCATCGCTGGTCCCGGTGGTAGTACCGTAGGTGATGAAGCCCGCATCGCCGTTTTCATCAGTTGTGAGGTTACGGATCTTATGGGTGACCGTATCCCCGAAGCTAACGGGATTTTGTGAGATGAATGCGATAATGTCGCCAACTTTTAGCTCAGCCGGGTCGACGTCCTTGATGAAGATGACGTCGCCAGCGGCAAAGTCCGTGGCCGCCATTGAATCAGATTCGACCGTGAGGGCCATGTATCCGAAAATCTTTCTGTCCTTCTTGTCGAACGTCGTCACTGCAACGATGGTGAATATCATCATACCTATAGCAGCGGCCACCAGAAGCCACACCACCGCTCTTTTAATGATAGTCCATGCCTTTTTCAAATTGAGCTCCTAACTCCGCCACGGTGGCGGAAGCATATTTGATTCAAGATCAGTCGAAGAGTCTGTCGGGGTTATTCTTCGTCTGAACCGCAGTAGCGCAAAGATCGAAGCTCAGCCCAAGCCCTTGGGTAAAATTGCCCGTCTCATGCGGGAAATAGAAGCGTATCCTCAGATCACGTCGCTCCCCGACAAGCAGCGTGTCATCCGCCGCCGCCATATCTTCCCCGGCAAGCTCTGCGGCGGTACCGCAATACAGTATCGTTTCACCGTTGAATATGGTGATCTCCATCACATCGGCAAGACCGCCCTCCACATTATCGAAATAGAGCTTATAATAGACGTCGAAGGTACTGTTGTTTTCAATGAAGAAGTCTTTTTCAACGGTGATGCCGGGCTCAAACAGAAACTCGTGCTCTTGAATGACAGGCGCTCCGTTATTCAGATTGATGTCGACCATGCCCGTTTGGAATATGTTGTTACCCACCGAGACGGACGCCCACACAAGCGCACCGGTTGCTACACACAGGCACAGAGCCAACACGATAACTGCGATCACACCGCCGAACAGCCGTCTTGACGTCCTTGCTGTTTTACGCATCGTCCTCACACCCCTCCCTCAGCCGCTTGCGGAGCAGTATTATCAAAATCAGCGATGTGACGGCAACCGCCATTAACACCCACGGCAGTACGGCGGGAGCGCCATCCGTATGCGGAGGGGCGAGCCCCTCCTCCACCCACCAGTTGAAATCGGCCGTAAGGGAAAGGCGCATATACGCATTATCGACGCTCGTATCAAGATATGCCGTTATCTCGTAGTAGACATCATCAGTCGTGTTCCCCTCGGCGGGAAGCGGATGCTCCAATGCGTCGGGCATGTCCTTCATAAGGCCGTCATATAGGGTCAGACCTGCTTCAGGAAGATCAATGCGGCACTTGAGAACCTCCGCAAGGAGTTCTCCGCCGGTATGGATATCGGCATTGAAGCGCAGGATCACCGATTGGGAATGACAGACCCGCACACGATAATACTGCGTGACGGCATCGCCGGGGAACATATTGCCAACCTGAAACGGGGCATTGTCCCCGGGGTTCAAATTAAACAGTGTGAGCGTAGTCGCAACGACCTCGTCCCGTGCAGGCACGGGGCTGCCACCTGGCAAAAGCAGATATGCCCCATCGAGAGCGGAAGCATAAACAGCAGCGGTCGGCGGCGCGCCTTGCGAGCCCTCTGCAGAAATGCCTGTATGATCGATATGCGAAGAATTTGTTGAGTCGTTCAGGATGTTGTCCGGCACAATGGCCCGCTTGGAATACTTTGCCGAGATGTAGTCTTGGATGAGAACCGCCGCAAGAGCAGCCAAACTCACAAACAGCAGCACTGTAAGCACAATAATGGCAGTTTTCAGCTTTTTCTGTGTACCTGTTCCCACAATGACCCCCTTTAACACCGGAAACCGAACGACAAGTGACTAAACGCATGCATCAAAATTTACTCCGGAACGACCGGCAGCACGACAGCGCTCAATGTATTCATTATAATATGCCGTTATGTGCGAAATGTCAATAGTTTTATGTTGTGTATTGATAATATATTGTAATTGGTTTGAAATAACAAAACATTTAAGGGCAGTATCAGAAGAACGTGTTGCAATCGCCATAGCGATGAATGTTGTGTTCGTCGAAACTGACGGTGTCAGAAGCGCAAGGGATAGATCACCCCCCTCCAGTTATTGTTGTTTATAAAGTAGACCTCGTTGTCCGTCCAGACGCCGTTCTCCAGTATGAACGCCTTGCGGACGCATTCAAATGCGAAGCCTGCCTTTTTCAGCACACGCTTCGATGCCGGATTGTCGAGGTTTACATGTGCCTCCAGACGGTGCAGACTCAGTGTGTTGAAGCCTATGTTTATCATTGCCGCAACGGTCTCCGTGGCATAGCCCATGCCCCAGTAAGGGTTGTGGATGGTGTAGCCTATCCTTGCGTACTGAAAATTCTCCCTGTAATGTGGGGTTATGTCGCAGTAGCCCACGGATATTCCGTCCTGCTTGCGGAATACGTTCAGCATGTACGAGTAGTCCTCCTCCGCCTCACGCCTGCGGCGTTCGAGCAGCTTGGCATACCACTCCCGTGTCATAAATCCCGTGTCGAAGCAGCCCTCGTCAAAGCGGTTCTTTGAGGGGAGACAGTCTGCGTATCCGCTGACGAACACATTGTAGTCGTCCTCCGTCACGGGGCGTAGCACGAGCCTTTTCGTTTCCTCATATATGTCTGTGTCGGACATGTCTCTTCCGCCTTTGTGTTTCTTAAGGCATTATAGCATGGCGTAGGCTGCTTGCACAATAGCGTATCATACGTTATAATTCGGGTATGGAGGATGCACTCGGATACATACGCTCAAGGCTGTTTGCCATGCAGGACGAGCAATACGGAGATTTTATATCCGGTCTGGTGCCCTCGGTGGAGCGTGGGCGGATAATCGGAGTCAGGACGCCTGCGCTCGTGCAATTTGCGAAGGAATTATACGGCACGGCAGAGGCAAAGGAGTTCATAGGGATACTGCCCCATGGATATTATGAGGAGCTTAACCTGCACGGGGCGTTGATATCCCGCATACCCGATTTCGATGAGGCATTGCGGCAGACGGAACGGCTCCTTCCATTTGTAGATAACTGGGCGACCTGCGACTCGGTATCTCCCAAGGTGTTTGCAAAGCGTGTCGACAGGCTTATGCCGCATGTTTTGGAGTGGGTAGTCTCCCCCATGCCCTATGTCTCACGCTACGGCATGGGTATGCTCATGCGATACCGTCTTGGCGATGGGTTCAACCCCCGCTATTTGGAGCTTGTTGCAAGCATCTCAAGTACGGAATACTATGTCAACATGATGCGGGCCTGGTTCTTTGCAACGGCGCTTGCCAAGCAGAAGGATGCGACTCTCCCCTATTTTGAGGGACATCTGCTTGACAAATGGACCCACATGAGGGCGATACGCAAGGCGTTGGAAAGCCGAAGAATATCCGACGAATTGAAGGCATACCTGCGTTCTTTATAATATCGGCGGAAAACAAATATATTCATCTGCGTATGCACTGCGGCCAAACTTTCTGATTGACATATTTTGTGCGTATGGGTACAATGCCATTATTGGATCTATGTGCAATTTTTCATTGCCGAATTTACTTTTAGGAGGAAATATGAACAAAGTCATTACCGCGTCGGAAGCTCTTTCCCATGTGAAGGACTACGACACACTGATGGTCGGAGGCTTTTTGCAGTGCGGCAGCCCCGAATACCTTCTCTCCCAGTTTGTGGGGCATCCCGCAAGGCATCTTACCCTTGTAAATAACGACATGGGCGATTACACATCCAGCCTTTCCAAGATACTCTGGGCAGGTCAGGTAGACGAGCTGATCTGCACATGGATAGTACGCAACGAGGCTGCGCAGGCCATGTACAAGGCTAATCCCGCCTGTTTGCACATCAACCCTCAGGGCACGCTTACCGAGCGCATCCGTGCCGGCGGATTCGGCATTGCGGCATTTTACACCCCGACCGGCGTCGGCACCATAATCGAGGAGGGGAAGGAAACCCGTGTGTTCAACGGGCGCAAGTACCTCATGGAGACCGCTCTGCGCGGCAACGTCGCCTTCATACACGCCGCCGTTGCGGATGAGTTCGGCAATGTGTTCATGAAGGGTTCCTCAAAGAACTACAATGCAGCCATGGCCACCGCCTGCGATTATGTTATCTGCGAGGCGGAGGAGATCGTTCCCGTTGGCGCAATCGACCCGGAGCTCGTCACCGTTTCAGGCATATATGTTAATGCGGTGGTACAGATCCCCAAGAAGGATGATAAGGAGTAAATCTTATGGATAACAAGAATTTGATCGCAAGGCGCATCGCAATGATGCTTCATGACGGCGAGGTCGTCAACCTCGGCATCGGTGTTCCCCAGCTCGTTGCCAACTGGCTGCCCGAGGGCGTCAACCTCGTCATCCACGCCGAAAACGGCATTATTGGCGCAGGCGGCTATGCTCCCGAGGGACAGGGCACCGATGATATAGTCGATGCCGGCGGTATGCGTATCACCGTCAACCCCGGTGCGCAGTTCATAGTCAGCACCGACTCTTTCGGCGCCATCCGCGGCGGCCACATCGACATGACCATACTCGGCGCGTTCCAGGTCGATGAAAAGGGCAACCTTGCCAACTGGTGCATTCCCGGTAAAAAGATGGGCGGCATCGGCGGCGCAATGGATCTTGTCACCGGCGCAAAGCAGGTCGTCATCGCAATGGAGCACACCCAGAAGGGTCAGCCCAAGATCGTCAAGGAGTGCACATATCCCCTTACCGGCGCTGAGGTCGTTGACATCATCGTCACCGAGATGGGCTTCATGCGTGTGACGGATGAGGGCATCGTGCTGGAGGAGATCAACCCCAACTACACCGTTGAGCAGGTTCAGGCGGCTACCGACGCAAAGCTCATCATCCCCGAGAACCTCAAGCTCATGGATATAGGCGAATAAGCTTTTCAGGGCAGGGCGAGGGTTCCCTGCCCTTCAAAAAACCTTGTATAATCTATCATATAGGAGGAATGGAATTATGAAGGAAATTGTAATTGCCAGTGCTGTCCGTACCGCCGTCGGCGCATTTGGCGGTTCTCTTAAGGACGTCCCCGTCACCACCCTTGGCTCCATAGTCATCAAGGAGGCCGTCCGCCGCGCAGGCATAGCTCCCACCGATGTTGATGAGGTCATTATGGGCTGTGTTCTCCAGGGCGGTCAGGGCCAGTCAGTTGCCCGCCAGGCGGCGGTCAATGCCGGTATCCCCGTTGAGATCCCTGCGCTGACCATCAACAACGTCTGCGGAAGCGGCCTCAAGGCGGTCAACCTTGCCGCCGCAATGATAGATGCAGGAGATGCCGACGTCATGGTCGTCGGCGGCATGGAGAACATGAGCGCCACCGGCTACTGTATACCTCAGGCTCGCTACGGCTACCGCATGAGCATGCCGAACGCAGATCTCGTTGATATGATGGTCAAGGACGGCCTTTGGGAGGCGTTCAATGATTATCACATGGGCATCACTGCGGAGAACGTTGCCGAGCAGTACGGCATCACCCGTCAGATGCAGGATGAGTTTGCCCTTCGCTCTCAAAGGAATGCCGCCGCCGCCCAGGAGGCCGGCAAGTTCGATGAGGAGATAGTGCCCGTTCCCGTCAAGATAAAGAAGGAGACAGTAGAGTTCAAGAAGGATGAACACAATCGTCCCTCCACCACGATAGAGGCGCTGGCAAAGCTGCGTCCATCCTTCAAGAAGGACGGTACCGTCACGGCAGGCAATGCCTCCGGCATAAACGACGGTGCGGCTGCGGTCGTCATAATGAGCGCAGACAGGGCCAAAGAACTTGGCGTTAAGCCCATGGCACGCTTCATAGTCGGCGCAAGCGCAGGCGTTGAGCCCTCCGTGATGGGCATAGGCCCCGTTGCCGCTACCCGTAAGGCGCTTGCAAAGAGCGGCCTTGAGCTCTCCCAGATCGACCGTATAGAGGCAAACGAGGCGTTTGCCGCACAGTCCATTGCGGTCGCTCAGGAGCTGGGCTTCGATATGGACAGGGTGAATGTCAACGGCGGCGCCATAGCCCTTGGTCACCCAATTGGCGCAAGCGGCTGCCGCATACTGGTGACGCTGCTGTACGAGCTGAAGCACAGCGGCAAAAAGCTCGGCCTCGCCACGCTCTGTGTAGGCGGCGGCATGGGCGTTGCCACCATAGTCGAGGCTCTGTAAAACCATACCGTTCATCACATCGGGTGGGCAGTCGGTTTGCCCGCCCGATATTTTACCCAATGGATACCGTTCGTTTTGAAGCCGCAGTCGTCCGTGCCCATCTCCGCAAAAAGGAGGGCATAGGCATGCTTGGAGAAAAGCTCCTGCACTCGGCGCTGAAATACTACATTGATCCCGACGAGACCCACCACGAAATAGGCATAGGCGGATACTTTGCCGACATTCTGAATGAGGACGGCATATTTGAGATACAGACGGGCTCCATGCATCCGCTTGCGGCAAAGCTGAGGGCATATCCCGACGAGTATCAGGTGACGGTCGTATGTCCCCTGATAGTAGAGAAACGTGTGTTTTGGATAGATCCCGTGTCGGGGGAGATATCAGGAGGGCGAAAAAGCCCTCGCCATGGGCAGATATGCGATGTGTTCGGGGAGCTCATCCACATTCGCAACAGCATGCGCCGCGCGCAGCTTCGTATCATCGGGCTTAAGGGGGATGAATACCGCCTGCTCACGGGGAGGAGTCCTGACCTCAAGCGTTGGGGTGCTGTGCGGTTTGAGCGTGTGCCCACTGAGCTTCTGTGGGAGAGGGAGCTTTGTACCGCAGAGGACTACATCGCACTGCTGCCGGATATAGCGGAGCCGTTTACTGTACGCACGCTTGCAAACGGACTGAAAATCGGGTATAATATCGCAGGTGCGATGGCGCGCACGCTGTTTGACATGGGTGTGCTCCAAAGGGTGGGCAAGGAGAAAAACGCCTACCTGTACGCTAAGAAATGAGGGCAGTGGCTTGAGGAACTGAGTGATCGTTTGAACTGATGTTGCAGGCATTTCCGTGCATTAGTCACGGTGTGTTTTGATATCGCCAAACCGTCATGAAAGGACTTTGCCATGCTTCAAGTAAAAGATCTAACCATTTCCATGATAAAAAACGGCCGCAAGCTCATCAGCGGTCTGTCGTTCACGCTCAACAGGGGTAACAGAACCGTCATAATAGGCGAGGAGGGCAACGGCAAGAGCACGCTGCTCAAGCTGATATTTGACCCAACGCTCGTGGAGGGCTATGCCGAGTACTCAGGCCAGATACTGTGTGGCAATCACAGGCTTGGACTTCTCCTACAGGAGATACCCCCGGAACTGCGAAAGCTGTCCGTATATGAGTATCTTGCCGACTGCATTGGGGATCACAGAACGGCTGCCGCATTCTGCACAAGGCTCGGTTTGCAAACGGAGCTCCCGTGGAGCGACCGAACGGTCTCGACCCTCTCCGGCGGCGAGAGGGTCAAGCTGCAGCTGCTCCGCATACTGCTCACCGAGCCCGATGTTCTTCTGCTCGATGAGCCCACGAACGATATCGACTTAGAAACGCTCGAATGGCTTGAGGGCTTTATAAATGGGTTTGATGGTGCGGTGCTGTTCGTATCCCACGATGAGACGCTGATTGAAAACACCGCCGACTCGGTGATACATCTTGAGCACATACACCACAAGAAGGTCTGCCGCCATACGGTCGCCAATGTTCCATATCAAGAGTACATCGATGCTCGGGAGAGGGGTATGGCGCATCAGGCGCAGGTCGCACGCAATGAGCTTGACGAGCAGAGGAAGAAGGAGGAGCGTTGGCGTGAGATATACGAAAAGGTGGAAGCTGCGCAAAGAAACATATCCCGAGGCGATCCAAGCGGCGGCCGCCTTCTGAAGAAAAAGATGCATTCCGTAAAGAGCATGGAGCGGCGGCTCGAAAGGGAGCGTGCGGAGCTGACCGAAGCTCCTGTGACGGAGCTGACAATGTTCTGCACACTACCGGAGGTGAAGCTGCCGCCACGCAAGGAGATATTGAGGCTGCGCCTCCCCTGTCTCTGCGTTGGAAGCAGGGTGTTGGCAAGGGATATCGAACTTGACGTCAACGCCTCGGAGCATATCGCACTGATAGGCAGAAACGGCGCAGGCAAGACGACTCTGTTACGGCTCATATCGGACATACTGCTGCAGAGGACGGATATTCGCTGCTTCTACATGCCTCAGACATATGACGAGCTGCTGCCAATGGACGGCACGCCTGTGGATTTTCTGGCACCGTCAGGCAGAAAGGAGAATGTTACAGCAGCGCAGACATATCTTGGCAGCGTGCGCTACACTGCGGATGAGATGCTCTCCCCCATTGGCTCGCTGTCGGGCGGGCAGAGGGCAAAGCTGCTGTTCGTCAAAATGGCCATGGATGGGTTTGATGTACTGGTGCTTGATGAACCAACACGCAACTTCAGCCCCCTCTCGACACCCGTTATCCGCCGAATGCTCGCCTCCTTTGGGGGCTGCATAATAAGCGTGACGCATGACCGCAAGTATCTCTCGGAGGTCTGCACCCGTGTGTATGAGCTGACCGAAAGCGGACTTTGCGATACCTCCCGATATGGCGTGCGATAAATGATATATTGCTGCCGAAGATTGAAGGCGAGAGCATGTTCTGCTATAATTACGTTACCGGGTGGAGGCGGCGTGTTTTGCCGTCGTGCCCATGGGGGGACAATTTAACACAACGGCTTTCCGATACTCTAATTACGAAGGGATGGTTCTGTTAATGAGCGAAGGCAGCGGTATTATCAAGATTTTTGCCGGCAGCGGCAGTGAGAAATTTGCAGACCGCATGTGTGCCTATCTCGGCACGACGCGCGGCGCTTCCACGACTATCAAGTTCTCTGAGGGGAATATCTACGTCCGTGCGGACGAGTCCATCCGCAATAAGGATGTTTACATCGTTCAGACCATAGGGCGCAACCCCAATGATGAGTTTATGGAGCTTCTGTTCTGGGTGGATGCCTTTCGCCGCGCAAGCGCAAATTCCATCACGGCGATAATCCCCTACTTTGGCTATGCCAAGGCGGACAAGAAGGACGAGCCCCGTGTGTCCATCCGTGCCCGTGTGTGCGCGGACTGCATCGAGGAGGTCGGAGTTGACCGTGTTGTCACGATGGATCTCCATGCTGCACAGGTGCAGGGCTTTTTTAAAAAGCCGGTGGATCACCTCTACGCCCGTCCCCTGCTCTGCGCATACGCAAGGCGTGCAGGGCTGTTGGATGACAACATCGTGGTCGTCTCACCGGACGCAGGCTTTGCCAAGCGTGCCCGTCTGTTCGCGGATGATCTGGGCTGCAATGTAGCAATAGGCGACAAGGTTCGCACCTCTCATGACGAAAATGCCAAGGTGCTTGAGATAATCGGTGAGGTAAAGGGCAAGAGCTGCATAGTGGTGGATGACTTCACCAACAGCGCAGGCACCATAACCGATGTTGCCCACGGGCTTGCCGACAAGGGCGCAAAGCATATATATGCCTTCCTCTCCCATGCCATGCTCGACTCCAGGGGCGTTAAGCGCATCGAGGACAGCCCCATAGAGCAGCTCATAGTGACCGACACGGTAGACTGTCCCGATATCGCCAAATGCTCCACCAAGATCCGTGTTATTTCCGCAGCTCCGCTGTTTGCGCTTGCGGTCAAGACGATACACGACCGTCTGCCCATGGCACACATGTTTACCCATCTGCCGAAGCGCATGCTCGATATGAGCTTTGCGCAGCAGCTTTCGTTCGATTCGCTGAAGCACTGATAAATATATCAGTCTGCCATATGACGAAAAAGCGGTGGATGCCGCTTTTTCCGCCTCCAGGAGAGCTTTATGGATCTGTTCACCAACACCGCACGTCAAAGCGCGCCGCTTGCGGATCGTATGCGGCCCCGCACGCTGGATGAGTTTGTCGGCCAGGAGCATATAGTCGGCCGCGGCAGGCTGCTTCGCCGTGCCATTGAGACCGATACGCTCCAGTCAAGCATATTCTGGGGGCCTCCCGGCTGCGGCAAGACCACACTCGCATCCATAATCGCCAACACCACGGGCAGTGCATTTGTAAAGCTCAATGCCGTGACGAGCGGCGTAAAGGAGCTCAGAGACGTACTTGCGGAAGCGGAGAGCTGCCTGCGCATGTACGGCAAGAGCACATATCTGCTGCTTGACGAGTGCCATCGTTGGAGCAAAACTCAGTCGGACGCCCTCCTGCCCGCCCTTGAAAACGGCACGGTGCGGTTCATAGGCTCCACGACCGAAAATCCCATGATAGCCATGACGGGGGCTATAGTCAGCCGGTGCAGGCTGTTTCAGTTCTATCCGCTCTCCGTCGAAGATGTTAAAAGCTGCGTGCTTGCCGCACTTAAGGATAGGGATCGGGGCCTCGGCAATTACGATACCGCAGTTGATGAGGATGCCCTTCTGCACATATGTCATGTCGCAAACGGAGATGTCCGAACGGCTCTCAACGCCATAGAGCTTGCCGTGCGCACCACCGAGCCGGAGGGCGGAATCATACGCATCACCTCCGGGATAGCTGCGGAATCCATACAGAAAAAGGTGTCACGGCTTGACGATCAGCAGCTCTATGATATGCTCTCCGCATTCTGCAAATCTCTCCGGGGCGGCGACAGCTCCGCTGCGCTTGCATGGTTCGGCAGGCTCATATACGCCGGGCTTGACCCACGGATAATATGCCGCCGCATAATCGCACACGCCTCCGAGGACATTGGGCTTGCAAACCCTACGGCGATGCAGCAGGCGGTCGCTGCGGCACAGGCGTTGGAGCTTATCGGCATGCCGGAGGCAAGGCTTTCCATAGCCCAAGCCATAATATTCCTGTGCGAAAGCCCCAAGTCCAACTCGGTGGTGATGGCGGTGGATGAGGCGTTTGCCGATGCCGAAAGCACGCTGGACGAGCCCGTGCCCATACATCTGAGGGACACATCCTTCCACGGTGCGAAAAAGCTCGGGCATGGCATGGGCTACAAGTATCCGCATGACTATCCCAACCATGAGGTGGCGCAGGAGTATATGCCCCCCTCCGTGAAGGGGAAGATCTATTATCGCCCGGGCGAGCTCGGCACAGAGGCCAGAATAAAAGCTCGTCACGACAGCAGAAACACCTGATTGAAATTGTTCAATAAGCGGTTGACATTTCTCATCGTCTGCCTTATAATACCCCTGTTCAAAGGCCGTGAAGGGGCAAAAGGGTTTTATCCTGCTTCAAGAGAGGCGTGACGGTGCAGCATGGCTGCACAGGCTGGGAGCATGTCGCAGGAGCGCCCGCAAAAGTTCTCCCTGGAGCTGCGGCGGTGAAGCGGATATGTATCCGTGCGTAGTCGCCGTCGGGTTTGCCCGTTACAGCAAAAACGTCATCTGAGGCGGCTCATGTGATGTAAGGTGCGTTTGCACGAATGTGGGTGGTACCACGGGGGTTTTTCTTCCGTCCCATGATTCCATGTTTGGAGCAGGCGTTTTATTTTTTATCTATCCGAAAGGAGTTTTTTAATGAATCAGGAGCTTTTGATGATACAGGAAGAGGCTCTGCGTGAGCTGGAGACCGTATCGAATGAGGATGAGCTTAACAAGCTGTCCGCCGCCGTTTTGGGCAGGGGCGGTAAGCTCACGGCCATACTGCGCACCATGGGCAAGCTCTCCCCCGATGAAAGGGCTGCTCTCGGTCAGGCGGCAAACGCCGTTAAGCAGGAGCTTTCCGACCGCATAGAGCAGCGTCGTGCAGAGCTTATAGAGAGTGCCGATCGTCAGCGCATAGAGCGTGAGGCAATCGACGTCACCGCACCCGGTGTGCGCCGTGCCGTGCCAATGGGTGCGCTCAATCCGCTTACACAGGTATATCGTGAGATCCGCGATGCCCTCATAGGGCTTGGCTTTACGACATTCTCCGGCCCCGAGGTGGAGTATGATGAATACAACTTTACGCTTTTGAACCTGCCTCCGAACCATCCGGCAAGGGATATGCAGGACACATTCTATGTAAATGACAAGGTGCTTTTAAGGACGCACACCTCCCCCTGTGAAGCAAGGGCGTTGCAGACGATCAAGCCTCCGTTCAGGCTTGTGATACCCGGCAGGTGCTTCCGTGTGGATGAGCCGGATGCCAGCCACAGCCCAATTTTCATGCAGATAGAGGGGCTTGTTGTGGACAGGAACGTCACCCTGGCAGACCTCAAGGGCACCATTGATTCCTTCGTGAAGGCCGTGTTCGGCGAGAATGTGCAGTCCAGGCTCCGTCCGAGCTACTTTCCCTTCACGGAGCCCTCTGCCGAGGTCGATATCTCCTGTGCGATATGCGGCGGCAAGGGTTGCAGCTCCTGCAAGGGCACCGGCTGGATGGAAATAATGGGCTGCGGCGTCACCAACCCCCACGAGATAGAGAACTGCGGCTATGATCCCCGTGAGTGGAAGGCGTTTGCATGGGGCGTTGGCGTTGATCGTGTTGCATGCCTCAAGTATGGCATAAGCGACATAAGGCTCATCTACGAGGGCGACGGAAGATTCTTGTCGCAGTTCAAATAATTCGGAAAGGAGCGTTTAGATATGAAGCTGCCTCTTAAATGGTTGAAGGAGTATGTCGATTTTGATGTGACTCCCGAGGAATTCGCCGAAAGGATGCTCCTGCGAGGCTTTGAAGTCGCAGAGATCATCCCCGAGATGGAGGGCATCTCAAACGTCTATGTCTGCGAGATAACCGCCATAGAGCCTCATCCCAATGCCGACAAGCTGAGAGTCTGCGCCGTTGATATAGGCGCCGAGGAGCCCCTTCAGATAGTCACCAACGCCGCAAATGTAAAGGTCGGAGACCAGGTTCCCGTCGCTACCGACGGCGCAACTCTGCACGGCGGACTTAAGATCGCTCCCACTAAGATGCGCGGCGTGTACAGCGCCGGTATGTTCTGCGGCAACGAGGAACTGGGCATAACCAATATCGACTACGATAATGCCGAAAACGGCGGTGTGCTCGTTTTCAACGAGCCGCATCCCAACGGTCAGCGTGTACAGGAGGCGTTAGATCTTGACGACTGCATATTCGACATAGAGCTGACCCCCAACCGTCCCGACTGCCAGAGCATAGTAGGCATATGCCGTGAGGCTGCCGCCGCACTCGGCCAGCGGTTCAACGAGCCCGTCATTCGTCGTGTTGAGGGCTACGGCGACTGCACCGACGTTGCACAGGTGACTGTCAAAAATCCGACTCTCTGCCCGAGATACTGCGCCCGTGTGGTCACCGATCTCAACATCGAGCCCTCCCCCAAGTGGATGCAGAGGAAGCTCAAGGCAGTGGGGCTCCGTCCCATAAACAACATAGTCGACATCACCAACCTCGTGTTGGTCGAATACGGCCATCCCATGCACGCATTTGACCTTGCCTGCGTTGCAGACAGCCACATAGTGGTGCGCAATGCAGAGGAGGGCGAGCGCGTGTTCACGCTTGACGGCAAGGAGAGGGCGATGACCGCCGATATGCTCCTCATAGCAGACCCCACCAAGGGCGTTGGCATTGCCGGTGTTATGGGCGGCCTCAATAGCGAGATAACCCCCGATACCCGTGCCACGCTGTTTGAGAGCGCAGTGTTCCGTCCCGAGAACATACGCTCCACCGCAAGGAAGCTCCGCCATGTGACGGATTCCGCCGCTCGTTTCATAAAGGGAGTTGAACCCGTCAATGCGGAAAAGGCGCTCCTCCGGGCGATAGAGCTTGTGGACGATCTGCACGCAGGACGTGTAATGGGCGGCATGATAGACGTCTGCTCTGCCGATATAGACGAGAAGCTGGTGCGTGCAAGCGTGAAGCATATCAACTCCATACTCAACACCGAGCTCTCCGCAGAAACGATGGCGGAGCTGCTCGGCTCCATCAATATCGAGGCCGTTCCTACCGGCGATGTGCTGAACATCCGTGTTCCCCACTACCGCACCGACATCGAGGACAGCATCGAGACCGATTGGGACATTGCGGAGGAGATCGGCAGGCTCTACGGCTACACCAATATAGGGCCCACGCTCATGCGGGGCGACACCTTCCGAGGCAGGATAAGTCCTGCATTCCGCGACGAGGATCTCATAAAGGACACCATGGTGGCGCTCGGCTGTTTGGAGCTTTATAACTACAACTTCATCTCCCCTGCCGAGATAGAGCTGCTGCGCATCCCCGAGGGCGACGAGCGGCGTAAGACAGTGAAGCTCCTCAACCCCTTTGGTGAAGACCAGAGCCTCATGCGTACCGAGCTTGCAGGCGGCCTTATCCGTGTGGCATGCCTCAACCTTAACCGCAAGACGGGCTTTGGCCGCTTCTTCGAGGTGGGCAACGTTCACTTTGACAATGCCGATCTGCCCGAGGAGCGGAAGCATCTGGGCGTCATCCATTTTGGCAGCGAGGAGAGCTTTTTCACGCTCAAGGGCACTCTGGAGGCTCTGTTTGAAAAGCTCGGCATAGACAATGTCCGCTTTGAGCGCGGCGGCTCAGAGTATCTGCATCCCACGCAGAAGGCCGTTATCCGTGTAAACGGCGAGGTCTTGGGTGAGATCGGTGCGGTGCACCCCTCCGTCCGCCGTGACTACGGGCTGAATACGGAGGCGTTCATAGCCGAGCTCGATGTTGAAAGGCTCTGTGCGCATCGCATCCGTGTGAGAAAGTACGCTCCCCTGCCCAAGTACCCCACCGTGCCCAGGGATATTGCCATAATTGTCGACGAGGCGACAGAGGCGCAGCAGGTCATCGATGTAATACTTGCCGCAAAGGTGAAGGTCACTGTCGAGAATGTGCGTCTGTTCGATGTCTACCGTCCTGCACGCCCGGGCGACAAGGGCATACCCGAGGGCAAGAAGAGCATGGCGTTTAGCTACACGCTGCGCTCCGATGAGAGAACCCTTACGGATGAGGATATCACTCAGGCGTTCAACGCAATACTTAAGGCTCTCCGGTTCCGGCTCGGTGCCGAGCTTAGGGCCTGACCGACAGTTATTCCTGATGGGAGGCGGCTATGGCTATCTGTGCGGCGACCTGCCCCTGCTGCGGGCGGGACATAGGCTTTGATGAAACTGTCAGGGAGTACACCTGTATTTTCTGCGGCGCAACGCTCATAACCGCCGCTCTTACCAAGGAGAAGCTCGACGGCAGGGGCGCTGCCGGAGCTTCGTCGGATGCTGCGGAGAGCCCCGTACCCCCGCAGGCAGAGCGTCCGCATCGCGATCGCCATCACCCGGAGCATCACCATCACGAGCACCATCACCGCGAGCATGGGCATGCGCCCCTTTCCGATGAGGAGAGGAAGGATATGCTGATACGCAAGACAAGGCTCAAACAGGAGCTGAGGGACATAGTCAAGGAGATCGATGTGTTGAGGAGCAGGCGTTCCCGATACAAGACACGCTTGAAGCTCGCAAAGGCGTTGACTGCGATCGGCGCAATATTTACAGCCGCAGCGCTTATCATCGTATTCTTTGTGCTTGACAGCGATTTCGACAGCCGTGTGATGCGGCTGCTTGTCGCCGCTGCGTCGGCGTTCCTGTGCGGAGCGACGCTTATCATAACCGCTGCCGTGGTCAAAGCGCAGGCGAAGAGGTCAAACGACAGGTTGGAGGACACAATCTCCAATAAGAAAAAGCTGCGCGACGGGCTTATAGGCAAGTTGGACCGCATCAGCAGCAGGCTCGAAAGTTCCGAGCAAAATAATTCTTAAAAAATTGGGAACCTTTGCATGGGCTGCTGCGTTTTATTATTGAGAAGGGAGTCAAGGACTCTGCTTTCTCTCTTTCCTCCTCCTTCTGATTTGTTGGTGAAACTCCCGGGTGCGTGTTTACACTCGGGAGTTTCATCTTGTTCAAAGGCGAGGAACAGGGCGCAGGCCCTGCTCCTCTGAAGTTGGGTCATTCGAAGATCCCGTCAAAAGGCTTCTTCGAATCAGCGTGAACGGTAGCTTCCGCAGAGGCTTTCATCCGCAGGCTTGCCCGTGTGACTGTGACAATCACAGCAGGGCTGAACCTCGATCCGTGAGAGCTTGCAGTAGGAGCCATTGTCATTGAATCGGCAGCTTGTCACCTGACAGCCGATCGTTTGACATCCGATCTTCTCCTGTGTCATAAGATCGATACCATCCTTTCGCTCGACTTGTTCCACGGGAACGATAACAGTATGTGAAATCAAGGGGTGCGCTATGCACCCCTTGGGCATGGAAATAATTGAATTTTATTTGACGATCCTGAGCTTTAGCAGCTTGCCAACGGCCTTGTACAGGAGGAATGTGAGCACGGCGTTTACGCCTGCCTTTATCGCATTGAAAGCGATTATGTAGGGCATGAGGTTCCATACTGTCCCCTGCGCCGCCTTGTAGTCGCCGCCTATAAAGAGCGGCGTCATAAAGTGGTTGAGGGGGATCATTGTGACTACCATGGCAATCGTGCCTGCGCAGAGTGCCAGCACGGCATGCTTCAGTGTGCGACGCTCGCCACGGTAGATGAGCCCTGCGACTATCACGAATGCGCCGGTCGCTATGAAGTGCATCAAGATGCCTATCCAGCCGCTCCCTGCAGACACGGTGACGCCCTGTAAAACGCACACGACAAACGTCAGCACGAGCCCCCAGACGGGACCGTACATGAATGCGCCTATGAATATGGGAACATCTGCCATGTCATACTCGAGGAAGCCGAGCTGCGGAAATATCGGAAAACGTATCAGAAGCATCAGTACAATAGACATTGCCGCAAGTATAGCAAGCTTGACTATCCTGTCAACGGCGTTACGAATGGTGTTTTTCATAAAAATAGCCTCCGCATAGTATAAATTCGCTCCGTAAAAGCGGAGCGAACGCAAAGGCTGTGCCAATGTGAAGTTCCGCCTCTCCCGTCCGGACTGTAACCGTCGGCATCGGAATCACACCGATTCAGCACACCCCTATACGGGCGGCTCGCGGGCTTTTGTGGGACTTGCCCCCACAGTTCACCGCCGGTAGGGAATCACACCCTGCCCCGAAGCTGGTTCATTATAGCACATGCGCGATCCCAATGCAATCCGTGTATGCATTGGAATGTCGACAAATTTTCTGTTCTCTTTCTGCTATCTGCCTGCATCATCAGACAATTCGATGCTATAGTTGTTTTCCGCTCCCCTGTTCAAAGTCTTGCTTTGACAGCCCCCTTTGCACGAGGGAGCCTGGAGAGTACGCTATTCGTTCAGGGAGCCATTTTGGGGTTGCAA
Source organism: uncultured Clostridia bacterium (assembly GCA_944336475.1). Classification (GTDB taxonomy): domain Bacteria; phylum Bacillota; class Clostridia; order Christensenellales; family CAG-138; genus CALVLD01. The sequence continues at coordinate 65,849 of CALVLD010000003.1, forward strand.
TGCGGTAGCTGATTTACAATCCTCGTCGGCAGCACAAATCCACCTTGCGCAAAGGGAAATGGCACGGCGAAGCTCACACCCCAACAGCCTCCCTTGTGCAAAGGGAGGTAGCACGGCGTAGCCGTGACGAAGGGATTGTAGGATGGCGTTGGTTAGTATATTCTTAGAACATTGATAAGCTGCTGTTTCTTTCGTTTTCTGATGGGTATTTTCCTCTTTAGAAAATATGTTGCTATAGTTTCTTTCCAATCCCGCAGTCAGCTTCGCTGACATCTCCTTTTACACAAGGGAGCCGGTTGGGGTGTGCAATTCATGGCAGACGACCTATTGGGGTTGCAGTGCAATAGTTGCTTTACAATCCCTTGGTCAAAGCTCCGCTTTGACGGCTCCAATTTGCACCGGGGAGCGTGGCCGACGGAGGCAATGAAAGAAAAAGGAACAGGGACGGCTCCCGTTTACACAAAGAAACCTTTTTGGGGGTATGCTGACGGCTCAGTTTGCACAAGGGAGGCTTTTTTGGGGTGCTGACAGCTCCTTTTGCACGAGGGGGATGCTGACCGACAGCAAACTGCAACAGGTGCATCAGTGCATAGTTTATTTATGGGCTGCGCAACGCCGAATGTTGATTTTGCCATTTCGGTATATTTCGCAAAAAGTGGGAACCTTTGGCCGGGTTGCTGCGTTTTATTTACGAAAGCATGTGGCGGACGCCGTTATCAGCATCGGAAAACCCGTTGGCGCAGGGCGTGTGCAGAGCTTCTTTGGGCAATGTGTTCGGGTGTCACCCTCTCACCTGAGCGATACGCCTACCAAACATCTAAGCCTACGTGCATATGAAAACAGTGCAGCAAAAACAGGCAGCATCCCCCGTCCAAAACGGACAGGGGACGCTGTCTCTTTTTGGAGCTATCTCGTTATTCCTCTGGCAAATCGTACTTGGGAACCATTAGGCTGAGCAGGAGCGCTATAAGGAAGGATACTGCGAGCGAGCTGCCGAGCAGATTTTTCAAAAGCTGAGGATGGCGGAGTATGCGCAGGGTCATCTCGATGCCTATGCCTATGGAAAGCGCTATGCCGAGTATCATCTTATTGCGGTAGTTGAGCGGCTGCTCCGGTATGAGCTGTATGCCGAACATTGTTATCGCCGCAAACACCGTTACGGTAGCACCGCCAAGAACGGGCTTGGGTATGGCGGTCATCACCGCACCGGATTTGGGGAAGAAGCGAACAATGAGCATCAACCCGCCCACAATAAGGAATATACGCTTGGCGGCAGTCTTGGCGGCTGCGATAAGGCCGACATTCCAACTGTACGAATCGGTAGGTAAGCCTCCCATGCATGTGTCGATCATGCAGCAGATGCCCTGACCCTTTATGGCATCGCCGGGCTCCTAATCCGTCGCCTCCCTGTGGAATGCACCCATTGTGGTGGAGGAAACATCGCCTATAGTCTGCACCGCCTGCACTATGTACACGAGTATCATCAGTATGCAGTGCTAACCATGCCTGATTCCTGACTTCGTCAAAGCTTATGAGCCCCATGCCTGCAAATGCGCCAAAATTCTCCATTATGAGCGCGACTATGCAGCCTGCTGCAATGCCCATCATCATACCCGACACACAAGCATGCCCTTGCAAAACAGACTGAACCCGAGCGTAACCACGGGCGTAACTATCGCCAATATCTACAGCGGTGCATAACCGAACTCTGCCGCATCCGCATTGCCGCCGCCCATATAGCTTAGCGCAGTCTTATACGGCGACAGGCCTATGCGCAGCACGGCCGTACCGCCGGCGACTACCGGGGGGAGAGTTTGCGTATCCTGCCAATGAACAGGCCGATAAATACGGAGGCAAAACCTGCAACGAGCCGCACACCGAATATTACGGCGATGCCGTACCGAGCGCCTATCATGAGCGGTGTGGGCATGTATGCAAACGCCACTCCTATCACGCTCGTCAGACCCATGCCAAAGCCAAATATCGGGAACTCCTGAAGCATCGTTGTCAACCGGCCTATGAGCATTGAGTTTGGGTCAACGGTATCATATCCTCCGCCGGCAAATTCCGCGCACTCGCAATGAGCATGGGCGGAGTGATTTCGCCCAGCCTGTTTTTACCTCCATAGCGACCTGAGCGTCGGGTGATGCTTCGACCATAGGCGTTTCTTTTTTGCCGCATTCCCTCATCATATGAACACTTTCGTTTGATTGGGCTCGGCACATTATTCCATTGGGAGCGTAAAATGTATTAAGCAATATTGTCAAGACACCGTTGCGAGATAGGATGGGTGCATTTCATGCTGCTGTTTGATGGAGAGCCTATCCGTTGGTCTCATAAATCGCATCCGCCCTCGCCTCAAGCTCGGCAAAGCGTTCCTCAGACAGACTGTACTGGTAGCGCAGATAGCGCAAAGCCGGCGCCTGCCGTGACTTTATGCAGCTGCGCAGCGAATCCACCTGTCCCTGCCATGCGCTGTAGGAGCGGATCTGATTAGGCCAGCGGCTAATATGCCGAGTCATCTCCGGCTCTATTTCGGAGACGAGTTTATCGTATATGGACAAGGCTCTCTCGGGAGCAAACACATATTTGACTATGTATATGTATCGGACGATGAACTGCTCCCTCCAGCCGGCATTCTGGTTAACGGCGCAGTAGAGATCCATATTTGTCAGGCTCCCGTGCGCCGCCGCAACGCCGTTCGGGTTGAAATACAACGACAGCAGATTAGTGTTAATGTTATTGCCGTGCATGGCAAAGTCGGAGTCATAGAGTATAGCCCGCCACTTTACGGAATAATCCCTTGCACGCCAGTACTTCTGGTTGAACATATCGCCGTCGAAAAAGTATGTGCGGCAGCAGAGATAGTCCATGAGAGAGTTGACATCGAGGTATTCGCAGAGACGTTCATAGTTGCTCTCATACGAGAAGAAGTTTGAATAGAGGTTTTCCTCCGTCTGGCCGCTACGGCAGAACTCACGCACCCAGTACCACTCATAGTTGGTACCGGCGAGCGTCGTGCCGTTGCGCTTGATTATGTCGATGTTGTTGCGGTCGATGCCATATCGGGAGACGAAGAAATCTTCATTGATGTTCTCCTTCAGGTCGTAGAGCCCCCAATACTCACCGTTTATGTACACGGCGACGGGCTGCACATAGGATACGTCGACATTCAGACCCTGACAAATACGGCTGATGTAGGCGTCGCGCACCCTGGCATAGAGGGCGTCCTGTCCGCCGTTTCTAAGCAACAGTGAACGAAACGAGGTTATGTCGCAATCCTCAAAGAATGGATAATCCATGCTGCTCCTGCCGTAGCCGGCGCGGAAATATAGCGCAAGGGACTTCTGCGGATAGAGTGCGGTGGAAGCGCCGCTCACACGGACGCCTGCGCCCGTGTATGTGGCGAGCTTGCCCTCCTCGTAGTACTCCATAAAACATGGAACCTCATCCCCCTTTATCACACTGCCCGTCTCGGTCTGCGATGCGGTATACATGGAGTTGAAATCCGACCGCGAGAGCGACAGGCATACTACCGGCACGGAATGCTCGTCCTCAAAGAGGAATGTGTGCGCCGCCTCGGGGCTGTTGACAAGCCCGGGATGCACGGCTATAGCCCGTATCACGGTGTTGGAATCGATGCTTATGGGCTCTGCGTATATTGGAGACGCTTCCGTCGGGGCGGAGCCGTTGGTGGTGTAGTGTATCACGGCGTTCTCTGTGGCGCAGGTGAGCTCGAGCATAAACGGTGCGTCGCAGAACAGCTCAATATGGGAGAACACAGGCTCCGCAGCATATCCGCTCAGCGGCTCTGCATTGGCGCCCCCCCTGGTCGGCCTGTCAAAAAAAACACGCTCGCCCGTGCGTGTGCCGTTTGCCCTGCCCGATGTCACGCCCACTCCGGTGACGCCCGTTTCAAACACATCTCTGAACGACCCGTCCGGCGCAACAAGGTATAGCGTATCGCCGCTGCCGCCTATGCCTATCGGAGCAGTAGACGAGCTTTGCTCATCCGAGGCAGTAGAGCAGTATATCACAGTATAGCCGTTTGCATATATGGAGAAGTTTTTAAGGCTGAATTTATTCGGTTCCTCCGGATTGTCCGTCAGATACCAGCCGTCAAGCACGAGCGAGGATGATGAGCCGTTGTACAACTCTACCCAGTCCTTTCTGCCGCTGCGCGCCTCCGACACGCCGGAGACCTCGCTTATGTAGACTGAATCGGCATCGAATCCGCCCAGCCCCACGGGCGAGGCAAAACCGTATGTGGTATTGGGCGCATTAGGGGTCGGCACGGTGTAGTAGCGTAGCTCGTCCCCCTCGCTTCTGCCTATGGAGACATTGTCGCTCAAACCCTCGGGTATCAGCATGGAGTCCATGCGCATGCCGTCATAGTTGAATAGGAATATCCCCTCGTCCACGCTTGATATTCTGAAGGATGCGTGAAGCTCCCCTTCCGAGGAATCCTTGCCGGAGAGGAATATGAGCAGATACCCTCCGGCGGGTATCTCGACATTGGGAAGCGCCCACTTGGTAGGGTCGTTGCGGCGGTCGGAGAGGTAGTAGCCCAGAAGGGAGACGGGGGCATCGGTAGTGTTCCAAAGCTCCACCCACTCGCATCTGTCGCCCTCGGCATCGATTATGCTGTAGAGATTATCCGGCAGAAACTCGTTTATGCGGATTGGATCGGACGAAGTCATATCCGTCCACTCAATGGCGGCAAACGTGCTTGTGCTGTTTGCGCTGCCCTTGGTGATATGCGTGGTGTAGCAAACCCCCTCCTCCGTTACCACGGCGGAGACACCGTCCGGCAGAGCAGGGTCAAACTCCAGAGTATCGGTGCGTTGGAACAGATTGTTGAACAGATATATCGCACTCTCGGAGGAGCTGACCTTGAAGGAGGCGTTTAGCGTGTCCTCCTCGTCCACTCCGCAGAGCTCCACAACGACATACTCACCGGCGCCGAGGGTCATCTCCGGGAAACGCCACTTGTCGAAGTGCTCAGGGTCGTCGGAGAGGTAGTAATCCTCAAGCTGAATGGGCTCCGCAGTATGATTCACGAGCTCAACCCAGCCCTGAGCTCCGTTCACTATCTCGGTGAAGCGGAGCGCATCGACGGGGTCTATCACTGCAATCGCATCGGAAAGCTCGTCGACTATCTCAATGTTGGATTCGGCAAATGTTGGATATGCCGAATAGCCGTACGTACCGTCATCCCGCCTTGCATAGGATACATCGGGGTTAAGCTCCGGCACCTCTACATGCTGTATCACCTGCGTGTAGGTATCGGTAAGAAGCAGATCCTCACCCGTGCGTGATAGGCCGAACGGTGCAACAAGCATGCCGTGGTCACTCTCCCCGTCGGATATACAGTAGACCATGAGATACTCGCCGCCGGCAATCACCGTCCCCTCGGGGAACACGAATCTCCGAGGCTCAAGCACATTGTCCGAAAGGCCGCAGCCCGAAAGATCTACGGCGGCATTGCCCGTGTTGTAAAGCTCCACCCAGTCGGGCGAGCCGAACTCCTCGCTCAAGTGCGAATTCTTGTTGGTGGAGACGACCTCGTTCACTACCACCGAGGATCTGTCGGTAAGGATATCGTCCAGGCCGGAACAGCCCACAAGACAGCACAGAGCCGTCAGCATGAGCGCAGCGAGCAGCAGACTTATTTTGCGAATATCAAAAGCTCTCAAAAGCACACCTCGTCGTAGGTTTATATTCCCCCGTTGCAACGGGTGATTATACTACATAATTCGGATGAAAGGAAGAGGAAAGATGTAAACATTCGGTGAATATGCTCACTCAATGTCGATCAGCCTCTTTGTGAGTACCTTTCTGTACATAAGCCCTGCTGCGACGGCAAAACCCACTGTCAGCACCGCGCCAACCGCCACATAGGACGTCACGGGCAGGAGTATGGAGGCTATCATGGGTAACATGGTCAGACCCATACATATCGCAACGGTAATGCCCAATGAGGAGCTCTGCTTTACGGGCTCGATCTCCGTCTGCCATGTCAGCATGGGCGAGCGTATGTTGAGCAGAAGCCCCAGCACCGTTCCGAACAGTATGCCTGCAAGCGGCATGAGCCATATCACCAGGACGACCAACGGCTGCGACCGTGCCATGATGGTGAGCAGTATGCATGCTATCAGCCACGCCGGTAGCATGATCGTAAGGTTTACGAGCATCTTGGCTTTGAACACGTCCTTCGAGCTTACAGGCATGGACTTTATCACCCAGAATGTCTTGCCCTCCATTGATATGGAGACGCTCGTGGTAGGTATCATGCACATCCCTGCGACAAGGAAGGGCATCATGCGTGCAAACACGGGGAGAGCCTCCTCCAGATCACTGTTGACACGGCCCACAATGAGCATGGCGGCGGATATCACGACCGCCATGGCGGGGCCGCTTATGAAGTTCATGGTGTACATGCTTGACGAGAAGAGCCGCTTGCACTCACGCCTGTACAGCGCCTTTCCCACGCCAAACTGCCTCTGCTCCGTCATCCTGTAGTCGCCCTTGAAATATGAGGCGTTGAGTGCGGCGCAGACGCGGGGATAGCTCACGCCTATCACGGCGAGCAGCAGTGCAATCGGAACAACGGATATAAGCACGAACAGCAGGAATGACAGCAAATTCCCCTCGGTTATTGCGGAAGCGTAGAGGCTTGCCGGTATGTACGCCGCACCTATCTTCGAGATCGCCTCCGGGGATATCTGCGAGCCCGAGTTGACGCTGAACAGCACTATAGCAAGTATCAGAAGCGTTGAAAGTATCGTCTGGATAATGGACTTGTTCTTCATCCGCGAGGATATCGCAAGCACTATCGCCCCTAATAACAGCGATACGAATATAGCGCCGAGCGGCATAACAAGCAGGCCTATCAGCGAGTAGATGTAGTACGAAAACGTAGTCGGCGCGCCGATTGCATAGGCAAAGATCATAGGCAGGCCCGTGACCGCGGAGGGTACCAATCCGTTTATGTATACGCAGAAGAAGCGGCTGAGCACTATCTCCCGCAGACGCACGGGAAGGATTATTGCATTCTCATACGCCTTCTCGTTGAACATGAGCTGCCCTGCCGTCATGAACGTAAACATGAGCGTCATGGCGGTACACACCACCGCCTGCAGCATCGGAACCACATGCGCCATGCCGACATCTGTAAATGTCATGGCCGTGCCGAACATGCTTACAGCAATCATTAGGTAGATAAACACGGTGACGATGAGATTCATCCTTATGCGCTTGTTCTTGCCCCTGTCCTTGCCGTAGCGGAGCTCGTTTATCTCGTACAGGTTGGCAAGCAGCACCCTTGTCAAAGCCCACAACCGTTTAAGCATCGGCAACGACCTCCATAAAGGTCTCCTCGAGTGTTCTGCCTTGGGTCAGCTCTTCGATATTGCCGGAGGCTATGAGTCTGCCATCCTTTATAACGGCTACCTTGTTACAGAGCTTTTCGGCAACGTCGAGCACATGTGTGGAGAAGAATATAGCACCGCCCCTGTCGCACAGCTCGTGCATTATGCGCTTGAGTGTTACGGCCGACTCGGGATCGAGGCCGACAAACGGCTCGTCGAGTATGAGAAGCCTGGGTTCGTGCATGAGCGCAGAGACTATCGCCAGCTTCTGCTTCATGCCGTGGGAGTAGGCCGATATGAGATCCCCCAGTGCGTTGGTTATTTCAAACTCAGCGGCATACTTTCCGATAAGCTCCGTGCGGTCTGTCTTGGACACGCCGAACATATCCGCAATGAAGTTGAGGTACTGTATGCCCGTGAGATACTCGTACATGTCGGGATTGTCGGGGATGTACGCCGTGACGGATCTGCAGAGTATCGGCTCGCGCTTTACGGAATGGCCGTCTATATATATCTCGCCTTCAAAGTCGAGTATGCCGACACAGGCCTTTATCGTGGTGGTCTTGCCTGCGCCGTTGCGGCCTATGAAGCCGTAGATGTCTCCCGGCTTTATCTCAAGCGAGAGATTCTGGACGGCACGCTTGCCGCCCTTGTATGTCTTTGACAGATTCTCTATGTGAAGCATTCAGTCCTCCTAAAATATCTCCGGCAACAGCCTTTTCATTTCAAGGTAGAGTGGAACTGCAATGGCTCGCATATCCGGGTGCGCCGCAGGGGATGTGCGCAGCCTGAAGAAATGGCGCCACTCACGGAGATTCATGGTGCAGATGAACTCCGTCTTGAGGGAGTTTGGAAGCACGCTCCGTGCCGTCTCCGGCGGAACGCCCTTTGCAAGCAGGCGGAAGTAGCCTGCCTCCGCTGCTTCGCACGTCTCATGCCATATGCCGTACTCAATGCTGCCCTTTTCAAGTCCTGTGGGACGAACGAACGTTATCTCCGCTCCAAACTTATCCTTTGAGTAGTTGCAGTAGCGGGTGCTCTCCTGGGAGTAGCTGGCTATCCTGTGCCTCACCCACTCGTGGGAAACGCCCCTGTCGGTGATTATGCGCACGCTTATTGAAAAATGCTCAAAGGGGCTCTCATGCCCGCGCTCAAGCATGAGGCGTACGAGCCGCTCGTGGCTGCCATCGGACACCGCTCCCTCGGACTTGTAGCATACACGGCCGCAGAGTTCGATATGACGCATCACAGCCTCCGTGTCTATGGGGGTGATTATTTCAAACGACGGCTCTATGACCCTCATATCATGTGCCTCTCTATGCCGTTCTCGGTGCGGACTACGAGTCCCATGATACCGGCATTCTTGAGCATTCTGGAGCAGATTATGCAGGGCGCCGGCCTTGCCAGCTCGCCGTTTGAATCAAAGCCTGCAAGGTAGAGCGTTGCGCCTATCATGTCACGCCTTGCGGCGGAAATTATAGCGTTCTGCTCCGCATGCACCGCAACGCACTTTTCATACTGTTCGCCGTGGGGGATGTTATTAGCCTCACGCCAGCATACGCCGCTATCACAGCAGTTCGGCTCGCCCCTTGCAGCCCCGTTATAGCCCGTTGCTATGATCTCGTCGTTCTTGATTATGACCGCCCCATACTGACGGCGCAGACAGGTCGAACGCTTTGCGACGGCTGCCGCAATGGAAAGGTAGTACTCGTCCTTGGAGATGCGTTGTGACATATGTATACCTCCTTATCGTGATGTTTAAGTATAGCACTTTTTGCCGTTCCCTGCAAGATGCGGCATGCATTGCCCCGGCCTTTCGGAAGTTTTGAACAATAGAAAAATCCCCGATCCAAACGGATCGGGAATCCGATATGTTTTGAGCGACCCGTAAGCCGAGTTCTGTTTATGTGACCATCTATCTCGACTGCGTGTTTCCACGCAGCTCATGCGATTACGGGGAGCGTGACGGACAGCCATTAAATGCTCCCATTTCAATCTTGCTCCGGGTGGGGTTTACATGGCACGGTATGTTGCCATACCGTCGGTGGGCTCTTACCCCGCCTTTCCATCCTTGCCGCAGATGCGGCGGTCTATTTCTGTTGCACTTTCCTTAAAGTCGCCTTCACCGGACGTTATCCGGCACCCTTGTCCTGTGGAGCTCGGACTTTCCTCACCGCAATTTTTCGTGCGGCGCAGTCACTTGGGTCACTCAAATTTTAACATCACAGTATGCAGAGTATCCTCCCGCAGTTGTCGCACTCGACTATGCTGGTGCTCGCTGCGACCCTGCGTATCACGGATGTGGGCAGCGACATGCAGCAGCGCTCGCATTTGTTGTCCTTTATCCGTGACAACGGCTGAGGTCTGGTCTTTTTCACCGCCTTGTATTTCTTCAGATATTCGGGGGATACCTGCTTTGCCGCAATCTCAACGGCTTTCTGCGCCTGCGCTATCTCAGGGGCTGCCGCATCCTCCTCCGTCTTGCAAACGGCTTTCAGATTCTTATACTCCTTGTTGAGCTTGTTCGCCTTCTCGCAGAGGGCGTTCCTCTCCGTCATGGTCTTTTCCGCACTCTCGGCCACCTCGGCAAGCAGCTTTCTGAGGGTTTCTATCCTTTTGCTTAATTCCTCCAGCTCCTCACGACACTCAGTGAGCTCGGCGGCGGTGCACTCCTCGTCCTTGATCATTATTTCGAGGTTTTCCTTCTCAAGATCGTAATCGTTCAAGAGCGTTTTAAGCGTTCCGGCGGCGTCCTCGACGGTCTTAGCCTTCTCGTTCAGGGAGTCATTCAATACGTCCATCTGCGCCGTTTGCTCCTTGAGGATGGCGTGCAACTTCATGCATCTCTGTCTTGCCGGAGTGCTCCTGACCTGCTTCTTCAACGAGTCAAGCGCAAGCTCCGCTTCCTGATACTGCCATAATGCTTCGATCTGTGTCATAATATCATCCATTCCCCACCAAAGGTGGATTTATTTTCGGCCCTGATGTCACAACGCGCGGAGGGGGCTCCGCTCCGTCCTTGACAGTATGAATTCCACTTCCGGAGCCATGCTGCGCACCTTAGCAATGAGCGGCTCCAGAACGACGCGCTCGGTCTCATAGTGACCCGCAACCACCACGCAGAGCCCGGCATGCGCCGCTTCTATCGCATGGTTATGCTTGCACTCGCCCGTTACATACACGTCCGCACCTGCATTCAATGCGTATGCATACTCCGCACCGCCTGCACCGCCGCATACGCATGCCGTGCGGAGGAGCTTATCCTCACCCGCTATGCGTACCCTTGTGCCCAGCGTCTGCTCCACCCTGCGGGCAAACTCGGTCAGCATCATCGGAGTCTTGAGCCTCCCTATGCGCAGCATATTGTCGGGCGGCAAGGGAACCTCGTCCTCAATGCCCAACAGCCTGCACAGCTCCGTGTTTACGCCTCCCTCGGCACAATCAAGATTGGTGTGCGCCGCAAACAGTGCGATGTCGGAGCGTATCAGCCTGAACACCGGACCGTCAATTGGATCATCCGGCATAAGACGTTTTATCGGCCTGAACAGGAGGGGATGGTGCGACAGCACAAGGTCGCAGCCAAGCTCCTCCGCCTCACGCACTGCGGCCTGCGTACAGTCGAGTGCGACGAGCACACGGGAGATATCCTCCCTGTATGTGCCCACGATAAGCCCCGAATTGTCAAAGCCGAGCGCCATGTCGGGAGGCGCAACGGTACCCATCATTGAGACAAAATCGCACAGCTTCATTTCATATTCCCTCTCCGTCGGCAAGACGGTCGATAAGCATGTTTGTGGCCTCTATGGTTCTTACGAGCGACGCCACTTCTCGCCCATGCAACCTTGCTTTTGCAAGCTCCCTTTCATAGACCGAGCGGAAGTGGAGCAGCAACGGCATGAGCTCGGGCTCTCGCTTTTGCACCATCACCCAGCCGAAGCGATAGAAGTCGGCCGGAAACCACTCGGGAACCCCTATCCCACCGCCGTACCTTGCGGCAATGACCTGATAGTATCTGCCCGAGTCGAGCACTACACGCTCGTCTGCGATGCCGTAGCCTGAGCGCACAAGGAATCCCCTCAGCTCCGCCTCGCCTCGCATGGGCTGCATCACTATCAGCTCCGCACGACGCGCCGCATCGCAGCCCCGTTCGAGCATGCCGGCGATGAGCTCGCCTCCCATGCCGCACACGGCGATTTTGAAATCCGCCCCGCCTACGAGCGGCAACAGTCCCTCAAGCCCGTCGGCACGGCGCACGGCGATGTTGAGCCCGGTATCTGCGGCAAGCGTCCGCACCTTTTCGACCGACGCAGCACTGATGTCGGATGCCAGCACTCGCTTTGCTCTGCCGGATCTGAGCAGTGCGGCAGACAGATACCCATGGTCGCATCCTATGTCGGCAATGACATCGGCGGAACCGAGCATCTCCAGCACGGCGATCAGCCGCAGGCCAAGCGGCACGATGCGATGGCTACAATACCTCATGTTACCATTATACCTTATAGTATGGGATTTGTCAATCAGCAGAGAGGGTCCCCGAAGCACAAAACTTGCTTCGGGGACCCTCTCGCCATATTAGGAGGTAGACCATCTCAATCCGTATGGGTGAAGGTTACATATTGGGTGGGATCCTTGGGTTCATCGTCGATGTAGAGTTCAAAGTGCAGGTGGCTCTCTTCCGCACATTCGGAGAGTGCAGTGTCCCCGATATAGCCTATTACGTCACGGGCATTTACCGCCTGCCCCTCCGTTACCGGGGGCTCCTCCTTGAGGTTGGAATAGACCGTCACCATTCCGCCGCTGTGGCGTATTACCACCGTTACCCCAAGCATATCGTCGGCATACACCCTCTCCACGGTGCCCTCTGCGACGCTTCGCACCTCCGTACCCTGCGGTGCGGCAATATCGACGCCGGAGTGGGTCATCCACTGGTTGAGCGTCTCCGAGTATATGAGGGAGTCCATCGCAAACACCCGGATTATATTGCCCTCCACGGGTGCGTGGAGCACTATGGGCGCAGGGGTCGTCTGTACCGCAGGGGTCGTGGGCATGGGGGCTATCGTCTTTTCCGGCATTACGGTAGGCAGGGGTGTCCTTGCCGGTCGTGGGCCCGTTGTGACCTGTGTGGGCTGTGTCGTAGGCACTGTCACATCGTTGAGCGTCTGATCCTGCGACTGCCGCACGGGATCGCTCGGCTCCTCCCCTCCGGTGAATATCAGCGCAGCGGTCGTACCTATCACCGCAATACACAGCCCAAGGGCTATGTAGAGCCCGTTCTTTCTGAAAAATATGGATGAACGCAGCCTCAACTGCCTCCATCTGCGCCTTTGCTCGGCTTTTTTATCCATATGCATCGTCCCTTCTTTGTCTTTCGGTGGTATTATTGACACTTAATCCGTCCGCTATACTTGAAATGGCTTCAAAAAATTGATATAATCAGGGAACGCAATCCGGGAGGTTTGTCTTTTATGAAAGCGACAAAAACCATACTAGGGATATTGTTTGCGTTGCTTACGCTCGCCGCATTCATTGCCCCGTTCAAATTCGTGCCCGAAAAGTTCATGGCAGATGACTATGAGGCAACGTATGAACGGCTCTCCTCAGGCGGTATGGAGGTGGACGAATCATATGTCGCCGCCCGCGTGGATGCGACTGCAAAGGAATACTTTCCCATTACATTCACCACCTCGCTTCTCATTGCCTGTGTTGGGGTGTTAGTCGTTCGTTTGCTCTCGCTTGTTCCGCCTCACGGCATGGGAGGATTCAACCTCTTCAACCCCATCGCCCTCCCTCTCATTGCGATAATGGCGCTTGGCATGCGTTTTTCGATCTCGCTCACGCTTGATGCGATCTCAAGTCCGTCGGTCATCGAGTTTCGCAGCCTCACATCGGATTTTGCCGCCTCAATGGACGGCAGCGCTCGCCCGTGGCAGCTCTTCATAGTCGTTCCCCTGCTGCTCGAAGTCACATTCCGCTGCATTATCCCCGGCTTCCTTGAGCGTGTGCATGCCGTTGTCGGCATAGCGGTCTCCGTGGTCGCATATTCGCTCGTGATGCACGCTGCGTTCCGTGCCTATGGCGTATGGATGACGGGCTCTACGGCATCTGCCTTCGTTGCGCTTATCATTGCCGCCGTGATGGGGATTTTGCTCATGCTTGTAACATGGCGGCTGCGTTCGGTAATACCTGCAATGCTCATGCATATTATCATAGTACACTCCTCTGTGCTCGTGCCCGGCTTTGCAGGTCTCGGAGCGTTTGCGCTGCCGCTTGCTATAGCGATGGTCGTGCTGCCGTTTGCGGCGATAATAATACTGCCCGTTCTCGGCACAAAGCATGCCGTATTCCGTGCGGACTTCCCGTTTACCGCCCATCACAAGCGCATGGACGCCCGTCTTGCAGCGCTCGAGCTGCCACGCCACAGGGCGACGAAGGGGGATACGGATGTGTCCGAATCCGCATGAGCAGGCGAAGCTCGCCGCATGAGCAGGCGAAGCTCGCCGCTCTGGCATTTCTGAAGGCGCACGGCTTCCCAGAGGCAGAGCCTGGCTGCATATCCTCCATGAGTCCGATGGCGGAGCTGTCCACGGCCCTGCCAATGAGACTCGGGGTTGACAATAAAAGCGAATTGTTGTACAATATCTCCCCCGTTGAACGGGAGCTGTTTGAAAGCATCCGCCAGGCAAATGGGTACATCAACTTCCGTCTGAGCGATGTGGCATATGAACGGTTCTGCCGCCGTGCAGCGGAGACGCTGCCGCCGAAGGTTCAAGCTGATGTCATACCTGTTGGCAGGCTGAGCGCCGAGTATCTGCACGCAAGGCTGCTCACCGTTGCCTTCACCGCCAAGCCAGGCTTTCACTGCAATGCGGCGGTTCGTCGTGCGCTGTGGATGTGCTTCTCGCTCCTGGATACGGCCATTGCCGAAAGGCGGCGCTCTTTGTGCCTTGTGTCAGTTGCAGAGGCGTTGGATGATCCCTCCGCAATATGCAGGGATGCTGCGCTTGCAATGGCCGGCGTAATCGGAAATTATATTATTGTCAAATAGAGAGGTTTGAATATGGTTATCAAATGGTTTGGGCATTCCTGCTTTTTGCTGACGAACTCCGAAGGGGTTTCTATACTAACCGATCCGTGTGCTCCTGCCGTGGGCTTTGACCTCCACGACATCCCGTGCGATGCTGTTGCGGTCAGTCACGACCACTTTGACCACAACTATATTGCTGCTGTATCGGGCGAGCCCGTGGTCGTATCCACAGTGGGCAAGCATGAGGTTGGGGGCGTGCGTATAGAGGGCTTTGAAGTGCTGCACGACAAACAAAACGGTGCCGTCCGTGGAAAGTGCGTGATGTTTGTGATTGAGATGGACGGCATCCGTGTGCTTCACGCCGGCGATATAGGGCAGCTCCCCTCGGAGGATTTCATAAAGGCCCTTGGGGACATCGATGTGCTCCTCGTCCCCGTCGGCGGCAAGTACACTCTTGACTATGCCGAGGCTCGTGAGCTTGCAAACATGCTCCGCCCCAGCGTTGTCATACCCATGCACTATCGCACCGCAAAGTGCAAGTTCAATGACATAGACGATGTAAACAACTTCATCTCCACTGTAAGGGATTGCAAGATCCATCGCCTTAACGACTGCGAAGCCACCCTTTCCCGTCAGAGCCTTGGCGAGGACAGGGTGCTCGTGCTTGAGCCCTTCGACCCCGAAAGGTGATTTCCCATCGACACACATGGCTCTCCGTACCTGCGGAGAGCCTTTATTATGGCTGATTTTATAACTAAAAATATAAAATTTTCGCTCTTGACTTTTGAGATAAAAGGGCTATCATTACTGCGGTGTCTCCGCAGGCACAGCTCAAATAATCGGAAGAAAGGTAGTGTTTCCAATGCAGCTTCTGGTCATCACCATAGATAAATGCGAGGAGTTTCTCGATACCCTCGCCGGCCTTAAGGCGCACGGCATGAACGGCATTGTGTTCCAGTCGACAAGCCTCAAGCACGCCCTGCTCCACAGCACCGTTGATGCAGCGCCGATATTCGGCTCCCTCAGCAAGGTAATGAACAATGATTTTGAATCAAGCCATACCGCCTTCCTTCTTCTCAACGACGATCAGATAGAGCATGCAAAGCGTGTGGTACGTCGCAACACGAACGGCCTTGGCAGGAAGGGCGTAATGTTCACCATCCCCATAATTTCATATGAGGGCATAGAGGAGTGATATTATGACAGCGCTTTTGATGATGGGCTTTGCCATGGTAGGCGGCCTTGCGCTTTCGCGCTTGATGAAGCTCTTCAATCTGCCCAATGTCACCGGCTTTCTCATCGCCGGTCTACTCATCGGTCCAAACCTTTGGGAGCTCGTTACGGACGGCAAGTTCGGCGGCTTGATAACCCGCGAGGGGCTTGAGAGTCTCAATATCATAACCACCGTTGCGCTTGGCTTCATCGCCTTTTCGATAGGCGGCGAATTCAAACTGAGCAACATCAAAAAACTTGGCGGTCAGATAATCGTGATCACATTCGTGCAGGCCATGACCACGGTACTGTTCGTGATGGCGGCAATGTTTTTCGTGCGGGGCGAGTGCGAAAACTACATCGCCCGTGCACTGCTGCTCGGTGCCATTGCAGCGGCGACCGCCCCTGCCGCAACGCTCATGGTCGTGCGTCAATACCGGGCAAAGGGCCCCGTTACGGACACGCTGCTCCCCGTCGTTGCATTCGACGATGCAGTCGGTCTCATGATATTCTCCGTCTGCTTTGCGCTTGCTGAGGTCTTTGCCGCCGGCAAGGAGCTGACCTTTGCGGCAACGGTGCTTGCCCCCCTGCGTGAGATAGGGCTCTCGCTTGTGATAGGCGCTGCGCTCGGCGCATTGCTCTCCCTCTGCTGCAAGTGGTTTCACTCCAACGGCAACCGCCTCATGCTGATGATCGCAGCAGTGATAATGGGCGTTGCCCTCTCCGAGGTGTGGGAGCTCTCGTCGCTGCTCGTCTGCATGATGATAGGAGCCCTCTTCGCAAACCTGAGGAAGGACTCCATCGTCATACTCGACCTCTGCGAAAAGTGGACTCCGCCCGTGTTCATGCTGTTCTTCGTTATATCGGGTGCGGAGCTGGACATCTCCATAATTCCCCAGGTGGGTGTTGCGGGCATCGTGTATGTGCTCGTGCGTGCCGTCGGCAAGTACTTTGGCGCCTTCCTGGGCGCATACATATCCAAGAGTGAAAAAACTGTGCGCCACTATCTGGGGTTTACGCTGCTTCCGCAGGCAGGCGTTGCGATAGGCATGGCGCAGATGGTCGCCGCCTCGGAGGATCTGTCCTCCGTTGCCGGACAGGTCGTTACGGTAGTGCTCTTTGCAACGCTCGTGTATGAGCTCACCGGCCCCATAATCACCAAGATCGCCCTTTTCAAAGCCGGCGAGATCGACTCCACGCTGCAAAAAACGCAAAGGCCGTTTGCACGATTTGCCAAAAAGGGCTGACGCATATTTCCCGAACACAGATAGACAAACACCCTGCCCGACGGATGACGGGCAGGGCGTTTATTGGGTGTTGTTTACAGCAGGTTGACCATGCTTGTTGAAATATATGTATACTCGTAGATGATCCCGGTGACCAGGTTGCTAAACAGAGCGATCATAAGTATCACCGCCAGCAGTGAAAGCCCTATTGCGATTGCACTGATTATTATTCCGGCCTTGGCAAACGTTCTGCTCGACGTTGCAAACGCCTTTGCCTGATTGTAGGCTATTATGCTCAGGACAAGACCTATAACGGGCATTACGAAGCTCAGCACAAACCCTGCTATCGAAAGAGTCTTGGCATCATCCTGGGGAGTCTCACGATGGTTATCCGAATATGCGGATTGGGGCTGGGCAGAATTCAGCCGCATGCCACAGTTGGGGCAGTAGGATGTGTTATCATCACATTGGAAACCGCAGTTTCTACAGAACATAGCTGTTTACCTCCACATGGAATTACACTATGTTCAGTCTACTACAGAACTGCGGAAGTGTCAATACCCCTGCCAAAACACAGCAAGACCCGTGCGGGGGTAACACGGGTCTACTGTATAATATCAGAAAGGTGGTTTCCACGAGCTTCGGGCTCCTCGCTCCCGTCGCTCTACACATATAACGCAGCAAGCATGGAAAAGGTTCCCGGTTTTTTAAAATTTTTTGAAAATTTATTATTGCAATGTGGCTCCGGTTATGCTATCATACCTGCAATCGAATACTGCCTTATCAAGAGTGGCTGAGGGAACGGCCCTGAGACGCCACGGCAACCTGCCGATATTATCGGGCAAGGTGCCAATTCCGACGGCGAGACCTTCATGTAGGGTCTTGGTCGTAAGATGAGCGCATGACGGAATACCTCGGGCGTTCAGATGCGAACGTCCTTTATTTTTGCGGATCTCAGGCAGTTTTGATTGAAAACAGGAAAGGATTTCGAAAAGATGGAAAGAGCGAAAAGACTGTTTACCTCCGAGTCGGTCACGGAGGGACACCCCGACAAAGTTTGCGACTGCATTGCCGATACCGTGCTAGATGCCATGCTGACTAATGACCCAAGCTCCCGAGTTGCCTGCGAGTGTGCCGCAACTACTGGCATGGTAATGGTGATGGGCGAGGTGACCACGGACTGCTACATTGACATTCCCAAGCTCGTGCGTGACGTCGTGCTGAGCATCGGATACGATAAGCCCGAATACGGCTTTGACGGGCATGCTCTTGCGGTCATATCCGCCATAAACGGACAGTCTCCCGACATTGCGATGGGCGTTGACAAGAGCTATGAGGCCAAGCACGGCGAGGCCGACCCCATGGACATCGGTGCAGGCGACCAGGGCATGATGTTTGGCTTTGCCTGCGATGAGACCCCTGAGCTCATGCCCCTGCCCATTTCGCTTGCACACAGGCTCGCCCACAGGCTGACCGACGTCCGCAAGAGCGGACAGCTCCCCTATCTGCGTCCCGACGGCAAGAGTCAGGTCACCATAGAGTACGAGGGAGACAGGCCGGTTCGGGTGGACACCATCGTCGTATCCGCACAGCATGACCCCGATGTGGACATGGATAGACTCAGCGCCGATATCCGCAGGAATGTGATCGAGCGCATACTGCCCGCCGAGCTTGTGGATGACGCCACCCGCGTGTTTGTAAACCCCACCGGCCGCTTTGTTACGGGCGGCCCTCACGGGGACAGCGGTCTTACCGGGCGCAAGATAATAGTCGATACATACGGCGGCTATGCCCGTCACGGCGGCGGCAGCTTCTCCGGCAAGGATCCCACCAAGGTGGATCGTTCCGCCGCATATGCCGCCCGTTATGCTGCAAAGAACATAGTTGCGCAGGGCTTCGCCCGCCGCTGCGAGATACAGCTTGCCTATGCAATAGGCGTGGCGCATCCTGTCTCCGTCCGAGTGGACACCTTCGGCACGGGCGTTATGCCCGATGAGAATCTCGAAGCGATGCTCGTGAGAAGCTTTGACCTGAGACCGGCGGCAATAATAGAGAGGCTCGGCCTTCGCCGTCCCATTTACCGCGCCACGGCCGCATACGGTCATTTTGGGCGCACGGACGCCTCGTTCCCGTGGGAGAACACGGATCTGATATTCCATGACTGACAGGCGCAGCATATCAAGGGCAATTTGTGCTGTGGCTTTGTGCATATGCACGGCACCGGCACTGTCTTCATGCGTCGTCTCCGATGCGCCCCTGCCCAAGAATTCGCCCGAAGCCACTGCGGCGGTCTCCACGGTGATACCCACATCCGCATCTGCATCTACGCCATCTGTGACCGATACGGCGGATCGATACGAAATTGATTATCACATCGCCCCTCCGCTGTTGGTCGAAACCGTTGGTGAGGACGTAATATGCTCCGCCCAAACCGTGACAGACGCATTCCTCGAGGGGATTTCTGCGGCATACATAGGCACGGGGTATGACGAGGTGTATTTTGAGCTGCTCCGCACGGCGCTGCACGCCATGTGTCCTCCGTTTTTTGCGTTTACATCGTGGGGATATGATTCCTATGATGCCGCAGCTGGGATTTTAAGCTGGGAGACCAACGTTTCCTGCAGCGAGCTGAGCTTGATACTTGCCGGGTTTTCGGACACAGTGGCGGAGTATATGTCGGAGATACGCAAAGGTGACATCCCAGAGATGCGTGCGGCGCTCATATATCACGCCTTCACGCTCGACGCAGCTTATGACAGCGACACAGACGCCGTATCCGACGCCGAGCTCGTCCTCAGAACATCAGCCTACAACGCAATAACAAACCACACCGGGATATGCACATCGTTCTCGTTCGGGCTGGCGTTTCTGTTTGCGCAAGCCGGCATTGACTGTGTGCCCGTCAAGAGCACGGGCGCGCCGCTTGGCGACCACGGCATGACCCTTGTCAATTTTGACGGCAAGTACAGCTACTGCGATGCGACATGGGATATGGGCGGAACGTTTCAGTTCTTCTGCAGCTCATCCGAGGAACGCTCTGATTTTTTTCCTCCGGAGACCATGAGCATGTACGACGGAGCCCCCATCCCCTATACGGTGTATGACGGCAGATTCGATACACTGCATGGACGCTTTTACGATTTTGAGCTTGAGCTCGTCGATCATGAGCGGCAGTTGCTGGTGTTCCGCCACGCAGAAGGTGTGATAAACATCGACATCGACTGATCATTTGGTGTCGAACCAGCTATGCCCCCTTGCAACATCCGCAACGAGCGGCACCGAGAGGCGTGTACGCTTTGCGACTGCGGCGGTATCCTGCGGCTCCCCCTCCACGGTGGAAGCTATCATGCACTCGTGCAGTATACGGGAGACCTCCTCCGCCTCATCCTCGGGACAGTCGATTATAAGCTCGTCGTGTATCTGCAGCACGAGCTTTGCACGGAACCCCTTGAGCTTTCGCCACACACGAACCATTGCAAGTTTGATTATGTCAGCCGCACTGCCCTGCACCGGCATGTTCATGGCCACACGCTCGCCGAACGAACGGGTGTTGTAGTTGCCCGATTTAAGCTCCGGCAGCTCCCTGCGCCTGCCCGTGACGGTGACGGCATAGCCGTGACTCCTGCCGTCCTCGACGGCATTCTTCATATAGTCACGAACCCCGGTACAGCGTTCCAGATAGCGTGTGATGTACTCCTTGGCACGGTAGCGAGGTATGCCCAACTGTGAGGCAAGCCCAAACTCGCTTATGCCGTACACTATGCCAAAGTTGACCGCCTTGGCTGCGGAGCGCATCTCTCTGGTGACCTCGTCCCTGGGGACGCCAAACACCTCCGAAGCAGTGCCCGTGTGGATGTCCGCCCCGGTTGTGAACGCCTCTTTGAAAGTCCTGTCTTGGGAAAGATGGGCAAGCACACGAAGCTCTATCTGGGAATAGTCCGCACCGACAAGCACATTGCCGTCGCTTGCGACAAACGCACGGCGTATCTCCCTGCCCTGCTCTGTGCGGACGGGTATGTTTTGCAGGTTGGGCTCCGCAGAGGATATCCTGCCCGTGGCGGTTACGTTCTGGTTGAATGTTGTGTGTATGCGCCCGTCGGGGCCTATCTTGGCTATCATGGCGTCGATGAATGTGGACTTCAGCTTGGACAGAAAGCGATATTCGAGTATCACATCTATTATGGGATCAAAGCCGGAGAGCGATTCGAGCACCTCGGCGTCGGTGGAATAGCCCGTTTTGGTCTTTTTCTGCGGCGGCAGCTTCCTTTCCTCGAACAGTACCACCGAGAGCTGCTTGGGCGAGAGTATGTTAAAGCTATGACCTGCGAGCTCATACGCCTGTTCCTCCAGCTGCTCCATGCGAACACGCATCGCCTCGCCCTGCGCTTTGAGCACCTCGGCATCGACGGCAAAGCCCGTCTGCTCCATTGAGAACAGCACCGTGACGAGCGGAAGCTCCACACCGTAGTAGAGCTCCCTCATTCCCTTTTCGGTCAACCTGCCATCGAGCAGGTGATAGAGCTGCATCACCGCCTCGGCATTCTTCAGCTCCATGCCCATGGATAACGTGAGCGCATCAAGCGTCTTTGCCGGATTGATGGCATTCAGCAGATAATCGGCAACTGTGATGTCAAATGCGAGCCCATTGAGCTCAACTCCGCACCGTGCAAGCTGGGTCATCAGCTTTTTGGCGTCGAACACTATCTTTTTTATGCTATCATTCCGCAATGCCGGAGCAAGTGCGGAGTATATCTCCTCCGGCAGCAGCCCCTCTTCCAGAAGATTGCCGCCGGTAAATATCTCGAAGCTGTGCCCCGTATCTGCGACGACCGTGAGCGTGTCGGCGGCATGGATGGCTATCATCCCGGCGCCGGCTATGGTCTTTGCCGCTGCGTCAAGCTCCGCAGCAGTGCGTACGGGCACCTTATCATAGCTCTGCGCCGGGGGCTGCGGCTCCTCACCAGGGGGCGTTTCGGCATCTGAGAGCGCCCTTATTCTTGCAATATTGGCACGGAGGCCGTATTTACCCAATGTCCCCAATCCGCCCGAAAGCCGCTCCTTTGAAAACCTGCAGTCATCAATGCCCATTTCCACGGGTGCGCTGCGGCATATGGCGCCTATCTCATAGCTCATGCGTGCGGAATCCGCACCCTCGATGAGCTTCCTCTGCAGTGCGCCCTTCTCGTTGGCGGCGTTTGAAAGCACATTCTCAACATTGCCGTACTTGGCGAGGAGGTTGAGCGCAGTCTTTTCGCCCACTCCCTTTATGCCGGGGATGTTATCCGAACTGTCGCCCATGAGCGCCTTAAGGTCTATCATCTGCGCAGGAGTAAGTCCGTAGTCCTCCTCAAGTTTTGCCTCGTCATACTCGACCGTTTCGGAGATGCCCTTCCTGGTGAGCATCACATGCGTATCTTTGGAAACGAGCTGAAGCGCATCCCTGTCGCCCGTGACTATGAGCGTTTGGATACCCCTCTCCCCTGCCATGCGTGCGAACGTACCGAGTATATCGTCTGCCTCGTAGCGAAAGCACTCGCACACTGCTATGCCCAACGCTTCCAATATCTCCTTGAGCGCGGGAAACTGCGGACGCAGATCCTCCGGCGTTTCACGCCTGCCGGCCTTGTACTCGGCATATGTGTCATGGCGGAACGTGCCGCCGTGCATATCAAAAGCGACGAGCATATAGTCCGGCTCACGCTCAATGAGCTTGACGAGCATTGCCGTAAACCCGTGGAGCGCATTGGTGGGCACACCGTCACGGCTGGTCATTGCAGTCTGTATGGCGTAATACGCCCTGTGCATTAGGGAATTGCCGTCTATTGCAATAAATGTCTTCATCACATCACCCCGAAAAGCTTTATGCTCCCGAATATCCCGATGGCGGTGGTGACCGAGAGCAGCGTGCCCATTATGTAGTATTCCGCAAACGTCTTATTGTCAAGCGCGCGGAACCGTGCTATGGATTTTGCCGTGAACACGAGCGCTATTGCAGCATACTGCCCGAGGGAGAGCAGCACGGCGGCCAGCAGACGCTCCAACGCGCCTATGTATCCGCCTGCTCGCAGCGTGCTGCAGTCAACCGGCGGCCCTGCGGCATTGTCGGCATCGTCGGGCTTTACCGGCTCCAGCAGTTTTTTTATGAATACGTTTGCAGGCTTTATCACGGCAAGCGCAAGCGCAGCATATGAGAGCATGACGTAGAGATCTATCCCGAACGCCTCCTCCACCCATGCGGAAAAGCCCGGCTCGGTCACAGTGAGCTCCGATGTCACCACGGCCGATGTCGCTAGCATTATGAGTAGGTGGAGTATCTGATCCACAACAAATGCCGTGCGGTCGCCCCTTACAGTCAGCACCCCTCTCTTTGCGGAGGTGTTGAGTATTATCTGCTTGACTATGTCTATCACCGCATGGGTTACGGCGCATACCAATACCGCCCATGCATAGCCGCCGCCCAGAAGCAGCATTGAGAGCCCAAGCACCGCCGCATATATCGCAGCGTGTATCACCACATAGCCTATGGAACGTGATTTTCGTACAGCAAGGCACATGGGCTGAAGGTAGTAGTCCCCCAGTATGTGCGAGAGAAACAGCATTGTGAATACCGCCATGTTAACCCCCGGTAAGTTGTTTTAGACGCTTTGAAATGTATTTTATGCCTACAGCATACGCCTTGTAGTCCGCAGAGGCAAGCTGTAGGCTCACCGCACCCTGCGTTATGCCGAACATATCGGCAAGCTCCCTTTGGCGCATACGCTTGCCGCATAGCTCCGAGCCGAGCATGAGCGTGCACATATTGAGCTGTCTGCCGGTCATTGAGCCGGCTATGGAGTTCGTGAGCAGTGCAACGGTGTTCAGCTCCTCATCCACGGCGTCGCTGCCCGTGCATATGCATAAGCGGCTGCCCGGGTGCTCCTTCATGATGTTCATGGCCTTCCTTGCATTGTAGAACGCAGGGCCGTCCGCACCCAGTGCCGCACTGCTGTTTATGACTGTGGTTATACTGCCCATGCCTATCGCATACCGTATGGAAACGCACCGCACGGAGTTCATGACGGATATGACGGCGGACATGGGGTCGCCCGAGCTGTGCATTAGCCCTTGAAACTCATCCCCCAGCGTTATCACAAAGCCTGCGGCTATGTCATCAGCCATGCTTGCATTGACCGCTGCGAGACTGTTTGCGAGCTCGTCCTGTGCAGCTCTGCGTAATGAAGGCTCCATGCCCCGCGAGTTCACCATATCGCCTATCACGGCAAAATACACAAAAAACCTCCCATCAGCTCAAGAATAAGCCTATGATATAATTATACCCTGCGATATTATTATACCATATCCGGAGGCCGATTTCAATATAAATCCAATAACTAATATTTAGTGGATATTAGTATTTTTCTAATATTATGTCGATATTGGTATATGGGTTAATATTTAGTCCACGCCTCTCAGCCCGACCTCGCCAAAATACGGTCGCACGGCATCGGCAAAGGCGTGCAGCTCGTTCCCGTCAAACTCCGCCAGGAGGGCAATGGGCGGTGGGCAGCCGTCCTCCACACTTCGCAGCCGCTTGCATATGAGCATATCCGAATCACGGAATGCCTGTATGAAATAGCGTTTTGCCCCACGGAGCCACTCGCCTATCGCAATGAATCCGTCACGGGTGATTAGCCCCTTCGCCGCCGTGGTACGAAACTCATAATCCACTCCGCAGCTCATTATATGCCTGACGCTCTCCTCTATCGGAGCGGCGTCGAACACACGCAGCCCTACGGCGCGGGCATACTCACCCAAGGGAGCCTTTATATCCATTGCGATGTAGTCGACAAGCCCCATGGCGGTCAGCCGCTTGAGCCTCTCGGGGAAGTATCCGTTGGTATCAAGCTTTATGAGATAGCCGAGGCTGCGTATGTCGGTCATCAGCGCCTCTATATCGGGGTTAAGGAGCGGTTCTCCTCCCGTTATGCACACGCCGTCAAGTATGCCCTGACGCTTTTTAAGAAAGCGGAAGAGCTCCTCACTTGCTATAAGGGGCTCGTCCGCAGGGGCAAGCACCAGACCCGCATTCTGGCAGAAGGGGCAGCGGAAATTGCATCCGCCTAAGAATATCGTACACGCCACCTTGCCCGGAAAGTCAAGCAGCGTGGTCTTTTGAAGTCCGTTTATGAGCATATCCGCTCCGTTACGGCTCAATGCCTATTATTGCACCGCCGTACTCGTTGTTGTAGACGGTGTCGCCCATGCTGTTCCTGTCGCCAAGCGTCAGCTCGCAGGCGTATGTCCTGCCGTTCCGCCAGTATGTGACGGCCAGTGTTTCTCCGACCTCCATACCTTCAAACGATGCTCTAAGCTCCTCATGCGTTGCCACTGCAGCGCCGTCCACGGCGGTGATAATGTCATCCGCACGCAGACCTGCAATGTATGCTGGGCCACCGTCTATTACATAGTGCACAAGCAGCCCCGTCGGCACGGAATATAGCTCCGCACGCTCGGGAGTGACCTCATACACCGAGAGGCCCAGCCCCGGGCTTTGAGCTTCGCCTGTGTCCATTAGCTCATTCACTATATCCATCACGTCGTTTATGGGGAGTGCAAAGCCCAATCCCTCCGCAATTATTGGATCGCCGTATTCGTCATAGCTTGCCACCGTTATCTTTGCCGTAGTGACGCCTATCACAAGGCCGTTCTTATCAAAGAGCGGGCCGCCGCTGTTGCCGGGGTTTATCGCAGCATCGGTTTGTATGTAGCGATTGACATTGCCGCCCATGTTAACGTACCTGTCCAGACCGCCTACCATACCGTAGGTCGCAGTGAAATTCAGCTCGTCCTGCGAGGGATTCCCTATGGCAAACACAAACTCCCCGACATGAACGGCGTCGGAGTTGCCTATCTGCAGCGCTGTGAACTCGATCTTTGTCGGATCCACCTTGAGCACTGCGACGTCGACGTATCTGTCGCCGCCTACAAGCTCGGCTCTGACCTTTTCCCCGCTGAAAGCCTCAACGGTTATGCTCTTTGCCCCCTCAATCACATGATAATTGGTGACGAGATAGCCGCTTGAATCGATAAAGAAGCCCGTGCCGGAGCTTATAAGCCCCATCTCGGATATTATCGTGCCCTCATAGCTGTTGACCACGGCAACGCCGCCCAACACGCTGTCAATCACGTCGGAAAGGTTTGGAGCGGGGGTCGGTGTAGGCGTTGGCGCAGGTGTGGGTGTGGGTGTAGGCGTGGGCAAAGGCGTGACCGTCGGAACCGCAGTGGGTTCGTGGGTTGTCTGCGCCGTGCTCAGCCTGTGCTCAACGTGCAGGCAGAGCACGATACCGCCGGTCACAAGCGCACCGACGATGAGGAACACCACCGCCGTAAGCACTATTATGCCTGCGGTGGGAACATGTTTGTGTACTATCTGCCCTTTGTCATTCATTTTGGGCGTCCCCCTCTCCTCCCCCATATGGGTCTTATCGGTTTTTTGCATTGCTATCCCTCCCTATAGGCCGCATGCCCCGTTTAAGCGTGAATGTGAATTTTGTACCTTCCGACGAAGATTCGGCGGTTATCTGCCCACCGTGCTGATCGATTATCAGCTTTGCTATTGAAAGGCCGAGCCCGGTGCCCGATATGCCGTCCGGCGTGTGCGCCTTCTCAGCTTTGTAGAAGCGTTCAAACACATGGGGCAGATCCTCCTGCGGTATGCCTACGCCGCTGTCCGCCACAGAAACGGCTATGCCGTGCCTGTCGATACTGCAGGTGAGCGTTATACGCCCGTTGTCTGGGGTATACTTTATGGCGTTATCGACAAGGTTGTGCAGCACCTGCGATATTCTGTCGGGGTCGCCCTCGGCATATATCCTGCCGTTGGGGATGTTTACTGTCACGTTCATATTCTTTGCCACTATGCGCGCCTCGAACGTAATTATCACCCTTCGCATAAGCTCGCCGATATCGAACGTGACCACGTTCAGCTTGTACTGACCCGACTCTATCCTTGCCAGATCAAGCAGATCATTCACCATGGCCGTCATCCTGCGGTTCTCATCGAGCACTATCGAGAGGTATGAACCCCACTCCTCCTGTGGTATAGTGCCGTCCTCCATTGCCTCGAGGAAGCCCCGCATGGATGTGAGCGGAGAACGCAGCTCGTGCGAGACGTTTGCGACGAAGGAGCGCCTTGCCGCCTCAAGTGTATTCAACTCGTTTGCCATTGAGTTGAAGCTCCTGCCGAGCTCGGCAAGCTCATCGTTGCCCTTTATATTTACACGCCGCAAAAAATCTCCCTTGGAATAGCAGCGCACGACATCCGTCATGTGCGTTATGGGGTTTGTGATATTCCGCGCAAGCAGCATCGACATCGGCACGGAGACCACAAGGCCGCCGAGCAGGGTCAAAAATGTCGCAAGGAAGACGTCGGCTATCGAATTGTTTACACCCGTCATGTCGTAGTGGAAGAACAGCACGCCTATCTGTGTACCGTTCGGCTCGACTATGGGGCGAATGGCGGTCATGGTATCGCTGCCTACATAGCTCAGCAGTATGTTGTGCTCGATGCTGTTATAGTCGCCCCGGCGGACGTCCTCAATGTAGAGGGACATATCCGCACCCTCTGCCACCGTCCATCGTTCACCCGTCTCCGCATCCGCAAAGAAGCGTGCGCCGAGCTCCTCATCGTCAAAGAAGAGCTGTATATAGGCGTCGTAATGCCGCGCTATTACGAGCAGCTCGTCCCTTGCGGTGCGCCGTTTGGCATCATCTATGTACTTTGTTACGGCTATCTCGTTTATGTCATCCGCCTCACGCAGAAGGCTCTGACGAGTATCTCTCAGATACAGCGAGCGGAAGCCCAGCGCCACAGCAATGCCGAGCGCAAGCAGCAGCACCGCCGTGATCAGCAGGTACCATGCAATCAGCTTGGCATATACGGTGTGGATTACCTTCAAAGCTCCACCTCTTGTCCAATCAATCGAGCCTGTCGAATTTGTACCCCACTCGCCATATGGTGCTTATGGCCCAATGGGGGCTCTCGCCCAATCTGTCCCTCAGGCGTTTTATATGCACATCCACTGTGCGGCTGTCACCGAAGAAGCCGAAGCCCCACACGCTGTCAAGAAGCTGCTCCCTTGTGAACACCTTGCCGGCATGGGTGGCAAGGAAGTAGAGCAGTTCTATCTCCTTGGGCGGCATTTCGACCTTTTTGCCCTTGTTTATCACAAGGTAGTTCTCAAGCGATATTTCCAGATCGCCCACGACGACGGTCTTAGCCTCCTCCGGCTGCATAGAGGAGCGGCGCAGCACCGCCTTTATCCTTGCAACGAGCTCCTTTGACTCGAAAGGCTTAACTATGTAATCATCCGCGCCGCAGTCCAGCCCCTGCACCCTGTCGCTTATGTCGCCCTTGGCGGTGAGCATTATCACGGGGACATCGCTCTGTTTGCGGATGAGCTTGAGTATGTCCCAGCCGTCAAGCCCGGGGAGCATGACATCGAGCAGCACAAGATCGGGCGAGGAGCTGTTGAACGCCTCAAGTGCGGCATCGCCTCGCTCGCACAGCACGGCCTCATAGCCCTCTTTATTGAGATAGAGCTGCAGTATTTGAAGTATTCGCTTATCGTCATCGACGACAAGGATGGTGGTTTTCTTTTCCATACGGTTCCCCTTTCAGTGCGATTCGACCGTAATGCCGTTTGCCTTGAAGAGTGACGCCGTGACGCCGTCCCCCTTGCAGAGCTTGCCCGTGAAGGAGCCGTCATAGACCATGCCGCATCCGCAGGAAGGGCTGTGCGCCTTGAGCACCGCATGTGTGGCGCCGACAGACTTGGCTATCCGCAGGGCCTCCATCGCACCCCTGACGAAGTTTTCGGTAACATCCCTGCCGTCACGGGACATCACACGCCCATCGGGGGCTATCTCGGAGGGCTCCCTTGGTATGGGCAGACCGCCGAGCTGCTCCGGGCACACGGCTACCGCCTTGCCCTCCCTAACCAGCCGGGCTATCTCCTCATCGGGCTTTGAGCCGCCGTCATAGCGACAGCATGCGCCGGTAAAGCATTTCGATACAATTATCATGATACACCACCAAATATGAATTTTCTGTAAACAATCGCCCTGCGCTACCTGAGCGTGACCACGGTCACGCCGTAGTCGCCCTCGCCATAGTTACCGTTGCGGAAGCTCTTGCAGTGCTCGTGCTTTTTGAGGTAGGCCTGCACGCCTGCACGGAGCGCACCCGTGCCCTTGCCGTGGATTATACTGACCTCCGCCAGACCCTGCCGCTTGGCATTGGCAAGGTAGCGATCTATGAGTATCTTGGCATCGTCGACGGTGGAACCTCGGATGTCCAGTTCCAGCCCCACCGTTGCGGAAGGATCGAACTCTATCCGGTGATCCATGACCTCCTGCCTGGGCTCTGCGACCTCACGCAGGTCATCGACCCGAACATTGAGCTTGATTATGCCCACCTGCACGGCCACCTCGCCGTTTTTGACATTGCCTATGACGGTGCCGATCTTGTCCAGCGACGCCACCCTCACGGTCTGGCCCGGCGTAATGAACCTGGGGGCCTTGCCGTCTATCGCCTTTTTCTGCTCGCTCACGGCATCGTAGAGCTCCTTATCGGTCTTGCGGACGGCGTCTCTTGCGGACTGTATCGCCCTGTCCGCAGCACGCTGATCCAGGTTCTTTACGGCTCGGAGCTGTGCGACTATATCCTCCATCTCACGTCTGGTATCCGCAACTATCTTCCTGGCCTCCTCCCGTGCCTTAAGGCGCATATCGGCCTTATCATCCTCAAACCTCCTGCGCTCGGCACGCATATCGGCACGCAGCGCCTCAAGCTCAAGCCTTGCCTCCTCTGCACGGCGCCGCTCATCCTCCGCACGGCGTTTTTCATCCTCGGCGTTGGAAAGCACAGTTTCAAAGTCCACATCCTGCTTGGACAGGCGACCCCTTGCGGACTCTATTACGGACTCGTCCAGACCGAGCCGCTTTGATATCTCGAATGCGTTGGATTTGCCCGGTATGCCTATGAACAGGCGATATGTAGGGCAGAGCCTGTCGACATCGAACTCCATGGATGCATTCTGCATGCCCTCATGGGTGAGCGCAAACGCCTTTATCTCGCTGTAGTGCGTCGTGGCGACGGTACGGCAGTCCCTCATATGCAGCTCCTCCAATATGGCCATGGCAAGCGCAGCGCCCTCCACGGGATCAGTGCCTGCGCCGAGCTCATCGAGCAGCACGAGCGAACGCTCGTCCGCCTCCGTAAGTATACCGACTATGTTGCGCATATGCGATGAGAATGTGGACAGCGACTGCTCTATGGACTGCTCATCGCCTATGTCGGCATAC
Source organism: uncultured Clostridia bacterium (assembly GCA_944336475.1). Lineage (GTDB taxonomy): Bacteria > Bacillota > Clostridia > Christensenellales > CAG-138 > CALVLD01. The sequence continues at coordinate 96,025 of CALVLD010000003.1, forward strand.
ACGCCCCCGAACACGGCGAGCTCCGTGCCCACATCCGCAGGCACAAACAGCCCCGACTGCGCCATGAGCACGAACAGACCGACGGTCTTTATGGTGACCGTCTTGCCGCCCGTATTCGGGCCGGTGACTATCAGCGTTTTGAAATCCTGCCCGAGCCATATGTCTATGGGCACGACGGTATCCTTGGGTATGAGGGGATGTCTGCCCTTTTTTATGACTATGCGCCCCGAGTCATTCAGCCTGGGACGGACGGCACGCATCTCACGGGCCAGCTTTGCCTTTGCAAAGCACAGGTCTATCTCGCCCAGCGTAAGAAGATCCTGATATATGTCGTTTGCGGAGGGCTTTACCATCTCGGTCAGCTCGGTGAGTATGCGCTCCACCTCCACAGCCTCCTCCATGGCGAGCCGTTTGTATTCGTTGCCCAGCTCCACCACAGCCGAGGGCTCTATGAACAGCGTAGCTCCGCTGCCGGACTGGTCATGTATGAGGCCGGGCACGTTTTGGCGGAACTCCTGCTTTACCGGAATCACAAATCTGCCGTTCCGTATAGTAACCAGCGGCTCCTGAAGGTATTTGGCGTATGTGGAGGAATGTATCATATCGTTGAGCCTTGCCCTTACACGCTCGTTCGCCTGCCGCATGCTGCGGCGTATCCTTGCAAGCGCAGGGGACGCCCCATCGAACACCTCGTCCTCACTCAGTATGCAGCGCTGTATCTCCTCCTCAACGGAGCGATGGGTCATGAGCCCTGCGGCAAGGTTCTGCAGCAGTGCGAATGACTCGGAATCGTCCTCCTTACGGGGAGCTGCAAGTTGCTCCCTTGCCGCCCGTATGGCCTTCAGGCAGCGGCCGATGTTCAAAAGCTCTCCACAGGAGAGGAACAGCACCGCATTCATGCGCTTTAGAGAGGAGCGCATATCCGGGAAGTCATCCACCGGTGAATACCCCGTGCGCATATAGTACGCCTCCGCAGCGTCGGTGAGAGCAAGCTCCGCATTAGCGTCGTCAAGCTCGTCAAATGGCCTGAGTACCTGTGCAAGCTCCCGTGATACGCAGCATCCGCAGCGAAGTGCGAGCTGCTCTGTTATCTTGTTGTATTCAAGTGTTTTTAATACCTTTTCGGTTATCATGTCATCTCCGTCAGTTCACACGGCGGTTCCAATGCCCACGGGTGAAGTCCGCCGGCCTCTCGCCGCCTGTTTTGATAGCACGCACCGCTGCGGCAGCATCATCGCCGCATTCGATAACGGCACCGTAAGCATACACCATGCCTGCCTCATGTACAATATCGCAGGTATAGGTGATGCTGCAATTATTCATACGGACAAGGCAATACCTGCCGTTGTCATCGCCAAAGCGCATATTCGAGAGCGGAAAGCGCCTGCCCTCTCCGTCCGTGACAACCCCTGCCGAGCCCCTACAGCTTTGACACCCCCTGTATTCCTTTACAGGACAGTGCAGAAGCTGCATGAGCGGCGTTCTGCCGTATACGTTGATTATCATGGCAGAGCCGAAACCATTCGACAGGCTCCTAAGCTGCGCCGAGGTAAGCTCCGGCGAGGGTATGACCCCCGTAAAGCCCATGTCCAGCAGCATATTCATGCTTGCGCTGTTGCAGACATTCACACCGATGCCGGCAATGCGCTCGGACAGATGCTCCACCATGGCTGCCTGCCCTATATTATTGACCTCCGCACCCGAAAAAACGCCGCTATCGATCAGCCTTTTGTATGCGGAATGTGCGCCTTGGGTAAGCAGGACATTGGGCAGGGCTATCCACAGATGCGGAAAGCCCATATCCTCCGCCGTCTTCAGCTCAAATGCAGCCGGCTCGACGGGCTCTATCGCCACAATATCGGCGCCTGCGGCTATCGCAGCCCGCGCCTGCGCCACCGTGCGCACCTTTACATAGCACAGAGGACTACCGTTGGCAGGCGTACGGTGGTGCATATGCGCCTCCGCTGCAGCCCTTGATACATCTGCCTCCCTGCGCTCGAGCATGGCTGCGGCAAGCTCATCCGCCGCACGTCTGCGCATGGCGTTGACGGTGGACACGGGTATGAATCCGCCTCCCGACACCTCAACGCTCCCTACAGCAAACGCCGTGCCGCCGAGCTTTGCTATCTGGGCGGCATAGCGGCCGGGATTGAACTCCCTTTGGGAGACCTCTGCGGCATCGCCCGTAACGGTGACGCTACGGCCCTTGCACTCGAGGGTGAGCTCTGACGGCATATGGGGCGTCACCTCAAGCCTTGCGACTATCGGCACGGATCTTTTCTCCCCCTGTACTGACCGCTGCGCCTCACCCACAAGCCCTCTGTCTGGGCGTGCCCGGCCTATGCCGCCGGTACGCACGCTGTCGGAATACAGGTGGGAGGTGGAGAACTCTCCTCGGTTGAATATGTCGAATAGCTTGGCGCGGGAATCCGCCGCCGCTCTGCCATCGAGGGCATTGCGGTATATGCGTGTGACCGTTGCAACGTACTCGGGAGACTTCATCCTCCCCTCTATCTTGAAGCTTACTATGCCCGCATCCCTCAGTGCGCCAAGCTCGTCTATCATGCAGATGTCGTTTGGGGAGAGGCAGAGCTCCTCCTCCGATGCACGGCGCGCCTGTGCTACTGTTGCACACTTTCGGCAGGGCTGGGCACAGCTTCCGCGGTTGCCGCTTCTCTCCCCGGCCATAGACGAGTAGAGGCAGCTACCGGAAAAGCCCATACAGAGAGCGCCGTGGCAGAAGAACTCAAGCTCCAGATCCGACATCGAGTGCAGTCTGCGTATCTCGATCAGCGGCAGCTCCCGTGACAGCACCGCCCGTGTTATGCCGTTTTTGCGGCAGAACTCGACGCCGCCGATGTCATGTATGCCCATCTGGGTGCTGGCGTGTATGGCAAGGCCGGGCAGCTCTGCTCGAAGTATTTTTGCAAGGCCGACGTCCTGGACTATCACGGCATCGCACCCCAAACGATACGCCATTGCGGCAAAGCTCACGGCATCGTACAGCTCCCTGTCAAAGAGCAGCGTGTTGAGCGTGATATGGGTCTTTACCCCCCTGAGGCGGCAATAATCTATTGCCTCTCTGAGCGATTCGCCCGAGAAATTTTCCGCCCCTCGCCTTGCGTTGAACTCGCCGCCGCCAAAGTAGACGGCATCTGCGCCGTTCTGAACGGCGGCGATCAAGCATTGCATATTGCCGGCAGGGGCAAGAAGCTCAGTATGTTCCACAGCAGATAACTCCGTCAAAAAACAATAGGCCGAGCATGGGAAACAGCTCCGGCCTGATACATGCGCACACGGCACAGCGCAAGCGCCTTGTGCGTACACGTTTTGAACGTTACACCCCGACGCGCTTTTTTGTCTCCATCCGCTCAAACGGATGCTTCACCGGGGCAGGTGTCCTTGGCATCTCACGAAGCTGGGCTATTTTTTCATCCAGCGCCTTATACTCCGCCTGCAGCCTTTGAAGCTCATCCTCAAGATTGAGCATGGCAAGCAAAACGCACTTGTTTGCAGCAAGATTAGGATACCGAGATTGAACGTCTTCAATGCGGCCGCTCACCGATGCGGCAAGCCCTCGCATATACTCCTCGCTCTCAGTGCCGGAAAGGCGGAATATTTGACCGCCGACCTCAATAGTGACCTTGGTTTTTTCCATAAATTGCACCACCCCTACTGTTCCTTGCGTATATTGTACCACAATATATGCGATCATGCAACCTTTTTCCGCTATTCTCGGCATAAAATTTGCATAATGGCGGTTTCTGCCGAAAGCGAAGCGGAGAGGGCGCGCGCCCCTCCGCATTCGTTAACTCATTATTGTCTCGAATATGGTATGACCTAAGCCGACAGACGACCGGTCAGCCATGCCATCAGCCTCTGCGGGCGGCAAAGCATTCGCTGCAATAGATGGGCCTGTCGTTCTTCGGCTCGAACGGAATCTTGGTGGGCTTGCCGCACTGTGCGCAAATCGCATCATACATCACACGCTCACTGCGAGATGCGGCCTTGCGGTTGTTCCTGCACTCCTTGCAACGGACGGGCTCATTCTTGAAGCCCTTCTCGGCATAGAATTGCTGCTCTCGGACTGTAAACACGAACTCGTTGCCGCAATCCTTGCAAACCAGTACTTTGTCTTCCATTGGATAAAATCCCCTTGCGTAGTATTTTTTGGCCTCCGACTGACGGCTGACGCTGGTTTTTGACCCCGCACTCGCCTGTTGGCGCTATCGCTACCCGATATCGATCTCTCACTACACACGCTCTCAGCCACGGTGGACTGACAGGACTTACTTCTAAACCGCACCATGCTCACGGGGACTTTGCCCCGCTTACGCGGATCGCTTCGCCTGCGACTGGCATCGACTTTCAACCACAGACCCGTTAAACATCGGCCACTGCGATTATACCGTATGCGTTTCATTTTTGCAACCGTAATGCAACGTTGCGGATAATATATGTAATTTGGTTTATATGCTAATTCGTCTCAACTCGCAAACGGAGCCCCGTTTTTGGGGCTCCGTATTATGCGGATCAACGCACACTCATGCCGTTCTCATCGGCATCAACCGTGACGGTCGAATACGGCTCGGGATCATCGGCAAGGAGCTTTCTTGCAATGAGCGTTTCCACATTCGCCTGTATGAACCGTTTGAGAGGTCTTGCGCCGAACTGCGGATCGCTCCCGTGGGAGACTATGTACCTTACGGCGGCATCGGTGACATCTAGGTTCAGAGTCCTCTCCCTCATTCGGGTCTCAAGCCGCTTGAGGAGCAAACGCACTATGCTTGCCATGTTGTCGTCGGTCAAAGGACGGAACAGCACTATCTCATCCAGACGGTTGAGGAACTCCGGCCGGAAATGGCTGTGCAGAAGCCTCATCACCGCATGTCTTGTCTCAGGGGCTATCTCGCTGCCGCAGTCAAGCAGCAGCTCGCTGCCCAGATTGCTGGTCATTATGATTATGGTGTTCTTGAAATCCACCGTCCTGCCCTGACCGTCTGTAGCACGACCGTCGTCGAGTATCTGCAGCAGCACATTGAGGACATCGGGATGCGCCTTCTCAACCTCGTCAAAGAGCACCACGGCATACGGCTTGCGGCGAACGGCCTCGGTGAGCTGACCGCCCTCATCATAGCCGACGTATCCCGGAGGAGCTCCGAGCAGACGGGATACGGAGTACTTCTCCATATACTCGCTCATGTCAATGCGGACTATGCTGCGCTCGTCATCAAACAGCGCCTCCGCAAGCGCCTTGGCAAGCTCGGTCTTGCCCACGCCCGTAGGCCCGAGGAACAGGAACGAGCCCACAGGACGGTTGGGATCCTGTATGCCCGCACGGGAGCGGAGTATGGCATCGCTCACTCCAGATACCGCCTCGTCCTGCCCAACGACACGCATGTGGAGCTGATCGTCAAGGCGCAGGAGCTTTTCACGCTCGCTCTCCATGAGCTTTGCCACTGGTATGCCGGTCCAGCGTGCCACTATCCTGGCTATCTCATCCTCCGTGACCCTGTCGCGAAGCATGACATCCGCGCGCTCGGATATTGCCTTTTCCCTCTCGGCAAGCTCCTTTTTCAGCTTGGGCAGCTCGCCGTAGCGTATCTGTGCCACTCGGCTGAGGTCATAGCTGTTCTCCGCCTTCTGCATTTCAACATTGGCGGCCTCTATGTCGCCTCTTAGCTTCTGCACACGCTCTATATCCTGCCGCTCCTCATCCCACCGTGCTTTCATGGAATTGAAGCTGTCACGCTGCTCGGCAAGCTCCTTCCTGATAGTCTCAAGCCGCTCTTCGGAAAGTCTGTCGGTCTCCTTCTTGAGTGCGGTCTCCTCTATCTCGAGCTGCATTATCCTGCGCGAGGCGTCATCCAGCTCGGCAGGCATGGAGTTTATCTCGGTCTTTATGAGCGCGCACGCCTCGTCAACAAGGTCGATGGCCTTATCTGGCAGGAATCGGTCTGATATATAGCGGTCGGACAGCGTTGCCGCCGCAATGAGGGCGTTGTCCTGTATCTTTACGCCGTGGAACACCTCATACCGCTCCTTCAGGCCGCGCAGTATGGATATGGTATCCTCCACGCTTGGCTCGTCAATCGAAACCGGCTGAAACCGCCTCTCCAGTGCGGCATCCTTCTCGATATACTTGCGGTATTCATCCAGCGTGGTCGCGCCTATACAGTGGAGCTCGCCTCTAGCCAGCATGGGCTTGAGTATGTTGCCGGCATCCATGGCGCCGTCGGTCTTGCCTGCGCCGACTATGAGGTGCAGCTCATCTATAAACAGAATTATGTTGCCGTCGCTTGACTTTATCTCGTTAAGCACAGCCTTGAGACGCTCCTCGAACTCACCCCTGTACTTGGCGCCTGCTACAAGCGCACCCATGTCAAGTGAGAATAGCCTTCTTCCCTTGAGGTTGTCAGGAACATCGCCCCGGGCTATTCGTATGGCAAGCCCCTCGGCTATGGCCGTCTTGCCCACTCCCGGTTCGCCTATCAGGCAGGGATTGTTCTTGGTCTTTCGGGACAGTATGCGTATGACGTTTCTTATCTCGTCGTCACGACCTATGACGGGGTCGAGCTTCTGCTCCTCGGCAAGCTCCACCAGATCCTGACCGTACTTTTTGAGCACGTCATAGGTGCCCTCAGGGTTGTCGGTGGTGACGGAGCGGTTGTTTCTGACCTCCTTGAGCACGGCGAGGAAGCCTGCCTCGGTCACGCCGAAGTTCTTTAACAAGGGCTTTATGTTGGAATCCGCCTTGTCTATGATGCCGAGGAAGAGATGCTCCACCGAGGTGTACTCATCGTGCATGGAGGCGGCGCGTTTCTCAGCGGCGGCAAGCGCTGCGGAGAGCGCCGGCGTGGGATACGGCTCGGAGGGGCTCGACGCCATCGCAAAGCCGTTTATAAGGGACTCGAGCTGGGCCAGCACGGCCTGCGGGTCTGCGCCGAGTTTCTTCATTATCGACGGGATAAGGCCGTCGGTCTGAGCAACGAGGGCATGCATAAGGTGCGCCTGCTCCAGTGCGGTGTTGTTGCGCTCCACGGCAAGCGAGTGGGCAGTCTGTATCGCCTCTATGCTGCGCTGTGTAAGTTTATTGGTATTCATATTATCACCTCTTTATAACAAAACTGTGTTGTTGCGGACATATGCGGCGATGTGTGCCTCCGCCACCTGCGCAGCCTCATTCGGAGAATCGATACGGGCGAAGAACGCCTTCATCGCGCCGTCGAACGTCCTAATGTACTCTGCTATGGCATCGCCCACGGCGACCTCGGTATAGCCTCCGTCGGAGCGCAGATGCGGCACCAGCCTGCGTGTGAAGCGGTTCGTCTCGATGGCGCAGTCCGTCTCGCCTATATAGGCGTTTTCAAGCGTCTGCCACAGGCGGAAGAATCTAAGCATCGACAGCGTGAACGCATCGCTCCTGCTGCGGACGGTCACGCGGAGTTCGCCTATCGAGCGCCCCTCATGCTCCAGCACAACGGAGTAGCGCACGGTGGGATTGTACTTGTACTGAAGCGCCGAGCGCAGTGCAAACGCCGACTCCGACGGCTCTCCCATGGAGCGGAACGTCTCCCCCGACAGCAGCTCCTCCACACGCCTCATTATGCTCCTGGTCTGCATCTCCGGAGTCGTGTAGCTCACATGCTCCGCAAGTATTCGGTTTATCATGTTGCTGCGGCTCGTGCCCTCGGCATATGCCATACGGTCGATCTGAGCAACCACCTCATCGCTCAGCACGAGCGAGTAGATATTCTTTCCCATTGGTTCACATCCTTTCCGTGGGATGGCTCCCACAATGTTATTATACCACTATCAAAATAATTTGCAATGCACATTAATAATATATTGTTCACGATTTTAGTTTTTACCTTTCATGGTGAAAAGTTGAAATTGGGGGTTGACAAAGCGAAGGGAGTGATGTAAAATTCAGCACACAGTCGGGGACGGCCCCGGCGGAAATACGAATATTGCGGGAGTAGCTCATTTGGTAGAGCGCCGCCTTGCCAAGGCGGAGGTGGCGGGTTCGAGCCCCGTCTCCCGCTCCAAAATGGAGAGGGCAGTTTTTCTGCCCTCTCCGACTATTAATGGATCCTGCATCTGTGGGGTTTGTTGTTTGGCCCGGCTCCCTTGTGTCAAGGGAGCCATTTGGGGGTGGTGCGCTGACTGCTCCCTTTACACAAGGGAGCCTTGGGGCATTGTGCTGACTGCTCCCTTTACACAAGAGAGGCTTCGGGGTCTACGCAATACGCCTCCCCTTGCACAAGGGAGGCGCAGCCCATCAATAAACCCCGCGCCTGTGGGTTTTTGCGGAGCGTATTGCCGATTGCAACCCCCTCCTCCTCAATAAACCCTGCGCCTGCGGGTTTTGGTTTGCAATTATGGAGCGGATGCGGCATAATAGATGTGCAAAAAAGGCGGACAGAGAGGCGAAAATTGTGCTTTGCAGACGCAAATGTGCCGCGGCATTTGCGGTTGGATCATCCGGACGGCACAGCGTAGCCTGCCAGGCGCCCCAAGCGGCTGTGCTTGTGGAGCAAGAAAATCATCGAGCTATCCTTCGCAGATGCAAAGTTGACGCACGGCGTACCATAGACACGCTATCTCGGACTTGCTGGTATGCAAGAGCAGAGCTTCCCCACCGCAGCCGTGCAGAACACGGGAAAGACAGCCGGGCCTGTCGGCTCAAGGCCGCCTTCGGCGCTTTATCCATAATGCACCAGCGAAAGACCTCGCTTGCCTGATAACAAGCGGAACTTTGCGGATGGTATGAGCAGACCCCGAGGCGCTCCGAATTAAGAAAACTAAAGCAGAACACGGCGTTGCTCAACGGCTATCACGTTCTCACACAATGGACAACGCCCTGTTCCCTGTGCGGTGAACAGGGCTTTGCGGACGGTTTGGAGGCTGCTTTCCCCGCCTGCGGTGCGGAGCTTAATTTTACACGTTGACATGAGCGCATGCAGGCATCATAATTGGTGTGGGAGGGATACATTATGCTTTACCTTAAGCGTTTCGGTCTGCCCACGGTCGACCATATGGAGCAGTACCTCAACTACATAAAGCTCACCTGTGTGAACAACGACTACCCCTACCGGGTGTTTCTTGAAAGAGAGGTCGAGCCGTTTGAGTTTGAGCCCATCACCATGTTCTGCGGCGGCAACGGCAGCGGCAAGACAACGCTTTTGAATGTCATTGCACAGAGACTCGGTGCGGTCAGGGACTCGTCGTTCAACCGTTCGAGTATGTTTGACGATTATGTTGCGGCATGCAAACACGATATGTGCTTTGGAACACGCCCCGACGAGATACGCATCATCACGAGCGACGATGTGTTTGACTTCATGCTCGATATGCGTGCATACAACGATGGCGTCGACAATGCCCGTGAGGAGCACATGGCGGAGTTCTTCCGCACCCGTCGCAGCAATGGCGGCTTTCGCCTTAACTCCATGGAGGACTACGAGGAGCTGAAAAGGCGCAACGATGCCCGCAGACTCACCATGTCCAGGTATGTAAAAATGCGCGTTCCGCCCAATGTAAAGAGTCGCTCAAACGGAGAGAGCGCATATGCCTTCTTCACCTCCAAGATACTGGAAAACGGCCTCTATCTGCTTGACGAGCCGGAGAACAGCCTTTCTGCCGAGCTTCAGGCGGAGCTGCTGCAGTACCTTGAGGACGCCGTGCGATTCTTTGGCTGTCAGCTCATAATATCCACACATTCGCCCTTTCTGCTCTCCCTGAGAGGTGCAAGGATCTACAGTCTTGATACAGAGCCCATAAAAACAGTCCGCTGGCAGGACATACCTGCCGTGCGAACCTATTACGATTTTTTCAAGTCGAACAGCCGTCGATTCGAGTGATCAGCGCTCTGCATCCAGCTTGCTCAAGCCGAGTTTCAGCCTGCGCAGAGCCTCGTTCCTGCCAAGCAGCGCCGCTATCTCTATCGCACCGCCGGGGGTAACTGTGCGTCCGGACATGGCTATGCGTACCGGCCACAGCACCGTGCCGTTCTTCATGCCGGCGGCCTCGGCAAAGCCCAGAAGCGAATCATGCAGGGCGTTCTCTGTCCAATCCGGCAGTGCCTCGAGCATAGGTATAACGGCATTCAGCACGCTTCTGCATACCTCGGGGTTGGTTCTGGACTTTTTGTTTGTAAAGAGCTCAACGGAATACCCCTCGTCAAGCCTGGCAAGAAAATCCACTATGCCTGCTATGTCGGAGAACACCTCCGTCCTCGGCTGGAGTATGCGTACAAACAGCTCCTTTGCCTCTGCAGTCTCCGCCATTGCACCCACACCCGCCGTCTTGAGCTCGGGCAGGGCTCGCTCGATATAAGCCTCTGCATCCATACGACGGATATACTCCGCATTCATCCAACGAAGCTTGTTATGGTCGAATATGGCGGGGGATTTGGACAGCCCCTCAAGGGAGAATGCCTGTATCAGCTCGTTCATGGTAAAGAACTCCCTTTCATCGCCGGGGCTCCATCCCACAAGGGCAAGATAGTTGATTATTGCCTCGGGCAGATAGCCGAGCTTTATGAGATCCTCAAATGTGGCGTCGCCATCACGCTTGGAGAGCTTGTGCGTGGCGTCGCGCATTATGGTGGTAAGGTGGACGTATGTGGGCTTTTCCCAGCCAAAAGCGTCGTAGAGCAGGTTGTACTTGGGTGTGGAGGAGAGATACTCCATGCCCCTTAACACATGGGTTATGGCCATGGTATGATCGTCTATCACGTTTGCAAAATTGTAGGTGGGCATGCCGTCGGCCTTTATGAGTATCATGTCGTCCAGCTCGGAGCAGCTGACTGAGATATGCCCGAATATGGCATCGTCAAAGCTCGCCTCACCATCGGCGGGCACATTCTGTCGGATGACATAGGGCCGGCCCTCCGCAATACGGCGCTCGACCTCCTCACGAGACATATTGAGGCAGTGCTTGTCATACTTGAATGCGCCCCCTTCCGCCTCAACGGCAGCTCTGCGCTCGTCAAGCTCCTCCTTGGTGCAGAAGCAGTAATAGGCGTGGCCGCTCCTGACAAGCTGTTCCGCATAGGGCAGATACATATTCTTGCGGCAGCTCTGCACATACGGGCCGTACTCGCCGCCGACATCGGGCCCCTCGTCCCAATCCATGCCTGCGGTCTTGAGGGTGCGATAGACCGTCTCCTCGGCGCCTTCCACAAGACGAGCCTGATCCGTGTCCTCTATGCGAAGTATGAAACTCCCGCCGTTCTTCCTCGCCCACAGCCAAGCATAGAGGGCCGTGCGCAGATTGCCAACATGCATGAACCCCGTTGGGCTCGGTGCAAAGCGTGTCCTGACATTCATATGAAAACTCCTTAAAAGCTGAACTTCAGTGAGATAATGGTGTACCCGAAGGGACTTTCGGCATTAGGCGCAAGCTCTATCGCCGCATGGCAGATGTATGTCGTGTAGGCATAGCCCGCATTTCCGAATATTACATCGCCCCATACACAGAGGCCATCCTCCGTCCGCTCCATGGCGGTCACGTCTATTCCGTACGCATAGGGCTGGTTTTCAGTCGATACGCTGTACACGCTATCCGAGAGCGTGATGTCGTGGGCGTCGGCGTCTATTCCGGGGAAATCCGTGCCGAAGCATTCCCGGTAGAGCGACTCAAACTCCTCCGCAGGCACGGATATGCGCCCTGCCGCCGGCATGAGGCCCATGTCGAGCACGAGGTCTCCCATGAATGCGGTTGCGACATATTCGGAGGGAGCGCCATCGAACTCCTCCTCACGCACTATCGCCGCCGATACGATATGACCCAGGCTCCTGTTGAGCAAACGGTAGCCATCCTCATTCAGTATGCCATCTATGCAGTCGGGGCAGAATGCCGACGAGGGTATCTCCACCGCAAGCTCTCCCAGCTCATAGGGGGCAAACCGCCCCTCCGGCAGGAAAACTATGCAGCCCGTTTCGGTGAGCCTTGCGCCGTTGCGGATATCTACCTCCGCAAGTATGGCGTTTATATCGGCGTCGGGATACTGCTCCGATATCGCCTGCGCCGCCTGCTCATGGGCATGGTAGGATTCATACACCTCGCAGAGGCTGACCTCGAGCCCGGTTTCGTCCAGTATGAGCACGAATGTCTCCACCGTGGGCTGCGCCTCATAGCAGTGTGTCTCCGTAAACACCACATTGGTGTACGTCCCGACGCGGCTGACCTCGCATGCTACCTCTGTCGACGGAGGCGTTGCCACGGCGGCCTCCATATAGATGTTTTCCACACGCTCAAACAGATCGTCCAAATAGCCCTGCACGGCATTGTTCATGTTGTATCCTGCTGTGAATGCCCGTGAGAACTCCGGCAGCTCGACCACTGCGGCATAGTCGCAGTCCTCATACCCTGCCGCCTCCGGCCAGTACTGTATGTGGTGCGCAAGCGTATACTCCACCTCCGGCACGGGGGTCGGCGAGGGCAGGGGCGTGCTGTCGACGTCGACCCTCGGCTTCGGCGCACACCCCGTAAGCAGCAGCGCTGCGCAGCAGACGGCGATAGCCGTTTTGCGAATGTTCATCGTATCTCCTTAATGCCGCAGGGCGGCTTTCATCTCATACGGTCAATTATACACAAACTTCGGCTTCTGCACAAGAGGATCGCATGGGGTTTAATTTTCGTTTGGCCTGTGATATAATTATAGTCAGGTATGCAAAGGAGGTAATTTGTGATGAATATAAAGCTAAAGCGTATCGCCCTGCTGCTTGCCGCACTCGCGGCAATACTTGCGCTTGCCGCATGTGGTCAAAAGGAGCCTCAGCCCGTTGATCCGACGGAGCCGCCTCCCACATACACGCTTGAGAACGAGATCGTCATCGACAACGAGGACTTCGGCTTCACGGTCAAGCGCTTCACGGTCGACGGCATGTACGGAGTGTCCGCAATAGCGGACTGCGTGAACAAGACCGACGAGGATGTTGCGTTCATATGGGAGTATGTATCCGTCAACGGCATAATGTACGACGCTGTGCTCAACGAGACAGTCGCCGCAGGTTCTTCGGCTGAGGTAGAGATAAAGTTCCATGACGATCGCTTCGACACATACGGCATTCGTATGGTAGACGAGCTGACCTTCACGCTCGTTATCTGTGAGGACAGAACATACAAGGAGCTTTACGAGGAGCAGTTCACCCTCTACCCCACGGGGCTTGATGCGGTCGAGCCCACCGTGCGTGAGGCGCTTGAGACCGACGCCGTCATAGTGGAAAACGAAGACCTCAGCTTTGTGATAATCGGCGTGGATGAGGACAACAATGCAGGATATGTGATAAACTGCTATGCTGCGAACCACACGGATACCTCTCTGCGACTTGAGTGGAAGGACATCACCGTGGACGGCTCCGCACTCTCCGGCACGACGTCGTTCATCAAAATCGCTCCTGACAAGGTCGCCTACTGGACGCTTACGCTCCCCTCGGGCGAGCTGACGGATCTCACTGTTGAGAAGATAGGCTTCCGCCTTATCGCATCCGATGCCGCCGTCTGGGGCGGCGAGCACATCTACGACGCAGAGCATGAATATCTGACGCCGCAGTCCGAGGGCGAATAGCAGAACGGTCTCTCCGGGTCAAGGCGAGCGTCTGTAAGACGGTTTTGCATCCGTGCCGTTTGGTGCGGATGCTTTTTATTGGTCTTTGGGGTATGTGTACTGCATTTACGTCTCCAACCTCAGGATTTTTAATACTGATACATCGTGGCGCATCTGTCAAACCCGGCCGAATGACCCGCAATGCTGCGGCCGCGCATTTTTTCATGTTCTTCCGTTGCTTGCTTGTCAAAACTTGCGGCGGCAATTTCACGGCGAATAGACGCATGAGCAGCGCACGGGGGAGCACGGCCGTATTGCCGCAAGGAAGTGACGAAATATTATTTGACCGCCGGTTCTCCTGCCGGCAGGGAATGGAGCTCCGCAGGAATATCGCTGGCAGGGGGAAATCCTTGCAAGAAACAAATCGCCGCAAGGACATATGGTATGGGATACGACAAATACGACCCCTCTTCGGAGTTGTGGGCGGCGGTGTTATTCGATCAGCGCTGATATCGATTCCGCCGCTCTTCTATGTAGGCGTCTGCCTCGTCACGGCACTTAAATATTATCACATCCCCAGCGTACTCCTCCAGCATTCGGTATATGGTCGGAAGCTGTACGCTTGGAAAATCCAGTATGTATTGACGGAACTCCGGTTCAAACTCCTCCTCCGTCCAAGGCATATCTTCACGCTTGATTCCGATTCGCCCTTCAACACTGCGAATACACAGCTCCGCAGGATAGTCCAACAGGAACACGGTATCGCAGTGACGGAGCCGTATGTCCAGCGTTCTTGAATAGTTGCCGTCGATTATCCACTCAGGCAGGTCAATTATTGAGGCAAGTGCCGCATCGAACTCCTCCCGTGTATGACAGCTCCTGTCGGATTTGTGCCACAGCATATCGAGGTGGTACAGCGGCAGACCCGTCGCCACATGGAGCCGCCGTGCGAATGTGCTCTTGCCCGCGCCCGGGCAGCCTGTCACTATCACTTTTTTCATGCGGCAGATCCCTTTCGCAGCAGAAAGCCGAATGTGAAAAATAGCACCTGCTCCCGCAAGTGCTATCGCATGGTACACCCTCAGGGGCTCGAACCCTGGACACCCTGATTAAGAGTCAGGTGCTCTACCAACTGAGCTAAGGGTGCATACAGTCGGTCTGAACCAACCGCACGAATCATTATACACGGAACGGGCATAAATGCAAGGGTCGCACAAAAATATATTTGATTTTTGGTTGCGGCGAATACTCACACCCACGCCCGTTGTTACCGGGTTATTCAACGCCGCCTATGCGAGGGTAATACTTGTAGCGAGTGGACAGAACGAGGTCGTCCGGATTATCAAGCGCCATGCGCAGCAGGCCGTAGCGTGTGAGCACTCGCCTGTGCCCATAGAGCACCCTGCAAACATAGCCCTGCTCAAACTCGAACACGCTGCCTCGAAACTCCGGCATTTGTTCGTATAATCCCTGAATAAAGCCGTACGGCAGAGCTATCTCTACAACATAGTTGTGGTTGTAGTGATAATACTCATCGTTTACCAGATAGACCTCATACTTGCCGTCGGCATTCGGATTCTCGTTTGCCACCATACAGTACAGGAGCGACTCCAGGCCATCGGGATAACCCTCAGCCGTGGGGGTCGTTGCGAGGCCGCTGAACCAAAATCTGCCGTCCTGGGCAAGCTCAAATATCTCTGCCTTGGTGAAGTCCGCCGTATAGGAGCACATATACTTGTCCACAGCCATGTTGGAAGTAAGATTCCCGAGCTCCATTGCACGGACGTCCTCATCCATCTCTGCGCACATCGCCTCGCCGAGCTGGGTACGGCTGTAATAGAGATTTATAAGCGACTCGTTGCTCAGCTTGTAGGAGGATGGGACTATCTCTATCAGGTTGCCGTTCTTATAACGGAAGAGGCTGTGCTCATAGTCGTAGCGGAGTTGCTTTGCCTCCTCTGCGGTGTATGCGGTGGGATCCTCCAGATACTCCTGCATGAGCATCTCGGCGCTCACTATCTCCGCAAGCCAGTATATGGAGCTGCTGAACTCCCCTGTCAGATACTCCTCAAAGCCCTCACGAGTCGTGAGTATCTCGGGAAATGCCGCAACCGCCTTTACGGTGAAGCTGCTCTCGTCGTTGGCATGAAGGGCAAGGTAATGCTGAAGGCAGTCATACAGAGTGCCGTATTTGGATGCAAAGTCTTTCTCCCTGGTTGCCACGCTGAAGGGCATCTCGTACTCGGAGTAGTAGATGCCTATGGCGTTGATTATGCAGATGTCCAGCCTTCCGGCATTGGCGGCATCGACATATGTCTTGATGTACAGCTCCTGCAGATTAAGCCCGTCGTCGGTGACGTATTTCCGCATCACGGCGGCGTCATAGTAGCCGAAATCGACCCTTATCAGCTCGTCATCGTCATATGCCCCAAGCGCATTATAGAGCGATTCGGTCATGTTGGGATACTCATCGGATGCGGCACGGTTAGTGTTGCGCCAGTAGTCGGGATCCGCCTCGTCCACTGTGACGGCTTCATACTCGGTGGTCATCTTCGGCATTGAGAGTACGGATATGAGGTAGTAGCCCTCCCTTCCGAGCAGGAACAGAAGACCTGCGGCGACAAGGCCCAGCATTACGGCGACGGCTATGTTGGTGTGGTTCGTGCGCCTTTCGACATTGAACGACACGGTGTTCCAGATGTCCTTCTCGCCGCAGAGGCTTGCAAACACGAGGCGCAGCCTGTCCCCCCTCTCATCGGGGGAGCCGTATCTGATCAGTTTTGCATCAGCCGAGTCCGTGCAGGCATTAAGCTCATCAAGCGAGAGCTGCAGAAGCCTTGAAGCTTCATGCGGATTGAACCTTGCAATACGGCGGAGCACCCATACCGCAAGCTCGTCCTCCGTCAGATCGGAAAAGAGCTGCTCCGTTCTCGGATCGGGCCTGCGTTTTTTTATATCCTCGCCGCTTGACTCGAGCTTTTTGCGCAGCGACGCCGTTTCTGCCATTACGATGCGAAACGCCTCTATGTCGGGCTCTGCCTTGCGGAGTATCGTGCGGCAGCGCAGTGCGGCGGTTGTATAGGCCTTTGCGCAGCAGTTGAACGCATCCTTCTCGCTGCGAAGCATCGCATAGGCATAGGCGTATGCGGCCACCCTCTGACGCTGATAGAGCGGATATATCGAGTTCAGACATTTTTCAGCACGTCTGGACTGCTTCATTTACAAAACCTCCGATGGTGTTCATACCTAAATTAAAACGCACCATACCGCCGAAAGGTTACAAACGCATGCGACGGCGCACCTAATATATCAAGCGAACAATTACTCCGCTGAGACGGCCTAATCTGCCTCCGACAGCTGGCGCTCCGCCTCCTTTTCTGCATTGCGCTTGTTGACCCAGTTTGCAATAAGACGGTAGATCACCGCAGTCGTGGGCACGGCAAGCAGTATGCCCATGAAGCCGAACAGCCCGCCGCCGATTATAATGGCGCACAGCACCCAAATGCCGGATATGCCCACGGCGTCGTCCATTACTCTGGGATAAATGAGGTTGCTCTCTATCTGCTGTATCACGATTATCATTACCACGAACCATACGGCCAGCATGGGATTGTCGGTGCTCGCCATGAGTATTATGAACGCACTCGGTATCGTGCTTGCCCACGGGCCGATTATGGGCACCAGTGCGGCGACGCAGATGAATGCCGATATGAGCTCGGGATACGGCATGCTGAATATCCGCATACAGATATAGCAGAGTATGCCGATTATCCCGCAGGATGTGAACTGCCCCAGGAAGTATCTGCGGAAGGTGACGTTTGCGAGCTTGCAGGCATCCAACAGATAATCCGCAGTGCTGTCGGAGGCCGCCGCGCGGATCAGACGTTTTGCCTGGTTCAACAGTTTTTCCTTGCGTACAAGGGCGTATATGCTTATTATGAGGGACATGACAACGGTGTATATGACATTCACCGCACTCACGGTGAAGCTGAGCAGCTTGGGCACGGTCTCTATCACGAAGTCCTTTACCTTGACCAGCAGTGAGTTGATTATGTCGAAAATCTCCTGCGACACCTCATCCTTAAGGTTGAGCTTTTGCCACTGCTCCGTGACCCATGTGCTTGCGATATCATAATATTCCTCCGCATTGTCGATAAGCTGTGTGATGCTGACAAACAGCTTCGGCACGACAAGTCCTATAACGAGAGCCACTATGCCCAAAACTATCAAATACGACAACACGAGCGACAGCACCCTTGCGGTCTTTTTGCGCTTAAGCCTGAGCTTTTTGAAGGGCTTTTCCTCGAAAAAGCGCAGGGGTATGTTGACGATGAATGCAAAGAACAGTCCCCCGATTATGGGGCTGCAGACCGCACTGACCTTTTTCCACACGCCTTGCAGTACGGGCAGATTTTCAAGAAGCTCGTAGAACGCTATGCATATTATGCCTATCAGCACATATCTCTTTATGTCCGGCCAGATGTCGCGCAGTCTTATCTTTTTCATCCCTGTATCCTCTCAATCGTCATGTTGTCCAGCATTGCAGCCGATTATTCAAGTTCCTCATCGGCGTCCTTGGTGAACTTCTCGGCAAGCAGCTTTGCGGACAGATATGCGCTTATGGCGTCTATGGCCATGCGGTTTTTTCCCCCATGCATAACGGCAAAGTCCGCCTGGCGTATGTATTTGCTCACATGCTCCTCATACATGGGCTTGACGGTGTCCCTGTACTGCTTGGCTATGCTGTCGATGGTTCGACCCCTCGCCTTTATGTCACGCTCTATGCGGCGGAGCAGGCATATGTCTATATCCACATTCATGTACACCCTAAGGCTCATCTCCTGCATGAGCCGCTTGTCATGAAACATATGTATGCCCTCGAGTATCAATACATCCGGCGGCATTATCAGCTCGTCCGTGTCGGCGCGCATATGCAGGGCATAGTCATAGCCCTTTCGGGTTATGGGCTTGCCCTCCGCAAGCATTATGACGTCCGCATACATTTCGTCATAATCGAACACATCCGGCGCATCGTAGTTTATCTCACGCCGCCTCTCGAGCGGAAGGTGCGCATGGTTGCGGTAATAGCAGTCCTGTCCGATTATTGCCGCATCGCATGTCAGTGAATCCCGTATCTCCTCCGCAAGCGTGGACTTGCCGCTGCCAGAAGCTCCGCATATGCCTACTATGATCATACCAAACCTCCTAAAATGCTTTGCCGATACCCTGCGGTATGCCGTTTATTTCCGCCGCTCTTGCCTGAAAAGCCGCTTCCAAGCTCCATAGATAAACCTGCCGACACATAGCGCAGGACGCTTAACGCCTGCCGTAACGACCATCCATGCGCCATACGCACGGCAGAACAAATCTCCTGCGCTCCTGCTTTTGCCTCGACTGCGGCAGCTCGCCATGACCCCTATCACATTCTCCGTCCACACGGGCTCGTCCCACTCAAGCCTGTTGTCGCCGCAGAATATCAGCCGCTTCCCCCTGCGGCGAACCAGCCTGTGGAGCACGCATCTGCCATCCGGCATTGCGTAAAGCGCCACCGTGCCGAGCTTTATGCGCTCGGGCGGCTTTACAAGCGTCACGGTATCGCCCGCCGTTCTGAACAGGGGAAGCATACTTGCGCCCTTTGGGGAAAATGTCACCTCGCCGCCTGCGCCGAGCACGTCGTCAAACACATCCCTGCAGTCGATGAGGGCGACCGTATGCACCCTTGTCTCATCAGAGGTCATTCGGCAAGCAGCCCCTCGACCCTGAGCTTTTCGATGAAGCGTTCAATGCCCCTGCGAGCGGTCTGCTCATCAACATCATACTCTGCGAGTATTGCTGCGGCAAGAGCGTCGGCATCCGTCTCCTCCTGCAGCATACGCCACAGGAATGCCCCTGTGTCGTTCAGCGTAATCATGCCGTTGAAATCAAGCGACGTCTGCCCTACGGGAACCACCACAGTCTCTCCTGCGATATCGCGCAGCATAAATCCTTCCCTGATTCTCATATATCTCCCTCTGCGCACATGACGCTGCACGCAAGCTCGGCTGCGCCTATGTCGGCACTGCACCTAAGTCTGTATACCGGAGTGCTCTCAACAAGCCTTTCTACAAGCCCGAGCAGCAGCTCCATCCTCTCCGCACGGATGTTGCGTATGGTCTGTCCCATTACGAGCCCCACCGCCTTCGCCGGAGTGATGCGCTCTATGGAGTTTTGCTCCGCACGCTCTATGAATGCTACGCCGCCGAGGGGCAGCCCCACGTTGCAGCTGATGTCATGCTTACCGCTCCACGGCGTGCCGTATGCAAGGAACCGCCCCTGCTCGAGCCGCAGCGCAGGCTTATCGTCGTTTATCATATATACGTCGTCAAACGCCCTTCTCCAGAGCTCGGCATGGGTGGATTTGCCAACGCCGCTGTTTGCCGAAAACGCATAGGCACGCCCTCCCTTTGCCACTGCGGAGGCGTGGAGCATGAGTCCGTCATGGGCAAGAAGCTCAAAGTAGAATCTCATGCCGGACAGCAGGTATCTGCAGTCATCCTCCGAAAGGGTCTTGACCTCCGCCATTGCCCTTCGGAGCTCGGCCTCATCAACGGTGACGACTATGTCCGCCGTGCGTGCATCGCATACATAGCTCTGCGCACGGGCGAGAAACTTCTCCCCACAGCCGACGGCCTCGACCGCAAGCCCCGCAATGCCGTACAATGCACATCCCCCCGACGAAATACTGTGACGAAGGTAAACGATACCGTCGCCCCTAATTTTTAAGTATACCAAACCATCTGCGGAAACGCAAGCAAAAAAGAGCCTCCGTGAGGAACTACTCATAAAACAGTATGAACAAAAAACCGAAACAGGGCGCCTGCCATACGGATTGCAACGAAAAGCGGGTAAGGAGCCAAAAACTTCTTACCCGCTTTTTCTATGCCGCATGGAACGATAGAACAGTGTTTCGTCGCTTTCGATGGATATGGCTCTATTTCTGTCCTCTGCAAGCCGCATAAATCAAGGCTTTTTCTGGCTTTGCTATTTTTCATCTGTCAAAGCCAAATCTGGTCAGGGCTTCCACTAACTGTGCTTTCAAGTGATCTTGAATATCGTCGTTGATACACCCTTGAAGGTAAGACAGATACTTGATGCAGCCGATATGGTTTTGAATGACCGCATTTACCGCTTCCGGCTCTCCGGCGGCTGCCTTTACGATCGTTTCATACGGCAGCAATCCGTACACTTCCTATTCTTCATGTTCTAACGTCTCCATTTCTTTTCGAATCAAGCGTAATGCCCTTTTCCGTCCGCATAAGCTTGCACTTCTGCAAACGCCAAACATTTCTCCGATTTCTGCGTCGCTGTAACCGAGATAGTACCGCAAAAGCAGCATTTCTCGCCGCTTCTCCGGCAGACGAAGCAATGCGGCTGCTAACTGCTCGCTTTTCACGATGACCGTTTTTCCGCAAAAGGTAAAGGCGGTAGGCGTATCGTATTTTACAAAGCACTCGTCTGTTACAGTAACCGGCTCAAAATCAAACTCTTGAGATAATCAAGGAACACTTCAAACTGCTGTTTCTTC
Organism: uncultured Clostridia bacterium; assembly: GCA_944336475.1. Lineage (GTDB taxonomy): Bacteria > Bacillota > Clostridia > Christensenellales > CAG-138 > CALVLD01. The sequence continues at coordinate 117,144 of CALVLD010000003.1, forward strand.
CGCAACTTCTTGTAAGCATCCAGCGCCGCATGATAAAGCACAATCTTGCAAAAGGCGTTGAAAGTACGCTCAATTTGTTCTCGATACCGCTCACTATTCCTCATTTTTGCCCCCCTTTCTTCCCAAACGGGGGGGCAAAACAGCAAACGCCCATGCAGTGTGACACCTTTCCTCAGAAAATACAAAACCGCTGTAATCTCCATCCTTGCGATGATGAAAATTACAGCGGTTTTCATTTCCCTTTCACTCCCTGCAACGCTTGGTTCTGGAAATTTGCCAAAGTTCACGGAAACTTTTTTGAGAAGGAGCATAGAAAAACGCCACGGACTTGCAAGAAAATCCGTGGCGTTGATTAACGGCTGATTCAGTGGTCGTTCATATAATTGTTACAAAGGAAATCCGGAAAGCTGTTAACTTGCAGCAAAAATATGATATAATTTGCTTGCGGACTGATTATGTGAAAGGAGCTGAAGGTATGTTTAAGAAAATTTTTTCTATGGTATTGGTGTTTCTGATATGTTGCTCTACATCAATTACCGTATTTGCTCAGGCAGAACATTCACATGTTGAAGAAAATGATGCATCCAACGGTAATGAAGAAACTGCGATTATCAATGTGACGTCGCCCTCTCCAGGGATAGTTGTAACGGATGCCGAAATGATTATAGCTTCTGACTGTGTGCAAACCGCTACAGCCGATTCGGAATACTTGGAATGGCTTTTAGGTGCTTCGGATGAAATCATATCCGCTTCTACCATTGAGTTGTTGGAATATTTCCTGAAATCTCCATTTATGGGACAACAGGTTTATTCCTGTTTCTCAACGCCGAATAACAGAGAGATTGACTTTTCGTGCCATGAGGCTTTCCGTGAACTTATTTCCAGAGAGGACTGCGTAGAGTCACTGGAAAGTTACGCAGAAAGCATTCTGTGTGGTTCAAAAAGCGATGAGCTGGATATAGCCAAATTTGAGAAACTATTGGCTCAACCTTCTGTGGAGTCGCTTATATCTGATAGTTATCCGAATCTGCGAAGCATATATACCGCATCTGAGGTTGTTTCGTCATCGGTCGGAGACCTTGCAGGTGCAATCAACAATATACGATATTGTTCGGCTGGAACAATAAGCACAGCAAATAACCGTAATGTTGAAGTATGCACTCCTCATCGTAAACGGTCATCATCAGAAATCACAAACATTAATAATAGCTATGATTCCATTGTCCATCTGGACACACTCCACCCGGATGCTCCGGCGGCATGCCACTTGAACAACCTGCTTAGGAAGTCGGCAGAGGAATAAGTGGACTGCTCCGGGTAGGCGGCCGGGAAGCGCAGGTGCGTGAATTCGTCAATGGCGGTGTACTGGTAGAGCTTGAGCTCCGGGTCCGCGATGCATTTACGGGGCGCCACTTTCACGTCCACCTGGACACGCTGGCCGGGATAGGTGATCTGCTCATAGGGCTTGGGCTTATAAGGTGCTTGCTTCTTGGGAGATGGAAACATCCCCGGCTTTTTCGCAACCCGAAACAGATCCGCAGCCGGTGCCACAGCTCCACCATGCCCAGGTTTGGGTTCCGGCGGCGCAGACCCCGGATCAGCTTCAACTCCGCTTCCGTATGCCGGTTGGGATGGCTGTGGGGCCGCCGGGACTGGCAGGCCGGAGACCGCGCCGTTCCATCCCGGCGGGCCTTCCGGAAGTAGATGTACGACCGGCTTTTGTTGTATTTACGGCTGGCACGGCTGACGCCGTACTTTTCCGCATATTTCATCGGGGATTGCCGATACGCCATGTCCTGTGTTATACTCCTGCTCACGAAGGATATGGTCTCCTCTCGTCAAGTTGTGGTGTAGCAACTCAACTCTAACCGATGAGGCCCTGTTCTTCATTCCTTTTTTATTCAACTGTCCAACATGTATTGTACTCCTGCAAAAGTTTTGCGGCTTATGGCTGCGCCACCTATTGATAAAAAACAAGGAGCATTAAAATGAGTATAAGCAATCCTGAAGTCCCACCCCATCAAACAGGTTTGACGGGCCTCCGGGAGTAGCATACTGTCCGCCGACGAAAAAAGCAGAAAGTATGTTACGGCAGTCTGACAGCAAAATTACCGCTCTTTATTTCCGCTTATCCTGCGACGATGAATCGACGGGCGACAGCAACAGCATTGTGAAGCAGTAGAACACTTGTCAAGGATGTTTTCTACGAAAAGCGTTTTTTCTTTTCGGCCGGCTTCGTTGCTCCGATGAGAGGTAGCAAACGGAGCTGAAAAGGGACGCCTGCGCCCATCGGATCGGTGTGGGTTTCCTCTGTTTCCTCCTCCCCCCGGCGCACGCACGATTGCCGTTAGGAAGTACCGCCGCCAGCTTTCGCCGGTGTGAATAAGCGGGTCCTTCGGGATGATTCCAGAGAGACAGAAATGCTCCTTGCTCGTTTGGCACTTTTGGAATATAATCTTAAATGAGATTGGATTGCTCGACAAACCAGATTTTTGTTTTAATGAGGAAATTGGATATGTGGTTAATTTATGCGATATTATCAGCGATCTTTGCAGCGCTAACATCAATACTTGCCAAGATTGGTATTGACGGTGTAAATAGTAATTTGGCTACTGCAATCAGGACAATAGTTGTTTTAGTGATGGCGTGGATAATGGTGTTTATCACAAATGCTCAAGATGGGATTTTTCATATTTCAAGGAAAAGTTGGATTTTTATAGTATTATCAGGTTTAGCGACTGGTGCGTCTTGGCTTTGTTATTACAAAGCTTTACAGATTGGCGAAGCGTCAAAGGTGGTCCCGATTGATAAGTTGAGTGTTGTATTGACTTTAATACTCGCATTTATTATCTTGAAAGAGCAATTTACATGGAAATCAGCGGTGGGTTCTGTGTTGATTGCAGTTGGGACATTATTTATGGTTTTATAGCTGTTTCTTTTATCTTTAAGATAACCGGGGTGCGGCAGCGCTTCGGCCTGTCGCACCTCTTGTCCACTCATTCAGCGGGACGGTGGGTGGCGGTCAAGGCCGGGCGTAAACCCGTTCATTTCAGCCTTGTCGGTTGTCCGCTGTCCTGCTACCCTGTGCCTGTATCTCCTTTGGAAATTTCCCCTTGAAAAACTCAGGGCCGGCGGTTATCAGCGTATCGTTCGTTTAAAACTCACTCGCTCCGCTGCTCCTCCTCTCCCCACAAAGCCATGCGGCTTTGCGGGGGTCCCGACAATAGCGGCGTGTTCCGGCGCTGGCACGCTCCTTGCAACTTCTGGACATTTTGGAGCTGTTGACAAAGTACCCAATTTCACCAAAAGATGGTAGAATAGTAGAATAGAGGATACAAGGGGGAGTGGA
>CALVLD010000004.1 GCA_944336475.1 uncultured Clostridia bacterium
AGGTTATTTCTTCATATACTAAAGTTTCTTATTTCCCCCGGTAGAACCGGGGGTTTATTTGGCTTCAAGCCGCCAAACAGACGGCACTCAACCGAAGTTGAATGCCGTCTGTTTTGGTTTCCAATCCTGTTTGACAGTGCCGATTTCGTAATTTTTTCAAATTACTGTCTTATCGGCACAGGGGAAAAGCTCATTTTCTTTTTTTGCAGACAGATTTTCTACGCTGTATTTATATTGGACCAGAGCCTCAAATTCATTCGCAAATGTATTCCAACCGTTTTCAAATAGTTTGTCTAAATTCATATTCGTTCCATAATAATCAAATTCATGCTTGCAATTCTATTCCCCAAAACATTCCTCGCTCCAGAGCGGGCGTTTTACTTTGACGCCCACTCCCGTTTCTTCCTTGTATTCACGGACAAGTCCCGCTTCCAAAGTTTCTCCGATTTTAATGTGACCGCTGCGCAGGGCGTATTCGCTTCCGTTTTTATCCCGTTGTACCAGCACTCTGTTATTCTTGACTAAAACACCTACTGTTCTTAAATCGCAAATATACTCGTTCGATGCAACATCTAATCCTTTTCAAGCATAGTTCTTATTCTCCGTCATAGTCATTAACATCACCCGACTGCGGAAAAATCTTGTTGATGCCATACCCCAAACACCGATCTTATCCGAGTCGGGGTATACGGCAATATCTACGTCGTGAACGGCATCAAAATCAATATAGGTAAGGTTCTCCGTTTCCGAACAGTTCGTCAGCTTATGCGCTCCCTCAGCTCCGGTCGGGAAGAATAAAAGCTCGCCTGCTTCAACCGTTCTTTCACCACTCGGAGTTTTCAGCACACCCTTACCGCTGATTATGTAAAAGGTTTCCTCGTTTTTGTGATGATAGTGATAGGGATATGCCGATTTCAATGGGGGTATTTCATAAACGCTGACAACCGTGTTACCCGCAACACCAAACGGCACAAACTTCCGTCTGTAATATTCGTAGCCTTTATACTCATATTTGTGACTGACCGCAATCTCTTCGATTTTTGAATGTCAAATTTCACTCATACTGTATTATATCCTCTTTTCATAATAGAAGCTGAAATGTTCGACATTTGAACTTGCTTTTACAAGGTGCAGTCCCACTTTGGAACATAGCTGCTTAATCTGGGCCGGATCTTGTGCATCCTTTTTTACGATTCCGTAGGTTGTATGGTATTTATGTTCGTCAATCAAAACATCAACATCGACTAAAAAGGGGTCGGGATATGCAGAGGCAATCTCACAATCCCAAATTGCCAAGGTGCCGCCTTTCTTCAAAACTCTTGCCGCTTCTGAAATGGCTTTTGCCTGTTCCGACGCCGTCATATACATCAGCGTGTAAAGGAATGTCACATTGTCAAAAAGGCTGTTTTCATATTTTAGGTCAGTGGCATCCATTAAAACCTTTTCAAAACCGTTTGGCGCTTCGTCAAGTTCCTCTTGCGAATTGTCTATCGCAATAACCTGTTCACCATAAGCGCGCCCGATGAACCCTTCTCCGCCACCGCCAATATCCAAAATACTTCCTTTAAGTTCTCTGTTAAGTATAATCATAAATTATTCCTCCTTCAGCAGATATATCATCTTCCCAAAACGAAATCATCGCCGTTAAGTTCGGGGAGATTATTAAGACCCAAGGACGTATACAGCCGCTGCGCCCGTTCATTTGATTACTCGGTCGCAACCTTAATCATTTTACCGTTTGCTACGCTTTGCAGTATTTCAATCGCAAGTTCAGCGGCTTTTCTTCCGTACCTCTTGCCTTGCTCATTTTGGTCAATGAGATAACTCCAAGAAAGGGCAGCGCCCCCCTCACCAAGCCATCTGATCATCTCCTAATTGGCAATCTAACACGCATAGATCAGGTCATCTTGCGTTTGTATTTTCTTGAACGATACCACTTCATTCAACAGCCTCTGATTCGTCGGATAAGAATTCATTCATGATGAACTCGGTATCCACATCAACAGTGTAAAATGTCTGCCACTCCTCATAGAGGGAATCATACATTCTGTTAAAATCCTCATCGCCAATATAGGCGCGCCAACTCTCCCAACGGGCATCGCCAATCTCATAGCTGACTTCTCCCCGGTGATACTCCTGATTGACAATTATATAATGTATGCCGCTCTCGGTTGCGACCTTGACTATCGGGGTGCTGTCGGCAAGCGTGAAGTACTCAAGCTCCGGCGGGAGATAAGGCTCGTCAGAGTCCTCTTTGGGCTCGGGAGTCCACTCGCCGAAGTAGAGATTCATCGCCGCATAAACAAAGCCGTCATAGTAGGTCTCCTCATAGCTGTCATGGATGATGTAGCCGTTTTCTACATAGACATCCTCATCCATTCCGGGGTCGTCGCCATATTCGGCTTCAAGCTCCATGAACGCATCAAAATCTGCAGTTGAGGCAAATTTGCTCTCAAGCTCAACAGAGTCTGCATTACGGCTATCAGTAAGGTATGTAACAGCGCCGGAGTCATCGGTAGAGGTCTCAAATAGCAAAAGTATATGGTTGACAGAGAAACAATCCTCCGGTACATATACGGGAGAGGGCCCAGAGCCATACATATATCCCTCATGCAGATCCCTAAACTCCTCCATGGTCAACTCGCCGGCGAGGCCGAGCTGCTCATCGACATAGGCCTGCACATCATCATCGGTGATAACAACCTGATTCCTTAGATCGGTATAGTAGGCATCGGCCAGCTTATACATGTAAAGGTTGTTCCTTGAATACTCAAGAAATTCATCGTATGTCAAGCCATCGGCTTCCAGATCCGCTTCAAGCAATTCTATCGCCGCCACACGCTTTTCTTCAGGATCGGTGATCGACGAATCAACGCTGCTTTCATATTGCGATAAGACTGTCTCGAGCTGAGCATTGAACTCATCATCAAAGGCGGTCTCCTCCTCTGCAGTAAGCTCGGTTCCGGCGTCCAGCGCTGCATTGTAGATATACATAAACGCCTTCATTTCATCAATGATAGCGTTAGTATAGTCCTCAGCGCTCATCATGCCATAGTAATAGTACTGAAAGTATTGGCTGCCATAGAAGGCCTGCCGAAAATCATAAATGGTGATCTCCACATCATCGGTGCTCATCACGACCGGATTATTGTTCTTTTCGCAAGAGGAAAGGCACACAAGCATAGGGAGAACAAGCACGAGTGCAATCAGCCGAAACATGGGTTTTAGATTTACGGAACGCATACTGACTCCTTTTGAGAATATTTACATAATTATATCAAAGTGAAGACCGATTGCAAGTGCTTATTGTTCCGCTGCTTCATAAAGATTGACAGTTGCCGCTGTTTTCTTTGACATATGACGCGATTTGCGATATAATCAAGGGTAGGTTCGACATTTATGTCGATCAAATAAACAAAGGATGGTTTTGAGACTTTATGAACGATAGGAAGTCAGGAGTTGAAAACAAACCTGAGAATAAGCATAATAAGAAAAAGCTGGCCGTTTTGCTGTCGGTTTTCTGCTGCGTTGCTCTTGTCGCAGTCATGGTCATGGCAGTGCTGGCCGATATTGATGCGAAAAAGAATACCCGACTTCCGGTAGACCATACGATTACATATTATGACACCCCCGAAGGCGCATACTTCACATATGACGATACTCAGCTTGGCATCTGCCCCGGTGGGAGCGTTGACGCATTCCTCACGGTCGATGGCAATGCAGCCATTGCCCGTGCGGGTACGGCGCTGTACCGCATCGATGCCGACGGGATCGAGCTTGTCTATCGTGCAGGAGTAGAGCGAGCGCTGCTTTCCACCGATAACCGATACATCGTGTTTACAACTGCAACCACGCTGCGCATCTATGACAGCGCAACAGAGGCAATCTACGACGTTAAGCATGACAATACCGTAGCCATCCCATCCATCGTCATTTCTCCTGACGGGCAGACGGTTGGCTACACAGTCAAAACGGACGCCGGCAAGTTTGAAATGTACACCTGCGGTATCGATGGGCAGGGAGCTACTCTGCGCAGCGAGGACGCCTATGTGATAGGCGTGGGTGATAATGCAGCATTCTGGTATTACATCAAGCAGTCCGAGGGTGATCTCTATTACTGCAATGTCAAGAAGGACAGACTGCTTGGCCAGGATACAGCAAACGTGTTTGAATTCAATCGCAACATGAACGAAATTACCTTTGATGCGGATGGAATAACATACTATAGCATCAATGGACGCAAGGCCAGGGCCCTGATCGGCGACACATCGGTGTATGCTACTGGATATAACGCCTCTTCAACCCAGGGCGGAGCAACGTATGTCGCAAACGTCCGCTGCTGCGATTCGCTATTTGGCGGAGTGTTCTACAACTACACTGATGCCGATGCATCTGATGAGACGAGCAGGGCAACATACAACCTCTGGTATGTAAGCCCGAACGGCACCCCCACCGCACTTGCTCGTGGCGCATATCAATTTAGCATTTCTGCCGATAACAGATATCTGCTCTGCCTTGTTGACGATTGCCTGTACCGTATGGAAATAGACAATCCCAACACATCAAAGCTGTTGAATTCTCAGGTGTATATGTATGCAAACACTCGGGACTTTTCCGATATCTATTGCATTGGCTATGATTCAAGTCTCTATCACATTGAGGATCTGGGCAACGCAGTGCTTCTGATGGGTGAGTCTACCTACTGTACTGTCACGGGTGAAGGCAACTGTCTTGTAATTTCCGGTTATGAGGACAATGCCGGCGACCTCTATTGCATTAAGGGAAGAACGGAGATTAACCCCGTCGGCAGCGGCGTATACTTCGTGCAGACATCCCCGGGTGTGTGCAGCTTTTATGCAGATTCACGCATTGAGGACGACATGCTTGTATGTGATCTCTACCTTTCCGCAGACGGTATGTCGTTCTTCCATGCATATGATGGCATTATTGTCAGGAGCAATTAACGGAGGGCGGATGAGCAGATTAGTGCGATTGGGCTGTGCGATTCTGTTGGCACTGATGTCCATACTGTGTCTCACGGCCTGCCGCAACAGGTGAGGGGAAACAAATACCGGCACGGTTGTCACGGATAGCATCGCACGCATGTATGACGCATCAAACGATGCCTCGTACTTCATACTTAATGATTCGGTCATTGATGGATGTGTCGAAGGGCGAGCATACCTTGATATCTCTGCCATGGGCAGGAGGGCTCTTGCGTGGGTAAACAATACTACACTATATTTCGTCTCAGAGACCGGTATCAAAAGTCTTGGCCACGGCATCGAAATCGCCGAGATATCCCTTGACGGCCGTTGCTGCGTTTATGGGTATGATGGAGCTCTACTGTGCTACAATGCCGATAGCGATCTGACCGAAGTATTGGCGGAGGATATAACTGCGATACGGCAGGTTAGCATCTCTCCAAACAGCAAGCGTGTTATGTTCACCATTGTAAGGGAAGGCGGTGCTGACGAAACCATAATATGGGACGGCAGCAAAACAACCGCATTCGACGCAAACGCCACCTCGCTTGCTATTTCAGACGATGGTTCGGTGATCTACTACATAGATACCTTAAACGGCACGTTCTGTGTACGGGAAAACGGCAATACGACGGTTATCTCGGATTCCGTATCCGCATCGTCAAGCTATAATTTCACAAACGACATTCGCGAGGTCACATACAGTGACTCCACAGGCAAAAACTTTTTGTACAGGCTGGACGGTCATATATCCACCGAGCTTGGCACGGGCTTTGGTTATACAGAAAAAACGAATGCGTACAGTATATCTACGATTTCGTTGTTTACCTACATAAATGATGTTAAGTCCTTTACCGATGGCCTGTGGATGGAGCGCACTCGCAGTACGGGCGACTATGAGGGATACCTGTATGATATAGGCTATATCTCGCTCGAGGGTGAGCTGGAGTGGCTTGTACAGGATGCATACGAGTATGAGATATGTCGTGCAAACAATACCATACTCTGGCATGACGGAGCTACGCTGAGCCGCACAGATATATATGGCAATACGCACTTTGTGTCTGCAAATGCAGTGGACTTTACTGTTTCGTCCGACGGAAAGGTATTTTATTATATCACAGCAAACGGAACGCTGTGTATGACGAAGAGCAATTCATCACATGCTTCGGAGCTCGACAGGAACGTGTCCGCAGTCGATACAATAGGAGGTGTGTGTGTATTCGTTTCCGGTAGCAATGGGAAGATGTATTTCTGTAAGGACGGTGATATTGAGCTTATAATGGAGAATGTTGATGATATTGACTGTCGTGACGGCATGATGATCGCATATGTCACAAATGACGAATATGGTTCCGAGATTTTTGACGCCTATGTCAGCACTGACGGAAGGACATTTTCCCTCGTGCATACGGCCGTTGCAAGGGGATGAATATGCGGCAGTGGGGTAGGTCGGCGCATATCGCCGGGTTTGCCCCAAATCAAAAAATGTAGTATAATTAACAGGCGATTCGGAGGATCAGATGCAGCCTAACTTTGTTGACGAGAAAGCTATAAACGAGGCGTATGCAGCAATAAACCGTGTGCGAGCTTCGCTCAAGGGGGGCGCTCCTCATTACTATATTGAAACATACGGATGCCAAATGAACGAGCATGATTCCGAAAAGATTGCAGGAATGCTTGAGCAGATGGGCTATATCCCTGCTGAAAATAAGGTCGATGCCGATTTCATACTTTTCAATACCTGCTGCATTAGGGAGCATGCTGAGCTTAAGACATTTGGCAATGTTGGATTCATTAAAGAGCTGAAGGTAAATAACCCTGCGCTGATAACAGCTGTGTGTGGCTGTATGATGCAGCAGCGTCAGACAGCCCAACGGCTTGCAAAGCGTTTCCCATATGTTGATTTGATATTCGGCACAAACGAGCTCCACATATTCCCGCAAATGCTTGAGACCGTTATACATGGGGGCAGGGTGTTTGAGGTGAAGGATTCTGATGGCGAGATAGCCGAAAGGCTTCCTCTAAAGCGTAAGGGGGGCTTCTCCGCATTCGTCAACATAATGTATGGCTGCAATAATTTTTGCTCCTATTGTATCGTGCCGTATGTGCGAGGCAGGGAGCGTTCACGCCATGTGGAGGACATACTTGAGGAGGTAAGGAAGGTCGTTGACGAGGGGTTTGCGGAGGTAATGCTCCTCGGCCAGAATGTCAACTCATACAACGATAACGGAGTGCGCTTTCCCGAGCTTCTTCGTGCAGTTAATGATATTACCGGGCTGCGCCGTCTCAGGTTTATGACATCGCATCCAAAGGATCTGTCTCCCGAGCTTGTCAGTGCCATGGCTGAGTGTGAAAATGTCTGTCCGCACATACACTTGCCTGTGCAGTCGGGCAGCAATCGTATATTGGAGCTGATGAACCGCAGGTACACGAGAGAGCATTATTTTACGCTCCTTGATATGCTCCGAAATGCCGTCAGGGATATTGAGATAACAACCGACATTATCGTCGGATTCCCGACGGAGACGGAGCAGGATTTTGAGGATACACTTGATCTGGTAAGGCGAGCGAGATTTTCGGCTGCTTACACGTTTGCCTATTCCCCAAGGGAGGGAACACGGGCTGCTAAAATGGACTGCCAGATCGAAGAAGCTGTAAAGAAGGAACGCCTCGCAAGACTGAACGCTGTCTTGCTTGAGTCTGTTACCGGCAATAACGATAAGTACTTAGGCTATGTCGGCGACATACTTATAGAGGGTCTGGATACCCGAGGCGAGCCTATGCTGTTCGGCAAACTTGGTAATCTAAAAATGGTGTATGTAAAGGGTTCCCCTGATATGATAGGCGGCAGTGTTCGTGTAAAGGTTACAGGTACACGCTTCAATTCGCTGGTGGGCGAAATAATCGGATAAGGTGGATTTAATATATGGCATCTCTGACTCCAATGATGCAACAGTATCTGGAACTCAAACAAAAGTATAGCGACTGTCTGCTGTTCTTCCGCTTGGGGGACTTCTATGAGATGTTCTTTGAGGATGCGCAAACCGCTTCACGTGAGCTTCAGCTTGTTCTTACTGGTCGTGACTGTGGACAGAAGGAGCGCGCACCCATGTGCGGCGTTCCATACCACTCAGTAAACAGCTACATAAATAGGCTTATCAGCAAGGGCTATAAGGTCGCAATATGCGAACAGCTCACTGATCCGGCTCTCTCAAAGGGGCTTGTTGAGCGCGATGTCATACGCATAATCACTCCGGGTACCGTCATTGAGGAGCAGATGCTTCCCGACGGAGCAAATAACTACATATGCTCAATATACGCCGCGCCAAGTGTATATGCGCTTGCATATTGTGATGTCTCGACAGGTGATTTCTACTCAATGGAGCTCAAAGGTTCCGGCATCCATTCAGAGCTTATGAATCAGCTTGAGCGCATCGATCCTCGTGAGATAATTGCAAATGACAGGCTTTTTGCCCAGGAGACTACTATAAAAAGACTCAGAGCTCGTTACTATGTCGAGCAGAGGGATAGGCGTTTCTTTGAGGACGAAAGATGCAGGCGCCTTTTGCTGAAGCATTTCGGGGTGCTTTCGCTCGAGGGATTTGGCATAAAGGATAGTTCAAGCCATGTCAATGCCGCAGGAGCACTCCTTAGCTATCTTGAGGATACGCAGAAGAATACCCTGCAGCACATAATGAAGGTGACCCCTGTTATGCTCAGCTCCTATATGGGCATAGACGCCGCGACTCGGAGGAGCCTTGAGCTTACCTCGTCCATAAGGGATGAGGGTGGCCGAAAGAACACTCTTCTCGGTGTGCTCGACAAAACCAAGACATCCATGGGCGCAAGACGGCTTCGCTCATGGATAGAGCAGCCTTTGCAGGATGTTGATTCCATCAACAGCAGGCTTGATGCAGTGGGCAGTATTATCAAGAATAATTCAATAGCAGACAAACTGCGCAAGCTGCTGTCAGATGTGTATGATATAGAGAGACTGTGCAGCAGGATCGCATATGGGACAATAAATGCTCGTGACTGCAACGCGCTCAGGAATACGCTCAGTATTATTCCTCAAATAAAGCAGATGCTATCGAGCGGCTTTGAATCTGACGCCATGAAGCGTGTTGGAAACGAGCTGGACTCCATGGAGGATATATGTCTGCTGCTCGGCACGGCGATAGCCGACGAGCCTCCCATCTCTGTTAAAGAGGGGAATATCATTCGAGACGGCTATAATTCGGAAGTGGACGAGCTAAGGAAGCTCTCTCGAGGCAGCCGAACCATACTCCAACAGTTGGAAACAAAAGAGCGTGAGCGCACAGGTATTAAAAATCTTAAGATCGGCTACAACAGAGTATTCGGTTATTACATTGAAGTCACCAACTCCTATGCCGCAAACGTGCCTCTTGAGTATCAACGCAAGCAGACGCTGACAAATGCGGAGCGATATGTCACCCCACAGCTAAAGGAGCTTGAGGAGCGTATTATCGGCGCCGAGGATAGATGCATTGGGCTTGAATATGCGCTTTTTATTGAGATACGCAATATGCTCATGCAGTGTATCGAGCGTCTGAAGCTGGATGCCGACCTGCTCTCTGAGCTTGACTGCTATTGCTCATTCGCACAGGCTGCATTATCCAACAACTACTGCAAGCCGAGGATGAGCAAGAGTGGAAGGATAAGCATAATAGATGGCAGACATCCAGTGGTTGAATGCACCGTAAAGGATCCGTTTGTACCTAACTCTACGGAGATGAATGACGGCGAGGACAGGATCATTGTACTTACAGGCCCTAATATGGCGGGTAAAAGCACCTATATGAGGCAGGTCGCCCTCATCACACTCATGGCACATATCGGCTCATATGTTCCTGCGAAGCAGGCATCGATATGCCTTACGGACAGAATATTCACCCGTGTTGGGGCATCGGATAGCCTATCCACTGGGCAGAGCACATTCATGGTCGAGATGAGCGAGATGGCAAACATCTTGAATAATGCTACGAGCAGAAGTCTGCTAATACTTGACGAGATAGGCAGGGGAACAAGCACGTTCGACGGCTTGAGCATAGCATGGGCCGTTATGGAGTACATCTCAAACAAAAAAACCTGCGGAGCAAAGACGCTGTTTGCAACCCACTATCATGAGCTGACAGAGCTTGAGGGCAAGCTGGACGGCGTTAAGAACTATCGTATTGCGGTGAAGGAACATGGTGATGACATAATATTTCTTCGCAAGGTCATGCGCGGCGGTGCCGATAAGAGCTTTGGCATTCAGGTTGCTCGGCTCGCAGGACTCCCGTACTCTCTGATAGAAAGGGCAAAGGGTATTCTGGCACAGTTGGAGGACTCCGACATAAACAATGCCGCCGCACGGGTAAAGAGCTCTGAACCGCAGCAGATATCGCTGCTCGGCTCCGGTGATGGGGACATAGTCGAAGAACTGAAACAGTTGGATGTCAACCGAATGACGCCGATGGAGGCACTCAGCAAACTGTATGAACTTAGCATGAGGGCAAAGCTATGATAATAAAGCGAATTGTTGTACTTGAACCCGATGTTGCCAATAAGATCGCCGCAGGCGAGGTCGTGGAACGTCCGGCTTCCGTTGTAAAGGAACTTGTTGAAAACTCGCTTGATGCAGATGCCACTGCTGTAACGGTTGAGATACGGGGGGGAGGGATCGAGTACATCCGTGTTACAGACAATGGCTGCGGGATCCCGTCGGAGGATGTAGCGAAGGCGTTTTTGCGCCATTCTACAAGCAAGCTTCTGAATGCCGACGGGCTGGACAACGTGGAGACATTCGGATTCAGGGGAGAGGCGCTTGCCTCCATTGCGGCAGTCTCAAAGGTCGCTCTTAGAACTGCGGTGGAGGGGGAGGAGTGCGGAACCCTGCTCTCTGTTGAAGGCGGCGCCTGCGGTGAGTGTTTGCCATGCGGATGCCCTATTGGGACAAGTATTGAGGTCAGGGAACTGTTTTTTAACGTTCCTGCAAGACTGAAGTTTCTTAAATCCCCTCGTAATGAGACAGCCGCTGTTGGCGACTATATGTGCAGGCTGATACTTGCCAATCCGACCGTATCCATAAAGTTTATTGCAAACGGAAAGACTGTCTACCATTCGAGCGGCAACGGCTCTCTCACTGATGCAATACTATGCGTCTATGGCAATGATATCAATGGACATATAATGCCCGTTTCGCATGATGACGGCTACTGCTTTATAGACGGCTTCTGTGGTGATGCATATCTTTCACGCAGCAACAGGGTGCAGCAGAGCCTGTTTCTAAACGGAAGATACATTCGTTCGCAGGCTGTGTCATATGCCGTTCAGCGCGCCTATGATACACGCATAATGCAGGGACGTTTTCCGCTTTTTGTGCTGAACATCAGGCTTTCCCCGCGAGAGGTCGATGTCAACGTGCATCCCAACAAGCTAACGGTTCGTTTCCGTGACGAGGAGCGTATATGCCATGCCGTTTCTGCAGCGGTACGAGCTGCCTTGAACGAGGATGTTTCTGTCCCTATGGCCGATATTGTGCCGACGTTTGATGAAAAGCCGGAAAAACTGGAGAGAGTGGATCCATATGAACTCTTCAAAAAACGTGCGGATGATTCGCCTCAGGCGATGGCTGTCGAGCGAGATATGCCGATCATCCAAAACAAACCGATAAATGACAGGCTCTATTTGCATGACAGTGCGAGCTCTGTTCCTGCTCCATCCGATTATGAGATAGCTACTGCGCCGCACTACACATTTACGGTTGATGAGAGCGCAAAAACTGATGCGCAGCAGACGAGGATAGAGTTTGACGGCAGTCCGTATACAGTGATAGGCGCTGCCTTCAATACATACATTATAGTCCAGCAGTGTGATAATATATTCATCATTGACCAGCATGCGGCCCATGAAAGGATACTCTATGAGAAACTCATAGCAAGAACGCTCAGATTTGAAGCGCAGCTAATGGCCTCGCCTCTGCCTATACGCCTGACTCCGACCGAATATGCTGCCGTGCAGGAGAACATCGAAAGATTCGACGAACTCGGCTTTGAGGTTGAGGATATCGGCAATCTCACGATAAACATTCATTCGGCGCCGTTGGGCGTTTCGCTCTCACGAGTGGAGCCCATGCTCAGGGATATGATCGCCGTGATCAGGAAGCAGGGCAGCGTGTCCGAGCTTGAGATGGTGCGCTCGGCGCTTATACAAACAGCCTGCAAACATGCAGTAAAGGCGGGCGATAGGCTTGATGCGGCCGAGATTGAATCCATACTTGCCTGCTATGCAAATGGCGATACTCCGTTTACCTGTCCTCACGGGAGGCCGGTAATGATCTGCCTGACTCGCCGTGAGCTTGAAAAGATGTTCAAAAGAGTGCTCTGATATGTGCAAAGCCACCGTATTCTTCATTGTAGGCCCGACTGCAAGCGGCAAGACAGCTGCCGCTGTTGCCGTTGCCCGTGCCACTGATGGGGAGATAGTTTCTGCGGATGCCTTTCAGATATATCGCGGTATTGAGATCGGTACTGCAAAGCCTACTGTCGAGGAGATGCAGGGGGTAACGCACCACCTCATAGACATTACTGACTGCACAGATTCAACGTTCAATGTTGCTCGCTTTCGTGAGGAATCGATGTCTGCTATTGAAAAGATCTTCCGCAGCGATAAGCAGCCCATCGTTGCCGGCGGAACGGGTCTTTACGTCAATTCTCTTGTGTATCCGCTTGATTTTACATCTGTTGCGCCGAATGAGGAGATAAGGGGCAGACTGATCGAGCAGGAGAAAAATGAGCCGGGTTTCCTGTACAGCCGCCTGTGTATTGTTGATCCAGTATCTGCCAAGCGTCTGCATCCCAATGACCAAAAGAGGATTATACGAGCGATTGAGGTGTTTGAATGCAGCGGCAAAAGCCTTACTGACCTGGGCGGGGACTTTGCAAATGAGCGCAGGCAGGAAATACCGTACCATCCCGTGATGGCAGGCATTACAATGCGTAGGGAGATACTCTATGACAGGATAAACCGCAGGGTGGACATTATGCTTGAAAATGGTCTCGTTGATGAGGCCAAAGCCATATTTGACAGCGGTGTAGACCTCAGCCTGCCATCTATGCATGCCATTGGATACAGACAGCTCTTTGCCTACTTTAAGGGCGAATATTCATATGAGGACGCTGTTGAAGCGATAAAGAGGGAGACACGCAGGTTTGCCAAGCGCCAAATATCATGGTTTAAGCGTGATGAACGCATACTATGGTTCGATGCCGACGAATATGCCTCGGCCGCCGATATGCACGAGGCAATGATAGGCTATTTTACGGAGGTTCAGAATGAGTGATATCACAAATACATCCGTGCGAAGCGTCCAGGATAACTTCCTGAATCAAGCACGAAAGAGCCAAGCACCCGTTGCCATCCATGTCACCAACGGCTTTTTGATCAAGGATGCAAGTATTAAAGCATATGACAACTATGCAATACTGATTGAAACTGGAGGAAAGCAAATGATGGTGTACAAGCATGCTATTTCAACGATAACTATGTCTGAGCCGATTGATAAGTGATGGGGAGAGTATGGATAAGAGTATCAGCGCATATGACTTCATTTGCAGCGTGGAGGCCGAGCTGGCCGATGTGTTCAGAAGGATAGAGATCACGGAGTTTGCCGTGCAGGAGCGTGTGCTTAATGCGTTTAGGGAAAATCGGGTCGCTGCTCGGCATTTCAATCCAACGACCGGGTATGGTTATGATGATGATGGCAGAGATACTCTGGATAGGGTATTTGCCGCAGCAATGCAGGCGGAGGCTGCGCTCGTTGTTCCGCAGTTTACGTCAGGTACACACGCAATATTCACAGTGCTGAGCGCAATCCTGCGCCCAAATGACACGATGCTCGCTGTGACCGGACGGCCATACGATACTCTTGTTGAGGCAATAGGCATCGATGGCAGCGCCAAAGAGGGGTCGTTAAGTGAATCAGGTATAAACTATAAGGAGCTCCGCCTGGACAGCCATGGCAACATACAGCTGGATATGCTCAAAAAAGCACTGACCGAGCGTCCACGGATGGTGTATTTTCAACGTTCACGGGGGTATGAGTGGAGGGACTCGCTTCTTCCATGGGACATGCAGCCTGCATTTGATATAGTGCATGAGCTTTCACCGGATAGTGTAGTTGTTGTGGATAATTGCTACGGTGAGTTTACGCAGATCGATGAGCCAACTAAATTCGGGGCGGATATAATAGTCGGGTCGCTCATAAAGAATCCGGGAGGTGGACTTGCGCTGACGGGTGGATATGTCGCAGGCAAGGCAGTCCATATCGATCGTATCGCAAATAGAGTTACCGTTCCGGGCATCGGCAGGGAATCAGGGTCGTACGCAGGCGGATATTTGGCATTTTATGAAGGCCTGTTCATAGCCCCTCACGTGGTTGCGCAGGCATTGAAAACCGTAGCCCTGTTTGCACGCATGTTCGAAAGACTCGGGCTTGCCACAATGCCTGCTTCAGATGCGGTACGCTCCGATATCGTACAGGCACTCAGATTCAATACAGCTGAGGAGCTGATGGGATTCTGCAAAACAATCCAGTCCGTATCACCGATAGACAGCTTTGTTACACCCGAGCCGTGGGCAATGCCGGGTTATATGGATGAGGTAATTATGGCTGCCGGCACATTTGTGCAGGGGGCATCTATCGAGCTTAGTGCTGATGCTCCGATAAGGAAGCCATACACGGGATATATCCAGGGCGGCATAACCTATGGACATGGACGCATTGCGGCTATGAGCGTATATGAGATGCTTTGCGCCTTCAATAAGAACGAATGAGCCCTATCACACGTCCAATGATCTCAACATCGGAGTTGTCGACATAGATGGGTTCAAGCAGGGGATTCTCGGGCTGTAGGCGCACACGGCTATCCTCACGGTAGAGCCGCTTTACCGTCGCACTGTCACCAAAGACCCTTGCAACCACGATGTCGCCGTCCTCGATTTCCATTGTGCGTGAAACTATTATCATATCGCCTGTGAGTATCCCGGCCTCGACCATGCTGTCGCCATCGACGGTAAGCAGAAAGGTGTCTCTCTCAGACGAGCCGCGAAGCAGTCTCTTTGGGAGCACATAGCGCGTTTCATAATCATCAAAGGCAAGCACAGGGCTGCCGGCAGCGACTTTCCCCACAAGAGGCACGCCAATCCCAGCGGGCGCAGTATCGTGTTCGCTGCTATTCAATCCGAAGGCTTCGGATTCTGGAGGGATGCGGTTTGTCAGGAGTATACTCCGTGTCAGGAGTGGTTCAAATGTTATATAGCCGTCGTCACGCAGCTTTTCCAAATGTCCGTGTACGGTGGATGGGGAGCGTAACCCCAGTGCGGAACATATCTCACGCACGGTGGGCGACGTGTTGCCTGATGAAATCCTAGATCGGATGTAGTCGTAGATCTTAATCCTTGTCATGCCGCGTTTTGACATTTGTTTGCCCCCACTTGCCGGTCAAAATTCAAGACAGACTCTCGCCTCAGAAGAAGTCTTGTGCTATAATAGCATCGTCGGTATTGTACCACAATATTCGGCATTAGGCAAACTGGTGTTCTATTGTGAGGATATGTATGTTAGAGACCAAAAAATGTATACTTGACGAGAGCAAGCTATGCGATGATTGCGGCGAGTGCAACAGGTGCGATTTGGATCCAAATAAGATTTGCGATAACTGCTGCCGCTGCATCGCCGAAAAGGATAATGACAGCGAGTTTCGTACGGTCACTGTAAAATGCGATTCAGGTGACGCAGAGACAAAACAGTGGAGAATTGCAACGGAAAGTGAGCTGAGCGAGCTCGATGAAGAAATTCGTCCTATTGAGCCAGATGAGGAACTGACGGCATATTGGGAACGGGTGCTCCGGGAGCATGGTGAGGCTCCGGCGGATGACGGCTTTGGGGAGACCGATACTGTGCTGCTGCGCTCGGTAAAGAGAAAGCGCCACAACAGGACAAATAAATAAGCGGAGCATATTTGCTCCCTGCCGGTAAAACAGTAATTCGCAAATTTCTTGGAACAGGCATGATTTAGGTCATGCCTGCTCTGCCTTTGACAGTAGCTCCACGGGAATATTGCCTATGAGAGCAAAGCTGATGTGTATCTTCTGCTTTCTCTTGCCGCCTGACTTGTCGGGCGCTTCTACATAAACCGCCTTGACAAGCTCTCTGAGTGCGTAAGGGATCAGCTCCGTGAGGTCGCTGTTCTCCTTTACCCATTGGATAAACCGCTCAAAATCCTCTGTCTGATGTAGGCAACGGTGATTTCGTGCCGGCGGTACTCGTTTTTCGACGTCTGGTGCGGCGTTTTTCTGCCCTCACGCTGTTTGCATGCGGTGGGGTTAAGAATCTGTTCGGCTTCAAGCTGTGAGGCTATTTGGCACAATCCTTTATGCCCTCAATACAAAGAGAAAAAGTCTATTTAACGATTTGTGCCGCTTCCTCGTCAAGAATCCATTTCTGCGTATCGCCGGGATTCTTCTTGTAGCCATACGGCACATTGACAGTCAATCGCTCGCCACCGTCACATTCCTCAATCAAGTAATAAAAATGCGCTATTGTGTGCCCGCTTGCCGTTCCATTCCCCAAATCATTGAATCAAACGCTTTGCTTTTATTATTTTATTCATGGTCTTGTTCCTGCTGATTTGCGTTTGATTTTTTCTTCCACCGTAGCCAATCCGTGTTCAGGACCGTAGTGTGTGGCTTGGTCAGAATCGTGTCACAGGGAAAGTTTTTACACTCACCGCAAAAGTGGATACCGCTTTTTATTACGCAATCACGGGTGAAGCAATCGCCCTCTTTGTATTCCTCCATACAGCCGGAGCAATTTTCACTTATGTATGTAGGACAGGCCCCGCAGTAAAAGCCGCATTTTCCAATCAATTCTGCCATATTGTACTCACTAAAATCATTTGAGCGTATAATGCCATTGTCCGTCTTGAAGGTAATAATAGAACTCGCTGAGCTTATCATCCATAAACACCTTTAGCATATCCATAAAATCTAAGGACAGGGTTTGATTTGACAAATCTTCCAATGTTACCCAAAGCACCTTACCTTCGTCAGAAGATTTCAGCTCGCCCTCAAACAAATTCGTCTTATAAAACAGAACCATATAGCGTGAGCCGTCTTCATTGATCCAGTCCTTGACGCCGCACAACTGCGGCGATACAACGGTAAGCCCGGTTTCTTCAAACACTTCGCGAATGACCGAATCTGTAAAGGATTCGTCTTTTTCAACATGACCACCTGGAAAAGTAATGCCATTCCAATCATCATTCACTTTATCCAACACCAATATTTGATTGCCGTTGTAAACCATGCACATGTTGGTGATGGTGACAATTTGCGTTCTGTTCATACCTTATCTCTCAATAATTTCTCCGCTTCTGCATACAGCTTGGGAGATGTATGCGGATATGTAAGTTCGGAAGGAAGCGTATCAAATATCTTAAATTCTTTAATTTCGCTTTCGGGAAGCTCGCCAAGAGAGTGAACAACAGCAAGGAACACCATTCCGTTTGAGCAGGCTTGCGAAGTGAAACCCCAATAGTCGCATACGGGATAAATGTCCGCATCCCGTATGCCGCTTTCTTCAAAAAGCTCTCGTTTGGCACATTCAAGCGGAGTTTCGTCGTCCTCAATATGACCGCCTTGTGTTTCCCAAGTGTTTCGCTCTTGGTGGCGTGACAGAATCCATTTGCCGTCATAAGAGGTGCAGATGACCGTGTACTTATATCTTTCAAGGTATCCAAGAGGATAAATTCTGCATTGAAGGTTTTTGCGTATAGCTTCACGGTCAATCATGGGAGAATTCAGATCAACGCCGAGTTCTTCACATTTTGCAATAGCAAGGTCGTGATTTTGCAGGGCCGCTTTGCGATACCAAAAGATTGACTGCTCCATATCACGCTCAACACCGATTCCGTCCTCATGAAACCAAGCCAGATTGAATTGCCCATCACGATCGCCATGATCGGCGGCTCTGCGTGTCCAATAAATCGCTTTGGCAAGGTCTTTTTCTACGCCAAGACCGTCATAATAGAAGTAACCAATCTGACATTCTGCAAGAGGATAATTCTGCTCAGCAAGAACCAAATGCCCCTCAAAGCATTTTTCATATTGCTGTGAATTAAAATACGTTTCAATTAGCTCGTTACAGATGTCCAACTCTCTGCAACGTTTGTAATAAGCTTCTGACATAACAATTTACAGTGTCGATGGCATGTTAGTTTTCGTCAGGCGTTGAATCGTCATACATGGTATGCTGGGCGTATTTCTTGCCGATCAAGCCGCCGCAATAGGCGTAATGTATCATCGAACCGAAGCTCACACAGAAGGACAGCCCGAACGCCACATTTATGAGCCACATGGGCAGGGGAATAAGCCCCGAGCACAACAGAAGTGAGAATACGACAGAAGCAAAGAACATACCGGTTGCTATCTTGCCCCACCAATCCGCATATACCACAACACGTTTCTTTCGAAGTATGAACAGCCCGCCGACGATCATCATAAGCTCCTTTATCAGCATTGCCGCAAACAGATACCACTTGATATAGTTTACCGCAAGCAGACAAGCAAGCACAGAGATCAGCATGAGCTTATCCGCAAAGGGGTCTAGCAGCTTGCCCAGGTTTGATATCCAGTTGAATCGTCTGGCAAGGTAGCCGTCCAGTACATCTGTTAAAAAAGCCGTGACATATACTATAAGCGCAGGCACATAAAGCTGCTCGGCGAATAGCCACACAAAGATGCCCACCATAAGAAGGCGCAGGCAGGATAAAATGTTTGGAATGTGGCGCATTAGAAACCTCCGAATTATTTGAGTCTATTATACCATAAAGCAGGCGTATTTCCATAGCGGCGGCATATATTTTGCTTAAAAATAAAATATGTGATGACAACTGATATATTATGTGCTATAATAAAGCTATGAAAAGAATTATTGCACTCTTGACAGCAGTTTTAGCGGCGCTGTGCGTCTGCGTGGGCGCCCCTGCCGCTGCCCCCACACAGGATGGGGTTATATACGACAATTCTTCAAGCGGCCCAATGGTCGTTCGTATTCAGATGCGCCTCAGAGAACTGGGGTATCTCAACTTTAAGCCCACTGGCTCATATCGTGGGATGACAGCCGCAGCGGCAAAGGCGTTTCAGATCAACTACCGTGACAGTGGATATGATGTGATGGTAGATGGCAAGATAGGACCCCAGTCCCTCGAGTATCTCTTCATGTTCAACGCACTTCGTGTCAGCTTGGCGGATGTTTCCATCCCCAGCGGGCCCAGGAACGATACGCTTGCAGCGACGGGCAATATTGTCAGTTGGTCTGAAGTCATGTCGATGCTGCGTGATGGTGAAAGCTATTCGGTTGTTGACTGCTACACTGGCGTAGGATTTGACCTTGTATTTACAGGTGGCGCCAATCATGCCGAAATGGAGGCTGCAACAGCAGAGGATGCACTCAACTTTAACTATATCTGTGGAAGCGCACATAATTACCTCAAACGTCCGATAGTAATCACCATAGACGGTCAGCCCATAGCCGCATCGATACAGTGCTATCCCCATGGTGACGACAGTGTGGCAGACAATGACATGGCCGGCCATGTGTGCGTGTTCTTTGAAGGAAGTGTTTCGCATGTAGGCTCCCTGCCGGATGTCGAACACTCCGAAAACATTTATATTGCGGCAGGACAATAATAAAATACGGTCGGTTGGGCCGAGCCCAACCGACCGTATTCTTTTCTGCAGCTATAGAAGCGCCTCGGCAAATGAATGCGGGTCGAAGGGCTGAAGATCGTCAATACCTTCTCCGACTCCTATGAAACGCACGGGTAGACCAAGCTCCGCCTTTACGGCAACAACAACTCCGCCCTTAGCCGTGCCGTCGAGCTTTGTGAGTATAATGCCGGTCAGACCGCAGCTTTCGGAGAACACCTTAGCCTGATTTATTGCATTCTGCCCGGTCGTGGCATCGAGCACCAGCAGCACCTCAACGTTGGCATCAGGCATTTCCTTGTCTATAACACGCCGCATCTTTGAAAGCTCGCTCATGAGATTCTTTTTGTTGTGGAGCCTGCCTGCGGTGTCGCAGATAAGCAGGTCTAGGTTTCTTGCCTTGAAGGATGCTATGGCGTCATATACAACGGCAGCAGGAT
Organism: uncultured Clostridia bacterium; assembly: GCA_944336475.1. GTDB lineage: Bacteria > Bacillota > Clostridia > Christensenellales > CAG-138 > CALVLD01. Next base: position 20,201 of record CALVLD010000004.1, read on the forward strand.
CGGCGCCTTCACCGTGTTTAATTATGGGTACGCCCGAACGCTCTGCCCAGACCGTAAGCTGCTCGGCTGCCGCAGCACGGAAGGTGTCGGCGGCTGCAAGCATGGGGGAACGTCCGTTTGCTTTATAATATGCTGCGAGCTTGCCGATGGAGGTCGTTTTGCCAACACCGTTAACACCGACGATTAGGAGCACGTCCTTATTGCCGGCAGGGAGAAAATCATCCTCGACCTTCATGTAATCCACCAGAATATCAATGAGGGCAGTGCGAGCTTCAGGACGGGAACGGAGCTTGTTTGTCTTTGCGGCGGAACGTAGGCGTTCAAGCAGCCGTTCAACGGTAGAGTAGCCCATATCAGCCATTATCATGGCATCCTCAAGCGCCTCATAGAAATCCTCGTTTATTATCTCATCTGTACCGAAAACCGCACCAAGCAGGGTATCCCGTGTTTTTTGAAGTCCCTGTCTGAGCTTTGCAAATAGTCCTTGTTTTTTTTCCATAATTTTCCTCCTTATGCAGAGATGGATTCATTATCCCCGAATCTTGCGGATACGAGCATGGAAACGCCCTTCTCCTCCATTGAGACGCCGTAGAGCGAATCACATACGGCCATACAACCCTTTCGATGGGTAATGACTATGAACTGAGTATCCTTCGAGTACGAACGGAGATATTCCGCAAAGTTATCGACATTTGCCTCATCAAGAGAGGTGTCGATCTCATCCAGTATACAGAAAGCAGTTGGCTTGAGCCGCAGAATTGCAAAGAGCAATGCAATGGCAGTCAGCGCCTGCTCACCGCCTGAGAGCAGGGAAAGGAGTTGGAGCTTCTTTCCAGGGGGCTGTGCAATAATATCTATATCGCAATTGAGTATGTCATCGGGATCGGAAAGCCGCAAGTCTGCCGTGCCGCCATGAAACAGTTCGGTAAAGGTTTTTGCAAAGTTCGCCCGTATCTGTTTGAACTGTTCGGCAAACTCATGCTCCATTGTGGTAGTGAGCCGTTTGATGATATCGTCCAGATCGACTTCGGCTTGCTTCAAATCCTCAAGCTGACGGGTGAGCTCGGCATGTCGTTCACTGACATTACGATAATCTTCGACAGATGCCGTGTTTACCTCACCAAGCGCACGGATATCGGCGCGAAGCTGATCCGCACGCAGATGGGAGGCATTTACGGAAATCTGGCGACGGTATGCAAGGGCGTTTTCGTATGTAAGCTCATATTCCTGCCAGATACGCTGTGAAGTTGAATCAAGCTCAAGCTGAACCCGATTTAGCGTAAGCTCTGCTTTGTGCTTGCGCTCACGCATCCCCTCAAGTTCGATGCGACAGTCATCCCTGCGCTTGCGCAGCTCGTCTATGGATTTAAGTCGCTCTTCACGCTCGGCTTCAAGACGACGGACTTCATTTGTGATAGAGTCGATGGACTTGCGATCATCACCAATGGCAGAAACCAGAGCCGCATGCTTGACCTTAAGCGCTGACACCTCTGACTGCAACTCTTTGCTTCGAGCAATGGAGGATCGAGCATTGGCTTCGTGGGCGTCAGACTCCTTACCAATGCGTGAAAGCTCGGCTTCGGTGGTCGCATACTCCTTATGAGCGGCCATTTGGCGCACTTTGAGCGCAGTATACTCAGAGGTCAGACGCTGCTGTTCTTCACGTAATGTATGCAGATCTGCCTGTACACGGCGAACATCCTCTCCGGATGAAGCGCTTCCAGTATTGAGTCCAGTCTCATCGGCGTTTGCCTGAGACAACTGTGCTTCGATATCGGCAATGTTGTCACCGATCTGTGAGCGCTCAATCCCAAGCCTTTCAACACAGGCATGATTCTTATCAACGTATTTTCTGATTATATCAGCCTTTTCTGCAATGGCAGCCCTGCGGACTTCGAGAGCCTTGAGCTCATCTGAAAGCTCTGCAACCCTTGCATTTGCGGATACCAACTGCTCATTGAATGCAGAGAACTCTGCCGACATCGCCTCTAGCGCACCTGAGATCCCTGAGATTTTGCCTGAAAGCACCTCAAGCTCACGCTCACGCCCCAACAGGCTGAATTCACGCTTCTGAATGCTGCCGCCGGTCATGGAGCCGCCGGGATTCAAAATGTCACCCTTGAGAGTAGCTATGCGAAACGCCGAATGGGCCCGACGGTTTATGGCAATGCCTGTATCTATATCACGGACGATGACCGTTCGACCAAGCAGGCTTTCGACGACATTGCGGTACTGCGGAGAGAAGCGTATCAGATCCGATGCAACGCCGAAACAGCCATCAACACGAACGCAGCTACGCTCCTCGGGCGTGAGTGAACGCGGGCGCATCGCACTTATGGGCAGCATAGTGGCACGGCCATAATTCTTCTTGCGTAGATACTCAATGACTATCTTTGCAGACTGTTCGGTTGGCACAACGATGTTTTGAAGCGCCGCGCCAAGCGACATTTCGATGGCAGCTTCAAACTCCTGTGGAACGGATATAAGTTCCGCAACCACGCCTTCAATCAATGCGCCAAGCTCGGCATCACGGTTTGCATCACGGAGCAGATCCTTGACACTGGAATAATAACCCTCGTGGGCACGCTTCATCTCTGCAAGCACTTTTCTGCGAGATTTGGCGGATTCCAGCTCGTTTTCCAGAGACCGCTCCCTTTGCCTGGCCGCATAAATGTGCTCATTTACATCGTTAACAGCGATGATGGCAGCGTTGCGTTTCTCAACGATCTCGCAAGACTCGCTTGCAATGTCTGCAAACGCATCGTCACATTCACGCTGCTCCTGTGCGAGCTTAGCTCCTTCAGCCAAAACCTCGGCAAGCTCGGTATCGATCGCTTCAATGCGGCTAAGAAGGGCCCTCTTCATCTCATCAAGACGGGATATGCGGCTCTTGGCGTCCGAGAGACGATTCATAGCGTCCATCATGCTCTGTTTATGTCGCTCAAGCTCATCCTCTTTTTCTTCAATTAACTTTCCCTGGGTTGAAAGCCTGCTTTCAATACAGCTGACATCCATGTCGACATTTTTTATATCCGCCGTGTGCGATTGCAATATATCACGAATATGCCGGATCTTGGACAGGCAGGAGTCGTTAAGGGATTGCTCGTCCTTAGCAACCGTCTCAAGTCGCTGGCATTCACGCTCAAGGGAAGCGATTCGTTCGCTCAGCACCTTTTCTTCGCCGACACTGGATTCAGCTGCAGTGGATGCCAAAAGCAGACGCTGAGAAGCTTCGCTGACGGATGAGGAGAGGCTACGCTCGATCTCCTCATCCTGCGCGAGGGAGGATGCTATAGTTGAGTCTGCGTATTCTGCTGCCGAAATGCTGTCGGTCAACTGGCTGATATTGTCGGTCAGCTGGCTTACACGCTCGGTTGTGCGCTCATACTGGTTGATGAACAGATTCAGATCAATGTCACGAAGTTCCTCGCGAAGCCGAAAGTATTCAAGCGCCTTTTCGCTTTGCTCACGAAGCGGACCTATCCTGGAATCAAGCTCTGCGAGAATGTCGTCAAGGCGGACTATGTTCTTCTGCGTGTTTTGGAGCTTACGCTCGGCTTCTTCCTTACGAGAACGAAATTTCATAACGCCGGCGGCCTCCTCGAAGGCAACACGCCTGTCGGTTCCCTTGTCGGAGAGCACATCGGCGACCTTTCCCTGACCGATAATTGAATAGCCGTCCTTGCCAATACCGGTGTCACGAAACAGCTCATGTATGTCCTTGAGCCTGCATGGGGTACGGTTGATATAGTACTCACTTTCTCCTGAGCGGAATGCACGACGGGTTATGCAAACATCTGAATAAGGGGTGAGAAGCGCACCATCACTGTTGTCAAAATAAAGCGAGACCTCGCAGAAGGAAAGCGCTTTGCGCTTCTGGGTGCCGCCAAAGATAAAATCCTCAACTCTCTTGCCCCGCAGAGCACGAGCGCTCTGCTCTCCCAACACGAACCTGAAGGCATCGGCGATATTGCTCTTTCCACAGCCGTTAGGACCTATTATTGCGGTTATGCCGGAGGGGAATGCAAGCTCCTGCTTTTTTGCAAAGGATTTGAATCCGTTAATCTCGATCTTAGTTAGTTGCATCCTTTCCTCCATGAGCGTTGTCGGCGCTCATTTCATTAGCGCCAAGCATAATTAGCGTTGCGTGAGCGGCATTTTGCCCTGCTTCCTGCTTTGACATGCCGTGGCCCTTGCCGTAGGGCTTGCCATTTATGTTGACCAGCATGGTAAAAGTCCGCTTATGATCCGGACCACTCATGGATACAACAACGTACTCAAGCTCTCCCATGTGCTCCTGCTGAACGTATTCCTGAAGCAGCGTCTTGTTGTCCTTGACAGAAACGCTCTTGACCGCATCGTTTATGTAATCAACAGCAAAGCTGAGTATAAACCTTTTGGCAGGCTCAAGACCGCCGTCGATGTACACCGCACCTATAAGCGCTTCCAGAGCATCGGAAAGTATGGACGGCTTTGTGCGTCCTCCCGTGTTTTCTTCGCCGTGACTGAGCAAAAGGAAGGATCCGAGCCGGATATTCATTGCAGCTTTGAATAGGGCATTTTCATAAACTGCACGGGCACGCACACGAGTCATCAGCCCTTCGCTCATGTCACGATTATTTATGAACAGATATTCGCTGACTATGAGCTCAAGCACAGCGTCACCCAGAAACTCAAGGCGTTCATTGTGACCTGCGGAGCGATTCTCACCCTTGACGTATGATGTATGTGTGAGAGCGGTGTTCAGTAACTGAATGTCACTAAAGGTATAGCCGATCGTCCGCTGAAGAACATCCAGACGATCCCTTCTGTTGTCATTGATACGCATTTCCCTTCCTCACAAATCAAACCAAAAACCCGCATTGCGGCAGTATTCCATGTCGAATATGCGGGCGATTGGCATGATTCGGTTTTACTTCTGAATGTAGTTCAAAATATCGCCGACGGTCTTAAGACCGACGAGCTCCTCATCGGGTATCTCGATATTGTAGCGCTGCTCAAGATCCATAACGAGCTCGACCACATCAAGAGAATCGGCCTTCAAGTCTTCGATAAGGCGTGTGTCTGCATTAATAGACTCCACAGGAACGCCGAGCTGGGCGGCAAGCGCCTCACGAATTTCATCCAACATAGTAATTACCACCTTTCATAGTATCGTCCGGTATTGTAACGCAATTATACGCATATGTCAATCTCAGCTTTTGTCTGATGGCAGTGTGCCGACGCTGCCGCGAATAACCGATATAACATCGTCACCCAATATGTAGTCCCTTGCCATGTGAATTGCAGCACGGAATGACTTTGCCTTGTTGCTGCCGTGGGCTTTTATAATGCGGCCGTTTACGCCAAGAAATACGGCTCCTCCGTATTCAGTGTAATCCATGCACTTTTTGACCTTTATAAATGCTGGCTTAGCAAGTGCAGCCCCGACTTTAGTGCGCAAGCTGCTCATGAGCGAATCCTTGAGCATTGTAAACAGAGCTCCAGCAAACCCCTCTGCTTCCTTTAAGATTATGTTGCCAGTGAAGCCGTCGCACACAATGATGTCAAAATCACCGCTAAAAATTTCCCTTGCTTCACAGCTTCCCTTAAAGTTGACCGGTGCGCTTGCAAGCAAGGGGAAAGCTGCCTTAACAAGCTCGTTGCCTTTTGTCTCCTCGGCGCCATTGTTAACAATACCAACAGCAGGCTCAGATCTTCCGAGCACACCCGACATGTAAGCAGAGGCCATTACCGCAAATTGCGCCAGATGCTCGGGTCTGCAATCAGCATTCGCACCGCAGTCAATGAGCATAAAAGGCTTCTTAAGCGATGGGATAAGGGGTGCAAGAGCAGGTCGAAGGACCCCTTCAATACGCTTGACCATGAAGGTTGCTCCCGCAAGTACGGCGCCGGTGCTTCCTGCCGAAATAAGGCAATCGGCTTTTCCCTCTGCCACAAGATTCATTCCGACGACTATTGATGAATTCTTTTTTCTGCGAATAGCGAGGGTGGGCTGTTCTTCACAGGTGATAACTTCTGGAGCATGGCATATCTCGATGCGGCTCATATCAAAATCGAACTTTTTAATTTCTGCAGAAATTCCTGCTTCATCTCCCGTGAGTATACAGGTAAAGTCGTCATTGTCCTGCATTGCGAGATAAAGCCCTTCAATAACCGCGGCAGGGGCATTGTCACCGCCGTATGCATCAATGGCAATTTTCATTATGACCTCCGATAAACACATGATAATACCGCACGATTATACAACGTAACGGCAACAATTTCAATCAAATATATTGAAAAATCTCTTGACAAAGCCGCGAGATGGTGTATAATCGGGAGGCTGTAAAGCTGTTTTGCTTTACGGGCATAATTGCTAAATGGTGATCGTATGATTGGCAAGGCCGACATATCAATGCTTCTGGACTATTATGGCGCTTTTCTTACAGAAAGAAAGCGGGAGCTTATGCGTATGAGTGCGGATGAGGATATGTCTCTTGCGGAGATCGCAGAGGCGGTCGGAGTCTCCCGGCAAGGGGTAAGGGATGCCATTGCACAGGGGGAAAAACAGCTTCTTAAGTATGAAGCCGGTCTAAAGCTTGTTGAGCGTGACAGGCAGATGCGTGAGATTATCGGCCGCATTACGTTGCTTATTGAAAAATCTGATATAGCGATATCCGACAGGATGCAGATAGTATCCGAGCTGAACTCGCTCATGTCGATGATGGAGGACAGAGATGGCGTTTGAGGGTCTTTCTTCAAAGCTCCAAAACATATTCAAAAAGCTGGGCAATAGAGGCAAGCTTTCCGAGCGTGACGTTAAGGATGCAATGCGCGAGGTCAAACTTGCACTGCTCGAGGCCGATGTAAACTATACCGTTGTCAAGGGCTTTATCAGCAAGGTCTCCGACAGATGCGTTGGCTCTGCCGTGCTCGAAAGTCTCACGCCTGCGCAACAGGTCATAAAGATCGTCAACGAGGAACTTACGGCTCTCATGGGCGGTCAGGCGGCAAGGCTCGATTATGGCTCCAAACGGCCGTCAGTTTTCCTGCTTGCAGGTCTGCAGGGTGCGGGAAAGACGACAATGGCAGGCAAACTGGCAGGATGGCTCAAAAAGAATCAGAGTAAGAATGCACTCCTTGTTGCCTGCGACGTATACAGACCTGCTGCCGTTAAGCAGCTGCAAGTAGTTGGCGAGAAGGTCGGCATACCGGTGTTTGAACGCGGGCAAAGCGATCCGGTAGAGACCGCAAAGCTCGCAATCGAATATGCGGAGAGACACTTTCTCGATGTCGTAATTATCGATACTGCAGGTCGTCTGCATATCGATGAGACCATGATGGATGAAATTGCCAATATTCGGGATGCAACTTCTCCGTCGGAGATACTTCTCGTGGTCGATGCAATGACGGGGCAGGATGCGGTTAACGTTGCAAAATCCTTCCATGAGAAGCTGGCATTGACTGGCGTCATCCTTACAAAGCTTGACGGTGATACCAGAGGCGGCGCAGCACTCTCTGTTCGTGAGGTCACCGGCAAGCCCATTAAGTTCTCCGGCACAGGAGAAAAGCTGACCGATATTGAGGTTTTCCATCCTGAAAGGATGGCGTCCCGCATACTGGGCATGGGCGATATGCTCTCCCTTATTGAAAAGGCCGAGCAGGCTTATGACGAGAAAAAAGCGGCTGAGCTTACCAAGAAGATCCGGAATGACGAGTTTACGTTGGATGACTTCCTTGAGCAGTTTGAGCAGGTCAAGAATATGGGCTCGTTTGAGGATATACTTGGCATGGTGCCAGGCGTAAATGCTTCTCAACTCCAGGGAGTGACAGTGGACACAAAGGCGGTCGCACATATGGAGGCAATAATCAAGTCCATGACCCCATATGAGAGGCGCAAGCCGGAGGCGCTCAATGCTAGCCGTAAACGCCGCATTGCAAGGGGCAGTGGCACCACCGTGCAGGAGATCAACCGTCTACTTAAACAATTTGAGCAGACCCGTCAGATGATGAAGCAGTTCACGGGCGGCAAGTTCAAAGGAAAGAAAAAGGGCAAACGAGGCTTTTTCGGCTTCTGATGCAAAACCCGATTGCCATTATCGGCACTGCCGAATGGATAGATAAGCATATAACACTTAGGAGGAAACAAAAATGTTGAAAATCAGGCTTCGCCGTATGGGTGCAAAGAAGGCTCCCTTTTACCGTATCGTGGTTGCGGATTCCCGTGCGCCCCGTGATGGTGCTTTCGTTGAGGAAATCGGTTATTATAATCCTCTGACCGATCCTGCAACCGTTATGGTTGACGGCGATAAGGCTCGTGAGTGGATCAAGAACGGCGCTCAGCCAACCGATACCGTCCGTGGCTTGTTCAAGAAGAACGGCGTCATCGAGTAATCCGAGGTTGTGTTCCATATGGAAGAAAACATCATCGTAAACGATGGCATGGCCTCACTGGTCGAGTATATTGCTCGCAATCTGGTAGATGCACCCGAAGAGGTCAAGGTTACGGCAAAGCAGGGCGAAGAAGCCATCATAATCGAGCTTAACGTCGCAAAGGAGGATATGGGTAAGGTCATAGGCAAACAGGGGCGTATCGCGAAGGCGATTCGTACCGTTGTCCGTGCCGCATCCGTAAAATCCGAGGCTAAGTACATGGTAGAGATAGTCTGACGCTATGGATTACTTCCGTGTTGCATCAATAATCAAGCCTCATGGTGTAAGGGGAGAGGTCAAGGTGTATCCCCTTACCGATGATGTTTCAAGATTTAAACATCTGCGTGAGGCTTATATTGAGCGTAGCGGGGAGTATCAACCCATAAGCATTGTGGGCGCAAAGCTGATGAAGGAGTGTGTTGTCCTTCAGATAGCCGGCTTTACAACCCCGGAGCAGGCGGAGCAATTGAGGGGACTCTACCTCTGCGTCGACAGGGAGCATGCCGTTAAGCTCCCGGAGGGATGCTACTTTGTCAGTGATATGATTGGGTGTTCCGTGCTGTCCACCGATGGGCTACTGCTTGGTGAGCTGACTGATGTGCTTGAAACAAACGCAAACGACGTTTATGTCATCAGAGGCGAGCACAGCATGCTTGTGCCAGCGCTGAAAAAGCTGATAAACACTGTTGATATTTCGGCAAAAAGAATTATTCTAAATGCCGACGTGCTGTCGGAGGTTGCTCTGCTTGAGGATTGATATTCTGACACTGTTTCCCGAAATGTTTGAGGGCGTTCTTCACTCCAGCATGCTCGGCCGTGCAGAGGAGAAGGGCGTGCTGAGTTTCAGCGTCCACAATATAAGGGACTATTCTGAAAGCAAGCACAAGAACACCGATGACTATGCTTTTGGCGGTGGAGCTGGCATGGTGATGATGCCGCAGCCGATATTCGATTGTATGGATGCCGTGTTGGCAGGGGAGACCGCCAGGCGCATACTCATGTCACCGAGAGGCAGAACGTTGACGCCGGAGCTTGCAAGAGAGCTGTCGAATGAGGAACGTATCGTTATACTTGCCGGTCACTACGAGGGTATTGATGAACGTGTGTCGGAGCTCATCGATGATGAGATTTCGATAGGCGATTACGTTCTTACGGGCGGAGAGCTGCCGGCCATGGTGCTTGTTGACTGCATTGCAAGATTTGTTCCGGATGTGTTGGGCTGCGCAATGTCCGCCGAGGATGAGAGCTTTTCAAACGATGGATTGTTGGAATATCCGCAGTATACTCGTCCTGCAAACTTTAGGGGAAGACTTGTGCCTGAGGTACTGCTCAGCGGCAACCACGCAAAAATAGCCGAATGGAGGCGACAGCAATCCATCATTAAGACCAAGCGGGTTCGCCCGGAGTTGTTGGACAGAGCCGAGCTCTCGAAAAAGGACAAAGATTTCCTTTGCTCGCTTGAGGAGTCAGAACAAAATATACATTGATTATCCAAAGATTTCTCTTGATATCTTCGGATGAGTGTGGTAGAATCCACGGGTTAATGCGATGGTCCTACAGTCATCCTGGCTGCGAACATCTGAATAAGAAAGGGAATATTATGGCAAACATCATTCAGGAACTTGAAAAAGAGCAGCTTCGCACAGATCTGCCCAAGCTGCAAATCGGCGACACGGTGCGTGTTTACGTTAAGGTCGTTGAGGGTACTCGCGAGCGTCTTCAGAACTTTGAGGGTATAGTCATCAAGATGCAAGGTGGCGGCATCCGCAAGACCTTTACCGTTCGCCGCATGAGCTACGGCATCGGTGTTGAGAGGACCTTCCCGTATCACAGCCCACGCATCGGCCACATCGAAGTTGTCCGTCACGGTGTCGTGCGTCGTGCTAAGCTCTATTACATCCGTAAGCGTTCCGGTAAGGCCGCCAAGATCAAAGAGCGCATCGTCGTCAAATAATCGAACCAACCGTATTGCCCCCTTCGTCCTTTGGCGTTGGGGGTGTTCTTCTATGAAAGCGTATGCAGAACATAAACTGGTATCCCGGCCATATGGCCAAAACAAGGCGACAGCTTGAGGAGGATCTCAAACTCATCGATGTTGTTGTCGAGATAGTTGATGCTCGTGCACCCTCAGCATGTAGGAATCCCGATTTTGAGCAACTGTTTAAGAACAAGCGCCGTGTCATTTTTCTGAATAAGAGCGATCTGGCTTCTCCCCCATGTACGCATGAGTGGATGCGATTCTACGCAAAGCAAGGGATATCTGCGGTCGAGTATGTGTCCATTGGCGGTCAATCCAAAAAGTTGGCCATTACGGAGATAGAAAGGGCTGGGGAGGACATACTTGAAAAGTATAAATCCAGAGGGATATCAAAAACACTTCGGGCGATGGTGGTTGGCATTCCCAATGTTGGCAAATCAACGTTCACGAACAGGATTGCAGGCACGTCAAAAGCCCAGGTTGGAGACCGACCCGGCGTAACACGCAGCAAACAATGGGTCAAGATATCCCCGTACTTGGAGCTTATGGATACTCCGGGTATGCTTTGGGCACGGATGGATGACCTGAGGTCTGCGCATCATCTTGCATACATTGGCTCGATCCGAGACGATATACTCGATGTTGAGGAGCTTGCAGCAGACCTGTTGGCGGAGCTGATGGCGCTATGCCCTGATGCGCTGATAAGGCGCTATAGCAAGCTATCTCAAGAAATGTCTCCGGCTGAGCTGCTTTATGGCGTATGCGCAAGCAGGGGATTCGTACTTTCAAAGGGCGTTTACGATACAGAGCGTGCAGCACGGATTGTCCTTGATGAATTCCGCGCAGGTAAGATAGCCAGGGTAACTTTTGAACAACCGACGGATGAGAACGAAATGGCGGTACAGTATGAGGGCAAGGATATCTGAATCGAAGCGCCTTTTTTTGCTCACGGAGAATGAGCGACCCCTATGGAGCGATAATCTTGTTGTAGCAGGCATGGATGAAGTCGGGCGGGGCCCCTTAGCAGGGCCTGTTGTGGCGTGCTGTCTCATAATGCCGCCCAAGCCGCTTGTTGAAGGCATAAATGACTCTAAAAAGCTGTCTGCGAAGAAGCGCAGCAGCCTCTATGATACCATACTCAAAACCGCCGCGGCTGTCGGCTTCGGATGGGTGTTTGAGTCGGATATTGATAGGCTCAATATACTTAATGCAACAAGGCTTGCCTTTGAACTTGCGTATGAGGACATGCAAGCAAACTGCGACGTCGCCCTGATCGATGCCGTGAAAGGGCTCGCTCTTCCATGCAAACAGATACCCATAATTCATGGCGATGTGCTGTCGTATTCTATCGCCGCTGCATCTATCGTCGCCAAGGTAACGAGGGACAGGTATATGGAGGGCATGGACAGCAGGTATCCGGAGTATCACTTTTCTAATAACAAGGGCTATGGTACTGCCGAGCATATCGAGGCTCTTCGCATATATGGCCCCTGTCCGATACACAGAACAACATTTATAGGCAAGTTTGTTTCAAGATGAGCAGGCACGGGAGGACACTGAAGCGCAAGCTCGGGGATATCGGGGAGCGAAGAACCGCATGGTACTTGCTTCTGCATGGCTATCGCGTGCTTGAAAGAAACTATCGCTTCGGTCATAAGGAAGTAGACATAATTGCACGCAAGGGTAATCTGATAGCCTTTGTTGAGGTCAAGTCACGTTCCGATTGTTTGCAGACAAGACCTCAGACAGCTGTAACTGCAAAAAAGCAGAAGAACATAATAGCTGCCGCAAAAGCCTATGCAAAAAGTAGCGGAGCCACAAAGCACATACTTCGGTTTGACGTTGCCGAGTATGATCTCTCAACCAAAAAACTCACCTATATAAAGAATGCATTCACCGACGGCCTATACTGATAACGAGGTATCGACCATGGATGAATGCTGACATGGAAATCAAAAGGCCGGCTCACTGAAATCAAGCGTGCGCCTTTGTGCGTCAATCGGTGATCCCGTTGGACACGGTCTCCGTCCTGTTGTTGTCTACGGCCTTTTTCTTTTTGATTATGGAGAAATAGCCGATCGAAACGGCAATAAATGCACCTGCGAAATCGACCATAAGATCCGTCATTGTATCACTCAAGGCATCGTGTCCGGTAAGTACCGTTCCATCTGCAAGGCGGAACTTTTGCATGTTTGTCAAAAGTATGCTGTCCGCCAGATACTCATATACCTCCCACAGAACGCCTATTGTGACTGCAAAGCAAAGTGAAAACAGGCATACGAATACCGGTCCTAGGTTGACGGCTACACGATTGGCCTGGTTGAGCTGCCTGACTATCAGAAAACCAAGGCAACCGAGCATGCCGCCGCTAAATACATGAAGATAAATATCCCAGTGTGGGACGACATAGAAAAAGTTTCTAACTTCACCGAGATATATCCCGCAATACAGGAACACAAAGTACAGTATGTACATGTAGTCGGGGATTGGCAGTGTCCATTTCCGCTTCAGAAACGTTGGAAGAAACATGACGATTAAGCCGACGATACATTCCAGAAGCATAAGGACGTAGTCACTGCGTACATATTCGGCTTCACTTCCTCCGGTGAGCGGAGAAGTAACAATCCCGTAGATGGAATAGCCAATTGATAGAACCAGAGTAACGGCAAGTATTATGGCAACGATATCCTTTGCCTTCAGCTTGTGCTTTGTCTTCATGATAACACCTCATCCAGTTATGCTAATGATATTACCATACGCATAATATCAGCGCAATTGATACTTTATGCAGATATGTAAATTATCTTGTAAAAAAATGATGGCAATAGCTCAGGTATATACGCTGTGTAGGTGCTGTTCAATTTGTAAAAGATGTGTTATAATAGAATCATCGAATATTTGGAGATGCCTATGAAGAAAACGCTTTCCACAGCTTTGCTGCTAATTTTTGTGCTTACGCTTGTTTCGTGCGCCGGCAGCAAAGCGGTCGAGTTTCAAAATGCAGATTTTGAGGCGCTTGATAATGAACTGCCAGCCGGCTGGACGATCGACATATTCGATGATAGTGCAGGCAGCATTGTAGCGGCGAGTTGGGATGACGAAAGACAGAATGTTGTTTACTTCAGCAATTCCGCCCCTAATGATGCTCGCATATGTCAGACCATCGACGTTGAGCCTGATACGACATACATGATCTCCTGCTACATTAAGACTTCAGGAGTAGCCGGGGGAGCCGGTGCAAATATCGGTGTTAAAGATATAGCCGTTACATCTTCTCCAGTAACCGGCACTATGGGTTGGCAGCGTGTTGAGCTTATAGGCAAAACTGCCGGAGATCAAACAGAGCTTACAGTCCGCCTCGGGCTTGGTGGGTATGGAGCTGTTTCATCCGGAGAAGCCTGGTTTGACTGTGTTGACATCAAGGCTGTAGACGTATCTACCGGCGTGATGCTTGGCAAGGCGGAGCAATCGCAATCCTCGTCAAGCGGAACTGGCGCTGCTGATGTCGTGTTCCCATCTGCCGGTATAGCTATTTGTACAGTCCTGACAGCTGCGCTGATGCTTGCAATGTACTCAATCTATATTTCACAAAGGCGGCGTAACACCGAGCTCTGTAAGAGACCGCAGACCACAAAACTCATGGTATTCCTCCTGCTTGCAGCAGCTTTTATCGTCAGGATCATAATATCCATAGCTGTGACGGGCCATAAGGGAGACATATCCTGCTTCACCTACTGGGGCAACCGCATTGCGCAGACCGGCATGGGCACATTTTACGAGACGTGGTGTGACTATCCTCCTGGCTATATGCTTGTGTTGGGGATCATGTCAAAGCTGAGCAATCTGCTTGGCGCAGGTGTATATACCGCATCCGGCACATATAATGCCGTTTACATAATGCTGATGAAACTGCCGTGTGTCATTGCGGATATTGCATCGGCATATCTGGTGTATGTATTGGCAAAACGGGTGATGTCGCAGGGTTCAGCGACTGCGCTCATGTCATTTGTTGCATTTTCACCGATAATGATCTATGTCTCGTCGGCTTGGGGGCAGATAGATCAGGTTTTTACCGTGCTCATAATAATTGCGATTCTCCTGTTCAATATGCGCCGTCCGATAATTGCGGGGCTTGTGTATGGCCTGGCGATCACTGTGAAGCCGCAGGCACTTATGGTAGGGCCGATATTTGCCGCCGCATACATATTGTATGTCCTTCGAGGCATGGACAAATACCCGTTTGACAGAAGGTTCAGCCTTTCAGGAATATTCAAAATCAAGAGGGACACTCTCTGGCTACGCTTACTTGAAACCTTCACCGCCGTCATGGGGGCCGTTGCGGTAATAGTACTTGTTGCGCTGCCGTTTACGGGCGAACAGGAGTGGTATTGGCTTATTGAAAAATACTACAACACCGCCACCTCGTATAATTATGCGACGGTCAATGCCTATAACTTCTGGGCTTTGGTCGGTGCAAATTGGACAAAGACGTCAGAACCCTTCGCAGGCCTTACCTATGGCGACTGGGGTACGATATTCATGGCGCTTTTTATAGTTGTGTCAACGCTGTTATATATGTTTGCAGGCTTTAAGGACAGGGTATTGAAAGTCGGAAAAAGGAAGGAAAGCATTGCTTACGCTCTGCCGCTTACAATGGCGTTTATGCTGGCAGGTATCTTCACGTTCGGCCACTTCATGCATGAACGCTACCTGTTCCCCGTGCTTATGCTCATAATGGTAGCATACGTTCTCTGCGACGACATACGCCTGCTGTGGACGTACATGGGATACAGCGTCACAATGATGCTCAACTGTATGGCGGCGTTCTATTATTCTGAAAACATGAGTGCATATCAGGAAGCCGGATATGACCGTTCGCTGATATTTAACGACACCATAATATTTGTTGGCTCACTTCTGAGTATACTCATGTTTGCGTGGTTTGCTTATGTTACGTTTGATCTTATCATCCGCAACAACCCCCTTACAGGCACATCTAAATTACCTATGGATAAGGAGTAGAGAATGATCGGAGCAAAGGAACCTGTATTTACGAAAGGAGTCAATGTGACAAAGCGTATTCTCTCTGTTTTACTGATAATGATGCTGGCTGCCATCCCCGTTGCAGCCTTTGCCGAGGATAATGGGCTGATAGTTAACGGTGGTTTTGAAGACCCCGATACCTTTGATTCAACCAAGCCGGCAGGTTGGCTCTTTGACTCCTATGCGGATACCTATGATAACAGGCCCGAGGTCTCGGAAGCCTGCCTCGAGTATGACTCTGCTCGCAGCGGCAATGTCCTCATGATCGAAAATACTGAGGCTGATGACACGGCGATATTCCAGACCATAACGGTCGAGCCTTCATCGGTATATCGGCTCTCATGCTGGATACGAACCGAGAATGTTGAAGGCGGAGCAGGTGCGAATATTGCGCTCAGAGGCGATCTCATATGCAGATCCGAGCCCGTTGTAGGAACTACCGACTGGAGCTATGTTGAGCTCATCGGCAAGACGGATATCCTCCAGAGTTCTATAACCGTGTCATGCCGTTTGGGTGGTTACAGCGCCACTTCAAAGGGCAAAGCATGGTTCGATGACTTTGCCGTTGAAAAGCTCGAAGACTACAGCGGCAGCAATATTGTCCGATTCTATTCCGCCGACGTGGATGATGACGCATCGGGTGATAAAGGGGCTAGCCCTGCAAAGACTATACTCGTTATACTGGGTATAGCGCTTGGGCTTGTTGTTGTTGCCGCTATAGTAATGATCATATTGCGCAGCATTTCAGGCAAGCGCAACGGCGGCAACGGAGGAGACGGCTCAAAAACCTCGCATGATGACAACAAAGCAGGTGCGAATACAAAGTCCATGAGCGGGAAAGAACGTGCCATGGACGAGTTGGCCGGGCGATCATATTTTGACACTCGTGCTAATTCTATGCCTGCACCGACAGACACCCGTTTACATTTTAAGAAGCTCGATTGGATACTTGTTATCTGCCTTACTGCAGTATACGGCGTGGTTGCACTGCTGAATCTTGGCACCACAAAGTCACCGGAAAGCTACTATCTCAGTGAGACTCCAAACGAGTCGGTGCGCATTGACTTTGACGGATCCTATGTAGTTTCGGAAATCTGGAATCATACAGGTATATGCAATGATGCCAACTACCTGATAGTAAATGATTCAGGCGAGACAATATCCCACGAAATAATCTATGGCGAAATGTATCGCTGGACGAAGCTCAAGAACTCTTCAAATGTAGTATGGGGCTTTAATAACAGTACCACAGGGGTCACCATAACCTCTCAGGCTGGTGGAACTTGGATAAATGAGCTCGTATTTTTTGATGAAAACGGGGAGATCATTCCCTGCGTGGCGTCGGGAGCAGCTCTTGCGCTTGTGGATGAGCAGGACACTGTTCCTGAGCATATCAGCTATTTCAATGGGATGTATTTTGATGAGCTGTACCATGGCCGCACTGCATATGAGATGCTGAATAACATGGACAATCTCTACGAGACGACCCACCCGCCTCTTGGAAAGCTGCTCATTTCCATTGGTATTGCAATATTTGGAATGAACCCGTTCGGGTGGAGGATAATTGGCGCATTATTCGGAGTGGCAATGGTTCCCATAATGTATTGCTTTGGCAAGCGCCTTTTCAAAAAAACGGAGTATGCTTTCCTTACGGCATTCTTAATGGCTTTTGATTTCATGCATTTTACGCAGACAAGGATAGCCACGATCGATGTATTTGGTGTATTCTTTATTATGCTTATGACCTACTTTATGTATAAATTCATAAGCATGGATATAGGGGACAGCACGAATAAGATGCTGTTGCCGCTTGCACTATCCGGAATTTTCTTTGGACTTGGCTGCGCAAGCAAATGGATAGGACTGTATACCGGGGTTGCGCTTGCGATAATGTTCTTTTCTAAGCTCATTATTATGGGCATTAAGAGCTATCGGCTGAAGCACGCAAAATCGGAATACCATGATCTTTCTGCCAGGTTCTGGAAGCGCAGCTGCATACTCTGCGCATGGTGCCTGATATTCTTTATTATCGTGCCTATCGGCATCTACTGCGCGTCTTACTTTAGGTACTATACTGGCGACTGGAAGCCCGAAGCGCAGGAGGCGATAAAGCGCGAAATGGCTCAGTCGGGCGAATACACCGCCGAACAGCTTGCGGAGATCGATGTTGAGGACATTGAGATACCATTTTCGGAGGCTGTCGACATCTACCTCAACGGTGTTTGGAATAATCAGACTTATATGCTCAACTACCACAGCGGAACTGGCATGAATCACAACGCTGCCTCGGTGTGGTGGGAGTGGGTGCTTAACCTGCGGCCAACGTGGTTCTACGTTGGGTATGATACTCCAGGCGAGAATAACGTCAGTACCATAAGTACATTCGGCAACCCCGCTGTTTGGTTGGCATGTTTTGTCGGCACGGTTGCACTTGTCGTCATGCTTATCCGCAAAATAAAGCGAATTCCGACCGATGTGTTTATGATGTTCATCTGCATGGCCTCCTCTCTACTGCCATGGGTATTTGTTACAAGAAGCACTTATGCCTACCATTACTTTGCAACGGTTCCGTTTATAATAATGGCTTCGGTATACGCACTGAAGTATGCAGAGGAAAGACGGGCGATAGAGGCAGAATATCTCGACAAGCCGAAGAAGTCAGTTCTGCCCTATGTCAAGTGGGTTTGGATGGCGGTTGTCTTGCTGCTATTCGGCCTATTCTATCCTGTAATATCCGGCTTGCCCGCACCTCGTGATTATGTTGCTGCCCTGCAGTGGGTACCGTTCTTTAAGTTTGAGACTGCAAACGGACGTGTGATTCGTATTGGCTGGACATTTACAAGCTATGAAATCACCTACGGAGGATGAACATTATGAAGGATAAAAAACAAACGATTCTTCAGTTTTTGAAGTTTGCTGCCGTAGGCGTTCTCAATACGCTCGTGGATATGGGTGTGTTTTACATCCTTACAAATTTCCTTGATTTCAGCTCACTGCCTGCACAGGTGATATCATACACTTGCGGTGTGCTGAACAGCTACTTTTTCAACTCGATCTGGACATTCAAAAGGGAGCACAAGCGTTCAGCCAGGGAGTTTGCTCTGTTTGTCGGCGTAAATCTTGCAACGCTTGCGCTCTCAGCCGGCCTGTTGCAGTTCTTGCAGTTTGTCGTTTTCAAAGACGGTACATTTGCGAGAACGCTCTACTGCACATTCCTGGGAAGGTTCTTTGAGAGTGCCGAAAGCCTCAATGCTATGATGTGTAAGATTATCTCACTGCCTTTTACATGGGTTTTCAATTTTTTGCTGAACAAGCTGTTGGTTTTCAAACGCAGTGCAGAAGGAGCTGATAAAGAGAAGTAATGCTTGCAAAGCTGAAAAGCTACGGGGTTTTAGGCATTTCGGGCTGGCCTATAAATGTTGAGGTAGACCTGTCCTATGGCTTTGTACGTTATGATACCGTGGGGCTTCCGGATATTGCTGTCAGGGAGTCAAGGGAGAGAGTCAGATCGGCTATTGTAAACAGTGGTTTCTCGTTTCCGGATGCTCGTATAGTCGTTAACCTTGCTCCTGCGGATATACGCAAAGTTGGCACTACATATGATCTGCCCATTGCACTCGGTATTCTTGCGGCTCAAGGGCTCATCAGTCCTATGATCGCCGAGGAATATGTAATACTTGGCGAGCTTGCGCTCGACGGCAGCGTAAGAGCGGTTACAGGCGTTCTGCCCATGATAATAGATGCATATGAGCACGGTGAAAGAAAAGTCATACTCCCGGTTGAGAATGCGGAGGAAGCATCCTTCGTTGACGGCATGAATGTCTACCCCGTTGCATCTCTGAGAGATGCGTGTGATTTCTTGAGACAGACTCTGGAGATAGAACCGTTCCCGCCAACGCCGTGGAGCGGCTCTGTTGAGGCAAGTACGCATGACTTTTCTCAGATTCGGGGTCAGGCGGCGGCAAAGCGCGCTGCAGAGATTGCAGCTGCAGGGAATCATAACATGCTGATGATAGGCACTCCGGGCTCGGGTAAAACGATGCTCGCCAGGAGCCTGCCGTCGATATTGCCGGCGCTTACACTAGATGAAGCGCTTGAAATATCAAAGATACATTCGGTTGCGGGTGAGCTTCGCACAAGCGGGGGCATCGTCCGTGAGAGACCATTCCGTGCACCGCATCATTCGGCATCAATACCGGCTATTGTCGGCGGCGGTTCAAATGCACGGCCGGGAGAGATAAGCCTATCTCATTACGGCGTCCTCTTTATGGACGAGTTTCCTGAGTTTCCCACAAATGTGCTTGAGGCAATGCGACAGCCGCTCGAGGACGGATTTGTAACCATTACAAGAGCGTCGGCAAAATCGACATATCCAGCCGATTTTATGCTTGTTGCAGCTATGAACCCCTGCCCGTGCGGTAATTTTGGGTCAAAGATCAATTCATGCCGGTGCTCTGCCGGACAGATCTCACGATATGTTAACAGAATCAGTTCACCCCTGCTTGATAGGCTTGATATCCATGTTGAAATGACCGAGGTCAGCTACGATGACCTCGTATCTGAGGTAGATGCTGAATGCTCTGATATCATCCGCAGCAGGGTAAGCGAGGCAAGGGCAGTCCAGCGCAGCCGCTTTGCCTCTGACGGTATTATGTTCAATTCGCAGCTAAGTGGGCGGCAGATAAAGCATTATTGTCGTTTGACCTCCGATGCCGAAGCTCTCCTGCGAGTTGCATATGATAGGCTTAAGCTGTCTGCAAGGGCATACACTCGGGTCATCAAGGTAGCTCGTACGATTGCAGACCTGGATCATGCAGAAACAATAGGAAAGAAGCATATCGCTGAAGCGGTGCAGTATAGAGGATTGGGTGAAAAATATTGGGAAAGAGTATGACAACGTATAACGAACGAGAAAGAACCTGGCTCTGGCTCAATCAGGCACTTGGCACAAATGTTCGTTTGATTTTTGACATTGTAGACGCAGATGGCGAT
This sequence comes from uncultured Clostridia bacterium, assembly GCA_944336475.1. GTDB lineage: Bacteria > Bacillota > Clostridia > Christensenellales > CAG-138 > CALVLD01. Next base: position 40,629 of record CALVLD010000004.1, read on the forward strand.
TTTGATACATTACGGCAGCGAGCCCTGTCTGGGGAATTGATTGTCGGCAAGCATAGGTTAAAGCCGGAACAGCACAAAAATCTGCTTTTGATGGCTAATGACTCGTTCATTGACGGCTATATAGAAAAGCTGCATAAAATCGGCGTTACTGCCGTGACCTTTGATAGCGCGGATTACCCTAATCTGCTAAGGCATATATATGACCCGCCAACGGTTCTCTATGTTGTCGGCAAGCTGCATAGCGATATGACACTGCCGTTTGCAATAATTGGTTCGAGGAAAGCCTCGCAATATGGCGCGGAAATGTCGGAGAGATTCGCATATGAATTAGCGGGGCGTGGATTTTGCATCGTTTCCGGGATGGCGATGGGGTGCGATTCTGCCGCAGCCAGGGGCGCTCTGCGTTCTGTAGACAACGATAATCCCACGATTGCGGTGCTGGGCAGCGGCGTAGACGTTATCTATCCGCCGAGCGGGCGCAGACTGTATGAGCAGATCGCTGCCAGAGGGGCGGTTATATCCGAGCTGCCACCGGGTTCAGAGCCCTCCCGTTTCTCCTTCCCACAGCGAAATCGGATAATCAGCGGTATTTCCATGGGGGTTCTTGTTGCCGAAGCCGGGCTTAAAAGTGGCACGTTAATAACGATAGACTTTGCGCACGATCAGGGCAGGGATGTGTTTGCAATTCCCGGAAGGCTTACAGATGTGACCAGCATGGGAACCAACCGTCTTATTCAGAGCGGTGCAGCGAAGGCTGTATTTGACATAAGCGATATTCTGTTTGAATATGGTTTCCGGATAGAGGACGATAACCCCGGTGCCTCAATGGCCTCGGAGATCGATGTTAACTCTTTGCCGAAGCAACACAGACGGATATATGACCTTCTGCTTACCGGTGAACAGAGTATAGATGAGATATATGTTAAAGCAGGAATACCAATATCCGATTTGAATATGTACTTGACAGAAATGGAATTATCGGGAATAATAAAGCAGCTGTCGCACAAGGTATACAGTGTGTAAACCCGTATGCCAAAATGAAAGGATAGGGATTCAGCTTATATGATTGATACATTGGTTATTGTTGAGTCGCCTGCAAAGGCCAAGACGATAGGAAAGTACCTTGGGAGCAAGTACAAGGTCATTGCTTCTAACGGTCATGTGAGAGATCTTCCCAAAAGTCAACTGGGCGTTGATATCGAAAATGGTTTTAAACCGAAGTACATCACGCTGCGTGGCCGTGGCGAGGTTCTTGAAAAAATAAGAAAAGAAGCAAAACAGGCAAAGCATATTTTACTGGCAACTGACCCCGATAGAGAGGGGGAGGCTATCTCCTGGCATCTTGCCCATGTGCTCAAACTTGATCCAAACAGCGAATGCAGGGTCGTGTTCAATGAGATAACTAAATCCGTGCTTAAGTCATCCATCAAGAATCCGAGGGCTATCAATGGCAATCTTGTTGACGCTCAGCAGGCTCGACGTGTGCTTGACAGGCTAGTTGGTTATAAGATCAGTCCGCTTCTTTGGGCAAAGGTTCGTAAGGGGCTGTCGGCAGGCCGCGTGCAATCCGTTGCAACGAGAATAATCTGTGATCGCGAACGGGAGATAATGGAGTTCATTCCGGAAGAATATTGGTCGATCATTGCAAAGCTCCGCAGCTCACATTCCCGACGTACTTTCTCTGCAAAGTTCTATGGCTACAACGGAGAAAAAGTCGATGTTCGCTGCGAGCAGGATGCAAAGGCGATAACAATGCGATCGGCCGAAGGGCAATTTATCGTTACAGACATTAAAAAAGCGGATAAAGTCCGCCATGCTTCGCCGCCCTTCACGACGAGCAGCATGCTCCAAGAGGCATCACGCAAGATAGGCATGACACCAAAGATAACAATGTCGGTTGCGCAGCAGCTCTATGAAGGCATGGAGATCGCCGGATATGGGAGCACCAGCCTTATTTCATATATCCGCACGGATTCTGTAAGAGTCTCTGCTGAAGCGCAGTCTGCGGCTTTGGACTATATCAAGGCGGAGTATGGCGAGCTTTATGTCCCTGCAAGGCCCAATGTCTATCGTGGGCGCAATAATGCTCAGGATGCGCATGAGGCTATCCGTCCCACCAATCTGCTGCTTTCGCCGGAAATGCTCAGGGATAAGATCTCAAGCAGCCAGTATAAGCTCTACAAACTGATATATGATCGCTTTATTGCAAGCCAGATGTCGGATGCCCGGTACATTGCCACCGCCGCCGAGATAGACAGCAATGGGTGCAGCTACAGGGCTACAGGCATCAAGACCGTGTTTGACGGCTTTACCCGAGTTTATATGGAGGGCAAGGATGAGACGGAGGATAAGGAAACGGAGCTGCCGGAGCTTAATGTTGGTGAAGTACTTCAACTCATAGAGCTGAAGCCCGAACAGCATTTTACACAACCACCGGCTCGTTACACAGAGGCATCGCTTGTAAGAGCTCTGGAGGAAAAGGGCATCGGACGGCCAAGCACGTACTCTCCTACAATATCAACTATAATTGACCGTGGATATGTTCGCAGGGAAAAGAAGCATCTTATTCCCACTGATCTGGGCTTTATAGTCACCCAGCTCATGAAGGATAACTTCAGCGATATTGTTGACGTCAGCTTTACAGCGGATATGGAAAGAAGGCTTGACGATGTAGAAAACGGCAGTACCCAGTGGTCAACGGTTATTGCGGATTTCTACCAGCCGTTTGAGCAATCAGTTGAAGCTGCATTTAAAAATGTTGAAAAGATCAAGCTTGAGGATGAGGTTTCGAATGTCATATGCGACAAATGCGGCGCAATGATGGTCTATAAGGTTGGTAAGTACGGCAGGTTCCTTGCCTGCCCAAGATACCCCGAATGCACCAATACAAAGCGAATACTGGAGTTCATAAATGTTAAATGTCCGCTTTGCGGTGCAGAGCTTGTCAAGTGCCATTCGAGGAAGGGCAGGGCCTTTTACGGCTGCGAGAGACACCCGGAGTGCAGCTTCATGTCATGGGATAAGCCGCTCAACGAGAAGTGCCCCAAATGCGGTAAGTTTATGGTTCAGAAGGTCGGTAAGTTTGGCAGCTATAAGGCCTGCTCCGATAAGGAATGCGGTTATGTATTTAGGCCGACTTCAAAAAGGAGTGAAAAGGAGAAGTCGATCGAATGATGCCCACTGCCATTGTAATAGGGGCAGGGCTCGCCGGGTGCGAGGCGGCATATGCTCTTGCCAACAGAGCCGTTGACGTCACACTTTATGAGATGAAGCCCGAAAGGTTTTCACCTGCACATAAGTCGGAGCACTTCGCTGAGCTGGTCTGTTCAAACTCCCTGCGTTCAGACAGCCTTGATAATGCAGTTGGTCTACTTAAAGAGGAGATGCGAAGACTCGGATCCCTTATAATGGAGTGTGCCGACGCAACCAGGGTGCCTGCCGGCGGTGCGCTTGCGGTGGACAGAGGTGAATTTTCGGCAATGGTAACGGAGCGTATACGCACTCACAAGAACATAGCCGTTGTCAACCATGAGGTCTTTGAGATTCCCAAAGATACTCCATGCGTAATAGCAACCGGGCCATTGACCGACGGTAGACTGTATGACTCGATCAAGCAGCTTTCAGGGGGAGTAAGCCTTCACTTTTATGATGCAGCAGCCCCGATAGTTACAGCGGATTCGGTGGATATGTCAAAGGCATTTCGCTCGTCACGATACGGTAGGGGGGAGGATTATGTAAACTGCCCAATGGATCGAGAGCGGTATTTCAGATTCATTCGTGAGCTGACGACCGCTGAAACCGCATCGTTGAGCCATTTTGAGACGCCTCGGGTGTTTGAAGGCTGTATGCCGGTTGAGGTCATGGCAAAACGAGGTGATCTGACGCTTGCTTACGGGCCCATGAAACCCGTGGGGCTAACAGATCCGCACACGGGTAAGCGGCCGTTTGCCGTCGTTCAACTCAGGATGGACAATAAGCACGGTACCCTTTATAATATGGTTGGATTCCAGACGAATTTGAAGTTTGGCGAACAAAGGCGTGTGTTTGGGTTGATACCTGGGCTTGAGAGTGCAGAGTACGTTCGGTATGGCGTTATGCACAGGAATTCGTACATCGATGCGCCTAATGTCCTGACGCCGTATTACTCTGTTAAAGGAAATCCGCATTTGTACTTTGCAGGCCAGATAACTGGCGTTGAGGGATATGTTGAAAGTGCTTCAAGCGGGCTGACAGCTGGTATAAATCTTGCACGCACTCTGCTGGGCAAGGGCTGCATCGACTTCGGCAGGCAGACCGCAATAGGAGCCCTGGCGCATTATGTATCTGAATACTCCGGCAGCGATTTTCAGCCAATGAATGCAACATTTAGCATAATTGAACCGATACCGGATGCGCCAAAGAATAAAAGAGAGCGATACGGGCTTACTTCAAAGAGAGCCCTCTCGCTGATCGATAGGATTATTGAGAACGGAGTATAAACATATGGAAATGAAGGGAACAACAATAGTTGCAGTCCGCTGTGGCAACAAATGTGCAATTGCGGGCGACGGTCAGGTTACACTTGGTGAGACAACCATAATGAAGGCAACCGCACGCAAAGTTCGCCGCATATACGGCGGCAAGGTTGTTATAGGATTCGCCGGCTCCGTTGCGGATGCGTTTACTTTGAGCGATCGCTTTGAGACAAAGCTTGAGCAGCATGGGGGAGGACTCAGGCGTGCAGCAGTCGCATTGGCTCAGGATTGGCGAAATGACAAGGTCATGCGCCAACTTCAAGCCCTGCTGATATGCGCAGATGATGATGAACTGCTAATTGTTTCGGGAACGGGAGAGGTCATTGATCCCGATGATGGCATCGCCGCGATTGGCTCCGGCGGCATGTATGCGCTTGCGGCAGCACGTGCATTGAAGAAGAACACAGATCTGTCAGCCAGGGAGATAGCAGAAAGGGCTATCCAGATAGCTTCCGAGATATGTGTTTACACCAACTCAAACATTGTTGTAGAGGAGGTATGAGCTATGCTTACACCCAAAGAGATTGTTGAACAGCTTGACAGGTATATCGTCGGCCAGAACCATGCGAAGCGCTCTGTGGCGATAGCTCTGAGGAATCGCTACCGCAGGAGCAAACTTTCCCCAGAAATACGTGAGGAGATCACACCAAAGAACATAATTATGGTGGGGCCGACCGGCGTCGGTAAGACGGAAATTGCAAGGCGGCTTGCAAAGCTCGTTGATGCCCCATTTATAAAGGTCGAGGCAACCAAATTTACTGAGGTTGGGTATGTAGGCAGGGACGTTGACTCAATGATCCGAGACCTTGTTGAGGCTTCCATCCGCCTTTGCAAACAGCATTGGTATGATAAAGTGCGCATCATGGCAGAAAGTGCGGCTGAACAGCGGCTTATAGATCTGCTTGCAAACAGAGGCGAGCGCAAGAAATCTGCTTCGGCCGCAAGAAACCCATTTCAGCTTTTGCTTTCTTCGGAGTCAGCCAATCAGGACACGGAGCTTACCGAATCCGAGAAGCTGTCACGCAAAGAAAAACGGCAAAAGATAACGGAAGATCTTCGCAACGGCCTTCTTGAGGAAGAGCTTGTGGAGGTAGAGATACAGGAGAGCGGTACCGGTAGCGATACCATGATTGCCATGGGAATAGATATCAACCTTAACGAGATCATGGGAGGGTTGATACCTAAAAAGACCAAGACCAGGAAGGTGCACGTTCGCGAGGCAAGGCGCATCCTCATTGCGGAGGAGTCAGACAAGCTCATCGATATGGACGAGGTAATTCGTGAAGCGATCGAGAAGGCCGAGCAGGACGGGATTATATTCATTGATGAGATCGATAAAATTGCCGAGAACGGATCCATAAGCGGGCCGGAAGTATCCCGTGAGGGTGTACAGCGTGATATACTCCCAATAGTTGAAGGGTGTACCGTAAATACAAAGTATGGCCCGGTTCGTACCGACTACATGCTCTTCATTGCCGCTGGAGCTTTCCATGTGTCAAAGATAAGCGACCTCATACCTGAGCTCCAGGGCAGATTCCCCATTCGTGTAAAGCTTGATGCACTTTCGGTTGCGGACTATGAAGCTATACTGACAAAGCCGGAGAATGCTGTTATAAAGCAGTATACATACCTGCTTGAAGCGGACAACGTACACCTTGTGTTCGATGATGGAGCCAAGCGAGCCATAGCGGTTGCTGCCTACACTACAAATGAAACGTCGGAGAACATAGGCGCACGCCGTCTACATACTATTATAGAAAACTTGCTTGAGGACATTGCTTTCAATGCAAGTGGGGAATATCCGATGACGGAGGTCGTGGTCGACGAAAAGTATGTCAATGAACACATTGATATTGCAAAGGCTGCTGACGATCTGCATAAATACATAATTTGAGGCAATAATTACCGATAGGAGGCTGTATTGAGAGTACAACGTGTCTATAAAGCAATATTTGCGATTACATTGGCCGTATGCGTTCTGGGCGGCTGCGCACACAGATCTGAGGAGCGGGTGTATTCAGTGCAGTCAAACGGAGGCGTTGTAGTCATCCCAACCTCTGCGCCAACACCCACACCGAGGCCGACGTATACGCCCGAGCCATCACCAACATATACGTCTACCCCTTCGCCGAGACCTTCCCCTACGCCGGAGCCTATAATTGAGGAGCTAAACTATATTCCTGCGCATATTAACAGCAACGGTGTAAATCTGAGGGAGCAGCCGAGCACATACTCAAACATACTCGCAAGCTATAACAGCGATACCGATGTATTTCTTACGGGCAGGACCGGCGATTGGTATCGAGTCGTTGTGGATGAAAAGAGCGGATTTATCGCAAAGAGATTTTTGACTCTCGGGTATTCCGTTGAGCCTACGCCAAAACCGGAGAGCATGTATACGGTCTACCCCGGGCAGTTCAGCGAGGCAGATGTTATGCTTGTTGCACAGCTCATCTATAGAGAAGCTCCGGGCAGCACCTATGTAGGTTACCGGGCGCTTGCCAGCGTAGTTCTCAATCGTGTTATGAATCAATCGGGATGGTTTCCAAATTCTGTCAGCGGCGTAATATTCCAGCCCGGACAATATGGATACAGTGAAGAGTATCTTGCGAGCATCACGCCTAACAGTGCTGCGCTCGCATCTGCAAGATATGTGCTTCAAGAGCATGGAAGTACATTGCCAAAGAAGGTTCTGTTTTATCGAGCGGCATATCTTGGAATAGAATGGGTGTACTACACGGAATACTATGCAACGATTGAGGGAAACAACTTCTACTACGGTCTCTACTACTATTGATATAAAACGTCTGTAATGCGCAAACTAAAACCGTCTAATCATATTATGAAAGGCGGTTTTTGTTTTGAAAGCTATAATACTTGCAGGTGGCGACGGGAAGCGTCTGCGGCCTTTGACCTGCACGATGCCAAAGCCGTTGGTGCCGTTGCTGAACAAGCCGATACTGATCTATACACTGGAGCTTCTTAAGGATCACGGTATACTCGATGTAGTTATAACTATCGGCTATATGGCGGAGGAAATCAAAAAGCAAATTGGTGATGGTAGCGCTCTCGGCATGCGAATAACCTATTCAAATCCTGAAAAACGGCTCGGTACAGCGGGGAGCGTTCGTGAGGCTGCCGAAGGAATCGATGACAGTATTCTCGTAATGAGCGGAGATGGGATAACCGATGCTGATCTGTCCTCCGCTATTGCAGCGCACAGAGACAAAAAGGCCGATGCAACGGTGATACTCTACAGGGTGAACGAGCCGACCGAATACGGTATTGCACTCAAAGACAAAGATGGATTTATCGTGCGCTTCATAGAAAAACCTGCTCGCTCCGATGTGTTCAGCGATCTTGCCAATACTGGAATGTACATACTTGAGCGTGAAATTGTGGAGCGCATCCCACGATATGGGGCATCCGATTTCTCAAGGGATATTTTCCCGATTTTGCTTGAGGAAAAAAGACGAATTCTCGGTTGGCAGATGCAGGGGTATTGGTGCGACATTGGCAGCATCGCTCAATACAACTCGGCACAGAGAGATATGCTCAACGGACTGTGCAGATTTAGAACCTCTGCACGGCAGCACGATGGGATATTCATTGAACATGATGCTAAAATCAGCACATCAGCAAAGCTGTTTGCTCCATGCTACATAGGCTCGGATGTTGAAATTGGGCCCAATGTGTGCATAGAGCCCCATACCGTGCTGTGCTCGGGCGTACGTCTGCTGGATGGCGTCTCGGTAAAGCGCTCAGTAGTGTTGAAGAAAGCAACTATTCGCAATGATTCTGAGATACGAGGAGCCGTGATTTGCGAAAACGTAGAGGTGGGTGAGAGGTCGACCGTATTTGAGGGCAGCGTTGTGGGCGCAGGAAGTGTGCTTGAAAGCGATGTGTCAGTAACGAATGCATGCTCAATATGGCCGCACAAGCATATTCCAAAGGGAAAACGATGCCGCTCCAACATTGTCTGGGGAACAGGTGAATCACCGGATCATTCCGATGCATGCTTCAATGGTTATGGCGATACAAACCTTACTCCTTCCGAGGTGCTGAGCCTGGCAGCGGCGTATGCCTCAAGGTTTACTCCGCCATGCAGCATTTGTGTCGGTGCGGATGGAAGCCCTGTATCAGTGATGTTGAAACACTCTGCAGTGTCTGGAGTTATATCAACGGGGGTGGATGCGGTTACGGTTCCTGCCGTTGGCAGGACCGCATTTAAGTATTCGGTTCGTGAGACCAATTCTTCCGGCGGTATATACATTGAGTGCAACACAAACAGCAGAATGGTCAAGATGCATATCGTTAACGGAAAGGGTGTAGAAGCCGACGATGATACCATGCGCAGCATCGTACGGGCTGTTGAATTTGATGAACAGAAGCCTAAAACCGATGCGGAGATCGGCATAGTTATGGAATTTAGCGGTGCAGAGCTTGCATTTGAGTCCCGGCTACTGCGAACGATAAATCCCAATGATCTGCTTAATAATAAACGCAGACTTATTTTGAATGCAAATGCAGGTATACAGCGTTCGATCTCAAGGGTACTTTTGAGGCTGGGCTGGGATGTTGACAGTGTTAGGTGCTCAAGCAAACTGATAACTGCGCGTGAGAGGAACACCATCTCCATACTGTGTGACGATGATGAAAGGCTAAGCGTATCCATGGCGCCCGATACAACAATTGATGAACAGAGTTTGATGTGCATTATAATATATGAAACATCAGCATCTGGCAGGAAAATACCTGTGCCGGCCGATATCGCAGTGCCGCTGGAAAAACATATGATCAGCAAGGGCTATGAACCTATATTACTTCCAAATGCACCTGCAAAAAGAAGACATCGGGCAATGGAGAAAGGAATCTATATACCTGAGCTGCTCGAGCCGGAGATAATGATACTTAAAATATGCGAGATGTTTGCGCTCGGAAAGCTTGAAGCGCAAATCAAGCAACTGCCTATTGTATTCAAAACCGAGAGAGAGCTGAGTGCTGATAGTAAGGATATTGGCAGAACGCTGCGGTCGATAGTGGAATCTGCATCCGGTATACCAATGGAGATGATTGATGGAGTGAGACTGAGATATGACACTGGATGGGTCGTAGTACGCCCCGAGAGCGATGGACGCCGCTTTAAGGTTGCCGCAGGCAGCACGGATTCAGAATACTCAAAAGAGCTGTGCGACATATATCTTGAAAAGCTAAAAAACATGCAAAAGGATTGAAATCAGATAGACATGCTGATACAATGTCAGTATGTTCAACGTTGTACTTGTTGAGCCGGAGATACCTCAGAACACCGGCAATATCTCCAGAACCTGTGCCGTCACGGGGTGCGCCCTGCACCTCGTGCGGCCTTTGGGCTTTTCTGTTGATGACAAGCATCTTAAGCGTGCAGGCCTTGATTACTGGAGCTCTTTGAAACTGTTTTACCATGACAGCTTTGATGAGCTTGTATCCAACAATCCAAACGGCAGGTTTTTCCTTTTTACAACTCATGCCGAAAAGTCATATGCCGATGTAAACTACATAGAGGGAGACTTTCTTGTATTTGGCAAGGAGACCACCGGACTCGGACAAACAATTATTGAATCACACAAAGAGTTTGCGCTGAGGATACCGATGCTTTTCGGGATGCGGTCGCTAAACCTGTCGAATGCTGCGGCTTTAGTCGTGTATGAAGCATTTCGTCAAAATGATTTCAAAACATTGATTTAGGAGGGAAAATGAACGCAGACAGGGCATTTGACATTATTATTAGCACAAAGATCATTGCGATATCCAGAGGTCTTTATGGTGAAGATCTTATGATGGCTGCAAAGGCTTTGTTTAAGGGCGGAGTGCGGGCATTCGAGATAGCGTTCGAACACGACAAGCCTGTAGGCCAAATGGCTGAGTCTATAGGCAAATTGGCCGACATGTTTGGGGCGGACGCTTGCGTTGGTGCAGGCACTATATTGACCCTGAATCAGCTCGAGGTTGCATATCATGCAGGAGCTTCGTTTATCATCTCTCCAAACGTCAACCCCGAAATAATAGAGGAGACTGTACGGCTTGGGCTTATTTCTGTCCCCGGCGCAATGACGCCTACCGAGATCGAGTACGCATATGGCCTTGGTGCGGACATAGTCAAGGTTTTTCCGGCAGGAGTGCTTGGAATTGATTATTTCAAGGCTGTTCGTGCGCCGTTGAGCCACATACCCATGGCTGCCGTTGCCGGTATTACCGCAGAAAACATCGGTGCATTCAATTCTGCAGGTGCTTCGGCCTTTGGTATAAGCAGTAGCCTTTTCGTTAAGGATGCCATACGCTCAAAAAGATTTGACATATTGACCGCCACTGCAGAAGAGTTTTTCAGAAACATGTGTGAGTGATGCTCCTATTCCATTTTTGACCGCTTTGCAGGCGGTCTTTTTTGTATAACGGTTATTTTTCAACAAATAATAGAGTTGAGTCTGGTATATAGGAGAGAGTATGGGCAAAAGAATAGGAACGCAGTCATATCTGCTTGACAGTAAACCGGCAATAATCTCGGCGGCCTCATTTGTGGGAGACAAGGAGGGCAAGGGGCCGCTTGGAAACAAGTTTGATGTAATATGTCGGGATGACACGCTCGGGCTTGACAGTTGGGAGCAGGCCGAGAGCCGTATGCTTGAGAGTGCAGTAAGACTTGCCCTGGCAAAGATGGGTAAAAAGCCGTCTGACCTGGACGTCGTGTTGGGGGGAGATCTTCTCAATCAGATCATATCTGCCGGCTATGCGGCAAGAGAGCTAAAATCACCGTTCCTCGGCCTATATGGAGCGTGCTCAACGATCGCAGAGGGCTTGTCGGTCGGCGCCATGCTGTCGGACGGAGGATTTTCGGCATTACTGGCATGCAGTGCGAGCAGCCATTTCTCATCAGCAGAGAGACAATTCAGATATCCTCTCGAAATGGGTACGCAGGCAACACCCACCGCCCAGCGTACAGTGACAGGCGCAGGCGCGATAGTTATCGCACCGCAGAGCAGTTGCATCAAAAATAAAGTGTTTCACAATGTGATTATCTCCGGTGGCACGATCGGCAGGGTAATTGACTATGGAATAACAGATGCAAGTAATATGGGTGCCGCCATGGCTCCTGCAGCTGCTGATACGATTTGTGCGCATCTTAAAGACAATACGCTGACGCCGAACTATTATGATGCTATCATTACCGGAGATCTGGGCATATTCGGCAGTGAAATGCTGTATGAGTTGTGCAAAATGAAAGGTGCAGAGATAGAGTCGGTTCACGTTGATTGCGGTAAACTCATGTTTTCACAGGAGCAAAACGTAAATTGCGGCGGAAGCGGATGTGGATGCTCTGCAACGATACTCTGCTCACATATTCTTCCAATGGTGGAATCGGGCGAGTACAGCAGGATACTGTTTATGGCAACGGGCGCATTGATGAGCCCTATATCAACTCTGCAGGGAGAAAGCATACCATCAATCGCACATGCTGTAGTAATTGAAAGGAATATGTTATGAGCAGCTTAATCGACTACATTTGGGCATTTGTTATTGGAGGTGCGATCTGCGTTGTCGGCCAGCTTTTAATCAGCTTTACAAGGTTGACGCCTGCAAGGGTGCTCGTGCTTTTTGTAACGCTTGGCGTTGTTCTGGCAGGACTGGGTCTGTACGAACCATTGGTTGAGCTTGCCGGCGCCGGTGCGACTATACCGCTTACGGGCTTCGGCTACTCACTTGGCAAGGGGGCAATCGAAGGTGCTATGGAGCAGGGACTGCTGGGAGCAATTACCGGAGGTGTAAAACAGACCGCCGCAGGAATTTCCGCAGCGGTCGTGTTGGGGTATCTTATTGCACTTATATTCAAGCCAAAGACAAAGCAGTGATCAATCGGGCTCGGGTGTGGGCTTTGGTATCTCATAATTCGGATCCAAAACATCAACAGCAGGATCAAACCCGGGCCATACACAGTACCTGAGAGGGTGCATCTTGTATGTCGAGAGCGCAACCTCAATTGGATCGCTAACGGGAACACCGTTGAGATAGTAGCGCTTATAGGACTGATACTTATAGCCGATCTTTGCCTTATTGAACTGATACCAATAGGGCTCGTAAAGCCACGAGGTCTCTATATACTGCGTTGGGCCAATGGGTATTTCTTCAACAAGCACGGCATAAAAATCAATGCTGTCAAACTCCGACGGGAATGGCTCACCCCAGATCTCGCATCGTACGAGCTTCTCCTTGGTATCCACCCACATAAATATATAGCAGTTATGATCCGTATTATTGCTCCAGATAAAATCGATACGACCGGTATCAATGGTGGCATCCTGCCCCCACGGCACATATCCTACATGCGACGAATGATTGATACGGAATATGATGTTGAAATCTCCCAAAACGACTGCGTTGTAAATAGTAGAGGAAACGTGGCATACACCGCCGCCTGCGGAGTCCTCGCTATTTGCGCCGCCATCAACAAAACCAGGGGCGAGCAGCCAACCGTTTTCCTCGGTTCGGTCGCCCAACACTTCATTTGTGTAGAAGATATGAGACTCGTCATCGGGATCGTCTGGATTTTCAGGAGTAAGCATTGTACCGTTTACGAGCTTACAAGCCTTTTTTATGTTGTAGACGCGGTTTGACGCATTGTATGGGCTGCGGGCGTAGCTGCTCTCATAGTGGGAGCGCAGCACAAGATTTGCCTGTAAAGATTCCACAGTGACAGTGGGAGGAACATCTTCTGTTTTAGCCTGAATGATACCGAAGTCACGGGTGGCTGTGCGCTCAATAACCTCCTGTATAGCATCCTCTGCCAACATTTGACTCCCGTTTTGAGCCTCGTGGAATATGAAGCGATCAGGCGATACATAATCAGGCAGTGAGGTGGGGTCGTCGACACCCTCATAGGTGTCTTCGGTAACAAAGACGCTGTCGGGGTTGGGCTCATACGTTGCATCCGTTGGCGGCACATAGACGAGGCGAGCCATCCCCAGGATAAGTGAACGAATCTCACCCTCTCTTGGAAGAATCTCACAGGAGATCTCATATGCACGCCCGTTTGCGGAAATATCGTCGATCAACTGATGGAGAAACTCAAGCTCACCCTCACGTGCAAGCATGATAGCATCTTCAAGTATCTGCTCGGTATCGTAGGTGATATCAAACTGATTTTCTGTGATATTGACGGTACAAGAGGGGTGATAAACAGAAAAGCCCACATTTGCGACGAGCTGCTCCTCAATGGGCGAAAGTGCGATGCGTGCTTCTTCCACCGTCATTCCGCCGACAGATATGCCGCTTATAACGATGCCGTCATGAAAAGTGGCGTCGTTAATTATCGCCTCACGCTGCTCCTCAAGCTCATTATTGATACTCTCGGTGTACGCAAGGCTACCACGATCGTAGATCGCGTCAATAACGAAGTAGCAGCCAACCAACGCGCTGAGGTAAAGAACCGCACAGACAACGTGGCCTATAGTTTTCTTAGACATATATGAACACACCTCTCAAATAATCCCCCAAAGTTTATTATACCGTATTTTGTAATGTTTGTAAACCACTTAAAGGGAAATATTGAGGAAAGGGTATTTCCATTGTCAAAGTTTTGTGGTACAATTTATGGTGGGTTGTTGTCTGCTGATAGTTGATAACCGAGCCAAATGTAAGGGGTGTAATATGAATTATGCGATTGGTTACAAATGTACCCTATGCGGTTGCGAGTTTGATTACGGCATGCATGGCGAGATGATGACGTGCTCGCATTGTGGAGAGAAGGGGATTCTTGACATTGTGTTTGACTACAGTGCCATCAAAAAACATCTCACTCGCAGCTATCTTGAGAGGTGCAGGGATTATTCTATGTGGCGCTATGACGCATTGATGCCTCTCGAGGGGGAGTCCTTTTCCGAATTTCTCCGCATCGGTTGGACCCCACTGTACAGGTCAAAACGGCTAAAAGCTCGGCTTGGGATAAAGGAGCTCTTCATAAAGGATGACGGAACTAACCCCACGGCATCGCTTAAGGATAGAGCATCCGGGGTTGCGGTTGCAAAGGCAATCGAGCTTGGCTATGATACCATATCATGCAGTTCAACGGGCAATGCGGCTTCATCCCTTGCAGGGAGCGCAGCTCACGCCGGCTTAAGAACGTTTATATTTGTGCCGGAGCGCGCCCCGGAGGGGAAGCTTGCCCAGCTCCTCATTTACGGAGCAAATCTGATAGCTGTTCGAGGCGACTACGGGGCAACATTCGAGCTGAGCAAGGCTGCCATTGACAAGTATGGATGGTACAATCGTAATGCCGGTATCAATCCCGTACTGACTGAAGGCAAAAAAACCGTTGCACTTGAGATCGCCGAGCAGCTCAACTTTCGGCTCACCGATTGGGTTGCAGTTTCTGTGGGCGACGGTTGTACCATCGGCTCCGTTTACAACGGGTTCAGAGAAATGTATGAGCTTGGACTGGCCGATCGTATACCAAAGATACTCGGCGTACAATCAACGGGCTGTTGTCCTTTTGTCACGGCTTACAACAGCGGAACCGAACTTGTTCCGACGGATGAGAATACCATTGCCGACTCGATAGCCGTTGGGGTGCCGAGAAATCCCGTTAAAGCAAAACGTGCTGTCGCCGGATCGGGCGGTACATGGATATCCGTAACAGATGAGGAGATACTTGAGGCTATGAGGCTTCTTGGCTCAACGGAGGGCGTGTTCAGCGAACCTGCTGCGTCCGCCTCTGCAGCAGGTGTTTGCAGGGCGATCGAGTGCGGTGTCATTGAGTCAGACGAGACCGTGACCATTATTTCCACAGGAAACGGCTTAAAGGACGTTAAGAACGGGCTCCGTGCAGCCGGTAAGCCGCTTTATTGTGAGCCCTCACTTGGCGCACTTGAGGCAACGGGCATTATCAGATAGGAGGCAAAAGACTATGGCAATTAGAAGGATCTATACGGGGAATTCGCTCTGCCTTTATAAAAAGGCAAAGCCCGTCACGGCTTTTGATGAGCGCTTGGCCGAACTAATTGACGATATGGCGCAGACCATGTATGATGCTGATGGCTTAGGGTTGGCTGCTCCGCAGATCGGCATACTCCGTCGTGTGGTTGTTATCGACTGCTCTGAAGGTAGGAATGAGCTCATTGAAGCGGTCAACCCGGGGGTGGTCTATGTTGCCGGTGAGCAGGGTGGATTAGAAGGGTGCCTGTCGTTTCCTAACGAATCGGGCTATGTTGTACGACCGAATATTGCGGTGATGCGTGCGCAGGATCGAAACGGTGTTGAATTTGAAATTCGGGCAGAGGGGTTGCTTGCACGCGCCATACTCCACGAGTGTGACCATCTTGACGGTAAGGTTTATAAACGGCTCGTAATCCCCACGCCGGACAGCTATGATCCGGAGGCAGATCTGCAATGATAATCGCTTTTATGGGCACGCCGGAGTTTGCCCTTCCTTCGCTTGATATGCTTGTCAAGCGTGGCGATCATATTGAGGTATTTACGCAGCCCGACAGAGCCAAGGACAGGGGGCACGGCGTTGCCATGCCTCCCGTTAAACAGTATGCACTGCAAAATGGATTGAAAGTGCATCAGTTTGAGCGTATACGCTCAGAGGCCGGCGTCGCTGCATTGCGTGCGCTTGCACCAGACATCATGGTCACTGCCGCATTCGGTCAAATCTTATCTGAGGAGAATCTGGGAATACCCAAATATGGCTGTATCAACGTGCACGCAAGCCTGCTTCCCAAGTACAGAGGAGCGGCGCCCATACAATGGGCGGTTATTAACGGCGAGCGAACAACGGGCGTCACAACCATGATGACAGTCGCAAAGCTGGATGCTGGAGATATTCTCATGCAGGAGGCCACGGAAATCGGCATGGATGAGACTGCCGGAGAGCTTTACAAAAGGCTGGCAGCTATGGGCGCAACGCTTCTGCGCAGAACCTTGGACGCCATAGAGACCGGCGCCTGCCCACGCATTCCCCAGGATGAGGCGTCTGCAACGAAATGCGACGTAATTCGCAAGGAAACGGCTCAGATAGACTTTAATAAATCCGATAGCGAGATACACAACCTCGTGCGCGGAATGAATCCTGCGCCTGTAGCATTTACGTCTCTCGACGGCGCAATTATGAGGGTTTACAGAACCGTACTGCATAGTGAGCTTTCCGATGCATTCAATACAGCAGAGATCGGCGAGTGTGTTATTGCTGATTCTAAGAGGGGCCTGTTTGTAAAGTGTGGCAGCGGTATAATTGAGATAACTGAGGTCCAATTTGCAGGTTCAAAACGTATGGACGCACGGGCTGCGCTCAACAGCAGGAAGCTCATTGGGAGGGTATTGGATAGATGACGGATCGCCGTATTGCACTGAATACACTCAACAGTATAGCCATTGATGGCGCATATGCGAATCTTGCGCTAAATAAGGAGCTGTCAGTCGCTCGGCCGACGGATGTCAGTCGAGTGACTTCACTGGTGTATTCGACGATCGAGCATCTGAATCATTGTGATTTTATAATCAACCACTACGCACAGGGCAGGGTGCAGCCGCAAATTCTTAACGTTTTGAGACTCGGCGTTTCTGAGATGCTCTTTATGAACACTCCCGCATATGCGGCGTGCAGTGAAAGTGTACTGCTTGTAAAAGAAATAGGGAAAGCGCCTCTGTCAGGATTCGTCAACGGTGTACTGCGCAGTATCGCACGTGATTTTGAGGCTGACTGCCTTCCGCAGCTTCCAGAGAAACCCGTCGAGCGATTCAACACGCTCTATGGGTATCCTAAGTTTATTATTGAAGAATACCTTTTACGCTATGGTGAGACTTTTACAGAAAAGTTGCTTTCTGCAGGAGCCGTGGAGACTACAGTGCGAGCGGTCACGCCATTTACCACAAGCGAGCTTACCGCCGAGCTCAGGCAGCGGAATATTCGCTACGAGTTTGGGAAAATAGTACATAATGCCGTGCGCATTTACGGTTTGGGAGGCAGTGTTAAGAATGATAAGATGTTTTCGTCTGGGTTAATGACTGTACAGAGCGAGAGTGCAATGTTGGTGTGCCACTGCCTTGATGTTAAGCCGCATATGAACGTGCTTGACTGCTGTGCAGCCCCCGGCGGAAAAACGGCCTACCTTTCTGAACTTATGGAAAACTCCGGCAGAATCGAAGCATGGGATATACACGAACATAGGGTTGGAATAATGAGAAAGACCCTGGAGCGTCTTCATGTGAACAATGTCTCATGCAGCGTAAGGGATGCATCTGTCATCGATCCGTCACTTGTATCCTCGTTTGATGCGGTTTTGTGTGATGTACCCTGTTCTGGGCTTGGCGGCGGCTCAAAGCCTGATGCACGGTATAACAGGAATACCACCGATATTGAACAATTGGCCGAGCTTCAGTTCAAAATACTCTCTGCCTGCTCAGTATATGTTATTCCTGGAGGGGCTCTTGTGTATTCGACATGTACGGTCTCGAAACGGGAGAATGAGGATGTAATCGAGAGATTCATCGCCTCAAATGCAGAGTTCAGACTTGATTCACTCGAAAGGTTTCTGCCTGAGGAGTATTCCAAGAGGTGCAGGAGCGGTATGCTCCAACTTTTCCGTTGCGTTGATAATACTGACGGATTCTTTATTGCAAGGATGGTGCGTGGTTGATGGTATCAGATCTGATGTCAATCGGTTATGGCGAGATGCTCGAGTTGGTAAATGAACTCAAGCAGCCCAAATATCGTGCTCGTCAGATAATGTCATGGCTTTCTAAGGGAATCAGGCCATGTGAGATGACCAACATCCCTGCGTCTCTTCGGGATGTACTGTCATCCATACCGTTTGGCGGTGCCGAAATAATCGAGCAGATCCACTCATCAAAGGACGAAACCGTAAAGCTATTGTATGGGCTTGAGGATGACAACGTTGTTGAAGGCGTTCTAATGAGGTATTCATATGGCAATACACTTTGTATCTCGAGCCAAGTTGGCTGCCGCATGGGATGCACATTCTGCGCTTCAACACTAAATGGTAGGACAAGGGATCTTACGGCGGGGGAGATGCTTTCGGAAATCACAGCCGTTGAGCGGCTTTTTCCTACATCAGACGATCGTAAACGCACCGTTACAAATGTCGTAATGATGGGCTGCGGCGAGCCCCTTGACAATTACGAGAATACCGTGCGTTTTCTGCATAGGGCAACATCCGAGGATGGATTGGGCATAAGTCCAAGAAATATTTCGTTATCCACGTGCGGATTGGTTCCACGTATTTATTCGCTTGTTGAGGACGCTCCGCATATCACGCTTTGCATATCGCTACATGCTCACAATGACGATATGCGAAGGCGCACGATGCCGATTGCAAACACCTATTCGCTGAGAGAGCTGATTCCTGCCGCAAAGCATTACGCAGACGCTACGGGCAGACGTATAATTTTTGAATATGCACTGATCGATGGGGTCAATTCTGCCGATAACGATGCAAAGCATCTGGCCACTCTGCTCAGGGGTATCAACTGCCATGTAAACCTTATTCCTCTAAACAGCGTAAATGAGCGCAGGCTTTTGGGCGTCTCGCGTTCTCGTGCAGCACAGTTTGCTTCGCTGTTGGAGAATTATCATATATCCGCAACGGTTCGGCGCAGTTTGGGCACGGATATTGACGGTGCATGCGGCCAACTGCGCAACAGGCACATTGGGACGACCGGGGAGATGAATTTACAATGATCTATGCTTTTAGAACAGAAAAAGGGTTTAGGAAGCAGAATGAGGATGCTTGCCGTATTCCCAACGAAGGGGACAAGCCATTGGTGATTGTTGCAGACGGCATGGGCGGTCATCTTGCCGGTAGCATTG
Source organism: uncultured Clostridia bacterium (assembly GCA_944336475.1). Lineage (GTDB taxonomy): Bacteria > Bacillota > Clostridia > Christensenellales > CAG-138 > CALVLD01. The sequence continues at coordinate 60,000 of CALVLD010000004.1, forward strand.
CAAGCCGTACCGCCGTTGATACCATCTGTTCCTATGTTGAGAACAGCAATGATGATTGCAGTTCCACGCTTATGCTGCGGCGTGCCGTAAACTACGCTAACCGTTCTATATTTGACGCTGCTCAGTTGAATGATGACTGCTCCGGGATGGGCACTACCATTGTGCTGGCTCTCCTCGGTGTAAGGTCTGTCTCGTGTGCGCATGTCGGAGACAGCAGGCTGTATCTGTTTGACGGCAAACGACTTGTTCGTAAAACGAAGGATCATTCTTACGTGCAAGAGCTTGTTGACTCAGGCAATATAACTGATGAGCAGGCAATGACTCATCCGCAACGCAATATCCTCACTCGGGCTGTCGGCACTTCTCGCTTTGAAAAGGTAGATGTCAACACGTTTGAATGGAAGCTGAATGACATGCTACTTCTGTGCTCCGACGGCCTCCATGGAAGCGTTGCCGACAGTGTGATCGAATCCATACTTCGCAGCGAGTCCGATTTGCTGAAATGCTGCGACAGCCTCGTTGAGACCGCCTTGAACAGTGGTTCGAGGGATAACATCACGGTCGTTATCGTAAAGAACACGGAGGTGATCTCCTGATGATAGGCAAAGTGCTCAACGAAAGATATCGTATCGACAGCAAGATAGGCAGCGGTGGCATGGCCGACGTCTATTGTGCCTATGATTCTGCGGAAGATAGGGTCGTTGCCGTAAAGGTGCTCAAACAGGAGTATTGTGATGATCCGCAATATTTAAGGCGCTTCACTCGGGAAGCGCAGGCGATGCTTGCATTGTCGCATGAGAATATCGTATCGCTTTACGATGTCGGCAATGACGATGACCTACACTATATTGTCATTGAATATGTAAACGGATGTACCCTTCGTGACTACATAAAACGCAATGGTGCGCTAAAACCGCATGTTGCCGTAAGGATCATCTGCGCAGTGCTTGAGGGTCTTAAGCATGCCCATGAGAACGGGCTTATCCACAGGGACGTTAAGCCCCAAAACGTGATGATCTCTACCGATAAAAAGGTTAAACTTATGGATTTCGGCATTGCCAAATTTGCCGACAATTCAACACGCACATATGACGGAGCAGAGGCTCTGGGTTCAGTGTATTATCTTTCGCCCGAGCAGGCAAAGGGCGAGGATGTTGATGCACAAGCAGATATATACTCCACCGGCATAATGCTGTATGAGATGCTTGTGGGTGAGCCTCCGTTTACCGGGGATACCCCTGTGCAGATCGCTCTCAAACATATAAACGATGCGCTTATTTCTCCAAATGCTGTCAATCCGCATATACCTGTTGCAATTAGCGATGTTGTCGTGAGAGCTACCGCAAAGGACAAGGCGCTGAGATATCAGACTGCAGAAGAGATGATTCGTGATCTGATGCGCGCTTTGCGTCATCCACGCGCTCGGATAAACGTCTCAACACGAGCGACTGCGAGTGTCGACAGCACTGTTGAGCCCCAGAGGGGATCAAAAGTCGATCGTCTGGTATCAATGCTTATCATAGTCTCCGTGCTTGCCGTAGTTGCCATATTTGCGGCAATGTTCGTGGTGTGGCTTGATGGACGCACCGATGACAGGCAGTATGTCTCCGTGCCCAACCTCCTTGGCATGAGTGTCCAAGAAGCAAGGTCATACGCCGAGAACAGGAACTTCTACTATGAGGTCGTTGGAGAGATGCCTTCAGACAATTATGCTTCCGGAGTGGTGTGCAAACAGTCTCCGGAGGGGCATCTTAGAGCGGCGCAGGGCACTACGATACAGGTATGGGTAAGCTCCGGAGGTTCGGCGACAACGGTGGTACCGGATCTCTACGGTAGGTCACTCAATGAAATAAATTATCTGCTTGAAATGGCCGGACTGACCCTTGATATGAACATCAGGTATGAGGTCGACTCCGAGGAACTTGTGGGCCTGTGCATCAGTCAATATCCAGCCGCTGAACAAACAGCTGTGCTTGGCGATACTGTAAACGTTACAATTTGTGTTGAAGCAATAAGTGATACTCGCATAATGCCGTACTTGAACGAGTGCGACAGCGTCAACGAAGCTGTTTCGCTACTGCGCACACTTGGCATAAATAAGTACATGATACATGTTAGCGATTATGCTGAAACCGGCGAGGAATACCGGGAAGGACAGATAGTAAGTCAATTTCCTGCAGGAGGAGTGGACATAATCTACTCCGCCATAACCGTACATATCTACATCTACAAAGCCTCTCCGGGTGATTATGTAGCTGATTTCTCACAAATACTCGAGCTCACGGCAGAAAGCAACGATATCCTCGTTACGTTGGAAACCGGCTATATTGGCGAAGTGGTAATCTTTGAAACCGAGTTGGGTGCAGGGTCACATACAGTTCCGTTTACGGCACGATTCTGGACGGAGGGGAATTATAAATGCCATGTTTATGTTAACGGTGTGGAGTATACGCAGTTCTGGAAGGAGTTTACACTGCCAATTAACGCATTAGGAGGCGGTTCTAACGGCTGAATTTTCCGGGAAAATACTAAAAGGCGTGGGCGGATTTTATACCGTTTTGAGCAACAATGAGACGTATGTCTGCAAGGCTCGAGGGCTGTTTCGCAAGAGCGGCGAGGTGCCTCTCCCTGGTGATGATGTGGTGTTCTCCGTTGATCAGCGAGGGAATGGATATCTGCTTCAGATCTCCGCCAGGAAGAATCTGCTTTTAAGGCCGAGCGTCGCCAACATAGATATGCTGCTCATAGTTATTTCCGCAGTTGATCCGGTGCCGGATTATGAGCTTGTCGATAAGCTTTTGCTGTATTGCCGACATCAGGACATTATTCCCGTATTGGTCGTCAATAAATGCGATGCCGGAGAGTGTCCTGCTTCCCAAAGGGCGAGGCTGCGTTACTCCGGCGCCGAGATTGAGATAATAAATGTGTCCGCGCAGTCCGGATTCGGCATGGATGCGCTTGCGAATCTTCTTGACGGAAGAACCATCTGTCTTGCAGGCCAGTCAGCCGTTGGGAAATCATCACTGCTGAATTCACTGTTGGGACTTTCGCTCAAAACTGGCGAGCTGTCGCATAAAACAGACCGAGGGAGGCATACGACGCGCCATGCCGAGCTTCTGCAAATTCCTACCGGCGGGCTTATTGCAGATACACCAGGGTTCAGCATGCTTGAGGGAATATCAATCGAACCTTCCGAAATCCCTAAGCTATATCCCGAATTCAGCAACGTAATGGGATTTTGCAGATTCAACGGATGCCTGCACACGGCGGAGCCGGATTGTGTCGTAAAGGCGGCTGTTGAATCGGGGCAGATATCGGGCGAGCGTTACGAAAGCTATACAAGGATTATGAATGAAGCTATTGAAGCAAGGAGGAATAGATATGATTAAGGTTGCACCTTCTATACTTTCAGCGGATTTTGCGGCACTCGGCAGGGAGGTTGAGATGCTTGCGGCAATGAGCGCCGACTATGTTCACTTTGATGTAATGGATGGGCATTTTGTCCCAAACATAACTTTCGGTGCACCCATGTGCAAGGCGCTCCGTAGACACACCGAGCTTGTGTTTGACGTGCATCTTATGGTTTCCGCGCCCGCAATGTGGATAAAGAGCTTTGCGGATGCCGGGGCAGATATAATCACCATACACACAGAAGCTGACCACCACGCTCATAGAACGCTCGATCTTATACATGCCAGTGGTAAAAAAGCCGGCATTGCGCTCAATCCATCGACTCCACCCAACGCTGTCGAGTATTTGCTCGACAGTTGTGATATGGTACTTGTGATGAGTGTGAATCCCGGGTTCGGCGGTCAGTCGTTTATACCTTCTTCTCTTGAAAAGATAAGGGTGATACGCCGAATGATAGCTGACAGGGGGCTTTCGATCGATATTGAGGTTGACGGCGGGGTAACTCCTGAAACAGCAAAGCTGTGCCGTGAGGCAGGAGCAAATGTGCTCGTTGCAGGCAATGCGGTGTTTGGCGTCGATGACAGGCGTGATGCCATAGCGCAGATAAGAGGCATATATGGCTAAAAGAAACAGTGGCGATACAACGATTCACGACGAGGTGTTCAACGTTGTCAGCATGGACAGCGTTATGCACAACTCTATGCTGCCTTATGCAGAACACGTTATACTTGAGCGTGCCCTTCCTCGTATTGAGGACGGGCTTAAGCCAGTCCAACGAAGAATTCTCTATACAATGTCCGAGCTTGGCATAACACCCGACAAGCCACATAAAAAATCCGCAAGGATAGTGGGAGAATGTCTGGGCAAATTTCATCCGCATGGAGACAGCTCCGTTTATGATGCAATGGTCAGAATGGCGCAGAGCTTTAACATGCGTGTACCGCTTGTTGACGGACATGGCAATTTCGGCAGCGTTGACGGCGATTCGGCTGCGGCAATGCGATATACAGAGGCTCGCCTTGCACCTGCCGCCATGCCAATGCTTTGCGATTTGGACAAGGATACCGTAAAGTTTGGACTTAACTTTGACGATTCGCTAAAAGAGCCCGAGCTGCTTCCCGGACGGTTTCCAAACCTGCTTATAAACGGTGCAAATGGAATTGCCGTCGGCCTAACAACATCCATACCGCCTCATAACCCGACAGAGGTTATCAATGCAGTCATTGCACGGATGGATAATCCTAAAATAGGCGTCAAGGAACTAATGGAGATTATGCCGGGGCCCGATTTCCCGACAGGCGGTTACATAATTCGATCTGATGAGATCCGAGCCTCTTATGAGACCGGGCGCGGTAAACTTATAAACCGTGCAAAAACCCATTTAGAGACTGCAAAGAACGGGCGTAAGCTTATAGTTATCACCGAGTTCCCCTTCCAGGTCAACAAGGCAGCTGCCCTTGAGAAGGTACTCAAGCTCGTGCAGGAGAAAAAGTCGACATTCGGAAGTGTTACGGATATAAGGGACGAGTCGGACAGGTCTGGAACCCGCGCCGTGATTGAGCTGAGAAAGGATGCGGATGAGCAGAAGATACTCCGCCGTCTATTCAAGTATTCTGATCTGCAAAAGACATTTGGCGTGATAATGGTAGCCATTGCGGACGGTAAGCCGAAGCTGCTCTCATTAATCGAGGTATTGGATCACTATATTCGCCATCAGGAGGACGTCGTCACCAGACGCAGCCGCTTTGAACTTGAAGCAGCTGAAAAGCGTGTCCACATTCTGGACGGTCTTTTGATCGCCCTGCTCAATATCGACGAGGTCATTGCGCTCATACGGGCATCAAAGTCCCCCAAAATTGCCAAGCAGGGGCTGATTGAGCGCTTCGATCTGACTGCGGTACAGGCGGATGCAATACTCGATCTACGCTTGCAGAGGCTTACAAATCTTGAGCAGATTGCGATACAGCGCGAGCATGATGACTGCATGAGGAATATTGCAAGACTCAAGGGCGTTCTAAGCTCCAAGACAAAGCTGCACGATCTCATAAAACGAGAGCTCCGTGAGATCGGCAATACCATTGCGGATACAAGGCGCACGCAAATAATCGATGACGATATCCTGTCGGAGGATGATATTGACGAAGCCGTCAGCGCGGAGCCTGTGGCCGTTATGGTGCTTAAAGACAATAAGCTTCGCCGTATGCCGATAAAGCTTATGTCTCCTGAACTGATCGAGGCCGAGCGGCCTCTCGCTGCATACCAAACCGATACAAATGCAAGTCTGCGCTTGTTTACAAGCCATGGCTTTATGCTCACGGTTGCGGTTTCCGACATTCCAGAGACAAAACCTGCGGCACGCCCCGCAAACCTCTCTTCGATTATTCCTATAGAGGCAGGGGAGACGGTGTTCTCATCCCATATAGGTGAATGGCCGGCGGGCAGGCTTGCGTTCTATACCTCGCATGGCATGGTCAAGGCAACGCCTGTTGAGGAGTATCATACACGCACAAAACGTCTCACTGCGCTGGGTTTAAAGGATGGAGATCAGCTTATCAATGTCGAGTGGCTTAAGGATGAGGCATATTCTATCATGATGATAACCAAAAAGGGTATGTCGATACGCTTTTCTGCTGACAGCGTACCCTCGACGGGCCGACAGAGCGTGGGCGTTCACGGCATAAAGCTTGATGCAGGTGACAGCGTTATCTATTCAGAAGCAATAAACGACGAAGGCGAGATACTTACCGTATCCGACAGGGGCTACATGAAGCGTAGCTTTGTGTTTGACCATGAGTTACAGGGCAGGAACGGACGCGGGAGCATGTGTTTCGGCTTTAAGAAGAACGGTTCAAACGGTAGCGAGCTGCTCTGCGCCATGCATGTGCTTGAACCCAGAGATATTGCTTTTACACAGGCCCATGGTACACGAACGGTGATAAATACCGAGGACGTCAACATTGAACCGAGGAATGGACGGGGGCAGTTGATGGTAATGGTGCTTCTGGATGATGTTATAATATCGGTTGAGTAAAATATACTAAAAAACTTGCTTTACAAAACGGCTCTGCTGTCGTATAATAGCAGGGCGTCGAGGGGCTTTAGCGAAGTTGGCTATCGCGCTACACTGGCAGTGTAGAGATCACCGGTTCGAATCCGGTAAGCTCCACCAAAAAGAGACAAACTTGTTTTTGAGCAGGCTTGTCTCTTTATTTAATTCACTATTATGAAAATATGTGCTCGAACTACTCGACCGACTTAAGTGAGTCTGCCATATCTATGTTTGCTATCTTCTGGCGCAGCATAAGGCTCACAATATAGGTGAGACCGAATGATATAAGAACCGTGTAAAGATATGACTGCGGCAGTGCAGACGAGTTGAACGAGACAAAGTCTATCTTAATTTCACCCATAACATACTTAAGCAATAGAAGCCCTAACGGAATGCCGACAGCCGTACCCAATACGGTGAGTATGGCGTTTTCTCTGAAAACATAAGCATAAGTTTCATTTGAATAGAAGCCAAGCACCTTTATTGTAGCAATCTCCCTCGCACGCTCGGTTATGTTGATGTAGGTAAGGTTGTAGATAACGATAAATGCAAGTGCGGATGCGCTTAATATCACCAGCAGCACAACATAGTTGAGGCTTTCCATCATGTTTTCTACTCGATCACGAAGCTCCTGAACCACCGATACTGCCTCAACATCGTCAAAAGTCGATATTGCCTGCGCAGTTCCAAAGGTGTCTCCCTGCGCATCAGTTGCGTAAGCAACCTTATACACGGGGTAGGTATTGAAGGTGTCTGAGTAAGTTTCACCTGTCATAAACAAATAGTTGTATATGTAGTTGTCAAATATCCCCGATATCTCGATCTCTACTGTCTCGGTATCGGAAATGTAGAGGGATATAGAGTCCCCAACCTTGATCCCGGCTAACTCTGCAGCCTTTTTACTGACTATGGCCTTACCTCTTTCCGGATACTCCACCGAAACGCCGTCATCGGCAAAGCCCATTATGTTATTTATGGCTTCATCGTCTGTCGCAACCACATACAGGCTCTTTCTTCCGTCTTTGCAGACGTAATCAAACTGCTCGTTAGTAGCATAAACACATTCGGCCAGGTACTCGCTTGAACGCTGTTCAAAGTCTGCAATGGTTTCAACGGTCTGCTCCGAGCCGAAGAAGATGGTATAATCAAAAAGCATTATCTCATCAAATTGGTCCTCTGCCAGATTGGCTATGCAGTCCCCTAAGCCAAACCCGGTGAGGATCAGCGCAGTACATCCGCCGATGCCAACAAGCATCATAAACATGCGCTTCTTGTACCGAATGATGTTGCGTATAGAGACCTTTTGCAGGAAACGGATACGATTCCAAATCACAGGAATGCGCTCAATGAATATGCGTTTTCCGGCCTTGGGAGCACTGGGACGCATCAGTGAAGCGGGCATACGGGAGAGCTCGCCACGACAGGTGACCCATGTAACACCTATTGAGCAGATCATCGAAAGACCCAGAGAAATGATAGCAAGGTTCAAGTCCAGCACATATTCTATGGGGCCGAAGTTGTACAGTATACCGTATGCCATCCATATGGCGCTCGGGAAGAGCCATATTCCTATAAAGTAGCCCAAAACGCAGCCTATCAGAGCTGCACTGCCTGAATAGGCCAGATACTTGAAGGTTATCAGAGTGTCGCTGTATCCAAGCGCCTTAAATGTTCCGATCTGTGTACGCTGCTCATTTACCATGCGTGACATCGTTGTGGTGCAAACAAGTATGGCAACGAGGAAGAAGAAGAGCGGGAATACCTTTGCAATGCCGCTGACAATGCCGGAATCACTTTCAAAACAGGCATAGCCTGTGTTGGAGTTTCTGTCCAACGCATAACAGTACAGACCGGGAACTATGTCATATACATCCTGCCATGCCAAGTCAAGTTCTGCCTGGGCATTGTCCAGCTCTCGCTTTCCATTGCGCAGCTCCTTCATAGCAGCAAGGCGGCCTGACGAGAATTCGCGCATTCCGTTGGAAAATTCGTTCTTGGCATCCTCGAGTAGTGCCCATCCCCGTTCGATCTCATTTTCAGCTTGAGCTATCTCGGCTGCGGCCGCATTTAGTTGAGCTTTTGCATCGTTAAGCTGAGCCTCGTATTCGTCCAACTCCTGATACGCCAGTGATTCATATGCGACAAGCTCTCCCTGTGCTACCCGTATACTCAGCAGGGCAAGCCTAAGCAGTGAGGCAGCTTCGGCAGTCTCAGTGCCGTCAAGCTCTTGTATCGTCTGCTGTATTGACTCAAGCAGCTCGGAAAGCGTTGAATATAGCGGATCTGACGGCTCAAGCGTATCGAGTACGGATTGGATCTGCTCAGCATATTCTGTCAGTATATCAATGATATTAATCGTCTCGCCGGCGTCGTAGAGCCGGATAGCTTCAATTACCCGTTCCTCAAGACCATCGAGCATTGAGTGCAAGGAAGCAAAAAGTTGCTCCATCTGTGCCTTTTGCTCATTAAATTCCGCCAGACCTGCCTGGTATTCCTCATATGCCGTCTCATATTGCGCCCTGGCACGCACAAGCTTCCTTTCACCTTCAATAAGATCCTGTTCAGATTCGACGATCTGATCGTAAGCTTTAAGAAGATCTTCGTACGCTGCAGAGAGCTGATCCTCCACGGAGGCCTTTTGAGCTTCATACTCATCATAAGCGGCGTCGAGCTCCTCCTGTGCGGCAAAGAGCTCGGCATCTATTTCCTCATATAGCGCAAGCTTGCGAAGTTCGCCTCTCTCATCGAGCTTGTGAAGCAGCTCATCCTTGTGTACGGCAACTGCGGAATCGTACTCGTCGCTGTAGATCTCTCCGTCAACGTCAAGGTCGACAAAAATCTGCGTATAGTAATCGATGTTGAAACCGTCAATCGGGATGTATATGTAGCTGTAAACCGAACCGCTGCCCAACTGAGACGTACCGCGCTCGATATTAAAATAGTTCACCGAGGTACACAGTCCGACTATAGTATATTCACGAAACTTAAATGTTGAAAGGGTATCCTCGGGGTTCGAGTCCGAAAGAACGATTTTTGTGCCAATGTCCGCAGAATCGAACAGCAATGCGTCCGCCACGCATTCATCAGGACTATTCGGCAGGCGACCCTCTTTTATATTGAGATGGTTAAGATCTTCGGTTATGGAGTGAGCGGTGAGAACATTATGCTCACCCTTCTTGTTATAATACAGAAAATCAGCAAAGCATGCGCCCTCGGCCGCAACAACGCCATCCTGCGCATTAAAGTACTCAACATCGTCCGAAGTGAGCCCAAGGGTCGAAATCAAGCGAAGATCATACATCGCCGACTCGTTAACATAGGTGCTGCATGTTGCAAGCATCGCACTTTGGGAGACCTTTAATCCCGAAAAGAAACCTACGCCTATGGCAATGATGGCCAGGATTGCAATATATCTTCCCAATGTCCTGCGAATTTCGCGAAGATTGTTTTTTGTCCATGCATCGACTCTGCCCTTCTTCACCATTCAATATCCTCCACGGGCGTTGGGCTGCTGCTTGTTTCAACGGAAACTATGGTTCCGCTCTTGACCCGTATGACCCGGTCAGCCATAGCCGATAGAGCAGAGTTGTGCGTAATTATGACGACCGTCATGCCGTCATTGCGACATTTATCCTGCAATAGGGCAAGTATGGACTTGCCGGTCACATAATCAAGTGCGCCGGTCGGTTCGTCGCAAAGTAACAGCTTGGGGCGCTTTGCAATTGCTCTGGCTATTGCAACACGCTGCTGTTCCCCACCGGACAACTGCGCCGGAAAGTTTCGCATGCGCTCGCCAAGACCGACATCATTTAATATCACATCGGCAGGTATAGGATCCTTTGTAAGCTGCGAGGCTATCTCAACATTTTCGCGGGCCGTAAGATTTGGTATCAGGTTGTAAAATTGAAACACAAAGCCAATGTCCGTCCGCCTATACGAAGCAAGAGCGTGCTTGTTGAACGCCGTTATCTCAGCATCGCCGAGGTAAACCCTGCCTGACGTCGGGGTATCCATGCCACCGAGTATATTGAGGAGAGTTGTCTTGCCCGCGCCGGATTGACCGACTATCACGCAAAGCTCACCCTGCTCTATCTCAAAACTGACATCTTTTAGTGCATCGATGGTTATATCGCCGGAATGATACTGCTTACCGACATTTTCAAAGCGAACGAACGATGACATTCATTGACCTCCTGATTATCCATCACCCATATCTGCCTTAACATAATGGATATAGGTGTAGTCACTATGCGCCTCGGCTGTCTTAACAAGAAACTCATGCGCCTCGTCCCTGAGCTTTTGTCGAGCTTCGGTAAATGGCAGACTGCTGTCCGGATACATGGGGTCGCTGATGTAAGCAGTTCGCCGAGGACTATTTATGAAGCCCAATATGCCACGGCGGCGTTGATATGTTACGCATACCGCAACTATCGGTTTGTTCCAAAGAGCCGGATACCTGAATGAGCCTGCCTTGAAGTCCCGCACAAATATGCAATAAGGCCATATGTGAGCCTCAGGGAAAATTCCGATGGCACGACCGCTATCGACCCGGCTTCTCATAGCCGCCATAAATTCCTCCATGCCGTCTCTGCCGGATGGAAGTGGAATTGCCCCCAACATCTGAACCAAGGTTCGCAGACCCTTTATGGAGACGGCATCCGGGCTTGTCACCACATGTGCCTTCTTGGGAAAGGCAACAAGAGGGGAGAGGAAGGCATCGCTGATATGGGTGTGGTTTGCATAGATGAAATAACCAGTATTGCGGACTTTCCTCAACGCCCTGCGGTTCTTGAACCTGAAGCCGCAGCCAACATAGCAGAATATTGCAATGAGCGGTGCTGCAACAAGGTAGTATGCCAACCATTCACCAATACGCCAGAGCAAGCCGGCCGGCTTAAACGGGAAGGAGGAATCTATCTTAAGCGGCTTAATGCTTGTACCTGCAAAATCGTCATTGAGAGCGTCGCTGTAGTATACGACCTTTTCCTTTTTCATATCTCAGCAAACTCTTCGGTCTCAGACCTTGACCTTATGCGTGTGGCGGCAATGTTATCGAGTATCATCGACTCCATAGCATCCATGCAACAGTCGAAATCAAACTGCCTTGCATAGTTGATATAGCTTTGGCTGCACTTACAGCGCTCCTCCGGATGATCAAGCCACCAGTCTATCCGCACAGCAAGGTCGCTTGAATCGTTGCATCTGAAGAGGTTCATGTCGCTCTTTGCAAAGTAGCGTGTTGCGCTGCGCAGAGAGTTGCAGATAACCGGTACAACACCACAGGAAATCGCCTCCAGGCAAGCTATCGCTTCAATTTCGATCTCGGCAGGATGGACATACAGATGAGCGCAGTTGAGAAGCCGCACCATCTCCTCCCTTGAGAAAAACCTGAATATCGGTCGAATCGGCAGTCGCTCAGAATACTCAATTAATTCCTTGCGAAGCGGGCCGTCACCTGCACAAACCAGCTGTATTTTATCTGCATGGCGGCTTTTGGCAATCGCATCTATAAGCACCTTGTGGCATTTCTCTCGGCTGAGTCTTCCGGTGAAAACCACAAGAAACTTATCTTCGAGCTCTGAGGGCATCTGCACTGAGCGGCGGACGAAAGCCTTGTTTACGCCATTGGAGATCACACAGTGGGGCGTTGCATGGCCGATCTCCTGCTCAAACACATCGCATATGAACTGCGAAGGATAGTGGATGCAGCCGGCATACCTGTACAAACTCCTGTAGAATACTTTGTACATCAGATGGTTCATCCAATGAGCGTTCATCAGGAAAATGTGGTTGGTAAAGTTCTCCGCTTGGCAGTGAAAGCCGGCTGTAATTGGGATACCCAGCTCAAACGCTATCCTTGCTGCCAACGATGACAGAAAGAACGGCGTCATAATATGCACCGCATCCACTCCATGCAAAGCCAGGCGAAGCATATCCTCGTCTGCTTGTGCAATTCGAACCCCATTTCTGCTCACATAGCCGTTTAACGGGCCGAAATCGATCGGATGCACAACATAGTACCCTTCTTCGCCGTTGCGGTTACTATCAGGACAAACAACACGAACCGTATGCCCCTTCGCACGCATGGAGCGTATGAGGTTCATGGCAGCAATGGTCGTACCATTATTCTCCTTTCCAAGAACATCGCAAATAACTGCAAGTATCATAACACCCTCCTTATAATTCGCAAACAACAAACAGCCCACGCACTGCCCTTGATCTGCGTCATAAGAAGGGGAAGATACCGAAAGAATTAAATAATAAATCCTGTGTTGACGCCATCGGTCAAAGCGTATGTGCAGAAAACTGCTGCCGTCCGCATTGTTATTGAATTTCAGTTAAATTAGACTGAGCCTTTACAAAAACCTCCTATAAAACATGATTTTATTATAAAGCAACGCTAAAACGCTGTCAATACTTAGAAAACCGCAACGGTAAAAATTTACAAACAGGTCAAAATGTACACCAAAACGCCAGACAAAGAATAATCTGGTCTATGGCGTCACAGAATTAACGTCGGGAAGCGTCTCCGGAGCCTGTGAATATAGAGTAGTAAAATAGTAGGTTAGGATATCTTCAACGGCACCCGCGGAGGAGCTGCCTGAAAGACCGTTGGGTATACAGACAACAATGACGATATCAGGGTCATCATTCGGTGCAAATGCGACGAACCAGCTTGTGTTTTGAATGTCTATCGTTACACCACCGACCTGTGCAGAGCCGGTTTTGCCGCTTGTGAGAGCAAGGTAGCCGAGCTCAGCATACTCGCTGCTGAATGCATCTGATGCAGTACCCCTATCCTCGGGGGAAACGACACCGGCCATGCCCTGACGCAGTGCTTCCCAATACTCCTCCGGAGCCTCGATCTCATTAAATATGGTAGGCTCTACATTTAGTATCTCATCACCATCTGGAGAAGTGACCGATTCGACTATATGGGCATCGAATACTGTGCCGCCGTTTGCAATGGCTGAAACATATCTAGCCACGGCGATTGGCGTGACAAGCATTATGCCCTGACCAATGCCGGTACGAATAGTGTACGATGCTTTCCACTGCAGCTCGGCAAGCAAAGAGGTGATCTGGCTGTCCCAACCCTGCGCACGGGAGATTCCATCCGGGATACCAAGGTTTACGGAGAGTATCTGTCGTACCTGAGATCCCTTACCTGTAAGGGATCCGTCCTGCAGCACCATAAGCTCTTGCGCACATTTTGATACTGCTGCTTCATCAACCTCCACGCCACGGATTGTCTGATAGTTGCGAAGCAGGCGAACAAGGCTGCGATAGACAAGCAGGGGGAGCGACGTGTCCTGGTCGTTATATGCACGGGTATTGTCATACATGGCTGTCTGACCGCCGATGATCCCCTGAGCTTCACCTGTCAATTCAATGTTAGTCTTATCCGCAAGACCGAGCTTGCCAGCCCAGTCAACAAGGCGGTCGATGCCAAGGCGATACGAAACCTCATAAAAATAGTAGTTGCACGAGTTTAGAACCGCCTTGACTATATTTTGATCCGTATGATTCCACGGGTACTGTGTCCAGCAGTTTGCATTGGTATCAACCGGCTTGCCAGTTGATTCATCTATATATATGTATGGGGATTCGTCATCGATGGTCTCATCTATATCTACCACGCCCTCCATGAGCCCTGCAAGGCCAGTGCACATTTTGAAAACAGAGCCAAGCGCCAGCTTCATCGATATCGCCTTATTTCTTGTTGGAGTTGTGCGGTCGGCAAAATCATCGTCAATGTCCGGATCTCCGTAAAGATACAGCACCTGATCGTCGGTAAGACCGCTGATGAACCAGTTAGGATCAAAGCTCGGGTAGCTTGCCATTGAAAGCACCTGGCCGGAATTGCAGTCCATGACCACAATGGCGCCCATCTCCGCAAGGTCTATCTCGTCATATTCGGCATATTCACCATCATAAACGCCGTCTCCGTCAGGGTCAATGAGGTTTTGCTGCTTTTCATGGATATGCTGAATAATATCTTCAAGCGCCTGCTCGGTTACAATTTGGAACGGCAGATCTATGGTCAATGTCACGTCATTGCCGTCGGAAGCAGGAGAGGAGGATACGGTATTGACTATTGCTCCGTTAGAATTGACCTCGAGTACAACAGAGCCGTGGTGCTCCGTTGTAGCTCCGGTAAGATACTCTTCCATAGTAGCTTCTATACCTGACACGCCAATGAAGTCATCATACGAGTAGCCAAGCTCCAATAGAGTCTCTGCATTTTCCGCACTCATTTTCTGACAATAGCCGACTATATGAGCGGCTACTTCACCATATGGATAAACTCTGGTAGTGCTCTGCGCAGTCTGAAGTCCGGGGAGCTCATCTGCCATCATCTCTATTCTTGCAACGACATCAAGACTTACATCGTAAGCTATCGTAATAGGCATATACGCTCTGTAATTGTTCAGCAGCACCTCCTGCCGGATAGAAATTATCTTGCGTGCTTCATCAAAATCGAGTTCCTCCGGTATGTACCAAAGCTCTCTTAAACGTAGGTATGCATCTTCGGCGCTTATCCATGTGCTCATATCATCGGGATCCGGCATTGCAAAACCCATTACATTGCAGAAATTGCGGTATCTCGACTTTATGAACGTTTCGCTCGTTACGCCAAAGTCATAGTAGATATTACCGTCTTCATCCATGCAGATATATGAGGTGTCGATGGTCTTACCGCCGCCATCCTCAATGATTTTGATAGCTTTAATCAGCGCTTCAGTATAGACAGCGCTATAATAATCGGTACGATTATTAGCATTCCTCAAAAACTCAACATTGAAGCATGTCTCGTCATATGCAAGAACAAGACCGTTTCGATCAAGCACTCTACCGCGCTTGCCCTTTGTAATGACCGTGCGACTGGACATATCGCCTGCCTCTTCGGCAAGTTGCTCACCCTGGCCAAGCGTTACTCGAGCAAGCTGAAATATCAAAGCGGACATCATCAATAGAAAAATGACTGTGAGTGCGATAAATCGAGATATTGGCTTTTTTGAGGTTTCTGAGGGCTTCATTTCTCGCCTTTCTTATCAAGTTTTATGGCGCCCTGTCTCCAGAGGGGACGATAGAGTACACGCTTGGACAGCATATGAAGCAATGCGCAGAATCCACCGGTAAACAGGGCAGAAGGGATAATATAGGAGAACAGCATAAGTGGATAGTTCACACTTGAGCCAAGGAGCACAGTACAGAGCAGGAGCAGATGCTCCTTTACAAACAGTGCCACGGTCGCAATTACAGTCGGTATCACAATGTTGTCAGCATAGAACTTTTTGAAGAAAAGTCCGCCGGTAATACCTGCCAGCATGTAAACGGCCGAAGAAATACCGACAATCTTATTGAAAAAAACATCAAGTATAAAACCCATGCCGAAGCCGATGGCCGCTGACGGCGCCCCGCCTATAAGAACGCCGAGGGATACAACGAGCGCCATGGTAACATCGGGTCTTATGCCGAACAGATTGACTATGTTGAAGAAGGTGGAATCAAGGTATAGGGCAATTACTATAAAAAGTACCAGCAACCATTTTCTCATTCTGCGGCACCCCCGAAATCAGTTATTACCATTACCTCCTCAAGATGAAGAAAATCGACCGAAGTTGATATTATGGCGTTAACTCCGCTGCTCTCACTGTCGAGCATGACCTCTTTAACGGTGCCGACAAGCAACCCCTTTGGATACAGTCCGCCGATGCCGCTGGTTATTACGATGTCCCCCGGCACCAGATCGGTCAAGTCAGTGGGAAGATAATAGAGCTCCAATTCGCTTGAATCATTTGTGGCAGACATAACGCCTCGCACCATGCAATTATCCCTTGTACGCTCTATCATGGTAGCAACCGTTATCGTGGAGTCGATGATTGAAGTGACCTTACACCAATTTGCACCGAGATCTGTCACCTTGCCGACAAGCCCGTCACCACAGATCACAGGCATGTCAAGTTCAATACCTTGGTTACGTCCTGCATTTATCGTTATGACATCAAACCACACGCCATTTGATCTTCCTATAACGCTGGCGGTGACATACTCGTATTCGCCGAATGTATCGGAATAGTTAAGGAGCTGACGAAGGCGCTCATTTTCCTCTTTAAGCTCTGCATAGTCGACCATGGTCTGCTCATACAGGGCAAGCTGCTGCTGAAGCCTTGCGTTCTCAAGATCGGTATCAGTTGTGTTGAAAATGTCCGCAAAAAAATCGGCAATGGCGTTTGAGACATCTGTTGCAAACGTCTGAATGGGCCGTACTATGTCTCCGATGGTGCTTTCAAGCCATGGTATAGTGCGAGAGCCTGCTGAAAGAAAGGCAAGCACAACCAGCACGACCAGGGCAATGACCGCAATCAGTACCGATTTGTTTGAAAACAGTTTTTTCAACGCACATCCTCCGATAGAGCCTTAAATAATTATAATCCACTTTCTCAGCTTTAGCAAGCATTTGCAAGCAATAGTCACAAGTCTTTAACAATTGCATCACGAATTCGTTTGATTTTTGTGTTGAAATAATGGTGATCATCCTTTATAATTCTGGACAAGAGTAAACTGCTATCATTCGAAAGGTGGTATGCCGTATGGCAAAGTATGTTCTTGCTCTTGACCAAGGAACCACAAGCTCGCGCGCAATACTGTTCGACAGGTTTGGTGGCATACATGGAAATGCACAGATGGAGTTCAAACAGTACTATCCTGAATCTGGTTGGGTCGAGCATGATCCTATGGAGATACTGCGCAGCCAGAAGCTTGCGGTCACGGCCGCTATGGAGCAGCGGGGTATTGACCCAATGGATATTGCAGCTATAGGCATAACAAATCAACGCGAGACCACTATCATCTGGGATAAGCACACGGGCATTCCCGTCTATAATGCTATTGTCTGGCAATGCAGGCGAACGGCGGATATCTGCGAGAGGCTTATTGCTGATGGTCTTTTGGCGCATGTGCGGGAACGTACTGGACTGTTAATTGATGCGTATTTCTCCGCTACAAAAATTAAATGGATACTTGATAATGTTCCGGGCGCGAGAGCTCGTGCCGAGAGAGGCGACCTTTTGTTTGGCACTGTCGATACTTGGCTTACATGGTGGCTTACCGGCGGAAAGGTTCATGCAACAGATTATTCAAACGCATCACGAACCATGCTGTTTGATATTGACCGTCTCTGCTGGGACGAGCGCCTTTTAAAGGCTCTCGATATACCTGCCTGCATTTTGCCGGAGGTTGTTCCCTCAAGTGGTGTTTTGGGCTATGTTGCAAATGGCATCAGCGGTCTTGAAGCACTTGCCGGCATACCAATATCGGGCATTGCCGGCGATCAGCAGGCGGCATTATTCGGACAGGCATGTTTCTCAAGCGGCAAGGCAAAAAATACATACGGCACCGGATGCTTCCTTGTAATGAACATGGGCAAACGATCCGTTCGAAGTAAAAACGGGCTGTTGACAACTATTGCGTGGGGCTTGAGCGAGGGTGGTGTAGACTATGCTCTTGAGGGGAGCATATTTAACGGCGGAAGCGTCATTAAATGGCTTCGTGACGGACTTGGGCTGATAAAGTCTGCTCCAGAGGTAAACATACTTGCTGAAAGCGTCCCGAACTCTGGCGGCGTTATTTTTGTGCCTGCATTTACCGGCCTCGGTGCTCCGTATTGGGACATGTACGCAAGGGGCGCAATGTTCGGCATTACCCGTGCAACCACATCCGCCCACATCGCAAGAGCCGTGCTTGACAGCATTGCATTTCAGGTAACGGATCTCTTACGCGCAATGGAGGATGACACAGGCTCGGCGCTCACGGAGCTCCGTGTAGACGGGGGAGCTTCCGTTTCAAATGTACTTATGCAGATACAGGCAGATATGCTTGGCGTGAATATAAACCGCCCGCAGGTCGTGGAGACCACGGCGCTCGGTGCGGCGTATATGGCGGGTCTTGCCGTGGGATTTTGGTCAAGCATTGAGGACATTGAGGTGAACCGACGTGTAGAGCGGATATTTACTCCCACTATTTCGGATGAACAGCGCAGTGCCGACTATGCCCTGTGGCAAAGGGCCGTCGGGCGCTCTGGAAGATGGATAAGCACAACAGATTAAATTATTATTAGGAGGACTTTTTATTTATGGAGACAAGACCTTATATCCCTTGGCGGATGATCGGCGATTTTATGCGTGACGCATTCGTAGCATGCGGCATACCCGAAAAGGATGCGCTGATATGTGCGGATGTGCTCATGGAGAGCGACCGTCGTGGTATTGAAAGTCACGGCTGTAATAGATTCAAACCGATCTATATCGATCGCATTCGTGCAGGCATACTCAACCCCATAACCCGTATCGAGGTGATTAGAGAAACGCCCACCACCGTTGTTATGGATGCCCATGACGGAATGGGTATGGTGGCAAGCCATAAGTGCATGGAGATGCTTATCGAAAAGGCAAAGAAAAACGGCCTCGCCATGGGCGCTATAAGGAACTCATCGCATTACGGCATAGCTGGCTATTGGGTCACTATGGCAACCAGGGAGGGTATGATCGGCTTTACCGGCACTAACGCTCGTCCGAGCATTGCTCCCACGTTTGGAACTGAAAATATGCTCGGGGCAAATCCTTTGACATTTGGGTTGCCTACGGATGAAGATTTTCCCTTCGTTATCGATTGCGCAACTTCCATAACCCAGCGTGGCAAGATAGAGCACATCGCTCGTAACGGGATGGATACGCCGGAAGGCATGGTAATAGGCAGCAATGGCGAGGCGCTTACGGACAGCGACGAGATACTCGCTGATCTCATAAACGGAACTGCCGCACTTGCACCCCTTGGCGGCATAGGCGACAATCTTGCAGGATATAAGGGCTATGGCTATGCAACGGTGGTAGAGGTGCTCTCTGCTGCGCTTGCCGGCGGCAGCTATCTTAAGATGCTCACGGGATACGACGAAAACGGCAATCGTCGTCCATATCATCTTGGCCACTACTTCCTCGTGGTTGATCCCGACGCATTCTGCGGCCAGGCAGAGTTTAAAAAGACCTGCGGCGATATTCTGCGTGCACTTCGTTCATCAAAGAAGGCGGATGGCCACGACAGAATATATACTGCTGGGGAGAAGGAGTACCTCTCATGGCTTGACCGCAGGGATAAGGGCGTTCCTGTAGGCATAGGCGTGCAGAAAGATCTGCTTGCCGTGCGCGACATGTATGATTTGCCGTACAAATTCCCGTTTGAAGAGTCAAAGGAGTGAACGATGATGTAAAGTAGTCGCTGCGCCTTCACGAGGAGCGGCATGGCAAGATCGAGGTGATTGCAACAGATCCGGTCGGCAATGGTGAGGAGTTGCGTGCCGACCATACATTTCCAAGGCTTTTGATCCACGGGCAGGCAAGGTCGCTGCAAAGGCGGTTGCAGATACCGCAATAGCGGGCGGTGTATCAAGAGTGTAATAACAAATATGCTGTGAGCGGAGCATTTCCAGCTCCGCTCATTTTCAGCTTGAAACCCGATGCATTTGATTGTATAATGGAATGCCGTACACCGATAATAAACTGCAAGGAGGCGTCCCATGGAACTTATTGACAAACTTGCCGTTACCTCGATGCGTATGCTTACCGTCGATGCAATACAAAAGGCAAAGAGCGGCCACCCCGGCCTTGCCATTGATGCTGCTCCCATGGCGTATTCCCTTTGGAAGCAGATGAGGCATGATCCCAAACGTCCAGATTGGCTCGGCCGAGACAGATTCGTTCTGAGCGCCGGACATGCCTCAATGCTGTTGTATTCCCTCATGCACATATTCGGTTACGATGTGTCCATAGCGGATATAGCCCAATTTCGTCAGCTCCGCAGCAAGACGGCTGGACACCCCGAATTTGGCCACATTCCAGGAATAGAGGCAACTACCGGCCCGTTGGGTCAGGGGTTTGCGATGGCTGTGGGCATGGCGATGGCTGAAAGGCATATGGCGAGCGTTTTCAATCGTGATGGCTATCCCGTCATCGATAACTATACCTATACCATAATGGGCGACGGTTGCATGATGGAGGGCGTAGTTAGCGAAGCTGCCTCCCTGGCGGGCACGCTTAAGCTCAACAAGCTAATTGCTCTATATGACAGCAACCGCATCACTATCGAGGGGAGTACGGATGTAACCTTTACGGAGAATGTTGCTGCTCGTTTTGCTGCATACGGCTGGCAGGTGATAACCGTTGAAAACGGTGAAAGCATGGATGCCGTTACCGCCGCACTCATTGCCGCAAAGCAGGAGAAAAATAGACCCTCGCTCATAATAGTTCATACCAATATTGCTCAGGGTACTCCAAAGGAGGGCAGTGCTTCTTCGCATGGTGCGCCTTTGGGAGAGGACAATATTCGAATCTACAAGGAATCCCTCGGTTGGAGCTATGCCCCTTTCACCGTTCCAGGCGAGGTATACGATCATATGGCCAAATTGCAGAGGAAGTATTTGGCCGTAAGCGCTGAGTACGATGGTATGCTTGATTCATACAGATCAGCTTATCCTGAACTGTACACACAACTTCAGTGTTGGATCTCGGGCAAACTCCCGGAGGGCATCGAGGATGATACCGAGCTTTGGAGCTATGATGAAAAGCCGCTTGCCACCAGAAAGACATCAGAGATAATGCTTGGGCGTTTGAGCGAAAGGCTTCCCAATCTTGTCGGCGGATCTGCAGATCTTGCTCCGTCAAACCTTACATACCTAAAGGACAAGGGGGATTTTTCCTCAGATAATTACGGCGGTAGGAATATTCACTTCGGCATCCGCGAATTTGCGATGGCGGCTATAGCAAACGGTATGTCGCTTTACGGCGGTCTCCGTCCGTATTGCGCAACGTTCCTGGTATTTGCCGACTATCTGAAGCCTGCTGCTCGCCTGTCTGCGTTGATGAACCGAAACGTACTCTATATACTCACACATGACAGCATCGGCGTGGGCGAGGACGGACCTACTCATCAACCCATTGAGCAGCTGGATATGCTGCGTGCCACACCAAATACATATGTTTTTCGTCCTGCCGATGGTCGTGAGACAACTGCCGCATATTTATCTGCGCTTAAGCTGAATGCACCGGCGATAATGGCTCTGTCCCGTCAGAATCTACCCCAGCTTGAGGGCACCGGAAGGGATGCCATGCGAGGCGGCTATGTCCTGCGTGACACCTGTATGAAGCCGGATGTTATACTCATGGGCTGCGGCTCTGAAGTGAGTCTGCTGTTGAAGGCCGCAGATATTCTCTCGGTACAAGGGATACTTGTCAAGATCGTTTCAATGCCCTGCATGGAGCTTTTCGATGAGCAGCCGGAGGAGTACCGCAACACAGTGTTGCCGCCCGATGTGCGAAACCGCATTGCCTGCGAGGCCCTTGGCGGCAAGTCTTGGTATAAGTACTTGGGCCTTGACGGAAGGCTTGTTTCCATGAACAGCTTTGGAACATCTGCCCCTGCAGGCAAGGTATTCGAGGCATTTGGCATCACGGCAGAGAGCATTGCCGCCGCCGCTCTGAAGATAGTAAACGTATAATGGAGTGTATATGTCGTTTCCACGGGAGTTAATACGAAATTTTTGCATAATTGCCCATATCGATCACGGGAAGTCCACCCTTGCAGACAGGCTGATGCAGCTTACCGATACGGTTGCCGAAAGGGAGCTTGAGGCGCAGATGCTCGATTCCATGGATATAGAGCGTGAGCGCGGCATAACCATCAAGTCAGCAGCCGTCCGGATGTTTTACCGTCATGCCGATGGAAAAACATATATGCTCAATCTAATCGACACCCCAGGCCATGTTGACTTTACCTATGAGGTCAGTCGTGCGCTTGCTGCGTGCGAGGGCGCTGTTCTGGTCGTTGACGCCACCCAGGGCATCGAGGCGCAGACGCTCGCAAATGTCTATCTTGCCCTCGATAACGATCTGGAGATAATACCCGTTATCAACAAGGTAGATTTGGCGTCTGCCGATGCTGACAATGCCATACATGAGATTGAGGATATTATTGGCCTCCCTGCCGAGGATGCACCTCGCATCTCGGCCAAGACGGGGCTAAATGTTGATGAGGTGCTTGCCCGCATCGTGTCGGATGTACCTGCGCCAGCCGGAGACCCGGATGCTCCGCTCAAGGCGCTCATATTTGACAGCATCTATGACAATTACAAGGGCGCCCTCAGCTATGTCAGGGTCGTTGATGGCGCTGTACGCCCAGGTGACAGGATACGCTTTATGCACAGCGGAAATGAGTTTGATGTGACGGAGGTAGGCGTGTTTAATCCCCGTTGGCAGCCGGTGGAAGAGCTTACTGCGGGCGAGGTCGGCTATATTTCCGCATCAATTAAGTCGGTTGCCGAAACCAAGGTCGGTGACACGATAACTCTTGCCAACGATCCTGCATCGGAGCCGCTGCACGGCTATAAGCAGGCAAACCCAATGGTATTCTGCGGCATATATCCGGCGGACGGAGCAGATTATGAAGCCTTGAAAGAGGCCTTGGACAAGCTTATATTGAACGATGCATCCATCAGCTATGAGCCGGAGACATCTCAGGCTCTTGGATACGGCTTCCGCTGCGGATTCCTCGGCCTGCTTCATATGGAGATAGCGGAGGAGAGGCTTGAGCGTGAATTCGACCTCGATCTTGTGACTACGGCCCCTTCGGTAATCTACCGTGTTGTGATGAACGACGGCGAGGTAAGGATGATTGACAATCCCTCCAACCTGCCGTCTCCCATGGAGATATCCAAGATGGAGGAACCAATGGTCACCGCTCATATAATGACCCCTCCAGAATATGTCGGTGCGATAATGGAGCTTTGCCAGGATAAGCGAGGCATATTCGAAAACATGGCATACCTTGAGGAGACCAGGGTGAAGCTGACGTATAGAATGCCGCTGAACGAGATAATATTCGATTTCTTTGACGGTCTAAAGAGTAGGAGTCGTGGCTACGCCTCATTCGACTATGAGCTTGGCGAGTATGAGGAATCCGATCTGGTCAAGCTGGATTTTCTGCTCAACGGGGACATCTGTGATGCGCTCTCCACCATCGTTCACCGGGATAAGGCTTACGGCAAGGGTCGCGCCGTTGCGGAAAAGTTGAAGGAGGTTATTCCCCGTCAACAGTTTGAAATACCCATACAGGCAGCCATAGGCGGCAAGATAATCGCCCGAGAAACCGTGAGAGCTCTCCGAAAGGACGTCCTTGCAAAGTGCTATGGCGGCGACATCACGCGCAAAAAGAAGCTCCTTGAAAAGCAGAAGGAGGGCAAAAAGCGCATGCGTCAGGTAGGCACCGTCGCTGTACCGAGCGACGCTTTCATGAGTGTGCTTCGCATCAACTGATATGGCAGGCTTATATCTGCATATTCCATTCTGCAGGAGAAAATGCTCCTATTGTGATTTTGTCAGCTTTGCGGATATGTCGAAGGCAGACATGTATTTTGTTGCACTGATTTCTGAGATCCGCAGGTATGAGCAGCTAATGAGTGAGCGCTCTTTTAACACCGTGTTTATCGGTGGAGGAACGCCTTCGGTGCTTGATGCCGACAAGCTCGCCTTTATCGTCTCAGAGCTCATAAAGCGTTTTTCGGTCGCAAATGATGCCGAGATCACCGTTGAGGTTAATCCTGAGTCCATTACGCCGGACAAGCTCTTATCGATGAGATGCGCAGGCGTGAATCGCATTTCTATCGGATTGCAGAGCGCAGACGATGCTGTGCTGGGTTCAATAGGCAGGGCGCATGACAGAGAAACCTTTCTCAACGCATTTGAGCTGGTAAGCAAATGCGGATTCAACAATATTAATGTCGATGTCATGCATGGTTTGCCGGGGCAGACCGCAGCATCATACATCGATACGCTTGAGCTTGTAAGCTCTCTTGGCGCACGGCACATATCCTCCTATGCGCTTATACTCGAGGAAGGCACGCCGCTGTACGACGCCGTAAGGTGCGGAGATATCGAGCTTCCTGATGAGGATGCAACTGCCGATATGGAGGATATGGGGTTCGAGTTTCTTGCATCACACGGCTATAGGCGATATGAGGTGAGCAACTTTGCTGTACCCGGTTATGAGTGCAAGCATAATCTTAACTACTGGCACAACGGTGAGTATCTGGGGCTGGGGCTAAACTCACATTCCGCAATGCGGATAGGAGGCAAATGGGCAAGATGGGAGAATGCATCGGCGCTTGATGAATACATAGCGGATGTTTCCTCCAGCAGGCTACCTGTCCGCAACATGCGTGATATCGAGCCTGATGAAGAACTTTTCGAAACCGTCATGCTCGGTCTCAGGATGGCTGAGGGTGTAGATCGAGCCGAATTTGAAAAACGACACGGCACAGATATAGTTACAAGATATGCTCCAATCATAGTCGAGCTTGAGCTCGATGGTATGATCGTTGCCGACGAAACTCATGTTCGTCTTACGGAACGTGGCATGGATTTTCAAAACGAAGTGCTCGTTAAATTCCTTGATCAATGATATGTTTCTATTTGAAGGGACGGCATAATATGATTAACAACAAAACAGAGCCAAGGTTAGGCGTTATTTTCGATTTAGACGGTACCCTTTGGAACTCAACAGCCCAAGTCAAAATAGCTTGGAATGACGTGTTCCGCAGACGTGGAGTACCGTTTGAGCTGACTTCCGAGAACATGAAGGTGATGATGGGCAAAACGATCTCCGAAATCGGTGAAGCTCTCCTCGGCGATATGCCCGTTGAAGAACGTGCGCCGCTGCTGCGTGAATGCTGTGCAGAGGAGAACAGTCGTCTGTGTCGATACGGCGGCAAGCTCTTTCCAAATGCTTTTGAGGTGCTTGAAATGCTGAGCTCGACGTACCATGTTTCCATTGTCAGCAATTGTGAAAAAGGTTATATCGAGTCCTTCCTGGAGTATCATAAAACCGCCCGTTTTATATCCGACAGGGAGTGCATAGGCAATACGGGTCTTGATAAGGGGCAAAATATCAAACTTGTTATGGAGCGCAATGGGCTTCTATCCGCCATATATGTTGGTGACACAAAGCGCGATATGCTTTCTGCCGAATATGCAGGCATACCGTTTATTCGCGCCGGATATGGATTTGGCGGCGAGTTTGTCTCGGCAAATTCGATCAACGATCTGGGCGAATTGCCTGCGCTGGTAATGCACCTGTTCGCAGAGGTGAAATGATGCGTTGCAGTTGCCGAAAATGTGGAACCTACATGGTGCAGGCAGAGGACGGCAAACTTGGTTGCGTGTGTCCTGAATGCTTTGAGCGCTGCACGGATTGCCTTGGCACGGACACTGTTATTTCAAAGGATGCTATTGAGGCAATGAAAAAGAACCCCGTGTTAGCGTCAATGTTTATGAGAGGTCGTCGTGATGACTGATGGGTCATTCGACGGACTGTTTGAATTAGACTGTCATTAACCTGATAACCCAGAATAGAATATGATAGTGCTAAAAATCTTGGGGGCTATCATATGACCATAAACTCAAACCGCATCACGCTTGTTGGACAGATATCCTCAGCTCCGGTGTACGACCACACTTTATACGGAGAGGCTTTTTACAAGGCATCTATCGAAGTGGCAAGGCTAAGCGGCACGATAGATACATTACCTTTGACCATATCTGAAAGGCTGTCAGGCAGTGCGCTGAATATTGGTGATAGGGTCTGCATTCATGGTCAAACTCGTTCTTACAACCTGCGTGAGGATGATACGAATCGGCTGGTGATAACCGTCTTTGTCAGCAACTTTGAAGCTGCCGATAATGCACAGAGCGACCTTAATGAGATAGAGATAGCGGGAAATATCTGCAAACCAGTAGTCTATAGAATGACGCCATTTTCAAGGGAAATCTCGGATATCTTGATTGCGGTAAACCGCAGATACGGCAAATCTGATTATCTCCCGTGCATAGCATGGGGACGCAATGCAAGGTTTGCAAGCAGCCTTAGTGTGGGCGCACCGGTTTCAATAGAAGGGCGCCTCCAATCTCGCATATATCAAAAAAAGCTGTCCGATGACTCGATAGAACACAGGACAGCATATGAGATCAGCATATCAACCATTAAGGAGTGGGGGAGAGAGGACTAATTTACGCCCTCAACATTCGCCCTTTTAACAAAGCTGTCCTCCTTATTGAAATTTGCATACTCGCTGATGTATTCCTTGCGAGGCGCAACCTTATCACCCATAAGCAATGTTACCAGATGTTCGACATCGGCAACATCCTCAAGGTTTACCCTAACTAGAGTCCGCTTCACAGGATTCATTGTGGTTTCCCAGAGCTGCTCCGGGTTCATTTCACCTAAGCCCTTGTATCGCTGGAGCGTATAGCCTCGCATGCCCTTTATCACCTTGGCCAGCTCAGCATCGTCATATACATATATCTGTTCGCTGCCCTTCTGCACCTTATACAGGGGCGGCTGTCCTATGTATACATGTCCGTCCATAATGAGTTGCTTTGTGTAGCGGTAAAAGAACGTCAAAAGCAAAGCTCGAATATGTGCGCCATCCTGGTCAGCGTCTGACAGTATGATGACCTTGTCATACTTGAGGTTGGCGATATTGAAATCCTCGCCGATTCCGGTGCCTAACGCAGTGATGATGCTTCTTAGCTCGTCATTCTCAAGCACCTGCTCAAGTCGCTTTTTCTCAACATTAAGAGGCTTGCCGCGGAGTGGAAGTATGGCTTGAAACCGCCTGTCACGTCCCTGCTTAGCGCTTCCGCCGGCCGAGTCCCCCTCAACAATGAACAGCTCGTTCTTCGCAGGGTCTTTGCCCGTACAGCTTGAAAGCTTGCCGACAAGCGGGGCGTTTTCCAGCTTGGACTTCTCACGAGCCATTGACTTTGCCTTTCTTGCAGCCTCACGCGCCTTTGCAGCCTTTAACGCCTTATCGGCTATCATGGCAGAAATTTCGGCATTTTTCAGATCCTCAAGTATTGGCGGCAGTGCATCAATAACGACCGCCTCCACCGCAGGACGGGCCTCCGTGTTGCCCAGACGTGTCTTAGTTTGACCCTCAAACTGAATGGAGCGCATTTTAAGCGATATTATCGCAGTTAGCCCCTCACGAAAGTCTTCTCCGGATAGAGACGCATCCTTGTCCTTGAGAACACCTATCCTGCGGCAGTAGTCATTCATCACCCTTGTGAGCGCAGCACGGAAACCCGTTTCGTGAGTACCACCCTCGGTCGTCGGGATGTTATTGACATATGAAAAAATGTTTTCGGAATAACCATCGCTGTGCTGCATAGCAATCTCAACGATTATGTCGTCCTTCCTGCCAGATATATATATCGGCTCGGCGTAAAGCGGAGTCTTGTCGACGTTAAGATATTTTACAAAGTCGCAGATGCCACCGTCGAAGCAGTATTCCTTCTCAACACGATTGCTGCGTTCTCGGTTATCGATGAGCCTGAACCTTACTCCTTTATTGAGGTAAGCAAGCTCTCTAAATCTTTTGGAAATGAGCTCAAAGTTCATATCAACCGTTTCAAACACTCGTCTGTCCGGGAGGAAAGTGACCTTCGTCCCCTGTCTGCGTGTCCTGCCAAGCTCCTCAAGGGGTGCGTCTGGCACGCCGGAGTGCATATTCCCATCGCTGCCCTCAAAGCTGTGAAAAGACATTGCATAGAGCTTGCCCCCCGTTGCAACCTCTACCTTAACGTATTCTGAAAGCGCATTAACAACGGATGCGCCCACGCCATGAAGTCCCCCGGAAAAACCATAGCTCTCGTTACCGAATTTGCCTCCGGCGTGGAGCTGCGTAAAAACGACTTCAACGCCTGATACTCCGAGCTTTTCATGTATGCCGACAGGAATACCTCGTCCGTTGTCCTCGACGGTCACAGAGTTGTCCCGTTCAAGAGTTACCGTAATGCAATCGGCAAAACCGTTGGCAGCCTCATCAACAGAGTTGTCCACTATTTCCCAGAGCATATGATGCAGGCCACGGCTGCCCGTGCTCCCTATATACATACCTGGACGCACTCGAACGGCTTCGAGCCCCTCCATAACCTTGATATCACTGACTGTATAGTCGTGCATATGATTGTCCTTCCGCAATGCTGCTTATTATTCAGCACGCATTATATAGTAAAAAGCTGGATTCGGCAATACCACATGTTGAATTTCTGCACAAAAGTACAATGCAATCTTTATTTTTTATCCGCAGTATGTTACAATATTCGAGGGGAAGATAAATTGCGTAAAATTAAGGAAAACGGAAAAGTCTCGGTTGAAGCGATAGTTCTTTACTCACTCTGCACGGCTGCTGTGGTGATCTATCTTGTTGTTTCTCTGTTGCTATCTTCCAATGATGACAAAATCGATCCCACGGTCTATTCCACGCCTGCGCTTACTCAAGATCCTCGTATATCTTTTATTAAGGAGCTTGAGCGCGCCGGTTTGGTTGAGCCTGATTCCTGGGAATATCTCAATTCTGCATTAGCTGTTCCCGTTGTTGGCTATACCCATGGTGCAAACGTGCGTCTTAAGGTCTATAACTACAATGGCGTACTCTCGTTCAGTCTTACAGCTGAGAATCCTGTTTTGTATCACAGTGTCGACGATTCGCCCTTTGGACAGATAGAGATCACTTGTGCATTGTCGGAGGGAGGATGTTTTGCCGATGATATCAGATGGCTTTCCGAACGTGCGGCAAACTACGCATGCTACCTTACAGGCATGAACGTTACGGACTCATTGATAGATTCCATAAGCAGTTTGCTCCTTGATGAGCTTGTGTTTCAAGAGGATCCGGGAAACTCTGTGCTCATTGGCATATATAGATTGCGTGTCATTATCTCTGATGAGGATGGGCTGCTGTATATCTATTTTGAAACATAGCTTTACATATTGCGCACCGCTTTGGTCCGTGCTATAATTGCTCGATTTCAGAATGACTGCGAGGTTTGACTTCTGTGGAACATAATAAACACTTTGATGTCAGAAAATTTTGCATGACAGCGGTGTTTGTCGTGCTGATCATCGTAATGGCCTTCACCCCACTCGGCTACCTTCGTGTAGGCGGACTCTCGATTACGTTCCTAATGATCCCCGTTACCATAGGTTCGATGCTTCTCGGGCCATGGATCGGGGCGTTGCTCGGATTGGTCTTTGGCATAACAAGTTTTGCTCAATGCTTCGGAATAGACTGGTTTGGCACATCATTGGCGACAATAAATCCTTTTTATATGGGAATAACCTGCTTTATCCCGAGGATAATAGCGGGTATGCTTCCGTCGTTCATATTTAAGGCCGTTAACTCAATAGACAAAACCCGTGTCCTTTCATATCCAATCAGCTGCCTTTCGGGAGCGGTTCTCAATACGGTTCTCTTCCTTGGTGCTCTTATGCTGTTCTATGGGCGTTCCGAATTCATCTCCGGCTTTGGCGACTCATTCTGGGCAATCATTTGGGCGCTCGCAGGCATCAATGCCATTGTAGAAGCGATTGCCTGCTGTATTCTCGGTGGAGCTGTTGCAAAAGCCCTGGATGTGTTCGTGTTCAAAAACCGCAAATAATTAAATCCATTCCTGCGTTGCAGCTCGTTGCTCCATTTCTGACGACCCCATGAATAACAAATATTGGGGCTTGTTATGTTGTGGGATGATGATATAATTATGCTAGTATAATTTTGTGGAGACAGTGATGGGTTCATTCAAAGTCGTATCGCCTTTTGAGCCAACGGGCGACCAGCCGAAGGCGATCGCTTCGCTCGTTGAAGGCGTCAATATGGGCGAAAGGCTCATGGTGCTTCTTGGCGCAACGGGGTCAGGAAAAACTTTTACGATGGCAAAGGTAATTGAGCAGATACAGCGCCCGACGCTTGTTATTGCTCATAATAAGACGCTTGCCGCCCAACTCTGCTCAGAGCTTAAAGCATTCTTTCCTGACAGCATAGTTGAATATTTTGTGTCCTATTATGACTACTATCAGCCTGAGGCGTACATTGCCTCGACCGATACCTATATCGAGAAAGTATCTGCCATAAACGATGAGATCGAACGTCTGCGCCACAGCGCAACCTGTGCGCTGACAGAGCGTCGAGACGTAATAATTGTCGCATCTGTTTCATGTATATATGCTCTTGGTAGTCCTGAGGAGTATATGCGCATGAGTTTGTCTTTACGCATCGGCACAGCTATTGAACGCAATGTGCTGTTGAGCAAGCTTGTTGAGCTTCAGTATCAGCGCAATGAGATCGACTTTTCACGGGGCACATTCAGAGTTAAGGGTGATATTGTTGAGATATTCCCTATGAATGAAAAGGATAAGGCGCTTCGTATCAGCCTTTTCGGAGACGAGATTGAAAGCATATCCGAAATAAGCATACTGTCTGGTCAACCTATAAGGAACCTTTCACATGCTATGGTTTTTCCTGCCACCCACTACATTGCCGATCGGTCAAAGATGGAGGAAGCACTATCCGCAATTGCCGGGGATATGAGTGTTCGTGTTGATGAGCTTAAAGCTATGAATAAGCTACTTGAAGCACAGCGTCTTGAGCAGCGCACTACATATGACATTGAAATGATGCGTGAGATTGGATACTGTCAAGGGGTAGAGAACTATTCAAGATATTTTGACGGCAGGAAGCCTGGTGAACCTCCTTTTACGCTGATGGATTACTTTCCCAAAGATTTCATCACAATAATCGACGAATCACACGTCACAATACCACAGATAAGGGGGATGTACAATGGCGATCTTTCCCGCAAAAGGGAGCTTGTGGATTATGGCTTTCGCATCCCAAGCGCATATGATAACCGCCCGCTCAAGTTTGATGAGTTCAACGAAAGACTGAATCAGCTTATCTGCGTAAGCGCCACGCCGGGGGATTATGAGCTTAGTCTGGCGTCTCGTGTTGCAGAGCAGATAATTCGTCCAACGGGCCTCATTGATCCTACAGTTGAAGTAAGGCCCGTTGCCGGTCAGGTCGATGATCTCCTTGGCCAGATAAGGAAAACCACCGCTGCAGGCTGTCGCACTCTTGTAACTACGCTCACAAAGCGCATGGCAGAGATGCTGACTGAATACCTCGACGGTATGGGGGTGCGTGTAAGGTATATGCACTCTGACATCGCAGCTATAGAGCGTATGGAGATAATACGGGGATTGCGTCTATGCGAGTTTGATGTGCTTGTTGGCATCAACCTTCTCAGAGAGGGGCTCGACATTCCTGAGGTAAGTCTCGTGGCCATACTTGATGCCGATAAGGAGGGCTTCCTGCGCTCAACGACATCGCTCATACAGACGATAGGCCGTGCGGCAAGAAATGTTGACGGCAGAGTCGTTATGTATGCCGATGAGATCACGGAATCCATGCAAAAGGCGATCGACGAAACAAATCGAAGGCGTGAAATCCAGAGCAGGTACAATACTGATCATGGCGTCACACCGCAGAGCATCAAAAAGGATGTCCGTGATGTTATTGAAATAAGCTCGGCTGCCCATGATGGAGGCGGAATGAGCGACAGAGAGCGGCAGGCACGCATAGAGGTTATTACCGCTCAAATGCGGCAGGCGGCTGCAGAGCTTGAGTTTGAGCAGGCTGCAAAGCTGAGGGATGAGCTGTTCAGGCTTCAGGGCAAGGAGCCTGACGGCTCGCAAGCAGCGGCGCCCGGTACAGCTGGCAGCCGCAGGCGTGCCCGCCAAAGAACGAGAAAATAGGTTGGTGTGTAAATGAATGATTGCATTTTGATCAAAGGTGCAAGGCAGAACAATCTCAGGAATGTCAGCCTTGCGCTGCCCCGAAATAAACTGATAGTCTTTACCGGTGTATCAGGCTCAGGCAAGTCGAGCCTCGCTTTTGATACCATATATGCCGAAGGCCAGCGTCGATATGTTGAGTCGTTGTCCGCATACGCAAGGCAATTCCTCGGGCAGATGGATAAGCCCGACGTTGACTCGATAGAGGGGCTGTCTCCGGCCATATCCATAGACCAGAAGAGCACCTCCAGCAATCCAAGGTCAACGGTCGGCACGATTACTGAGATAAGCGATCATCTTAGGCTGCTGTATTCACGTATTGGCAGGCCTCATTGTCCTGTTTGCGGAAGGGCTATTGAAAAGCAGAGCATTGATCAGGTCGTAGACCGTGTGATGCAGCTTCCGGAAGGCACACGCATACTGATAGTGGCTCCGGCTGTACGTTCACGTAAGGGCGAACATAAAACCGTGCTTGAGCGTATTCGCAAGGAAGGCTTTGTTCGTGTTAAGATCGATGGTGCTGTGTATGATATAAACGAAGTGCCACCCCTTGATAAAAAGCGAAAGCATATAATCGATGTCGTTGTTGACCGATTGATAGTCAGGGACGGTTCTGCATCACGTTTGAGCGATTCACTCGAAACCGCTTTCAGCTTCGGAGAGGGTCTTGCAAAGGTTGCAGTAGTTGATGGGGAGGAGTATCTCTTCTCACAGAACTATGCCTGTCCTGATTGTGGAATAAGCATAGAAGAGCTTACTCCTCGTATGTTCTCGTTCAACAGTCCGTTTGGAGCTTGTCCACAGTGTACTGGACTTGGGACAATGCTCACAGTCGATGAAGCGCTAATAGTTCCGGACGCATCGCTGTCGCTCGATGCAGGCGCAATATCCGTTACGGGTTGGCAGAGCTCATCGAGGAACACCATTGCAGATATGTTCTTTACCGCCATTGAGCAAAAGTACGGCTTTAACTCGGATACGCCTTGGTGCAACATACCGGAAGAAGGACGCAATGCAATACTCTACGGTACAGGCGACACCTGCCTGCATATCGAGTACAAGAGGGAATATGGCAGCGGCTCATACGATACCCCATTTGAGGGCATAATACCCAACATAATACGAAGGCATCGTGAGACCCAGTCCGATGCTTCAAAGCAGGATCTTGAAAACTACATGCGTGAAGCTCCATGTCCTGCATGTCACGGCTCGCGTCTAAAGCCGGAAACATTGGCTGTTACGGTCGGGGGCAAGTCCATCGCCGAGCTTTGCGATATGACGATAATCGGCGCAAGGGATTTTCTTAACGACCTTGAGCTAACTCCATCCGAAGCTCTTATTGCAAGTCAGATACTCAAAGAGCTCAATGCACGTTTTGGCTTCCTTGTAAACGTTGGACTCGATTATCTTACCCTTTCACGTTCTTCCTCGACACTGTCCGGTGGCGAAGCTCAACGAATAAGGCTTGCAACGCAGATTGGCTCCGGGCTTGTGGGCGTCCTATACATACTTGACGAACCTAGCATCGGCTTACACCAGCGTGATAACCGTAAGCTGCTTGATGCTCTGCAGGGCTTGCGTGATCTCGGGAACACCCTGATCGTTGTCGAACATGACGAGGAGACCATTCGTTCGGCTGACCATATAGTTGACATTGGCATTGGCGCAGGCGATCATGGAGGAAAAGTAGTTGCTCAGGGCAGTTTACAGGATATAATGGCCTGCCCAGATTCTATTACAGGGCAATTCCTTATTGGTCAGCGCAGCATCGCCATACCACCCAAACGCAGGCTTCCAAACGGCAGATGGCTGTCTATCCGAGGCGCAAGGGTGAATAACCTTAAGAACTTTGATGTGGACATACCTCTTGGCGTCTTCACCTGTGTCACGGGTGTTTCGGGCTCGGGTAAATCCAGCCTTGTAAATGAAATCATTCGCAAGACGCTTCTGCGCAAGCTAAATCATGCCCGGGTTCGTTCAGGCGAATATGACGAAATGTTTGGAATCGAGCATCTTGATAAGGTGATCGACATAGATCAGTCACCGATCGGTCGCACACCTCGAAGCAACCCGGCAACATATACCGGAGTGTTTAACCTTATCCGAGATGTCTTTGCTCAAACGCCCGATGCAAAAATGCGTGGGTTCAACGCAGGCCGATTCAGTTTCAATGTCAAGGGCGGACGGTGTGAGGCATGTGCAGGCGATGGTATTATAAAAATAGAAATGCACTTCTTATCTGATGTGTATGTTCCTTGTGAGGTCTGCAAGGGAAAGCGTTACAACCGTGAAACGCTTGAGGTTCGCTACAAGGGTAAGAATATAGCTGATGTACTTGAAATGACGGCAGAAGAAGCGTATAATTTCTTCAAACCGTTGCCAAAGATTGCAGAAAAGCTAAAAACCCTCTGCGATGTAGGCCTCGGTTACATTAAGCTCGGGCAGCCTTCGACAACTCTGTCTGGAGGCGAGGCTCAAAGGGTTAAACTGGCAACCGAACTGGCACGTAGGGACACAGGCAGAACGCTTTACATACTTGATGAGCCCACAACGGGTCTGCATTCCGCCGATGTTGAACGTCTCTTAGGCATACTTCAGCGGCTTTGCGATGGTGGGAGCAGCGTTCTGGTCATTGAACACAATCTTGATGTGATAAAGACTGCTGATTACATCATAGATCTTGGGCCCGAAGGCGGAGATCGTGGCGGCTTCGTGGTTGCCGTGGGTACGCCCGAGGAGGTTTCGGAGTGTAGCGACAGCTACACGGGGCAATTTCTGAAAAATATCTTAAATAACCAAAGCAGTGGGGGAGGGCGATAAAAGTGGAAGAGCAGAGCTTGATGCAAAAGTGGTATAATGCCGCTCAAAACCGTGTTTCCATACGAAAGTATTCAGGTATGCCATCTAAGTCAGACATAAAATCGCTCAAATCCATAGCGCATATGCTTTCCAATGAGGATGCTCGAATAGTCGTAGGAGCTTGTGATGGCATATTCAAGCTGCTGGTCGGCACTATGATTCGTGGCACAAAGACGTTTGCGGCTGTTATCCAGAAATCCAATAGAGAGTTTATGTCAGGTTATGTGGGTGAAGCCTTTCTTTTGGAATGCTGCGCACGTGGTTTGGGAACCTGTTGGGTGGGCGGATCCTACAACCGCAGAAAGGCAAAATCTGTAATCGAGCTTAATGATGACGAGCGGATAGTTTGCTTGATAGCCTTTGGAATACCCGATGAGATTCCCAACCAGCTGCGATCTCGCAAATCTCTTGAGCGGCTTACCGGCTTGGATGAGGACGCCTTTAGTAGTCTTCCCGAATGGCAGCGCTGTGCGCTGAGGTGCGCACGCTTGGCACCGTCAGCTATGAACTCACAGCCGTGGGCTTTTGATATTTTTGATGACAGCATTCAGGTCTCATCCATATCAAGGAACTTTGGGTTTGGGTCAGTCGACTGCGGTATAGCTATGCTTCATGTAGAGTTGGGTGCGGCCCATTGCGGATTGAGCGGAGATTGGCGTTTCAAATCAGGCTCTCCCATATTTACAATTACAGAACAATATAATATATAATTATGTGGAAGGTTACGATTTATACAGACGGAGCATGTTCACATAATCCCGGCATCGGAGGTTGGGCTGCGATACTTTTTGCAGCTAATAGAACAAAAGAGATCAGCGGCGGCAATGCTCAAACAACAAATAACCGTATGGAGCTTACCGCCGCAATTCAAGCGCTTAGCATATTAAATCAGCCCTGCAATGTCGATCTGTATACGGACAGCGCATATTTATGCAACGCCTTCAATCAGAGATGGATAAGCTCATGGTTGAAGAACGGTTGGAAGACCGCATCAAAGAGGCCGGTTGAAAACAGGGATTTGTGGGAAACGTTGATCAAACTGTCAGAGTTGCATAACATACGATGGTTCAAAGTCAAAGGTCATGCAGATAATGAGCATAACAATCGGTGTGATGCGCTCGCCCGTAAAGAGATTAAGCGCATCCAGGAGGAACTTCTAAGCAGCAAAAATGTCGGCACTGACTGATTTCCGGTAATAGCCGTTGGGGACGCTCTCAATAATATATTTACGTAATTTGCGACTATAACTATTCGTTAAACTTGTCTTTAACGAATAGATATGTTATAATCGGTGTGCAGGTTTTCCTGACTTTAGCCGTTTGTGAGGTGCTTCCCCATGGGTGACTACGCTATGGAAAAGAACAAGAAATTCACGCTGAAACTGCGAGAGCTGTCCTCTATGCTACCACCATGCTGTGCGGAATTCTTCCGCGGCGTTGAGCAGACAACCGGCGTAATGACACGCTATGGATATGCCGTGGATCTCAAACTCTTCTTTACATATCTAATGTCAACTGATCTATGCGCAGGTATCGACAATATGCGCAGTATAGATTATGCAATACTTGACTCGGTAACAACTGACACCATAGAGTGCTTTCTTGAATATGTAAGTTTGTACCCTGAATCGGATGATAATGACGACCTCCGAACAAACGGTGAGCGGGCCAAGGCAAGGATGCTGTCTGCGATTCGCGCACTGTACAAGTATCTTTATAAGAAGGGACGTATTTCAACAAACGCACCATCCCTTATAGATACGCCAAAGCTCCATGAAAAGGCTATCATAAGGCTTGAGCCGGATGAAATTAAACGGTTACTTATTACGGTCGAGTCTGGAGAGGGCCTGTCGGCACGTCAAAGGCAGTATCATAAGAGCACTGTAGTGCGTGATACCGCTATAATCACGCTGTTCCTTGGGACGGGTATGCGAATAAGCGAGCTTGTCGGTATTGATACCGATGATTTGAACTTCATGTCCAACGAGGTACGCATAGTGCGCAAGGGAGGCAACGAAGAGCAGCTTGTTTTCGGGCCGGAAGTTCGCTCCGCTCTTCTGGAATATCTGATCATCCGCGAAGGCATTACTGCGGCAGATGGCCATGAGCATGCGCTATTTCTATCGCTTCAGAAAAAGCGTATAAGCGTTCGCTCGGTTGAGCTCCTTGTAAAGAAATACTCGGCGATTGCAGCTCCGCTAAAAAAAATATCTCCGCATAAGCTCAGGAGCACCTATGGTACCATGTTGTATCGTGAAACAGGAGACATATATTTGGTCGCAGATGTCCTCGGTCATAAGGATGTCAACACTACACGAAAGCACTATGCCGCAATGAGCGAGGATCGCCGGCGTCTTGCAGCCGAGGTGATCAGGCTTCGGGATGAAGACGACTCTCCCCCTCCCCCACCTTGCGGTGATGGGTAAGCAATCATATATCAAGGTGTTGCCGCCATATTAATATTGACATTGGCGGCATTTCAATATATACTCCATCTGGTGCTCATATCATTATGAGTGTAAACTCTATCCAGCGAGGATTGTTCTATGTGTGGAATAGTTGGTTATACCGGTTACAAGGATGCAACGCCGATACTTATTGACGGTCTGGAGACACTTGCATACCGCGGATATGATTCTGCAGGGGTAGCCGTGTGGAATGGCTCCGGCATTGTTATGCGTAAGGAAAAGGGGCAGCTCAAAAATCTTGAGGAGATTCTTAGAAAAGAGCCTATTTTTGGCAACTCGGGCATAGGTCACACCCGTTGGGCAACTCACGGCGAGCCCTCCTATATAAACTCCCATCCCCACGCAGACGTTCAGCAAAAGCTCGTTCTGGTACACAACGGCATAATTGAAAACTACCTGAGCCTAAAGACCATGCTCGTCAACAATGGATGTCGCTTTGTTTCAGATACCGATACTGAAGTCGTTGCCCAACTTCTCGGATATGTTTACAAGGGTGATCCTCTTTCAGCCATACTTACGGTCATGCGCATGATTGAGGGCTCATTCGCACTTGCCATACTCTTTATGGATGATCCCCATAGCATTTACTGCGCCTGCAAGGACAGCCCCATGGTAGTAGGTATAGGCGAGGACGGCGCCCATGTCGCCTCAGATATTCCCGCAATGCTTGCATATACCCGTGACGTGACCTTCATGTCCGACATGCAAGTGGCGGTTCTACGTCCTAACGGCATTTCATTTTATAACGAGTTTGGCCAGTCGATAAACAAGGCTGTCATCCATATTGACTGGGATATTGACGCTGCCAAAAAGGGCACATATGAACACTACATGATGAAGGAAATTTGCGAGGAGCCGGTTGCGTTTAGGAAAACTCTTGAGCAATATGTTTCCGTTAAGGATATGCGATTGAAGTCCGATTGCTTTCCATGGAATGCAGATGATGTTGATAAGCTGAAGCGTATCAGAATAATCGGCTGCGGCACGGCATACCATGCGGGTGTAATGGGAAAAAAATATTTTTCCGAACTTGCTAAACTTCCCGTTGAAATCGAGATTGCATCAGAGTTCAGATACAGCGGCCATTGCTTTGAAGAAGGCGAGCAGCTCATTGTCATCTCCCAGTCGGGTGAGACCGCAGATACTATCGCCGCAATGCGAATGGCAAAGCAGCGCGGAATAAATGTAACCGCCATATGTAATGTCATCGGCAGTACGATCGCACGAGAAGCCGATTCTGTGTTGTTTACATATGCAGGACCTGAAATTGCCGTTGCAGCAACAAAATCCTATTTGGCACAGATAACGGTTCTGTTTCTTACAGCGCTTTATCTCGGCAAGCTCCGTGGAGCGCTTGACGCTAAAAA
This sequence comes from uncultured Clostridia bacterium, assembly GCA_944336475.1. Lineage (GTDB taxonomy): Bacteria > Bacillota > Clostridia > Christensenellales > CAG-138 > CALVLD01. The sequence goes on from CALVLD010000004.1 coordinate 98,890, forward strand.
GGTAAGCTCTCTCCTGGAGGAGCTGTCAAAGGTTCCAACTCATATTCAAAATCTGATCAACGAGCGTGAACGTATCCAGTTCTTTGCCAGCAAATCATTTGCTTCCAAGCATGTGTTCTTCATCGGTAGAGGTCTGGATTATGGTCTTGCCATGGAAGCGGCTCTTAAGCTTAAGGAAATATCATACATTCATTCCGAGGCCTATGCCGCTGGCGAGCTTAAGCACGGAACTATTGCGCTTATCGAGGATGGCTCCCTTGTCGTGGCGCTCGTTACACAGAGGCATCTTTCAGCCAAGATCGCCAGCAATATTGAGGAAGTGCGCGTCAGAGGAGCAAATGTGCTGTGCATTACAAACGGATATCTGCCGGATATCGAGGGGCACTGCAATGAGGTGTGGCAGCTCGAGTCTCTCAGCGAGATACTATCCCCCTTCTGTGCGATAGTGCCTATGCAACTTCTTGCATACTACATGGCAGTCCAAAGGGGCTGCTCGGTCGATAAGCCCAGAAATCTTGCCAAGAGTGTGACCGTGGAGTAGACCCAGTCTTAAAAATTGAAAAGCACCCCAACGGGTTTGTCCCGAGGGTGCTTTAGTTATCAAAAAATGCCTCAAATCATTTCTTCTTTGGAAGCGCATGACAGCAGAGACCTTCCCAGTCGTGTGCTGCCTCCATCACTACCTCGCTTACCGTAGGATGCGGATGGATGGTATCGGCAATGTCCTTTGCCGTACCCTTAAGCTTCATCACTGCGGCAATTTCGGCGATCATATCAGTGGCGCGGGGGCATATTAGCTGTGCACCGAGTATCCTGCCGTCTGAAGCGTCACATATTAGCTTTGCGACGCCCGTATTCTCCCCCATCACCATCGATCTCCCATTGCCTGCAACGTTATAGGAACCAATTCTATAATCTATCCCCTGCGCC
>CALVLD010000005.1 GCA_944336475.1 uncultured Clostridia bacterium
CGATTTGGCAGAAACGCAGCCGATGTACTTAATTCTTTACAACTGATGCAGGATTACGGGGTTAATCTTATCTGCGTTGAGGACGGTATTGACAGTTCAAAGGACAGCGGCAAACTTATGATTTCAGTGCTGTCTGCCGTTGCGGAAATTGAACGAGAAAATATTCTTGTTCAAACAATGGAAGGCAGAAAGCAGAAAGCTCGTGAAGGCAAATGGAACGGAGGGTTTGCCCCATACGGTTATGAACTTATTGACGGCGAGTTAAAAATAGCCGAAGACGAGGCAGAAATTATTCGCATTATTTATGATAAATTTATTCATACCACAATGGGTGCCGGTACAGTTGCAAAATATCTGAATCGCCAAGGCTATATCAAAAAGAAACGCCAAAACGGAACTTTAGATGCATTTACGGCACATTTTGTAAAGCTTGTGTTGGATAACCCTATTTATTGCGGAAAAATTGCTTTCGGGCGAAGAAAAACGGAAAAAATTCAAGGCAGCCGTAATGAATATCATGTGGTAAAGCAAGAAGAATATCCTATTTATGACGGTATTCATGATGCGATTATCAGCGAAGAAGATTGGCTTTTAGCTCAGGATAAGAGAAAAAAGACAGGTATAAAGAATGAAAAAATATACAATACAGAACATCAGCATTTATTGACCGGTATAATTAAATGTCCGATATGCGGTGCCGGGTTGTATGGAAGTGTCAACCGCAAACGCAAAAAAGACGGAAGTTTTTACAGAGATTATTGGTATTACGCCTGCAAACACAGATTGGAATATGACGGTCACAAATGTACTTTCAAAAAGCAAATTCATCAGGAAAAGATAAATGAAGCGGTTGTGGAAGTAATAAGAAATATCGTTAAAAATTCAAAGTTCGATTCTGCAATAAAAGAAAAATTAGATGCAAGTGTAGATTTATCTAAGTATGAAAAAGAAGAAGAATATTTAATGACACGGATAAGACAGCTTACTGCCGCAAAGGAACGACTCGGTTCTCAAATTGATAGGCTCGACTGTTCCGACAGGCATTATGAGCAAAAATATACCGATATGCAAAATCGTATAAATTCATTATATGATGAGATTGCAGAGGCAACCGAAAATCTTGAAACCGTACAAACACAAATCAAGGCTATAAAAGAGCAAAAAATCTCGCAGAAACGAATATTTGAATTTTTAGAATTATTTGATATAATATATAATGAATTTACCGAAATGGAGAAGAAAGAATTTCTTCACAGCTTTATAAAGAAAATCGAGATATATCCCGAACCGTTGGAAAACGGTCAGATATTAAAGAGCATTCAATTTCGTTTTCCGGTATATTATCAAGGGAACGAAGCCGATATGTTTATTCCGAATTTCGAAAATACAGTCGAGTGCGTGGTATTGATGTCGAGAGGATAAGGGATTTTATTTGGAGATGAGGTCTTGTAACATGGAAATCTGGGATTTGTACACAAAGTATCGAAGAAAAACAGGAAAAGAGCATATAAGAGGAGAGCAAATTCCGGAAGGATATTATCATCTGGTTGTTCATGTATGGATACGAAACAAAAATGGGGAGTATCTAATATCACAAAGAGCGGCGAACCGACCGACTTTCCCTTTAATGTGGGAATGTGTTGGTGGTTCGGTGCTGAAAGGGGAAGAAAGTGTTGACGGTGCAATCAGAGAAGCAAAGGAAGAAATAGGAATAGTTCTTGAGCCTTCTCAGGGGAAGAAGCTTTTTTCTAAAATCAGAGATGTTATAGACGGGCAACCGTTTCAGGATATTATGGATGTCTGGCTGTTTGAATACGATGGAGAAGCGCAGCTTGAAAATGCAACAACAGACGAGGCAGTAGATTGCAAATGGATGTCCGTTGACGATATAAAAAAGCTGTACGACAGTGGGAAATTGGTTTATACATTGGATTACTTTTTCTGTGCCTTAAATGACGACGTGCCGGATTACAGTAATGTTATCGGGAGAACAGTTTCAGGCAAAGTGGATAGACCTTTAGGCTCACAACATCCTAAACATCCGGACATGATATATCCTGTAAACTATGGCTATGTGAAAGGTGTCATGACGGCAGACGGTGCAGAGCAGGATGTATATATTTTAGGAACAGATGAACCATTAAATGAATTTGAAGGAAAAGTAATAAAGGTATTCCACCGATTCAATGATACAGAAGATAAATGGATTGTTTCGGTAAACGGAGCAGATATCCCCGAAGATAAAATATTAGGGGATATTGCGTTTCAGGAGCAGTTCTTTTATGGTAAGTTGTACGGATGATAGTCTATCGATATGTTCGCTATGACGGACAAAACATCGTTGATATGTTCCCATGAACGGCAGGCACTGAGAATAGCGGTATGACATTCATTCTGTCGCTTCATGCCATGTGGAGACGGTAATACTGCTTTCCCACAAGGAATAGGGAAACAAGGAAAATTTCATTAGGGAGGATGCAATAAATGGTTGAAATAAGATTCGTTTCAAAAGCGCCGATCGATAAAGGGTGGTCAGGCGACAAAAAATACTGTGTCATGGATATGCAAGGAAAGCGCCCATGACTTTGAGCTGGCATTTGAGCGATTGAAAGAAGAATATATATCCTTTATTCATCAAGAAAAAGATATTCGATTTACCTCAAGCCCTTGTTTTTCAGACTGAACTGGAGTAGCATAGGTTCAAAATTATCTATGGACATATTCTCGCAAATGAACAATTGTCTGTGAATGTGTTTCCGTAAACGCAAAAACGGTAAATACATTCATTCTGTCCCCTCATGTTACAACCGTTATCTGGAACAAGAACAGGAGGCCCCAAGCTATTCGTCTCACGAAGGCTTATATTAAATAATGGGGCCGTAAGACTTGCATGTATCCTTGTCTCCCATTATCGCTAATTGAGAGGCTCAATGAAGGAACAATTTGAGCCTCTTTTATCCGCCGCCAGGGATCAGGTTTAATCCAAATAATGCAGTTAGCTTATTTCTTATGCGGCGTGCCTGTGCCCGTTGAACGTTAAAATATCAATTTGCCGCACTTTATTTCAACAACTCATCCTGCAATGTGCGAAGAAACTCTGCAAGCCGTTCCTTATCGGTTCGATAATAGACTTTTGTATTGTGCTTTTCCGCGATGATAAATCCACAGTTAAACAACGTATTCATATGGCGTGAAATGGTTGCGCCGGTAAGTCCGATCTGCTCGGCAAGCTCTGCGCCATACCTCGGAGTGCTGTTTGTTTCACGAAGGATAACGAACTTGCTCTTGTCGCTCAAGACCTTTAGCACATCGCATATTTCGTCTATCAGCAAATTGTTTGAAACACGGGCTATCTCTTCATCAAGAAGCCATCCCATTCGAACATACCAGCTTGCCTGGCTGTTGGAACCAATCTCGGATACTACAGAGGTCGGATTCATAAAACCAATGTATATGAAAAGCTCCTGTTCTGTGGTAAACTCTGCATCGACATGGCAAAAGCTCAATGAAAAATCCGAAAATGAGTGGGTATCGAAATACTCGTTCCAATAAAGCTCAAAGGCGTCTACCTCCGGTTGGAGCTTGAGCAGTTCGCAACTGAGTCTTTGTGCAACAGGGCGGATCAGGTCGGCGAGCTCGTCAATATAGTGTTCGGGATTGGAGATCAGTTTGAACAGTCGCCAGCGAAACTCCTCAGGGTATTGCAGTGCGTCTATCCTATCCACAAGCTCCGCGCGCAATTTGTCCCCCGAATCAAATTCAAATGAGATGCCAGGAGACAACATGATGGAATCCTTTTCTCTGAGTTTTTCAAGCCATTTGGCTTTAAGTGCGGATATATGACTATCAAATCCAGGCGTATATGCGGCAAGTATCCATGTCATAAGCTGAGCAAGGCAGCATTTGTCCGAGTGTGAAGCATAGCTGTAGCCGCTGAAGTAGTACTGAAGAAGCGGAGTCTTGGGGTCAACATCCTTACAAACCCGTGCCATGATCCCCGAAAGAATTGCAGCCCTTTCTTCAACATAGCTGACCCATCTGTCATTCTTTTTTGCGTGATGCTTGCGTACAAAATCAGTCTTGAGATTGTCAAAACCGATACCGTTTACAAATCTGTAAAGCATCTCAACAGTTTCGATAACGATGATCGGCTCCTTGCATATCGTAACCACAAGCGTCCCTCCGTTAAAACTCAGTGACTTGACCATGTAATTATAACCTCACTCTGTATAAAAATCAAGCATACCCGAACAAATCTCATGCAGGTAATCTATCGTTCCATTATTCTATGCATGCTTGCTTGTCAATTATTGCAGACCGGCAGGGAGCATATCCTTACGGAGAATCGGCTCCCTGCCGCTGTGAACTTACGCAATACCTAGCGCCGTTCTCATAATAATGCTTGCATCGTTTAGGTCTATTGTGCCATCGCCATTAACGTCCGCTGCAATGAGACCGGTTCCGTTTAATGTTGCAATCTCCAAAGTATGTCTGAGCACAAGTATTACATCTTCTACTGTTACTGCACCGTCAAGATTTACATCGCCCGGTAGTATGTCAGCCGGAAGATCCTCGGCATTGGGAATCAATACCAATGCGGTAAGTATCGGCTGATTGCCGCCCTCGCCGATTATACCGAGTATCTCACGCTCACAAGTCTCGGGGTCAAGGCTGACAATATAGCTATCCTGATTGAAACCCCAGCAGTTCTGGCTCCAAATTAACACGTCACGTTCATAGTCGTAAACCATAGATGTCAAAAACGGTATCTCGAAGCCCAAGGATGCAATAACCTTACATGTCCCATCGCCCTTAACGCTGAGCAGATTGCCGCTGCCGTCAAGCGCATAGAGCCCGTACCTTCCCGCAGCTATCGTTTTGATATTTGATGCGCCAGTGAAAGCGACCATGTTCTCAAACTGGGCGGTCTTGATATTAACCTCTGCAAGTAGGAGAGCATTATTGGCTTCTTCATAAACAAGGGCATACATGGTATCAGTTGTATAGTCATAGGTCATCCCCCACGTCTGGTAGCCGTCCTGACAGTAACCTATAAGGGTGTATTCGCCAGTCTCTATCTCCGCTTTAATAAGCGCGCCGAAGCGGTACGCAGCATAGAGGTATCCGTCATAATAGGCGGCGCCATATATCTCCTCCTGTGCGCTCCATAGTGATGTAAGGACTGACGGGTCAGTGTCGGTAAAGCTTATCCAGTCATTCTGAACATCAATGCCCGAGTTTCTGTAAGCGTAAAGCCTCGTACCCTGCTCAACCACGGTTACCGTAGCAGAAGCGCTGTATCCTCCGTCTGCAGTCACGGCAGTGACCGTTGCACTGCCTGCAGAGACGCCTGTTACGAGGCCATCCGCACTAACGATGGCTATGCTCTCGTCGCTGCTGAACCATGTTACATCACGGTTTTCCGCATTATATGGCAATACAGCGGCTGCGAGGAGACGGCTCATATCAATCTCTATCTTTAATTCGTTTTGGCTGAGATATATACCCTCAACAGGCGCTCCGGGGACTCTCTCCGGCAGATACTGCTCGTCGCATATTGTATAGAGACCTGCAATCTCGGGAGCATCCTCAAGATAACCCAGGCAGGTGCCGACGCCCGTCTCGGGATCAACCCGAATGAGCAGGCCGTCAGGGTACTGCGCCCAATAAATGCTGTCCGTGCGATAATCGTATGTCATGGACTGCAGATAGTTTGCAGTGAATCCTGTAAAACCTACCAGCTCACAGTGGGCAGAGGCGTCAATCCTGTAAAGATTTCCTGCAAAACTGATGCCATAAAAACTCCCGTCCCTGCTACCCGAGAGAGTTATAATCTGTTCGGGCGCATCAAATCTGCCTATTACGGTAACATCGGCGGTGTCAATGTTTATCCGTGCAAGATATTTAACGTCATTCTCAAGCACCATACAGTACATGCTGCCTGTAGTGTAGTCAAACGCCATTTCGCAGAGCTGATAGTAGCATGGCCCAACAATCCTGCTATCACCGGTCTCAGGGTCAATCGCAAACAACAACCCTGTGTTCTGCGCATAGCCATAGTAGATTCCATCATAGTATTCGCCGGCATAGATCTCAGATCTTGGATATCCGAGGCTCTCAACCTCCGGCAACCCATAATCATGGAATTTGACAAGATCGCCGTAGGCGCCGTTGCTAAATACCCGCGAGCCGCGCAACTCAATCCCTTCATCAAGGACTGTAATCTGTGAACTTGACGAATAACCACCGTCAACAGTAGTTGCCGTGATTGTCGCCGTACCGCCACTGATGCCGCGAACGCACCCATATTCATCAACGACTGCAACGGAAGTATCCGAGCTCATCCAACTAACAGCCTTGTTGTCAGCGTTCCATGGATAAATGAGTGCGTCAAGTTTTACAGATATACCGGGACCAACAGTAACAGCTCCCGGTTCAACCAGCACGCCCGTAACCGGATGCGAGTCAACAGGCTCGGGAGTATATGCCTCATCGCGTATCACAGTCAATGCGGTGTACTGTCCGCCGTTGCCTATTACGCCGAGGACGGTGTGTTCCGCAGTTTCAGGATCGATCCTTACAAGCTCCCCACTTGGCGCATGCGCCCAATAGAGGCATTCATTATAGTAGTCATATGTCAATGATTGAATCATTGATACATTTGTAAATCCCGCAGAACCAATGATCTCAACAAAGCCATGGTCATCAATAGTGCAGAGATCTCCCCCATCGTCTATTGCATAGAAGTCTCCGTTGCCGGCGTGCGTAAAGGCATGAAACGACTTGTCGCTACGTATCGTGCAGATATATGTCTGCTCTGCGGTTTCAATGTTTATAGCAAATATGGACTGCCCTGTTCCTACAGCATATGAAAGCCCATACATTACACCCGCTTCATAATCATAGCTTAATGCGGTGAACGCATACTCACAGAATCCAATTGGGGTCATCTCCCCCGTCTCGGGATCTATTGTGACAAAACGCTGATTAATATAGTCCGAACCATAAAGAACGCCATTGCAGTACTCGGAAGCATAAAGCTCGAACGTACCCTGCCATTTGCTTTGAACATCATTGGGCTCAATATCCGTAAAGGAAACATAATCATTGCACACACCGTCATCTGCATAGAGCCTATAAGCGAGGAATGTGACAGGCACATCCGTTACCAACACACGACAGGTGTCAGTGTGATTTCCGTCTACCGAAGTAACCGTGACTGTGGCTTCGCCCGTGGTAACGCCGGTCACGGCTCCATTTTCATCAACAACAGCAACGGCTTCATCGCTACTCGACCAAGCGACAGATTGATTGCTGGCATTAAAAGGAACGATGGTGACAGAAAGCTGTTTCGTCAGCCCCGGGGCAAGCAATAATTCGTCCGTGTTGAGAATTACCTCCGTAACCGCTTGATCGCCGCCAATCTCAGGCAAATCCTCTGGGTCGGGTATTGTCGTGATGCCGGTAAGAGTTGTGTAGTTTTGGAGATTCCCAAGAACATTTACCTCGCCGGTTAAAGGATTTATCTGAACTATCTCCTGTCCGGGATTATGCTGCCAGTAAAGCATATCATCCTCATAGCAATAGGTGGACGATGAGCCGTATACTGTCGAAAAGCCCGTGTCGGCTATTTGTGTGCAGTTTCCGTAAACATCAAAGGAATACACAAGTCCGCTCTCAGCTGTGCCGTAGAACACGCCGGGATCCCTGCCTGCGCTTATGGTCATCATATTGACGCCGCTCTCAAAAGCGCCCATAAGCACTATTTCGCCAGTCTCAATGTCTATGCGTGCGATTCGGCTTGCGCCCACTGCATAGTCGAATATGAGACCAAACATCGTGCCCGAGGTATAATCATAGGTCATATCGTTTACCATGCAGTTTAGTGTTGCTATCCTCTCTGCCGTGCCATCTGCCATATTCACGGCAGAGAAGCCGAGGCTGTCGTCAACGACATACAGTGTTCCGTTAAAGTACTCGGCGGCTACCATGCCAGCAGAATAGGGCCATAGGGTCTCGATGCTTCCAAGGTCACTTGTTGTAAATGTCACGAAATCCCTCTGTTCATCTGCATTCTCACTCCACGAGCGATAAGCGTACAGCCTGACTCCGCTCCCTTTCTCATCGCACAAGGCCTGCTTTTCACCTGCGTCGGTGCCGCTGTCAGCATCTGCCAAAGCAATGTTGTTCAACATCCCGGCAAAGGCGACGCATAGCATCAATACGGTAATCAGCAATGCAATTGCACTTTTGAAAATCTGATTCCTGCTACCCATACACCTAATCCTCCTATCGTTAATTACGCAATAACGCAACTATGTTATTACGTTGTCATCTATTATAGCGTTGTGTATCGTTTATGTCAACACTTAATTTTCAGGTTTATATGGTCAATGCTGAATCTTTGCATAGAACCGGAAATACAATGTGTGTTTCTGATTTGTCGGCCTGTTTCTAAATAGCCAAAAGCTTCGTTTTGATACATTGCGTCGTGGTCAAAAATACGGTAATCAACACGAAAAACAGCCGGAGCTATCGTGGTTGAATGCGTCCGGAAAATTACAAGTATTACATCGGCAAATGTGCGCCATATGTTCAATATTCTGATGCAGATACTATTATGAGAGCGTGCGCACTTTCTCTTTCATTAATCCCCGTACGGCACTCAATACTGAGTTTTCTCTCACGCACCGATCGAACAGTCAATAATTTCGGATATATATGCGTGAATGGTGGCTTTCTATGTACGCTTGAGTGTAGCCTGTGCTTAACAGCTGAACAACACAATGGCTGCGGTGCGCCAAAGGGGTTGACATTTTAACGCAGCTGCGGTACAATGCGACCATAATATTTTTCTGCCACCGGGCAGAGGATGCGAAAGCGTTCGGTACACATCATTAGGTCTTTGAAGATGTGTATGCGGGCGTTCTTTTTATTCAGGAGGTAATTATGTTCGGTCTAATCGGTACTGCGCTCGCTGCGAGCTTCGTGGACAGCCTTAATCCGTCTGCCATTGCCCAACAGATGCTGCTGCAGTCAATGGTGAAAAAAAAGCGGCATACACTGTACTTCATCCTCGGCATGGGACTTGCAAATGTAGTTCTCGGCCTTGGTATATACTATGGTGTTGTCGATTGGGTATCCGGCCTGATTTCGCAGATGGCTTCCGCCTACCCTATATACACATACGGCACGGAGATCATTGTAGGAACCGTATGCCTCATATTTGGAGTGCGCCTTACTGTCAAAACCGCAAGAGGTAAAACGGCCTCTGCAAACAGCAGAACGGAGGCACAACCTCCTGCGGGCCTCTCTCCCCTATCACTTTTCATAATGGGCGCAGCGTTTTGCGGTGTCGAGCTTACAAGCGCATTGCCGTATTTCGGATTCCTTGCGACGCTTGCCTCTTATGATTTGGTGTTTCCTCTGGTGCTTGCATTCATTGCGCTTTATTCGTTTATATATGCGCTTCCGCTTATCCTCATCTATCTGGGATACAGCAGACTGCAGGGGACAAAAGCAATAATAAAGCTTGAAAACGCACTGGGACGCATATCTGCCTATGTAGTGCCCGTTGCGCTGGGATTGTTTGGAATATATATGATATGGAGTGGGATTCATTCACTGATATAGGCAGTAGAGCGTCAAACCGCTTCACAGCTTGCGCTCTGCCGCCTTATCACTTTTGACCTATATCGTCAGTTTACAGCACTCAAAATCGCTGTCGATGTAGTGTGCAATGAAGCGTACCCTTAGATTTCTGCATCCACATGGTGAGTTGGACGAGCCGCCCGATACATTTAGCTCCTCTGGCAGCACAAATTTTATACATCTCACCGTTACATCGCTGCAGGTAGGTCGAGTATGCGCAGGTACGACGATCGTTTTCATTCCTCGGCTATATTCCTCGCCCGACTCATCAACCTCGCTTAGCATAGCGGCAAGGGCAATGCGCTTGTTTGGGCATGCGTTTTGAATGGTGACATCCAGCTGCAGTATTTTTCCAAGCGATGCCATGCCTATATCGCCTGCATCAAACTCAACGGAGTCCTCGCACCCACATATTGAAAACGATATGGGTATAGGGCATCCCTCCGGTATAATATCTGTGCCGCAGTTAATCTCCAATTCGGGCGATGGAAACGCCACGGCATTGTTCTCGTTGTCTGAATAATCTATTCTCTCATTCACCTCCGTGGAGCCCGAACATGTGCCGACATGCTGAACGCTGAATCTGAGCTCTGCACCCTCACTACCGCTTTCGCCCAGTTTGTCGATGGTCCAGCGCACGGTCGTTTCGCTCAATATGCTTGCGCTTCCCTTAGTAGGGCTCGAAAGTCCCGTGATCCGAAAACATGGTGAAACCGTATCCTCCAGAACGATATTGGTGGCTCCGGGCTTGGTAATGTTGCGAGCAAGATTTTCGAACAGCTCCTCAAGCTCAGTGTCATCCGGTGTGACTACCACATACGATGAAGCTGGCTTCGATGCCCAGTCCTCCAACGCATCTACGTCAACGCCGCCGCTTCCGATCAGCCCGATGCAGTATATGACGGTTCCTGCAGCTCTTGCTGCCTCCGCTATTGGCGACGGATCGCCGCCGACCGTCGTTTCGCCATCGGTGAACATTACCATTACCCTGGCATTCGACGAGGAAGGGTCGAACAACGCCTGTGCGTTCGTAAAAGCATCTGCGTGGTTCGTTTGGCCGCTTGCTGTAAGCTCATCTACCGTCGTTTTCAGTTCGTTAACATCGGTGATGAGCTGAGTATCCTGCGTCGCCGTTGACGAGAAGCTAACGATGCCGATACGGCTGCCTCCGCCTATCTGCCCATCTCCCGATGGATCGGTCGCCTCATCAATAATATCGATGAAGCTCTTTGCTCCGAGCTTCAGATTTGCAAGTGGGGTGCCTGCCATGCTCCCGGATCGGTCAAGTATTAGTACTATATCGACGGGGTTCTCAACGATATCCGGTGCCGCTGCCAGAGAAAGCTGGACATTAAACGTTCCTCCGCATTCGATCTCCATCTTGCTTAAAGTTTTATTTGAAACTGTGATTCCCATAATGTTTGTCCTTTCTGAGCCAAAGCTCAATACATACTATTCACAGGCACGCTTGGGTTGTGTATATAGTGAAAAGCCGCAAAATGCTGTGGCAGTAAGCTCGCCCATAGTCGGCGCATACCGCAAAAGTTCCCTTCCGGATCATCATAGCCAAATTGTTACTTTTATTGTCCAAGTAAATGCAAAAAAGCTTGAGCCATTCGCATATTCAAGAATATACTCCTTTTCCCTATGACCGCCGGCGCCACTGTGGCGCCAAATACAAGTCAAAAATGACAAAAGCGTGCGTCTGCGCACCTGCAATATCGGCTTCTTTTACGGGCTCTAACACACAATAGTTTCTCTCATGGCCTACTTCTTACGCCTGCCGCATAAGCGCATGGATCACAGGACAAAGAGGGCATTCAACGCAAATGGCCGCTGCAGCATCGCTTGCGATATCACCCATCGAGAGATAATATACAAACCCTGCGCCGATCCGTTAATGCAAAAACACCCCATATTGGGCCAAGAATCCGGGTAAGCCTTTGATGAACAGTGCGAATGCAGCAAGGAGTACAAGAGCCGTTCGCAACAGTTATGATAATTGCCTCGCAGGAATGTGGTGTAGTTTGATTGTGGGCTCCGCTCTATAAAAATTCCATTGAGTAGTGCAACGTAAGAGACGCAGCAAAAGGCTACTTCACCTGTTGTGCATAGTATCGACCGGTACTGGATACAGTTTTAGCTTGAAGAAGATGATCATACCGCAAAAGGTCACATAACAAAACACGTCTGACACATCGGAGCTTCCCGAATCCTTGGGACGCGGACAAAATATAAACATAAATATTCATAGCCATGTGCTTCCGAAGAGGCATACCCATGTTTTTTACAATCATCATGTTCTTGCAGTCATCCCATATTTTATCCAAGCCCGCAAGTAAGCAGATCGTTTTGCAAGCATAACCGCCGGTTGAGCCGACGGTTAAGTTTAATAGTCAGAATGCCGCCGTGGGTACGGCGGCATTTAATTAAGATCAATCAATATGTGTCGTTACTTTGCGTCGTTCTCATCGAACATATCGCCGCATTCGGGGCAAAACTTAGGTGGATCGTATGGATTATCCGGCTCCCAACCGCATTTATCGCAACGATAGAGCGGAGCGCCCGCAGGCTTCTTTGCACCGCACTCGGTACAAAATTTGCCCTTGTTGACAGCGCCGCAAGCGCATTTCCATCCCTCGGCGGACTCGGGCTTTTTGGCGCCGCAATTCATGCAAAACTTGGAGGTATTCTCAGTGCCGCAGGCGCACTTCCACGCATTTGCCGGAGTCGGCTTTGTCTTCCCGCAGTTCGTGCAGAACTTACCTGTGTTGACAGCGCAGCACGCACAGGTCCAGCCGTCTGCCGCAGACTGCTGCGCACCCATCTGATACAGGGAATGAGCATTCACGCCTCCGGCGTTTGCCGCCATGTTGAGGCCCGCAAACGCCATCACAGAACCGGCGCTCTCGTTCTTTGCAGCATCCTGCATGGCCTGAGCCTGCGCCCCGACAAGGTGTGCAGCAGCCATATTTGGGTTACGAAATACGGCGTTCCTTTGAAGCTCCTTTATGGTCTTCTCGTCCTCGGGATCTGCGGTAACGGAGCTCACGCCAAACGAGGCGATGGATATACCACGGAACTCGCTCCACTTGGAGGATAGCTCGGCATTCATGACATCCGCCAACTCGCTTGCATGTCCCGGCAGGGCGCTGTACCGGATACCCATTGTGGAGATCGTTGCAAACGCAGGCTGGAGCGCCGTGAGAAGCTCACTCTTAAGCTGGCTGTCTATCTGACTGCGAGGATAGGCATCGGCACTGAAGTTCCCGCAAACATTACGATAGAAAAGGATGGGGTCGATAACCCTATATGAATACTCGCCGAAACAGCGGATGGATATGTCCATATCAAGACCGATGTTGTTGTCAACAACACGAAACGGGACGGGGTTCATTGTACCATATTTATTGCCGACGAGCTCCTTGGTGTTGAAGTAATAGATACGTTGATCCTTGCCGGGGCTTCCTCCAAACTTTGCTCTCTCCCACATGGACTTGAAAGTGCCGACAATGTTCTTCCCCAGTTTGCCGTAGAAAACAGAGGGCTCCGTGGAAGAATCATAACGGAATTCACCCGGTTCCGCACATATCTCAACGACATTGCCCTGATCCACGATCAGCATGCACTGACCGTCGGCAACAGCAATGACGGAGCCATTGGAGATGATGTTCTCCTCGCCCCTGGTGTTGCTGCTGCGCCCCGATACACGCTTTTTACCCTTGACAGCAAGTATATCAGAAGGAATTGCATCACAGTAAAAATACTCAAGCCATGTGTCGGCCAGGGTTCCGCCGACTGCACCGATCGCCGCTTTGATAAGACCCATAGTTAAACTCCTTTCACACTAAGGCACGCATGCCGGAACTGCCTGTATTATCCGATATTCTTGTCACCATGTCAAGCACCTTATGGAAAAGCTAACCGAGCCCGAGCAGGCGGTTCACCTCCATGAGCTCAGCGGTCGTTGTGCGCATTTCCTCTTCGTACGGGTTGGGCTTTTCTATCTCCGCAACAAGTGCTGCTTCATCCTGCTTAAGCATCTCCTCTGCTTGCTTGGCCTCGGCGAGCTTCTTCGGGATGGCATTTACCGCATTATCGATGCGCATTGCCAACCCGTACGCACTGTCGCCCGGTTCAACGCTATAGGATGTTGCTCCCATAAGAAGAAGCACACGTCTGATTCCCGACGCATCGTTTGCAAGATAGAACAGGAAGCCCCTGAACCGACCTATCAGCACCGGCTCTCGGATGTACGCATATTCATCAAGCAACTCAAGCAGACGCTCGCCTGCGTCTCTTCTGCGGAGATAGCTTTCCCCCATCAATTCGATGGAGAAGCCGTCGCCGGTATTTGATGTGGAGATTGCCACGTCAAGCTCATATTCACCGATGAGATCTCGAAGCTGCCTCTCCTTTTGGGGAAACTGCAGGAGCTGCTCCCGTGCGGAATCCTTTGCTTTGTCCACTCTGGATCTGAGCATTGCCTTGCGCTGCAACTCCGTTTCAAGTTCTATCCTGCGCTTTATGAGAGGATTGCCGACGGCAAGGGACTTGACTTCGCTGTATGTAAGGACGACCTCATCCACCTCATCGCCGCTGCGTGTGGGATAATCACCGTTGACTATCTGTGATATGAACCTCTGCTTATTTTCAAGAAGCTGCCATGAATAGGCGTCGAAACTCCCATTGGTTATGTAGCGGTAGATGGCGACCTCATCATTGCGGTTGCCCTGGCGGAGCATACGCCCTTCCCTTTGTGTGACATCAGAAGGTCGCCACGGAATATCGAGGTGATGCACTGCCCAGAGGTTCTCCTGTACGTTTGCGCCAATCCCCAGTTTGAATGTTGACCCGATAAGTATCCTTATCTTGCCCTTTCGGACTTTGTTAAAGAGAGCCGCTCGCATCATGTCATTCACGGCATCATGCACGAACGCTATCTCATCCGCAGGCACGCCCTTTTTGCAGAGCTTTAGCTTGAGGTCATCATACAGGTTAAATCCCTCCTTCGGAGTGGACTGGTCAAGGAATACCAGTTGGGTTATCGTCCTGTCGGCGCTCCAGATACTGTATACATTTTCAACACATGAGTTTATCTTCGAATTTGGGTCATCCTCTGCCTCGGGCGTTACAAGTCGCATATCGAGAGCCGCCTTGCGTCCGTCGGTAGTTATCTTGAGCATATTGTCCTCGGTACGAGCGACAACGCCGCTCTTCACCCGTTCTGCACGGACGGCAAGCTCGCTTATATAGGTGCGCAGAGCGTCAGTCGCCGGCACTGTGCAATTATGATAGTGTACATTGGAGGGCAAGTGCTGCTCATCATCGTTTGAAAAGTGCAGATCCGCTATACCAGACAGCAGCAGGGAAAGCTCCGGCAGATTGTGATACTTGCTTAAACGTCTGCGCAGGCGGTAGCCAACGCCGTTTGCTTCGACCTCGAACTCCTCCGTGACTTCCGAGAAGAGCTTTACCCAGTTGTCAAACTCTAGCAGATTGAGTTCCTCAAGTCGCTCATGCGCAAGGTAGAGGAGCATTGTATATAAATCCGATACCGAATTGGTTATCGGCGTACCCGTTGCAAATACAGCTCCCCTGCCGCCGTGAGTCCGCTGGATAAACCTAACCTTTGCAAGCAGATCGTCGCAGCGCTTTGACCCCTTTGTATTGAGTCCGGGCAGTGTGCCATGCTTAGTCTCTATGCTTATGTTTTTAAAGTTGTGCGCCTCATCAACGAATATGGTATCGACCCCTAAATCGTCGAAGCACAGCTCGCCTGCCGGATTGGGAGGCTCGTCATCCCATAGCTTTCGCAGTCGTCGTTCTATGCGCGCCGAATAGCGGTTGAGCACCACATATGCATCGTTGTACACGGCATCACGCACGGCGCGCGATATTTCGGCAAGATTGTTTATGAGTTCCTTCTCCCTCTCCTCCTTTGAGAGCGGTATCAGGAAAAAGCTGCCATACCCCAGTATTATGGCGTCCGAATCCTCGGTCTTCATGCGCTCAAGCATCTTTTTGCGCCGAGCCGGAGTAAATTCCTTAGGCTCGATCACCAACAGCTTTGCATTGGGATACAAGCGGAGAAACTCTTCATGCCACTGGTCGAGTATGTTATTCGGCACGACTATCATGTTCTTCCTTGACTTTCCCATCCTGCGGAGCTCCATAGCCGCAGCTGCAAGGACATATGTCTTGCCTGCACCGACCTGGTGCGCAAGCAAAGTATTTCTGGAATTGACTATACGACAGACTGCATCAAGCTGATACTTTTGAAGTCGTATGCTCGGGTTCTTCCCGGGCAGTTTCATATCGCTGCCGTTGTATATCCTCGGACGGATAGCACCGAAGCACTCGTTATAGTGATTGACGAGCCGAGTCCTGCGAGGTTCGTCATGGAAAAGCCAAAGCGAAAATTTCTCAGCAATGAGCTTGCTTCGCTCCTGCGCAACAAGCGTCTCCGCTTTGTTTATGCGTCGAACCGGGTTACCCACGTTATCCGGAAAAACGGTATCGTAAACGATGACCTCACGGGAGTTGAGCATTCGCTCGATGATTTCAAGGGCGTTCATGCGCTCAGTACCGTATGTCAGCCTTGCGCGTGTATATTGGGCGTACTTTTTCTTGCCGTGGATTATGTAATGGTTGGCAGGACGAACGTATTCCACTATCAGCGACGGCTTTTTACCCTTGTCCGGCTTGATGCCTATGAGGTGGATAATAAAGTTGCGGTACACCCATGCGGGTATCCACGGGCTGCCAATGGCCGCACGGATCTCCTCTGGTTTGACAAACCTTGGCATAACGCCGTCGAGAGCTCTTATATTCTCGCCAAGATCCACTTGAAACGGCCGTTTGGGGGCGCCGAACTCCTCCTCTCTCTTCATCATGCGCAACGCAGCATTGCGCTTTTTGAGTATGTTACCCGAAAGATACTCCGATGCGGCGACCAGATCGTCCTCCTCAGGATCGTAATAGACGAGCCCAACAAGCCTCTCGTATGCTTCCTGGGAGGAAAGGCCTGAGTATTCGCATATCAGCCTCAGGTCAACGCACCCTCGCATAAAGAGAGAACGTGAGAGCGCCTCCACGGCGGTGATAGTGCCCTTTGGCATAAGCTCGTCGTCAGCCAAATCTAAACCTCATCAATAGGAATGAAATTCGGAACCATTCCCCTGAACTCCGTAATGTACTTAAAGCCGGCACGGCGGATAATCTCGACCGCCTCACGCAGGCGCTTGCCCACGTTCTCCGGCCTGTGCGAATCGCAACCGATGGTGATTATCTCACCTCCGAGCTGTCTGTATCGTATGACTATATCCAGCCCCCATGCGGCCTCGTCACGCCATGCGGCGGTATTGACCTCTATACCCTTGCCGTTCTGCGCAACATAAGCAAAGAGCTCGTCAAACTCATCCGGAGCGTCGGTATATCGCATAGCTCTGTCAGCGTATGGCGCAAACTTGGCACAGAAGTCATAATGCCCCACCACCGAATACATATCGCAGCACTTGACCGCCTTTGCAAGCTGCTCCACATAGCGGCTGTAGGCATATGCCTTTGTCTTGCCCTCGTAATACTCCGGATAGTAGCAGTCATGCCCATCGCACTGATGCACGGAACCGATTATAAAGTCCACCGGTACTTTGCCCATTATGCTATAGAGGTATGCGGCAGATTCCGCAGCGGAGGCGGCGTCCAAAATGCCAAGCTCTATGCCTGAGAGCACAGTGATGCCCCGGCGATCAACAGCCTCAAGAATGCGCTGCCTCGCTGCTATGTCTGCAATCTCAGGCGCATTCGGATGACCCTCCGGATAGTCAAAATCAACGTGATCCGTGAAGCAGAGCGTCGTTATGCCTTTTCTATACGCCGCATCAATCTGTGCCTGCGGCTCAGCCTCACAGTCAAACGACGCACTGCAGTGTATATGAAAGTCGATCATGGGCACCTCCCGAACTTTATGAATGATCTGTGCTCGCCTCGCAAGTGGGGTATTATAGCACAGAATTTGAAATTTCTCAAGAGCTTATTCCAAGGATTAGAAAGTGTTTCGTTGTATATAATAATTGCATATCTATATGATAAACCCTGCAGTTTGGATCGCAAACTGGTCATGGGTACACATTGCCGCCTCGATTTTGCCACATGATGTTCATTGACATTGCCGCAGGCGTGATATATTATTATCGCATAAGCGGGGCGTCTGCCACAGAAAGGAGTTTGTGATGAAAAAGCTGTTTATAGTCACCGGAGCTAATGGTTTTTTAGGGAACAATATCGTGCGTGAGTTGGCTCAAAATTCCGAAATTGAAATTCGTGCGCTGGTGCTTCAGGATGAAACTCCCCACATACAGGAAGGAAAGAATTGCACGATTTTCCATGGCGATGTTACCATGCCCGATACATTGGAGCCTCTGTTCGAGAACTTAGAAAACAAACAGTTGACGGTCATCCACTGTGCAGCCAAGGTAAGCATAAAATCCGGCAGGGATCATGCGCTCCTCCGTGTCAATGTGGACGGAACTCTGAACGTTGCGCAAAGGACATTGCAGGCCGGCGGCAAGCTGCTGTATATCAGCAGTGTTCACGCCATACCTGAACGACCCAAGGGTCAGGTTATTACCGAGGTCGAGCGGTTTGAGCCGGACAATGTGGTAGGACAGTACGCAAAGAGCAAGGCCATGGCTGCAAACCTTGTATTGGATATGGTAAAGAATCAGGGATTGAACGCCTGCATACTGCACCCATCCGGCATTATTGGCCCGGGAGATTATGGCAGGACGCATACCACCCAGCTTATCATCGACTATGCACGGGGCAAGCTGCGAGCTTGCGTCAATGGCGGATATGATTTTGTGGATGTGCGAGACGTAGCCCGCGGGATAATAGCCGCAGACGAAAAAGGAAGCGCCGGTGAGTGCTACATATTATCCAATCGCTATATTGAGATACGGGAACTGCTTGACACCGTCGGCCGTGTTGCAAACATCAAGAAGTTACGCACCATTCTGCCCGCTTGGTTTGTGCGCACGGTAGCGCCTCTGGCGGAGCTTTATTATGATCTGCTTGGCCAGCCGCCGCTGTTTACCAAATATTCCCTGTATACGCTCAGCTCCAACGGGAATTTTTCAAACGCCAAGGCCACACGGGAACTGGGTTATAAAACTCGATCGTTGGAAGATACCTTGCATGACACAGTCAAATGGCTTAGAGGCCGCAGGCTCATACCCGTTTGATTGTTTTCAGTATGGAACGTGCGCCACTGCCCAGCTGCGGCGCACGAAATAAATTGTTTTATGGAACCTCTGAATAAATCTCCTTTATTCAGCTCCCACTTGAGGTAGTAACCGTTTTTCGGTTTCAGACGGAGGATTTCAGCGCAAAACAGCCGTTATTCGGCATCTTTTCTGCCATATTTCCAAAAGGGCAGACTGCCCCCACGTCAGGTTGTGCAGGGTTTTGGGTCAGTGATGGCGATCGTATATAAATTGGCGCAGGCGAGCATGGCGTATAGCCGATTCTCGCTTTTCTTTTGTTCGCAACACACCGTTTTTTATAGCCAAACTGACGCTCGATGATACGAAACGCATGCTCTGCCCAGCCATCTTCCCGGAACAGCTTCGCTGTTCGTATGATGTCATGCGCATTTGCCGCTGTAACGGTCATCGTGTGAACCAGACCTCTGCACGCATCTACGCTGATGTAGCACTTCGTTCCAAACCGCCATTCATTCCCCTTCCGGGTCTGGTGCAATTCTGGGTCACGGGTTTTTCGGCGTCCTTCGTGAAGCAGGGTGCGGTAATGATGGTGACGTCTACAATGGTGCCGCCCTTCATCATATAACCGGTCGCCATCATGACTCGATTGGTCACATCAAAAAACAGCTTGTTTAGGCCGTTTTCTTCCAGAAGATTGCGAAATTTGCACAACACTGTTTCATCCGGCACTACCCGGGTCATGAAGTCTATGCCCGTGAATTTCCGCATGGCATAGCTGTCATAGATGGTGTGTTCGTCAGTAAATGTCGCTTGCTACATCGCCTTGCATCACCATTGCTCTGCGGGTGTTTTGTACCATATCCGGAGGAACCTCTTTTGTGGTGCGGATTAAATCAGGGGTTCCCTGAATGTCGATAGGTAGCACACCAGTTCCAAATGCGGACGTCATCCAGATTGGTGGTAATGATGCCCTGCGCCTTCCTCGCCGCCTACAATTCTGCCGGCTTCTCATGGGCGATCGTAGGCCCAATTCCAAAATGGCGTCCAGAAATGCGTGGCACACCACCTTGTAGTAACGCTCTGGTGCGCTTTTCAGCAACTGTACGGAGATAAGCTGCATCGTTTCCGCCAAATTCAGCCCGTAAACACCTGGGATACCGCAGAGACTGAGATACCCATACCGGCAATCACCAGCATAAACCAGCCGTCATCCATCAGATGCTGCAATGTTTGAATCTCTCCTCCCATCGGGATCGCCTTACAGAGCCTATGCCCATTCGAAATTGTCTTTCCTTGCGCCTGCTTCAAAATGGTATTTTCCAATGCCCAGATCAATTCCGGCAAAGTGCCCGCTGTCGCAGACGAGCGTGACTTTGTTTCCCTCCCCGTGGACACGATATGCCTGCTTGTTCAGCGCCGTGGGTGCCAACAGCAGGGCTGACACCCCGTCCTGAAACCACCGGGGTGCAACGCCGTCATACGAACTAATGTCTGCTGCTGCCTTCGATTTATGGGGAATACCCTGGGTGGCTCCATAGCCTACGGCGATAACACCGTTGACCCGAAGCCCTTCTCCAACAAGATGCTTCGCTGCGCCTTTGGCGTTAAACATGCCTCCGATCCACCAGCTGTTTAGGCCCAGGGTCTGTGCAAAGAGCATGGCGTCTGCGCCCCAATAGCCCAGAGTCTCGTCCAAAGTTGGGGTGTCCGGCCCGGCAAGTATGATATAGTTGCTCACATTCTTGCTGATGAGCTTTGCCATGCCCCCTAGGCCATCAGAATTGCCGGTGACCAGGGTCAAACACAGACCGCCGGCTTGGTTGTCCTCATCCATCCGAGCTTGTAACTGGGTAGTGATTTCCGCCGGGATAGGCTTCTCCAGATACTTTCGTACCATGTGTCGTTCTCGCATAGCTTCTTGAATCGTCATTTAGGAGTCCTCCTTTTCGCAGATAATATTGTATTGATCCACATTGAAATCTGCGTCATTTTGAGCTGTACATATTTGGAAATGTGTGATATAATAGGGCATTATCATTGATTTGGGTTCTACGCTGTGAACCCGGACTTATCAGGAGGTTATCTAATGGCGAAACAAAAGCATATCCCCAAGCGCAGCGAAGTGGATGTACAGTACACATGGGCGACCGAGGATCTGTTTGCAACCGATGAGCTTTGGAATTCCGCACTCGAAGATGCGAAGGATCTGCCGGAACTCATTCAGAGCTTCTGCGGACGTCTCGGTGAAAGCGCAAATACTCTCTATGAGTACCTCAAGCTCGGCGATGAGCTCACCCTAAAGCTGGGTCGTCTCATCAACTATGCCATGCGCAAGTCGGATGAGGATACCGCAAACGGCACATATCAGGCCATGAAGGGCCGGGTTATGAGCTTCTATGTGCAGATAGCAAGTGCAGATGCTTTTTCCACTCCCGAGATCATTGCAATCCCAGATGAAAAGCTCGCCGCTTTCATGGAGGAAAAGCCCGAGCTTAAGGTATATCGGCGTAAGCTCGACAGGATCCGCCGTCGGAAGGCTCACACCCTCTCTGACTCAGAGGAGAGGATACTTGCCCTCTCCGGTCAGGTGACATCTGCACCGGGTGAGATCGGCTCCGCCTTCCGTAATGCGGACATTCGCTTCCCCGACATCACCGATTCCGAAGGAAATATCCTTAAGGTTACGCAGGGCTCGTTCGTCCCCCTGCTTGAAAACCCCGATGTCAACGTGAGAAAGGCTGCATTTGAAAGTCTGTATCACACATTCGAGAGCTTTAAGAACACCACCGCTGCCTTCCTTGATGCTCAGGTCAAGGGGCTCATATTCAATGCGCGTGTCCGCAACTATGAATCCACACTCCATGCCTCCCTTGATGAGACGGAGGTTCCCGTATCCGTGTATCACAACCTCATCAATGCCGTTCATGAGAATCTCGGTTATCTGCACAGGTATGTTGAGCTTCGCAAAAAGCTCATGGGCGTTGACGAACTCCACATGTATGACCTCTACACCCCCATTGTCTCTGATTTCGATAAGGAAATCCCCTATGAGGCGGCAAAGGAGATAGTCATAAAGGCTTTGGCTCCGCTCGGCGAGGACTATATCGAAATACTCAAGGAGGGCTTCAACAATCGCTGGATTGATGTTTATGAGAATGAGGGCAAGCGCAGCGGCGCATACTCCTCCTGCGGTGATCCGCATCCCTATGTGCTCCTCAATCATAAGGATACGCTTGACAGCATGTTCACACTTGCTCACGAAATGGGGCACTCCCTCCACACCTACTACTCCATAAAGAATCAGCCCGTATGCGACGCCGATTACGTGATATTTGTTGCTGAAGTCGCCTCCACCTGCAATGAGGTACTGCTTGTCAAGTACCTTTTGAACAACACCTCAGATAAACGTGAGCGTGCGTACCTCATCAACCATTTCCTTGAGAGCTTCCGCAGCACGCTCTATCGTCAAACTATGTTTGCCGAGTTTGAGCTGTTCATGAATCAGCTTGGCGAGACGGGTGCATCACTCACCGCAGATGCCCTCTGTGAGAAGTATTATGAGCTGAACAAGCAGTATTTTGGTGATGCCATAGTTGTAGATAAGGAGATCGCCCATGAGTGGGCTCGCATACCGCACTTCTTCTACAACTTCTATGTGTTCCAGTATGCGACCGGCTTCTCCGCAGCATGTGCGATAGCAAATCGCATACTAACCGAGGGCGAGCCCGCAGTTGCCGACTACAAGAGGTTTCTCTCAGCCGGTGGCAGTGCGGATCCCATCACGATACTGAAGATGGCGGGTGTAGATATGACCACTGCCGCGCCCATCAACGATGCACTAAAACTATTCGGCGAGCTGCTTGACGAAATGGAAGAGCTCATGAGGTAAAGTGCGCTCCGTACCACCCCCGGGTCCGGCATTGATTCGACCCGGGGTTTTGTTGTTTTGCCGTACTTTTTGCATTTACAGGAAAAAACGTCATATAAATTAAATGCATTAAAGCTATGAAGGGAGACCATATGGACAGAGCACAGCTTTACCATGATATAGCAAAGAGGACACAGGGGGATATCTATATCGGCGTGGTCGGTCCCGTTCGAACGGGTAAATCGACATTCATAAAGCGGTTTATGGATACGCTTATACTTCCGGAGATCGACAACGTGTTCGTTCGGGAACGAGTCATTGATGAGCTCCCGCAGAGCGGCTCAGGTAAAACGGTAATGACCACACAGCCCAAATTTGTGCCAAACGATGCCGTCTCGATACATATCGGCGGTGATGACGGGGCAGATATGTCAGTGCGAATGATCGACTGCGTGGGATTCATGGTCGATGGTGCGCTTGGCGGCATCGAGGAGGAGCTACCTCGCATGGTGCGCACGCCGTGGTTCAGCTATGACATACCTTTTGACGAAGCGGCGGAGATAGGTACGCAGAAGGTTATAACCGAGCATTCTACCATCGGCATCGTGGTATTAACCGACGGGAGCATCACAGGACTGCCCACGGCATCCTATGCTCCTGCTGAGGAAAGAGTTTTTGCCGAGCTGAAAAGAACCGGTAAGCCGTTTGCCGCCGTTCTGAACAGCATAAACCCGTACGATCCGGATGTAGTTGCTCATGCGCAGAAGCTGTCAGAGAAATACGGCACAGAAATTATTCCTCTTGATGTGATGAATATGTCTGAGGAGGATATTCAAAATCTGCTGGAAAACATACTTCTCGATTTTCCCATGCAGACATTGACATTTGAACTGCCAAGCTGGGTATGTGCGCTCGGCGCGGAGCACAAGCTGGTAAAGTCGCTTACCGACATTTTGAGAGACGCGCCTGAAGGGCTGTCGCACATGAGGGATCACTCGGCGTTTGCCGCCGCACTCTCGGCATCGGAGGGCTTTTATCCTCCGGAGTCCATTCGGGTAACATTAGGCGATGGTTGCGCGGCCTACAGGCTCGTGCCACATGAGGATGTTTTCTACCGCATACTGAGCGAGGAATGCGGATATGAGATCGCCGATGAAGCCGAGCTCATATCCTCCATTAAGGACTTTGTGAATGCCAAGCGTGAGTATGACCGTATAGAGCTTGCACTCACTGCGGCAAACGAGTGTGGCTACGGGCTCGTCCCTCCTAAAATCGATGAGATGCAGCTTGACAGACCCGAGATAATACAGCACGGTTCACGCTTTGGTGTGAGATTGAAGGCGCACGCATCGGGTCTGCATATAATAAGGGTGGATATTGAGAGCGAGGTAAACCCCCTTGTGGGCACTGCTGAGCAGAGTGAGGAGCTTGTGCGCTATCTCATGGACACATTTGAGACCAAGCCGGATGAGATCTGGAGTACTAACATATTCGGCAAGCCGATATATGACCTTGTGCGTGACGGCATGGCCGGCAAGATCAACCGTCTGCCAACTGAAGTCCAGATGAAGCTGCGGGATACTCTCAACCGCATGGTCAACGAGGGCTGTAATGGGCTTGTGTGCATAATGCTTTGATCAATCTTAGATAATGAGAGCGAGGACTCGTGCAGATTTGGCAGCAAGCATGCCTCTGTGCGAGTCCTTATATCCTCATACGTTCATT
This sequence comes from uncultured Clostridia bacterium, assembly GCA_944336475.1. GTDB lineage: Bacteria > Bacillota > Clostridia > Christensenellales > CAG-138 > CALVLD01. The sequence goes on from CALVLD010000005.1 coordinate 24,472, forward strand.
CCATGCTCGGGCATTACTGCCCCTCTGCCCGATACAATGCAAAACGCCACCCTCAACAGGGTGGCACTTCGGCTTGGCGCACCCGGCGGGATTCGAACCCACCGCCTTATGCTCCGGAGGCATACGCTCTATCCAAATGAGCTACGGGTGCACTGCGAGACACAGTATAGCACACTCCAAGCATAAATTCAACAGGGTGAGACGCAGTTCAAGATATGTTTCGCCGCTAATATATTTTGCTTAATTGCGTTTTTCTGCGATTTGAGGTAGTGACAAACCATGACGATTCTGGTATAATACCTAACCGTGCAAGCCAATGTAGCTCAGTTGGTAGAGCAGCGCATTCGTAATGCGCAGGTCCAGGGTTCGAGTCCCTGCATTGGCTCCATTGTTTTGTATGGAGCGGGCTCGTGCAGAACATCGGGGCGTAGCGCAGCTTGGTAGCGCGTTTGGTTCGGGACCAAAAGGTCGTGTGTTCAAATCACATCGCCCCGACCATCATCAAAACCTCTTATGTCCTACTTGGCAGGAGGTTTTTTGTTTTCACGGCATTAAAGTATGTTGTTGTTTGTTGAGCGGCCATTGGCTCTGTGATACAAGAGCCGGGCGATTCGAGAAACATGTGCGTCCGGCAAATGCTTTTGAAAGGGATGTGAAAGTTTTCATGCGCAAAAATACACACATTGGGTTGTCGATTGTTTTAATGCTTCTATTTGGCGCCGCACTGGGCGTTGCATCTAAACTGCTGGACATATACACCTCCAATTTGGGCAATGTATTCTCCCAAATGTCGATCTGGATACTTATATGCACAATTATCTCTATATTCAGCGCCACAAAGGCACGGGCGGCGCTGAATGTGTTTGTATTTTGTGTCGGTATGCTTGTAGCCTATTATGCAACAGCCGAGCTCACTCAAAGTATTTATGGGACAAGCTTCATATACGGTTGGATAGCCTTCACGATCTGTACTCCGCTATTTGCCGTGCTTACATGGATGACCAAAGAAAAAGGAATACTGGGCAAGATCATCGCTTTCGCAGTGTTAGCAGTAACGCTTGCTGTGTCGATATTGCTGTTTGATGGGCCTAGGGTATACGACATCGCAATCATACTCGCGCTTGCTTATTTTCTGTTTATACACAAGATCGACAGATGACTGGGGATATACAAAGGTGATTTTATGAAGCTGTTGTTCAGGCAAAGGTTTTTCTCGTGGTTTGACAGCTACGATATATATGACGAATGCGGCAATACCGTGTATGTTGTAAAGGGGCAGATCTCCTGGGGGCACTGCCTGAAGATATTTGATTCCGCAGGGTATGAGATAGGCACCGTTAAAGAGCGCATGCTGTCTTTTCTGCCCAAGTTCGAGATGTATCTGGGAGAAAGATATGTTGGCTGTATCAGTAAGGAGTTTACTTTTTTCAAGCCGAAGTTCAGCATCGACTGCAATGGTTGGCGCATCGACGGCGATTGGTTTGAGTGGGAGTATGATATCGTGGATGCTTTCGGCAAATGTATTGCCTCCATATCGAAGGAGCTGTTTAATCTGACCGACACATATGTGATCGATATTATTGACCCGTGCGACGCCATGTGTGTGCTGATGCTGGTATTGGCTATTGACGCAGAAAAATGCTCAGGATAAATTCATTATCCGGGTAAGCTGTTTACACGCAGAGACCATTCTCCACATCAGGAGAGCGGTTTATTTTTGTCGAAATATCAGCGCTTTATAGGATACTCAAACACGAACCCAGCATAATCATATAGTAGACGGTCAAGCTCGGCACGTACATTATCGGGAAGCACTACCTTCCCCATATCCCGGCTGTCGAGACGCATCATACGGCGAAATGCCTCAAGCGACAGCGCCGATACCGTATGCGATGCACCAGTGCAGTTATCGCAGAGAGAACCGCCGTGCGTCTTTGAGAAGCGGATCATCCTCTGCCCACGCACGCTCCTGCCGCACTGCACACAAGACGCAAGAATGGGCGTGTAGCCCATTATGCTGAGCAGTTTTGCAATAAAGCAGAGTTCGATATCCCTTGGATCGTTCCTGCCGTAGGCAATGAAGCTCAAGCCATGATAGACAAGCAGGAAGAATTGGTCGTTCGAGATGTCTCTCGAGGCAACACGCTCTGCCAACATCACGATGCGTGTTGCGGAGATGAGCTGTTCGTAGCTCTCCCTTATGGAATAAAAGCTCTCGAGCACCGATGCAGCCGACAATATGAGTTTGCCGTCACGCTCATGTGTGACCATCTCGCCATAGCAAAACTGCGATGAAAATGCAGCGGTCCTGCTGTTTGGCCTTCGACATCCCCGTGCAGACACGGTGACAAGTCCGCGCTCCTTGGTGAGCACGTTCAATATCCTGTCGCTCTCACGGTAGTCAGTCGTCCTAAGGACTATTCCGTTCAGTGTCTCGTTTGGCATAAATTACGCTGTTTTGCTCCATGATGGGGCGGAATAATATTATTAAACGGAGGTAGACGGTTATGACAAAGCGCAGCGAGCTATGGAGCAGGTTTGAAAAAAGCGGCAGACTGACGGACTATCTTGCCTACCGCAGAGAGCTGGCAGACGCAGAACAGGAGCCCGCTAATCCGGAGTGTAACCCAACTCCCTAAGGGCGTTTGCGCTGTTGCGCCAATCCGGGCGGGTCTTTACCCATATCTGAAGGTTTACCTTCGTGTCGAAGAAAGCCTCGATCTCAGGTCTCGCTGCGGTGCCTATCTTTTTAAGCATTGCGCCACCGTGTCCTATTATCATGCCCTTGTGGGACTCCTTTTCACAATAAATAGTAGCAAGAACATCGGTTATATCGTCGTCACGCAACTTTATACCGTCTATATCGACGCCGATACCATGAGGGATCTCGTCCCGAAGCAACGTAAGCGTCTTTTCACGGATTATCTCTGAGCACATCATGCGGATGGGGCGGTCTGTCACCATATCTTCAGGATAATACATGGGGCCTTCCGTCAGATACCCCTTCAATATTGCCTCAAGCTTTTCGATGTTCCTGCCCGTTGCTGCGGATATTGGTACGATATTCTTAATCCAGCTCTCCCGTTCGAGCCGCTCTCTGATCTCCTCCGTATCGCCAAAGCTCACCCGGTCTGTCTTATTTATTGCGGCAACGACCGGTATCGAACCCACCTTGACGGAGAGCGTTGCAAGCAATGCTTCGTCCATATCACGGATGCCCTTTGAGGCATCAAGCATGAGCAGCACCGCCTCGACATCATTCAGCGAGTCAAACGCAACCTTCAGCATATACTCGCCGAGACGGTTCTTGGCGCCTGTAACGCCCGGGGTGTCGAGAAAGATCATCTGATAGCCCTTGCGCGTGACTACACCTGCAATACGGTTACGGGTCGTCTGCGCGCGATCGGAAACAATGCTGACCTTCTGCCCCACCATGCGGTTCATAAGCGTTGATTTGCCAACATTAGGCGAACCGATTATGACGATGAAACCGGACAGATAACTCATACCGTCTGCATATCCTTCTTCATAAACGCAATGGGCAGCAGCTCGCCGAGCTCGAACAGCTCATAGTTGCCGTCTTTATCGGCGCAGATCACCGGCATATCCGGGTCGCAGAACTCCGCAAGTACCTGACGGCACACGCCGCACGGAGCGGTGCAGTTGAGACTGTCTGATATTATGGCTATTGCCTCAAAGTATCTTTCGCCCTCATAAACAGCCTTGAACATTGCCGTGCGCTCCGCACAGCTTGTCGGCGTAAATGCGGCATTCTCAATATTGCATCCGAGATAGTACGCACCCGAACCTGTTTTTACGCATGCTCCGACACGGAAGCCGGAGTACGGCACATATGCCCTCTCTCTCGCCTCCGCAGCAAGGCGAAGCATATTTTTGATCTCAAACTCGTGGATATTCTTCATCCTGTTCTACCCCTCTTCAAATATTTCACGCTGTTTCGCCGTCATTATCTCCTCATCCTCCGGGAGCATATGGTCGTATCCCAATATGTGCAGCGTGCCGTGAACAGCAAGGAATTTGACTTCCCTTGCGGTGCTGTGCCCAAGTTCCTCAGCCTGCCGCCGTGCCGTTTCAATGGAAATCATTATGTCCCCCAGATGATTGTCCTGCGGACAGAGGAGTTGATCCCCCTCTGCAGTTGGAAAGCTCAGCACATCGGTCGGGCGGTCGACGCCACGATACTCACGGTTACAGGCATGTATGCACTCGTCATTGGTGAGCTCAACACATATCTCGCCTACTGCCCCCTCGTGCGCAAGCGCCGACAGCACACCCTGCCTCGCCGCCTCGCAAAGCTCGGCGTTGCCGTCTATATCCTCTGCGATTATTACAGCCGTCCGCTCAGTCATCGTACATCGATATCCTCCAAATCAGGATACTCCACACGCTCATGGTGGAGCGCGGCAAATGTTTTGATGAAGCTGCCTTCTATCTCCCGTATCTCAGCAAATGTGAGCGGTGAATGCCATAGCATGGCGTCGCTCTTATTCCACTTATGTGCAATAACGTCGTGCACCTTTGCCTGAATATCCTTCATCGTAGGGTTCTGCATTGAGCGCACCGCAGCCTCGCAGCAGTCGGCAAGCATGACTATTGCGCTCTCCTTTGATGAGGGCTTTTTAGAGGGATACCGGAACTGCTTTTCATCCACCTGCGCCCCGTTGGGAGCCATGCGTTTTGCCTTGTCGTAAAAATACACCATCACTGAGTCACCGTGGTGCTCTCCAACTATGCGTATGACATCCCCAGGAAGGCGGTGCTTTGTGAGCAGCGTCACACCGTCACGCTGATGAGCAATTATGCGCTGTGCGCTCTCAAATGGATCAAGCTCATCATGGATGTTGTAATCGGGCTTTTGATTCTCCCTAAAGTACAGGGGACTCCTCAGCTTGCCAACATCGTGGTAATATGCGCCTACCTTGCACAGAAGGGCGTTCGCACCTATCTTTTCGGCGGCGGCCTCGGCAAGGGACGCCACCAACACCGAGTGATGATACGTCCCCGGTGCTTCAAGCATAAGACGCTTAATAAGGGGATTGTCATTGTTCAACAGCTCGTTGAGCCTTGCATCCGTTGCAACATCGAACAGCGTCTCAAAAAGCGGCATGATCCCTACGGTAACTATCCCACAGAGCACCGCACTGCCAGCCGTCCATAACAGCGATCTCCAATAATCCGCAAAGTCTACGGAGTGCATCAGCATCACGCCGGCGAATGCCAAAAGCGCAACTGCACCCGCTATGGCGGAGGCGATTATGGTAGTACTGCGCGTACGTCGCATACGCAGAGAATACACCGCTGCGATGCCGCTGACAAGTGTTGCGCACATCCCAGCCAGCGGAACATAGTCGGCTTCGGCGGTTATCGAGGAGATGACGCCCGTTGAGATTGTACAAATAAATATGGACGCCAGTGCAGCATGCTCGTCCACCATGAGTGAAAGCAGCATCACTGCAATAAGCATCGGCGAGAATCCCGCATCGACACGGAGCATAAGCAGCGCAAGCAGCTCCACTACAAGCAGGCTTATCGAGATCATCATCATCTTCCTTGGGCTTTCCATGACCTCTGCCGATGCGAAACGGAGATGCACCGCAAATTCGGCGAATGCAAGCAGGAGCACAAGCGCACTGCCGAGTATGTTGATGGTGGATCTCCCCTCATTGAGGGAAGATATTGAAAGGAAAACCGACGTGATGACAAACACTGTTGCCAGCATGCAATACGCCATGGGACGCTTTATCTTACGGATACCGTATGACCGCACATTCTTCTGCTTTGCCATGCTATCCTCCTTAACTGTTTGCTCGTTTCTCCGCAGCCTTCTCATATGCGCGGACAATCCTTTGAACCATCTCATGCCGCACGACATCTCGCGCAGTTAGATAGACCATGCTTATACCCTCAACATCATTCAACACATGCAGCGCATGGACAAGACCGCTCCGTTTCTCCTGCGGAAGGTCTATCTGTGTTATATCACCCGTGACCACTACTCGGGAGCCCTCGCCAAAACGTGTGAGGAACATCTTCATCTGCTCGATAGTACAGTTCTGCGCCTCGTCTAATATTATGTAGGCATTGTTAAGCGTCCTCCCTCGCATGTAAGCAAGAGGTGCGACCTCTATCACCCCACGTTCAGAAAGGAGCTTGAAATTCTCTGCGCCGAGAAAATCATACAGGGCATCGTAAAGCGGACGGAGATATGGATCGACCTTATTCTGAAGGTCTCCGGGAAGGAAGCCCAGCTTCTCCCCCGCCTCCACAGCAGGACGGGTCAGTATTATTCTGTCGACCTCCTTGTTCTTATAGGCAAGCACCGCCATTGCTACTGCAAGATACGTCTTTCCTGTGCCCGCAGGACCAACGCCGAACACAACGGTGCTTCGCTTCATCGCCTGAACGTATTTCTTCTGTCCGAGGGTTTTGCACTTTATCTGTTTGCCTTTGTTGGTGAAGGCGACCACGTCGTCCGCAAGCTCAAGTATGAGATCGGCATTGCCCTCCTTTGCAAGGTCAATTGCGTAGCGTATGCGGCCACGGTCGATATTCTCACCCCTGCGGATCAGCGCAAGCAGCTTGCCTATCACTGCCTCGGCCGCAGACACCGACTGTTCCGCACCGGTGATCTTGATGTGTTCGCCTGCTGCGGATATGTGTGAACCTGTTTCTGCCTCAATTATTTTGAGATTTTCGTCGAACACACCGAAGAGCCTAATGAGCTCGTCCATCTGCTCAACCTCAACGGATGCTTCGATAATGCGTTCTTCCAGTTCTTCCATCTATAGGTACCTCTTGCTGCCGATAGTTTCTATCGTTTCGACAGTTAAATAAACTTTTACACCATCCGCACTCCACAAGCAGTTGTGGGTCACGGAGATGATGCTTGCCGATTTGGAAAGCATGCGCTTAAGCTCCTCCTGTGCGGCAATGAGCGCCCTCGTTTCAGTCTCGACGGCCGTCTCGGTGAAGGGCTGTTCTGTCAGCTCATAACACACCATGGTGTATGCAGCGATCGGTATACCACACCCGTCTATTATGCGCCGAGAGACGTATTCTAAATCATAATACTCGTACGGCAGCTCGGGTATGAATTCATGTCCGAATATCTGAATGACAGTGAGCCGCTCGCTGTTTCCGCTCCTTTGAAGCCTTGTGGTGCCCTGTGCTGCAGAGGCAGTCGCATTGTAGAGCACACGCCCCTTTATCTCCCCCTCTGCATGCACGGCAAAGCCTTCTTTCTGCTCGGACAAATCGCCGGATATAAGAAGCTGCCCAGCCAAGACGACATCCCCAACCTTAACAGCCGCACGCCCACGTGTCACGGATATGGAAGTTATCACGCAATCCTTGTCGGCGTATATGCTTGCCGGGCGGTCATCCCCCTCCGTCACGGAGAAATCATCGGCTGCGGTTGCATGTATATCCAGCACCACGCCGTTGAGCTCTACATCGGCATGAACCACACCAATGTCTCCTCCGGAAATGAGCTTGCCAACATGCGTCGGATGTATGCTACGCCTTGCAGTGCCAACGCCTATACCCTCATCCGAAAGTATTTGCATAACGGCTTCCCTGTCGATCCCTACGCCATCTATATCGATGTGCCACACCCTTGTTGATGCCAACACGAGCAATATAAAGGCTATGGCAGCGCCTGCGGCAAGCAGACGGTTTCGGCGTATCGCAAACGCTATCATGGGTGCGCCATGCTTTTGAAGTATATGCACGCTACACCCACAGCCACGAACTGCAATGCGCAGACGTTTCAAATCGCGCATGGCAACATCGGCGGTAAGCGCGCCGCCGACGCACCTTTGGACGTCGGTAAGCGCTATACCCTCAGACGCGGCACGGTTAAGAACCCGCTCCTGATTTAGACCGCTTACCCTTATTCTAACATATCCTTTGACTGATTTCCATATGTTCATTGCAGTTTATCACCATCCGCAGCCTATTTTTCACTCAAAAGTTATTGATTTTACCATGCCGTTGATTAAAATGCGTTCATTATCCATGCTGCTTGCGCTCATTCGTTCTCCTTCTATATGTATTATGCCGCAGGAGGAAATTATGCGAAAGCAGCTTTCATCCATACGCAGCACTCCCCCGGGCTCAGAGATGCTCATATACCTGTTTCCGGCAAGCGTGATGTATGGCAAATCACACGACACGTCGGGTGGCAGACTCACTGCTTTGAGTGCAGCGGCTGTTCTGCCTTTGGATTTTTTTATCTTTTTACCCTTCACCCAACAACCTCCGACCTTGAAAACAAGCGCAAACCGTGGTATGATTCCATAGATGATATGCTCTAAAATATGTTTTTAGGAGTGATTTATGCTTAAAGAGTATTCCGTAACCGGCATGAGCTGCGCAGCATGTTCCGCTTCGGTCGAACGTGCGGTCAGGCGTATTGATGGAGTCGAAGCCTGTTCCGTCAATCTTGCGGCAGAGCGTTGCTATGTACGAAGCGCTGAGGATATAACCGAGAAGGTCATCGCCGCCATAGTGCGCACCGGGTTCGGCGCAACAGTTGTGGAAAGCCCTCGGCTTCAATCAAAGCTCGATGAGGAACGCAGGCTTAAAAAGGCTCGTTCAGACAGAATACGTCTGGTTGTAGCTCTTGTGTTTGCCGCCCTTCTGTTGTATGTATCCATGTCGCACATGGTAGGGCTCCCCTGCCCTTTTGGGCCTGAGAAGGATGCGGTAGTTTTTGCACTTGTCCAACTCGGGCTTTTGACGCCAATCGTTGTTGTCGGGCTCGGCTTTTACCGACGTGGGCTCTCTGCAATCATGAAGCTGCACCCAAACATGGATTCCCTCATAGCTGTGGGCACGCTTGCTTCCATAGGGTATTCCCTTTACATAACCATAAGACTGATTTTGGAGCTGCCTGCGGATGCGCACGAGCTCTATTATGAATCAGCAGGTGTTATAATCGCACTCGTGATGCTTGGCAAGTATCTTGAAAGCCGTGCAAAGCGTCGCACGGGTGAGGCTGTTGCAGCGCTTATGAAGCTGACGCCCGATACCGCAGCCATAGTCACCGCAGATGGTGAAAAGCAATGCAATGTCGATGAGCTTGTGGTTGGAGATATTATCCGCATCCGTCCGGGAGAATCCATACCCGTGGACGGTGTTATCATCGACGGTGCAACATCCGTTGACGAGTCCATGCTGACTGGGGAGAGCATACCCATTGAAAAGACGGTCGGCGATCCTCTCACCGGTGGAAGCATCAATATAAACGGCGGCATACTCATGAAGGCCATGCGCACGGGGGATGACACAGCCCTTGCAGGAATGATACGAATGGTCGAGGAGGCTCAGGGGAGCAAAGCTCCCATCGCCAACCTTGCCGACAGGATAAGCGCAGTATTCGTGCCCGTTGTCGCCGCAATAGCGGTACTGTCTTTTATAGTGTGGCTTATTGCCGGTGAGCCGTTTGGCACTGCGTTGAAGATAGGCGTGTCCGTGCTTGTTGTAGCCTGCCCGTGCGCTCTGGGTCTTGCTACACCCACGGCATTGATAGTCGGCATGGGGCGCGGTGCTTCCATGGGCGTGTTCATAAAAAACGGCGAGGCTCTTCAGGGAGTGTGCGGAATAGATGCGATCGTGCTTGACAAGACCGGAACTCTCACGGTTGGCAAGCCGCAGGTACAGAGGGTCGAGGCAGCCGATGGGGTCGATGAATTGGAGCTGCTCAGGCTGTTTGCAGTATGTGAGTCGCCTTCGGAGCATCCGCTTGCCCGTGCGATAACGGGCTACTGCAAGGAGCAGGGCATAGAAATAGAGAGTCCTTCTTCGTTCACCGCAAGCATCGGCAGGGGCGTTACCGCCGAATACATGGGAATGAAGCTCATAGCAGGCGACTCAAGGATACTGTGTGAAAACGGCATTGATTTTGATGCAGAGAGCTATGAATGCATGGAGCGTGGCGGATTCACGGTGATAGCGCTTGCCTGCAATGGCAGGTATATTGGTGCTGTGGGTATTGCCGACCCGATAAAGCACGATGCAGCGAAAACGGTTGCAACTCTGCACGATATGCATATTGAGACACACCTTGTGACAGGTGACAACGGCGCCGCAGCAGCCAAGATCGCTGCCGAAGTAGGGATAACCCATGTCATAAGCCGTGCCCTGCCCGAGGATAAGCTGAACTATATCGCAACATTACAGCGTGAAGGCCGGCGCGTTGCAATGGTGGGCGACGGCGTGAATGATGCCGCAGCGCTTGCAGCCGCAGACATCGGCATCGCAATAGGCAGCGGAGCCGATGCCGCCATATCGGGCGCGGGGATAGTGCTGACGGGCGACAGGCTGAGTGGAGTTACAGACGCCATAGCGCTCTCCCGTGCCACGCTTCGTGTTATCAAGCAGAACTTATTCTGGGCGTTTGCTTACAACTGTTTGGGGATTCCAGTTGCGGCGGGACTGCTGTATGCATTCGGCGGGCCGCTGCTCAACCCCATGCTTGCAGCGGCAGCAATGAGCCTCAGCTCCGTCACCGTGCTTTCAAACGCACTGCGCTTGAGGATGATTAAGCTGAAATAATCAAGGGTGAACCCCGGCTTCAAGGTTGAACTCTATTGTAAACTCAAAATCCGTTATCGTCATATCCGTGAGAACGTGGGCAAACAGTACGGTTTGCCCACTGTTCAATACAAGCAGATAGAGCCCGTCCCTGGTTTGGAGCTGTGCCCTTGCGACCTCCTCCTCCCCCTCATAGAAAACTATGTCAACGGCGCATATTATCGGCTCCGGATACTCATTAAAGGCAACGCAATCCACGAATGTGTCACCGTTCTCCTCATACACCTGTATATTGCCAAACGTAATATAGTTGGTAAAGTGATCCGCCGATGTTATCGGATTGCCCAACGCATCGATATTTTCGGCATTGGAAGTAGCACTCGGCGTGACCTCCGGCGTGGGGTCGACAGTCGGCTCGACCATTGGCGCCGGAGTCGGAGAAGCTGTGGGCGGGACTGTAACGGACGGTAACAGCGTGGGCCGCATACTTGCACAGCTGGACAGCAGCATGCACAGCACAATGCCCCATATTATCATCAGAGTCCGTAATCCCTTCATTTCACTCCTCTGTATCACCAGCCTGCTCCGGAACCGGCTCCGCACAATCCTCTACGGTTGGCTCTTCACCGCTTTCCCCAGCAGCATTCTCTGCAGGGGTGGCCTGCTCATCATCGCCGTTTTTTCCGGCATCATTCTCCACGGGGGTGAGCATGTCACCGCTCTTATGCTTCTTCTGTCCCCAGTAAAGCGGGCCATAACCGGGACGATACACGATATCAGCCGGCCATATGAGTATTCCACGGCGTTTTTCGATAACAGCACGAACTACTATGAATGCCAGGGACGCTACAAACAGCAGTCCGGAGAGGAGCTGCGATACGCGGATACTGCCGAGCATGAGGCTGTCCGTCCTCAACCCCTCTACCAACATCCTCTCGAAACCATACATCATGAGGTATACCATCAGGAGATCGCCACGGTGCCTTGCCCGTTTGCGGACGACAAGCCACAGCACGAGGAATATGATAAAACACCACACGGACTCATAGAAGAACGTGGCATAGTGCCATTCCTGCAGCTCGGTTATGTACACGGCAAGGGGGAATGTATGCGGGAACCCCTCGGCGACCACCCCGCCGAATGCCTCTTGATTGAAATAGTTACCCCAACGGCCAATTGCCTGCGCAAGCACAAGCCCGGGCGCGACTATATCCGTGAGCGAGAGGAAGTATATCTTTTTATGCCGGGCATATATGAGTATGCCCAATACGCCGCCGATTATCGCCCCGTATATGGCAAGACCGCCGCTGCGAAGATTGAGCACGTTCTTAATGAACTCCCATACGGAAATACCTTCGTGCCAGAAGCGCAATGGTTCAAACACGACGTAGTAGAGCCTTGCTCCTATCACGCCAAGCGGCAGTACAAGCAGGCACAGATCGATCACGGTGTCCTTATGCATACCACGGCGCTTAGCCTCGTGCGAAGCGAGCAGAACAGCAAGAACAATGCCTACGAATATCAGGAATCCATACCAGTAGATATTGAAACCATCAAGCCCAATTGAGCTTCCCTTGATAAGGATATTTGAATACGGTGTTTCCATAGCTTTTCCTTTCAAAAGTTATTTGAATTACAGCACGGCAAAAGCCCTGTCCAGGGCATTATACAGCATTTGCCCGCAAAAATAAAGAGCAGCGCCGGCTATGACGGCAAAATTTGTTTGGGTGAATATGCAAACGGGGCCGAGCAGCTTCTGCTCGACCCTTATTTCATGTTATTTCAAGTGGTTTTTTGTGAGAAAAATATCAAAGACGGCATCGAGTATACGACCATCCTCAAAGCCTGCAAGGTTGCCATCCTCCTGCTCCACAAGTATGAGCACTTCGGGCTCCGCATCGCCAATATCCGTTGGCATGAGCAGGACATACGTCTGCCCTTCATACTCTATGCGGTCAAGCACCTCGTACTCTATCGCTCCGCCCTCCTCATCAATGAGGTCAACTATCATTGGTTCGTCCGCCATAGTTTAAGCCTTGCCGTTGCATCCGAGCACATGGATCAGCTTGTGCCTTACCATCTCCTTTATGGCAGCACGAGCGGGCTTCAGATACTGACGGGGATCGAAGTGGGAGGGATTCTCCGCAAAATACCTGCGTATGGTTCCTGTCATGGCAAGGCGCAGGTCGCTGTCAATATTGATCTTGCAGACTGCCATGGATGCGGCACGCCTCAGCATATCCTCGGGAACGCCGATGGCATCGGGCATACTCCCGCCATATTTGTTTATCATATCGACAAACTCCGGCATGACGGAGCTTGCACCGTGGAGCACAATGGGAAAGCCGGGCAGACGCTTCTCGACCTCTTCAAGTATGTCGAAGCGGAGCTGGGGCTTCGTGCCGGGTTTGAACTTATATGCACCGTGGCTCGTACCGATGGCGATCGCAAGGCTGTCAACGCCCGTGCGCTCCACAAACTCCTGCACCTGCTCGGGATTAGTGTAGCTTGCATCCTCCGCGGAGACATTGACGTCATCCTCGACGCCCTCAAGCCTGCCAAGCTCGCCCTCTACAACGACACCGTGATCGTGGGCATACTCCACCACCTGACGGGTAAGGGCAATGTTATCCTCAAAGCTGTGATGCGAGCCGTCGATCATTACGGAGGTGAAGCCGCCGTCGATACAGCTCTTGCAGAGCTCGAAGGTATCGCCGTGATCGAGGTGCACGCAGATGGGCAGGTCTGTTTCGATTACCGCCGCCTCAATAAGCTTCATAAGGTAGGTGTGGTTGGCATACTTTCTTGCGCCTGAGCTGACCTGAAGAATTAGCGGAGCCTGCTCCTCCTTTGCAGCCTCGGTGATGCCCTGAATGATCTCCATGTTGTTGACATTAAAAGCGCCTATAGCATAGCCGCCTTCGTATGCCTTCTTAAACATCTCTGTGCTTGTTACAAGTGCCATTTGTTATCCTCCCTCATGTAGTTCTTTTATTGTGCATATGCACGATTTAATTATACTATTCTTTTCAAAAATAGCAACCATATTTTTTACTTCCACAACGATCGGCAAAATGGTATAATAACATTCGGAGGGGATATCTTGGCACTCATTATTGAAAAACGTTTTATGATTGAGGCGATTGCCGAGGCAAAGCTTGCACTGGCTGCCGACGAGGTTCCCGTGGGGGCGGTTGTCGTTATGGGAAGCGAAATAATCGCCCGTGCCCACAACACCGTGGAGGTAAGCCGTGACGGCACGCTTCACGCCGAGCTGCGCGCACTGCAATTTGCAGCAAAAGCAGTGGGCAACAGGAGACTATCCGAATGCATACTGTATGTCACGCTTGAGCCTTGCGCAATGTGCGCCGGAGCCTGCGTCAATGCACGCATAGGTGCGCTTGCATTCGGTGCATACGATGCCGTGGCCGGCGCCTGCGGCTCCGTTGTCAGCCTTACCGATGGCGTGCTGGGCAATGTTGTCGTTCCCACGATCGGGGGCATATATGGTGAGCAATGCGGCAAGTTGCTCACATCCTATTTTAAGGAGAAGCGCAGATGAACGATATAGCTGAGCGCAAACTATATAGGGATACCTCGCCCCTGCCAATGTCAAAGCGAGAGCTTATGGATGTATTCGGCACCGATACTCCGGATTTTGTCATAGTCACGGGCGACGCATATATCGATCACCCATCGTTCTGCACCGCCATAATCGGGAGGGTGTTGCAAAGCAGAGGCTATTCGGTCGGTATAATATCCCAACCCTATTGGAACAGGACGGAGAGCTTCACCGTGTTCGGCAGGCCTCGGTATGCCTTTTTGGTGAATTCAGGCAATATGGATTCCATGGTAAATCACTACACCAGCTCCAACAAGCCCCGTTCAACGGATGCCTACTCGCCCGGCGGCAAGAGGGGAAAGCGCCCCGACAGAGCGGTGACGGTCTACTGCAACATGATCCGCAGAGCCTATGGCAGCGTTCCGATAATAATAGGCGGTATAGAGGCCAGTCTTCGCAGGTTTGCCCACTACGACTATTGGAGCAACCGGGTCAGGCGAAGCATACTCATTGACTCCGGGGCAAACATACTCGTCTATGGAATGGGCGAACATCAGACGGTCGAGCTTGCCGATGCTCTGGCTTCGGGGCTTGATATACACGACATAACCTATGTGGCGGGAACGTGCTTTCTGGCCAACAGCCTTGAAACGATCTATGATTATGACGAAATAGAGGATTTTGATACCGTTGTCTCCGATAAAAAAGCATACTGTCGAGCATTCATGCGTCAGTTTGAGGAACAGGATGCTATATCCGGCAGGCGGCTCGTGCAGAGGCATGGAGAAAGATTTCTCGTTGCGAATCCTCCTTCGGCTCCGCTCACTCAAACCGAGCTGGACGATGTATATGAGCTTCCATATACCCGTCTGCCGCATCCGTCTTACAAGGAGCACATACCTGCGCTGGATGAGGTAAAATTCTCCCTCGTATCCTCTCGCGGGTGCTTTGGAGCGTGTTCATTCTGTGCTCTCACTTTCCACCAGGGCAGGGTTATACAGGCAAGGAGCCATCAGTCCCTCGTTGCAGAAGCTAAGCTATTGACCGAGCTTGATGATTTCAAGGGTAACATACACGATGTCGGGGGACCTACCGCAAATTTTCGCAAGCCCGCCTGTAAAAAGCAGCTTGAATCGGGTGTGTGCAAGCATCGCCAGTGCCTTGGCTATGAGCGGTGCCCGAATGTGGAGGTATCGCACGATGACTACCTTCGTCTGTTGAAAAAGCTTCGTAGGGTGGATGGCGTGAAGCGTGTATTCGTCCGCAGCGGCATCCGCTATGATTATCTCATGTACGACAGGGACGACTCCTTCTTCCGCGAGCTTATCAGGCATCATGTAAGCGGTCAGCTCAAGGTTGCTCCGGAACATGTGAGCAACCGTGTTCTGCGGCTAATGGGAAAACCCCCGTCGCAGCTCTATGACAGCTTTTGTTCCAAGTATGCCCGACTCAACCGCAGCATGGGCAGGGATCAGTACATAGTGCCGTATTTCATGAGCAGTCATCCCGGGTGTGACCTTGACTCGGCAATAGAGCTTGCGCTCTATTTGAAAAAGACCGGTCAGCGGCCCGAGCAGGTGCAGGACTTCTATCCCACGCCGGGAACGCTTTCAACATGCATGTTCTACACCGGTCTTGACCCGAGGGATATGCGTCCCGTTTATGTTCCCCGCTCTGCCGAGGAGAAAGCCATGCAACGTGCGCTAATGCAGTGTTTCATGCCGCGATATAGAGCGCTTGCCCGAAAGGCGCTCATAAAAGCTGGGCGAGAGGATCTTATCGGCTTTGGCAAGGACTGTTTGGTTCCTCCCGGCAGGGAACAGGCCACCCATGCCGCTCGTGGTACGGGCAGAAAGGAGCCATTACAACGAAAGCAGGGCAAGCGTACTCGTCGTGGTTGACGAGAGGCGATATTCGGTTTATAATATCACGGTCTGATAATCTTCGCATTCAGCGGAAAGCACGGAGGTCAATTTGGGATGAGCAGTATAATTGAGGTTAATAGTGAGATAGGTCGTCTGCGCAGGGTCATGCTTCACAGGCCGGGTGTTGAGCTGTCGCGTCTTATACCCGAGTATCTTGAGCGCATGCTTGCGGAGGACACCCCCGATGTAATCCGCGCCGGTCGGGAACACGATGTTTTTGCCGGTATACTACGCAATGCAGGTGTCGATGTCATCTACATTGAGGATGAGTTCGCTGAGATTATGAAGAACGGCGGCATCCGTCTCGCCTTCATCTGTGATTATATCGATGTGGCCGTCAAGGGCGATTCACTTAAGCCGGCAGTGCGTGAATACCTGTGCAGCGTCGCTCCTGAGAAGTTGTTTGATACGGTCGCACAGGGAATAACCTGCCGGGATCTGTACAGCGTCTCCCCCACCCCTATACAGCTCAGCATACACGATGATTATCCGTTTTTAATCGATCCGCTTCCCAACATCTACTTCACAAGAGACATCAGCTTCTGTCTGGGCACAGGCATTGCCATTTCCGCAATGAGTATGCCCGCCAGAATGAGAGAGACTCTTTTCATCCGCTACCTGCACAAATATGGCAAGAAGTTCGGCGCAGGCTCTGTGGATCTGCTCTACGACTACAACTGTGGCTGTCCTATAGAGGGCGGTGATGTTCTTTCCCTCTCCGACAGGTGCGTTGCCGTCGGCTGTGGTGAGCGTACGACCGTTGCCGCCGTTGAAAAGCTGGCAAAGGTGCTGTTTGCCCGTGGATTTGAAAGGGTGCTTCTGTTCAAGAATCCTGCAAGCCGTACATATATGCACCTCGATGTGCTGCTGACCCACGTTGATTACGACAAATTCCTTGCACATCCGTGTATGGCGCACAAGTGGTTTGACGTATATGAGCTTACGCCTGCCGGTCATGGAGAGATCGCTGTCAACTGCACTACCGACGGCGTTGACCGTATTCTGGCAAGGGCACTCGGCATTGACGGTGTACATCTCATCGAGATTGGCGGCGGCGATGTGATAACCGCCAAGCGTGAGCATTGGAATATGGGTGCGAACTCCCTCGCCATCTCCCCTGCAAACATAATTACCTATGACCGTAATGCCGTCACAAATGAGCTGCTCGACAAGGCAGGCGTTAAGGTCAACCCGATACCCGGCGGTGAGCTCTCCCGCGGGAGAGGCGGCCCTCGCTGCATGAGCATGCCCATGGTTAGGGATAATATTTGAAACACTAAAGATTGGAGATGGAGCAATGAGAAAAATCGGTATTCTTACTGGCGGCGGAGACTGCCCCGGACTCAACGCAGTTATCCGAGGCGTAGTTGAAAAATGCGCAACGGCAGGCATCGAGGTGTTTGGATTCCTTGATGGTTGGAGGGGCGTGCTCTCCGCACGGGGCCGTTGGCTGACGGTGAAGGATGTTGAGGGCATCCAGACCCAGGGCGGCACAATAATCGGCAGTTCACGCACAAACGTAATGGCCTGTGAGAACGGTCCTGAGACCATTGTTGAGGTCATGAATGCCATGGGGTTAGAGGGTATTATTGCGATTGGCGGCGATGACACACTTGGTGTGGCAAACATGATGTCCAAGCAGGGAACCAACATGATAGGCGTCCCAAAGACAATTGACAATGACCTGAGTTGTACCGATAATACATTCGGATTTGATACGGCATCCAACATAGCTATGGAAGCCATCGACCGCCTGCAGACTACCGCAAAAGCACATTCACGCTGCATAGTGTGCGAGTGCATGGGGCGTCACACCGGTTGGATAGCATTGCAGGCGGGTCTTGCGGCGGATGCACATCTGGTGCTCATACCCGAATTTCCAATGGGCTTTGACGAGATCGTCAGCCTTATCCGCCGTCGCTATCTACGCGGAGAGCGATTCACCATCATAGTGGTTGCGGAGGGCTTCTCCCTCAAGGGTGCAGATGAGATTGATCTCGGCACGGATGCATTTGGCAATAAGCTCCTCATGCACAAGAACCTTGCAAAGAACCTATCCGACATGATCGAGCGTGCCATGCGTGCCGATCCGCTGCTCGGAGCAGACGCACAGCACTTCGAGTGCAGGCCAGTGGTGCTTGGGCACATCCAGCGCGGCGGTGCGCCGACTGCGTTCGACCGTGTTCTGGGTACGCGCCTCGGCATAAAGGCCGGTGAGCTTGTAATAGAGCACAGGTATGGCCGCATGGTCGCACAGATAGGCAACAGCATAGTGGATGCCGACCTGGACAAAGCAGTTACCGTTCGCAAGGAGGTTGACAGGGACTTCTATGAGGCGGCATCTCTGTACTTTAAATGAGTCCTTCCTCGTTCGGAGGCAAGCCGATGTCTCAATAACGCTCAAGCCCTGATGGATTTCAGCAAAACAAAGACCATGCGATAGGCCTAAGCCGTCTGCATGGTCTTTTTATGCGTATTTTATCAAACCGATCTCAGAAATGCCGCAATACCCCTGTATACTTCGTTGCGGTTGGACTCGTTGTGCATCTCGTGTCTGCCGTCCTTGTAGAGCTGAAGCACCACCTTGGTCTTGCCAGTTTTACGCAGAGCTTCGCAAACTTCGACTACCCCTCTGCCGTAACTTCCGACGGGATCCTGTGCTCCTGCAAGCATGTATATGGGTACATTTTTGATCTTTTTTGCCCACTTTTTGCCCTGTATCTCGCTAATACCGTCAAAGAGATCCCGATACCCTGCGCAGGTGAAGCGGAATCCGCAGAGTTCATCTGCATCGTATGCTTCAACGATGCTATCGACGGTCGTGAGCCATGCATTTGCGGACTTTGGCTTATCGATCCGCTTGTTGTATGCGCCGAACGCAAGCTCATCCAGCATTGGGCTCATACCCCTTGGGCCATACTTTCTGAGCTGTTGCTTAACTATGAGCTTCGCTATAGGTACAGCCGGATTCTTACCCGCAGTGCCGGAGAAAATGTATGCGTCAAAATCATCGGGATACCTTGAGGCATATGTCCTTGCGAGGAAGCTGCCCATCGAGTGTCCGTACAGCACCTTCTTTACACCGGGACACTCCGCATCGATAAAGTTGCAGAGAGTCCGCATATCCTCGACAACACATGTCCAACCGTTCTCATCGGCAAAGAAGCCCTTGGCACCCGTGCCGTTTATCGACTTGCCATGACCTGCATGATCCCCTGCATACACAGCGTAGCCGAGCTCGTTGAGGTACTGGGCAATATGGTCATAGCGCAGAGAATGCTCCGCCATGCCGTGGGCGATCTGTATCACCGCCTTTGGATTCCTCTCATATTCGCCCTGCGGCATCCATTTATGAACATGGATATCGCAAACGCCCGTTTTTGACGGAAACATAAATGTCTGCATCGTCCCCCTCTAAAGCACTCAGAGTAGCAGGAAAGAGATCACGGTGTATAACACTGCGCCCAAAAAGGCAAGTGCCATTATTAAAGCTATAAGCCTGATGACCTTCTTGCTCATTGCGGCTGCACCTCGAGCAGGACGACGGTTGCGGCCATGCATAGCAGTATAACGATTGCGGCATACAGCAGCATATGTACGATATACGCCGCCACAGATCTGCGGCGAGGCCGCTTTCCCATGATTATTGCGATATTTCGTGTTTCTGATACTGCTGCCGCGATCCACTGTATTACAAGCACCAGCAGTGCAGCATAGATGAATATGCGGTTCAGTGCAAACAGTCTGCCCGCCTCGTATTGGTTTATCACTATATAGGCAAGGGCGAGCAGACCAAATATCGCCATAACTATCTGAGCAGCCCGGTGGCGTTTTACTATTGCCACTTCCCTCTCCGGTATCTCAAAGTTCTCGACATCGAGCGAAGCATCAGCAATGAACATCATCTGCGAGATGCCGTCACTGCTGACATACCGCCAGCCTGTCTCCTGCACCATAGACACAAAGCGGTTGAATTCGGAGCCCGACACCTCAAAATAGACAAGACGGCACTTGATCTCACAAGGCTCTGCTCTCTTGAATGTTATAGTATGCTTTGCCAAAGTCTCCGGCAGCCAGCCGGAACGGGCAAGCGCCTCGACACGCTTTTCTTCAATGTCGAAAAGCCCTGCATTCTTGATCCTGAGTATACGTTTTTTGTTTGCCATGGGTAAATTCTCCTTAATCCAGCTTTATGCCGTATATGGCGGCTGGCAGTCCGCTGCCGCCTGACCCCCGTGTGCCGACTACGATTATCCCATCGAATATTGCAGGAGTGCTCTCGACACGGCTGCCGAGGTCAAATGTTGTGATAACGGCGCCGTCCTTTGCGTTATGCAGCGTCATTATGCCGTTCCTGTCGCACTGGATGATATAAGCCTTGCCGCTTGCGGAATAGACCACTACAGGGCTGCTCCAATAGCTCCACTTCTGGGTATGTCTCCATACCTCCTCGCCCGTGATTTTGTCGTATGCTATCATGAGCCCACAGGGTTCGCCCGTTACAATATTTCCGTTGGCATCAGTGTAGCTGACATCGGCAAGCGTCATGGAATAGATGACGAGATTGCTTATCTCTCCCGTGCCGACATGCGGAGTGGCAAGCGTGCCTCCGTTTGAGGAGCTGCCGCCTACGCTTGCGGAGACCGTCCGCTCCCATATGAGCTCACCCGTGAGTGCATTGAACTTGCGGTGGTAACTCAGGCCGGAATTGTCTGTGCGCGGCTGTTTGTCAACCTCGTTTGCGGTGTAGAGGTATACATTACCGGAGGTGTAGTCCTCTTCTATTACTATGGTGACATCGGAGTCGTCGGTAACATCCAGCACATACTTGAGCTCGAGCGTGTTCATGTCTATGCACTGAAGCCTTCCGCCGTTGTCGGTAATAAACAGATAGTGGCTCCAGCAGGCGGCACTGCTCTCAAACCCATACCAGCGCATATTAGGATCATCCGATGGCGAGTACCCCGATGACACGGAATACTTGTATTTGAGCAGCGGATCGGGCGTTACGGTCAATGTGCCCGTGGCAAGGTCAAAGTTGGTGTTGAGCCTGACAAAGTAGATGCATCCGTTCTCTCCCGGCATTATGAGCGTATCCGCATCGGCACAGACAAGTGGGCTACTGTCATACGCCTGCCACTGGCGTGGCGAGAACGGATCCGTACCGCCAAAGCTGTATTCAACGGTGTTTGTTATAAGATTGATTATGCGTACCCATGCGCCCGTGTATGTGCCATCGGAGCTGGTGATACCCTGCCCCGTGTAGAGAAGCGGATAGCCCCTTGGGTCAAGGGCTGCCGTGCCTTTGGTAATGACACCTATGTCAATCGGCTGTCTGGACGGCTCGCCTGATTCAAGATCGAAAAAGTATATCTTGCCGTCCATGGTGGGATATATAACCTCAACAAAGCCTTCGTCATACTTAAACTTATCGTACACGCCGAGTATGGCGCGAACTTCCTGCTCCCATTGGATGATTATCGGCTGACCTGTCCAACCAGTGCCGGAGCCGCTGTACCCATTCATATAGAGACCGCCGACAGGCGATGACCAGAGCTTTGTAAACTGCTCATTCGTTACGGTCGGGTTGCCGTATGAGAAGCCGTTGCGGTAATTGTTGCCCGCAAACGTAAGCACTCCCTTTGCGGCGCTGTACCCTGCGCCCGTGGGGAAGCTCATATCGACAGGGCTGCTCCACGAGGCAACATCCTGACCATCATACATTATCGATGTGGAAAAGCCCATAGCATCCGGCGATATGCCCTCTATTGGAGCAAGCTCCAGGTTTAGCGGGGCAAATGGCTCAGGTGTTGAAACCGGGGCTGTTGTTGGCTGCTCGGTCGGCTCTGCGGAGTTTGCTGCGGTGGGCGTCACCGTGACCACATGCTCACTCGGTCGACCCTCATTAACGAACTTGACAATGGCGATCACGCCGACTGTCAGCAGCACGGCAACAAGCGCCAGCAGGAGCAAGCCTCGCCAGTTGAACTCCCTGTGCTTTACTCGCCGCATTGGCCTTGCATAGTTATAGTGATGAACCTTATAGTAACGTCTTTTCATGTGCATCTGCCGGTACACTCAATAAACCGGCAGATACTCTCCTTCCAGTATACTCCCGTACATTGTACCATAAAAGAATCATTTTTCATAGTGTCCTGCCAATCTGTTACATTAAATTTACATTTTTGCTTTCCAATATCGTGATAACGGTGCAAATGTGTTTTACATCCTATTAGACCGCAAAAGCAAGGGACTGCGCCTATGGTACAGCCCCTTGTTCGCTATACTGTTACTCAGTTGCTGTCGGGAATGAGGCCCTTGCGTGTAAGATCGATCTTGCCGTCGGGCTTTATGTCAATGACACGAACCAGTATCTCGTCACCGATGCTCACGACATCCTCAACCCTTTCAACTCGCCTGTTGGCGAGCTTGGAGATATGGACGAGGCCCTTCTTGCCGGGCTTAAGCTCCACCTGTGCGCCGATGGGGAGGATGTTGACTACCTTGCCGAGGACAACATCGCCGACCTCGATATCACGGACAATGTTGTCGATTATGCGCTTTGCTTCCTCTGCAGCCGCATAGTTGGGACTTGCAATAAACACCCTGCCGTCATCCTCTATATCGATCTTGACGCCGGTCTTGGCGATGATGCCGTTGATGGTCTTGCCGCCGCTGCCAATGACCTCACGGATCTTATCGGGATGGATGGTGAAGCGTATAATACGGGGGGCATAGGGCGAAAGCTCCTTGCGAGGCTCAGAGATGGTCTCCATCATCCTGTCGAGTATGAACAGCCTGCCCTGCCTTGCCTGCTCAAGTGCACGGGTGAGTATCTGCTCGTCAATGCCCTTAATCTTGATGTCCATTTGTATGGCGGTGATGCCCTCACGGGTACCTGCAACCTTAAAGTCCATATCGCCCATGAAGTCCTCAAGACCCTGTATATCGGTAAGCACGGCAATGTTGCCTGTGGAATCGTCCTTTATAAGACCCATTGCAACACCTGCTACGGGCTTTTTGATGGGAACGCCTGCATCCATGAGTGAAAGCGTGCTCGCACAGATGGAGGCCTGTGAAGTTGAGCCGTTTGAGGAAACGACCTCGGACACGAGGCGGATGGCATAGGGGAAATCATCCTCGGAGGGAATCATGGGCAGCAGCGCGCGCTCCGCAAGAGCACCGTGGCCGATCTCACGACGGCCCGGGCTTCCAATGCGCCTTACCTCGCCAACGCTGTACGGCGGCATATTGTAGTGGTGGATGTAGCGCTTGAAATCCTCCTCGCCGATGCCGTCAAGAGTCTGCCCGTCACCAAGCGTGCCGAGTGTGGTCATTGTCATGACCTGCGTCTGGCCACGGGTGAACACTGCCGAACCATGGGTACGAGGCAGTATGCCGACCTCGCTCCATATAGGACGGATCTCATCCTGCTTCCTTCCATCGGGACGGATGCCTCTGTTTATTATCTTGTCACGGAGGATCTCCTTCATGAGGTTGTAGAGGATGGCATCGATATCAGCCATTGCATCGGGATACTCCCCGGCGAAATGTTCCTTGACCTCGGCAGTGACCTGCTGAGTGCGCTGCTCACGCTCCTTACGATCAAACGTATCAAGCTGCCACTCGACCTTTGCCCTTGCAAATGCGACGACCTTTTCCTTAAGCTCCTCCTCCGGAACGTGAATGTCGGGAACTATCTTCTCCTTGCCTACGGTAGCCTGTATGTCGCTGATGAAGGCAACGATATCCTTGATGTAACAGTGGGCGAGCAGTATGGCATCGAGCATTTCCTTCTCGGAGACCTCGTTTGCACCGGCCTCAACCATCATGACGGCATCCTTGGTGCCGGCGACGGTAAGAGCAAGGCGGCTCCGCTCCCTTTGAGCGGAATCGGGATTGATTACATACTCCCCGTCAACAAGGCCGACGGCGACAGCGCCTATCGGGCCAGCAAATGGGGCTTCGCTTATGGAGAGGGCGATCGAAGCGCCTATCATGGCGAGAGTCTCAGGCGGAATGTCCTTCTCAACGGACATGGCTGTTGCAATAACCTGAACATCATTGTAGAACCCCTTTGGGAACAGCGGACGCAGGGGACGGTCGATAAGGCGGCTTGTCAGCACGGCTTTTTCCGAAGGACGCCCCTCTCTCTTGATGAAACCGCCGGGGATCTTGCCTGCGGCATACATCTTTTCTTCAAATTCGCAGGAGAGCGGCAGGAAATCTGCGCCCTCTCGGGGCTGCTTTGCCACAGTTGCGCAGACGAGCAGCGCAGTGCCGCCGCAGGATATCATGCATGAACCACCCGCCTGTTCGGCATACTTGCCCGTTGTGACGGTTATCGTCCTGCCGGCAAGCTCCATTTCAAACTTTTGTTGCACCTTCTTATGCTCCTTTATACTTTACTTTTTATTGTTGCCAAATTCATTTGGGAGTATAGCTGACGCCGGTCTAAAGAAAAGCGGGTACTCCCGCCCGCTTTTCCAAAAGTCAGTTGTTTTACTTCCTGATGTTGAGCGCAGCGATTATCGCCCTGTAACGCTCAATGTCGGTTTCCTTGAGGTAGTTGAGAAGGCCGCGCCTCTTACCGACCATCTTGAGCAGACCACGGCGGGAGTGATTGTCCTTCTGGTGGGCCTGGAGATGAGCGGTGAGGTGGTTGATGCGCTCTGTCAGAAGAGCGATCTGAACCTCGGGTGAGCCGGTGTCGCCCTCATGAAGAGCGTACTTGGTGATGATCTCGTGCTTTAATTCCTTGTCCATTTTAACCTCCGTTATATTAAATCCCTGCATGCTGCGTGATGCGTCGGAGTTCTCGCAAAACGAAGCGAGCAGATCACTTGTGCCCCATACGGAACACAGCAGCTGATTCTATCATGTTCTGATGCGGATTGCAACAGTTTTTTATAGGTTTGTGGGTATATTTTGAGTTTCAAACAGCTGTTTGGCCGTTTTGACATCCCGATCGATCTGCTCGGTCAGCTCCTGCTTGGAGCTGAAGCGCATCATGCCTCGCAGCTTCTTGATAAACCTGACGCTCATCCTCCTGCCATAGCAATCGCCGCTGAACCCCATCATGTATGTCTCCACCGTGGTTCTCTTACCACCCACTGTCGGGTTCGTTCCCACGCTTGTGACGGCACGATAGCTCTTCCCGTCCACCACGGCTATCGTTGCATACACACCGTCCTCCGGCAGTGCCCGCACATCATAATCCTCGATATTTGCCGTCGGAAAGCCGATCTCCGTACCGATATGCCTGTTTTCACGAACATTGCCCTCCAACATAACGCCATCGTCAATATGCTCATCCGAGCCAAGCCACACGGAGATGCGTACCATGCCGTTCTTGTCCACTACACAGAGCCCCATGAAATCACTATCGGCATACAAACGCATCGGAATACCCCGTCGCCCGTCATCAACACGGATCGACGCACCGTTTACGAGCAGGCGGCGGTTCCTCTGGGAGAGGCCCGTGAGCCTAAGCTCCGGCAGATGGGAAACAGCCATGTCCATTGGCGTCACCGCACATTCAAGCCTCCCCTGCTCCTTAAGCTCGGCAAGCTCCGCAATGGAATGAGAGTCCTCCAGTCTGAATGCACCCGAACGTGTGCGAAGCAAGAGCGCCATATATGCCGGAATGCCCACGGCATCGCCTATATCCTTGCAGAGCGTACGGATGTATGTCCCCTTTGAACAGACTATCCGCAGCAGAAATGTGTTCTCGGCAGTTTGCCGCATGAGTTCAAGCTCGAATATAGTGACAGTCCGCTTTTTTGATTCCACCGGCGAGCTGACATCGCCCCTGCGTGCCAGCTTATACATCTTAACGCCGTTTATATTGAGTGCGGAGTACATGGGCGGCGTCTGCTCAATATTGCCCATAAAAAGCGGCAACACCGCCTGCAGACGCTCAGCAGAAACAACGGCATTTGAGCTGCTTATGACGATGCCGGTGGCATCCTCCGTATCCGTTGCAGCCCCAAAGCGGATCTGCGCTATGTATTCCTTCTGCTTATCTACCAAGTAGTCAAAGAGACGGGTTGCACGCCCAACACATATGGGCAGCACTCCCGCCGCAGCCGGATCAAGTGTGCCGGTATGCCCGACACGCCTTTCTCCAAATATTCGCCTGACATCGGTCACTGCATCTGACGAGCTCATGCCAGGCGGTTTCAGCACGCAAACAACGCCTTCGTAACGCATCACAGCACCATCTCCGCTTCGACTGCAGAAAGTATCTCCGCAATGGTGGTCGAAAGCGGTCTGTCGGATGTGTATCCAGCCGCACCTGCATGACCGCCGCCACCGAAGCGTTTTGCTATCTTGCCGACGTCCGCACACTCCTTTGAGCGCATGCTGACCTTGTATGTACCGTCCCTGCCCTCACGGATAAATATGGCGACCCTTACGCTTTCGACGTCGCGAACCATGTCCACAATGCCCTCGCAGTCCTCGCTCGTTGCGCCGAAGCGCTCCATCTGGGGAACGGTCAGTGTAGCAATGCCTATGGTACCGTTGTACTCAAGCTGCATGTTTGACATTGCAAACCCCTGCACACGGGTCTTTCTGAACGGCACCGTCCTGTATATACGGCGGTTGACCTCGGTTATGTTCAACCCGTTTTCGAGCAGCTCGGCTACTATACGTATGCTCTTTGGGGTCGTGATGCTGTATGTGAGGTTTCCCGTATCGGTGACAATGCCCGTATAGATGCAGACGGCCGCCTCCGGAGTTATCGGCTTGTCCAACTCATGATAGATGTCATAGACTATCTCGGCGGTTGCAGAGGCAGTGTCACGGATGAGATTCGCATCGGCATATCCCTTATTCGTGAAGTGATGATCGATGCTCATGCTATATCGAGCATTTTTGAATAGGTATTCCCCTTTTTTGAAGCGCTGAACGTCCGCACAGTCCATTGCAACGGCACACTCGTAGCCCACAGCATCCTGCGGCAGTTTAACCCTGTCGACCCCAGGGAGAAACTGATAGATATGGGGAACCCTGTCCTCACAGACAATTTCAACGGTCTTACCCATCCCTTCAAGAAGTATGCACATAGCCGCAGCAGAGCCCAACGTGTCCCCGTCGGGCGAGACGTGCGAAAACAGGGTAAAGGAATCGTACCCTTCTATGCCTGCGATGATTTCAGCAAGTGCCCTGTCGTCAGTCATTGCCGTCCCCGGTATCCTTCCGCTCATCATTTAGTCGATCGATTATCTGTGAGATCCGCACCGAATACTCGATGGAATCGTCAAGTATGAACTTGAACTCGGGTATCCTACGAAGGTCGATGCGCCTGCCAACCTCGCGAGCGATGAACCCCTCCGCACGGTTGAGCTGTGCAACGGTCTCCGCCCTGCGGTAATCGTCGTCATAGACGCTTATCAAGACTTTGCACTGCTTCAGATCGTTGGTAGCCTCCGCACGCATGACGGTGGTGAGCGGAGATATCCTCGGATCCTTCATGTCCCTGATAATCTCGCTCAGCGCCTTGCGTATCTCCTCGTTTATCCTGTCGTATCTCACCGAAGCCATTTATCTCTTTACCTCTTCCATTATGAAGGCTTCCATTACGTCGCCCTCATGTATGTCGTTAAAGTTTTCAAGCCCGATACCGCACTCATAGCCCTGTGCGACCTCCTTGACGTCATCTTTAAAGCGGCGTAGAGAGGCTATCTTCCCCTCGTGTACGACTATGCCATCACGCACGACACGCACCTGCGCATTCCTCTGGAGCTTGCCGTCGGAGACATATGCGCCGGCAATAACGCCGACACCGCTGACCTTGAACGTGTTCCTTACGCTTATGGTTCCAATAATAACTTCCTTGTATACGGGCTTGAACAGACCCTTCATGGCGTTTTCGACATCCTCTATGGCCTGATAGATAACACGGTATGTCCTGATATCGACCTTCTCCTGCTCGGCAAGAGCCTTTGCGCCGGAGTCAGGACGCACGTTGAAGCCGATGACTATTGCATTCGATGCGGATGCAAACATGACGTCAGATGCCGTTATCGCACCGACTGCGCCATGTATGCACTTTACACGAACCTCATCCTGCGAGAGCTTCTCGAGCGACTGCTTAACGGCCTCCACAGATCCGTCCACGTCTGCCTTGATTACGATATTGAGCACCTTGACATCGCCCTCTGCGATGTGGCTGAACAGATCCTCCAGGCTGACCTTGGAGAGCCTTTTCTGCTGCTCTGCCTTGATCTTATTACGCCTTTCCTCGGCAACGAGCTTGGAGAGCTTGTCAAGATCGGCAACGTTCATCTCATCGCCTGCGGATGGAACCTCATCAAAGCCGAGCACTGCGACCGGTTGAGAGGGGCCCGCCTCCTTGACACGCCTGCCCTTGTCATCTATCATGGCGCGCACACGGCCGGATGCCACGCCTGCAACGATGGGATCGCCGACATGGAGCGTGCCGTTTTGCACCAGAACGGTTGCAACGGGGCCACGCCCCTTATCAAGCTGCGCCTCGATTATGGTACCCCTTGCCTTGCGGTTCGGGTTGGCCTTGAGCTCAAGCACATCCGCCTGCAGAAGCACCATTTCAAGCAGTGTGTCGAGGTTCATGTGCGTCCTTGCGGACACGGGTACACAGATGGTATCGCCACCCCAATCCTCACAGAGCAGACCATGTTCTGTGAGCTGCTGAAGCACCCTGTCGGGGTTGGCTTCGGGTCTATCCATTTTGTTGATGGCGACTATGATGGGAACTCCTGCCGCCTTGGAGTGATTGATGGCCTCGACCGTCTGGGGCATTATGCCGTCATCCGCCGCAACGACAAGTATGACAACATCCGTTACCTGCGCTCCCCTTGCGCGCATCGCAGTGAACGCCTCGTGACCCGGGGTATCGATAAACGTTATTGTCCTGCCCTTACATGCGACGGTGTATGCGCCGATGTGCTGCGTTATGCCGCCGGCCTCGCCCTGCGTGATGGAGCTGTTGCGGATAGCGTCGAGGAGGGATGTCTTACCATGGTCGACATGCCCCATTATAGTGACCACCGGCGGACGCTCCGTAAGGCTCTCCTCAGAGTCTATCTCCTCCGCCGCCTCGGCGAGGACTTCCTCATATGTTTTGGCGACCTGAAGCTCAAGCTCGATGTCGTAATCGGCGGCGATTAGCTCGCAGGTCTCATAGTCTATCTCGTTGTTGATGGTTGCGATTATGCCCATCATGAACAGTTTTTTAATTATCTCGGCAGCAGGCTTGCCAATCTTTTCGGAAAGCTCACGCACCGTTACGGTCTCCGATGTGAGGACGGCCTTATCGATCTTGACCGGCTCCGGTTTGAACTGAACCGCCTGCTGACGCTTTGCCTTCCTGCGATTGCCAAATCCGCCTTCGTCATCCCACGTCACCGAGGGCGCAGCTTCCTTCATCATCGTCTTTTTATTCTTCTGTTTCTTATCGGCATCAAACGTGCGTACATACTGCCCCTTGTTGGAATAATTCCTTTCCCGCTGCTGGGAAGCAGGAGATGTCGATGAAGCGGCCGAACGGCTTTGACGTTGACCCTGCTGCTGATTTCTGTCGGCCAGCGGACGGTTGTCTCGCCTGTCGCCCTGCTGCTGACGTGGGGCATTGCCCTGTTGGCGGCTGTCACGCCTGTCTCCCTGCTGGCGGTTATCCTGCCTGTCGGTGTGCCGAGCGTCGTCCCTGCGACGATTGTCCTGGCGTTTTTCATCACTGCGCTGCTTTGTGAAGGAGGCCTCAGCCTTGGGACGTTCCTCGCGCCTGGGTTCGGGAGCCGCTTCCTCGGCTTTTGGACGAGTCGCTTCGGCAGGCCTTGGGGTCTCCCCGGGCTTTACATCGGGAGTCTTTTCCTCTACCGGCCTATGCTCGGGCACATTTGCTTCCTGCTTGGGCTCGGTCTCGCCGCCGAAGGATGCGCCGCCCTGCTCCTCGGAGCGCAGAAATTTGCGAAGCCTTTCAGCCTTTTCACGCTCTTCACGCTCATGCTCCTCTGCTTCTTCCTTTTCTTTGAGCAGACTCTCCTGACGCTTCGCAAGCTGAAGTGAGCTGATCACCTCGCCATGAAGCTTTTTTACTCTTTCAAGCATTTCTGCGGTTCTGCTGCTGATCCGCTTTGCTTCTTCGCTAAGTTGAGTTCTCGGCATATTTACCCCCGAAGTTACGATTCTATCGTACGGGCACGCATTATCATATTTGCGAACCCATCATCCATAATACACGCCACCATGTGGGCCTCACGCCCAATGGCGACACCCATATCCCCCACCGTTACCAGTGGGACGCCTGCATTGCGACACATATCGCCCCAACGCTTTTTTGTCTGATCCGATGCCGCCCCATCCACCACAGCAAGCCTTGCCTTGCCGCTTTTGAGGGCCTTTTCTGCTGCGGTCTCGCCCGAGCGGACTTTGCCTGCCTTCATAGCAAGACCCAACGCCATCGCCGTCCTGTTGTCAGACATCGGCATCCTCCGCATGCGCAAGGCCGCCCTCACGCTTGGCGACCTCGGCTGTCAGCCGCTCAAGCACCTCTGCGCTTACTTCGGTATCCAGCGCACGACTCAGTGCCTTTGACCGCACCGCGCGTTTAAGGCATTCTGCCGAAGGGCACACATATGCACCTCTGCCATTTGCCTTGCCTGTGGCGTCGAGGGCTGCTCCGCTCCCGGTTCTAACCACACGCACAAGGCTCCGCTTTTCCTTCATCTCACGGCAACCTACGCACATACGCATCGGGATCTTCTTAGGCATAACTCACCCCTCTGATGATGTTTTGGTGCAAATTACTCCTCTATCTCGAACGAGACGCCGGTCTCGTCAGCCTCCTGCTCAAAACGGCTCATCTCCTCATCAGCCTGCACCTTGGACTTGATGTCGATTTTCCATCCCGTGAGCTTTGCAGCAAGACGGGCGTTCTGCCCCTCCTTGCCTATGGCAAGCGACAGTTGATTATCTGGAACGATGACCTTTGCGGCCTTCTCGCTTTCATTGATGTATACCATGAGTACCCTGGCTGGGCTCAGCGCCTTTGCGATGAACACTGCGATATCCGGATCCCACTCGATTATATCGATGCGCTCGTTGTGAAGTTCGCTCACTATGCGCTCGACTCTGATGCCCTTTTGCCCGACGCACGAACCAACTGCATCGATCTGCGGATCGAACGAGACAACGGCGACTTTTGTCCTCTGCCCTGCTTCACGGGCGATGGCTTTTATCTGGACTATGCCGCTCTGAATCTCAGGAACCTCAAGCTCAAACAGGCGCTTTACCAGCCCGGGGTGGGTGCGTGATACGACCACCTGCGGCCCCTTATTGTTGCGCTGCACCTTCAGCACATAGACCTTGATACGATCGGACTGATTGTACGTTTCCCCCTGTATGACTTCATTGAACGGGATGATGCCATCGGTCTTGCCAAGCTCGACATATACGCCGTTCTTCTCGACACGATTTACTATCGCAGTGAGTATCTCGTTCTCCTTCTCGGCATATTCATCGTAAATAACGCCCTGCTCCGCCTCACGGATTCGCTGGATTATGACCTGCTTTGCAGTCTGTGCAGCTATGCGGCCGAAATCCTTTGTGAGCACCTCTGCCTCATCCATAAACACACTTCCAAGGACGTAATCGTCGGTGTGTGTCTTCTTGCGTGCATCCTCAATGGATATCTCTGTATTGGGGTCTGCAACCGCTTCGACAACCTTTTTGGAAACGTATATGCTGATAGCGCCGCTGTCCCGGTCTATTGTGGCATGCACCGGCACACTGGAATCGATATTGTAATTGCGCCTGTATGCAGATACGAGTGCGGCCTCAATTGCATCGATCAGGATCTCTCGGTCGATACCGCGTTCCTTTTCGATCTGCTTTATTGCCGCCAAAAGCTCCTTAGCGTCCATTTCTTGTTCTCCTTAACAAATTTATTGTTTGATCCGTCTTTACTTCGGCGATTAGAAGTCGATATGCGGACGCAACAGCGCCGCAGCTTTTTTGGGGAAGGTATAATCCTTGCCGTCAACTCTAACGACAAACTCCTCCCTGTCATGCGAGACAAGCTCGCCCGTAAAGAGCTTGCCCTTAAGAGCCTTGTCATCCGGTGCGGCGTACAGCTTCACATCGATCATGCGGCCGATATTCCTGTCAAAATCCTTGTCGATCTTAAGCGGACGGTCAAGACCCACGGAACTCACAGTCAGGCAATACGCCTGCTCTATCGGATCAGCGGCGTCTATTGCAGGCTCAACGGCACGGCTGACAGCCTCGCAATCGTCAAGCGTTATGCCACTATCACTGTCAATAGTTATCAGCAGCTCCCAGTTGCCGTATTCCTTCAAAAACTCGATGTCATACAGCTTGTACCCGAGCTCGTTGACTATCGGTTCGACTATGGCACCTATCTTTTCGGCAATCTTCAAAAGATTCTCCCTTTCGTCCTTCAAAACTAAAGAGCGGGTTTTGCCCACTCTCCAAACAGGCGCCTGAACGAACGCCCAAGAACAAATCAACGGAACACGGACAAATGCCCCACTTCCGAACAACCATACCGACTATAACACATTCTATTCATATTTGCAAGTTATTTTTCTCCAAATTCGATATATTATGTCCGTTTTGTCCCTCCTCTCAGTGAATTTTTATTGGATGCCTCCGGCAGATATGCCTTATTGGAGCCACGAAATGCTACTTTTGTTATAAATTTGCATATTTGTATCGTTGTATTCCTAACGGCTGACAAAGCATGGATAACTCCAGCAAAGTTTTCAACACCAAAAAGGCTTGTTTGTGTGCAAAAAGAGTTTGGGTTGTGGATAAGTTTGAGGATAATGTGGATAACTTTTATCATGCAGCCTTTTCCCACATCCTCGCTTTGTACCGCCAAACGTAAATTGTTTTCTTTTTTCCTTATGTTGTGATACTAAAACACCTTATCACATGGTATGCATGAATAATCCCCGGCAGAAAATCAAATGCTATGATTCGAACAGAATTGCGGTATTTCCGCACGGAAAGGAGTCAATTATGGATACGCTTTCACTTATACTTATGATAATCGGCGCTCTGAACTGGGGACTGATAGGAATTTTTCAGTTCGATGTCGTTGCCGCCATATTCGGAGGCATGAGCGCCATCGTTTCCAGAATTATCTATACCCTTGTCGGGCTTGCGGGCATATGGGGCATAACCATGCTGTTCCGCAGGAGAAACAGGGCAACGATAATTAAGACCGACGACAAAGAGTGATGAACAATAAGGGCATACGACCTGTCATACGGCCATATGCCCCGCTTCTATTGTGGTGATAAATGTCAGTCGGCAAGCCTGCCGCAGCACTTTTTGAACTTTTTGCCGCTTCCGCAAGGGCACGGATCATTCGGGCCGGTCTTTTTGTCGGCTACGAAAACCTTTGAGGAACGCCAATTGCGCAGTATCTCCCGACGCTTATCGGACGGGAGCACGCCGTCCCACTCAGGCAGCTCATACAACCAGGGGGCCTTTGCCTCCAGCATGTTGAAGTAGAGCTTCTCATAGTCGATATCGAGGGTGATCTCCGTGTCATGCTCGATCGACTCGAGATCAAGCTGCTGAACAAGGCTCGCATTTATGCCGTCGAGGAAGCCCATGAAATAGGTCTTATCCCAGCTGAACTCAGCCGCAAGCTCGTCAAAAGTACCGCAATGGGTGATTTCATGCTTCGAAAGAAGGCGCTGATAAAGCTCCTTTTCGGTCTCAAAATACCCGTCCCAGAACAGAGCATGCTCGTGCTCGTCACGCTGCGCCGACGCCAGATTCTGCCAATCGGAATAAAGGCTCATTGATATCCTCCGGTCTTATCAGGCAAGGAGCTTCTCAAGGTTCTCTTTGATCTTGAGGATGAAGCCCTCGGTGGTTTCAACATGCTTATCCTCCATGTCGGCAAGCAGAGCGAGATCCTTCGTCATATGACCGCTCTTGATGGTGTCCAGCGAAGCCTTTTCAAGCATATCGGCAAAGTGTACAAGCTCGGGCAGATCATCAAGCTCGCCCCTCTTTCGCAGAGCGCCGCTCCATGCAAATATGGTGGCCATGGAGTTTGTGGAGGTCGTCTCGCCGTCACGATACCTGTAGTAGTGCTTGGTTACGGTACCGTGAGCCGCCTCATACTCATAATTGCCGTCGGGAGAAACGAGCACGCTCGTCATCATTGCAAGACTGCCGAATGCTGTGGCGACCATGTCGCTCATAACGTCGCCGTCATAGTTCTTACAAGCCCAGATGAAGCCGCCTTCAGAGCGGATAACGCGGGCAACGGCGTCGTCGATGAGGGTATAGAAGTAGGTGATGCCGGCTTCCTCGAACTTTGCCTTGTAGCTCTCTTCGTAGATCTTCTGGAATATCTCCTTGAAGGTATGGTCGTATTTCTTGGAGATGGTGTCCTTTGCGGAGAACCACAGATCCTGCTTTGTGGAAAGCGCAAACTGGAAGCAGGCGTGTGCGAAGCTCTCGATGGAATCATCCTTGTTGTACATGCCCATGAGAACGCCGGGACACTTGAAATCAAACACGGTCTCATCGAAAAGGACATTGCCGTCCTTATCGGTGAATTTAAGCTCTGCCTTACCGGCGGTGGGAACACGGAACTCAGTATCCTTATAGATATCACCATACGCATGACGGGCGATGGTTATGGGCTTCTTCCATGAACGGACGGATGGCTTGAGGCAATCCATCGTGATCGGGGTGCGAAACACAGTGCCGTCAAGAATAGCACGGATGGTGCCGTTGGGACTCTTGTACATCCTCTTGAGGCTGTACTCAGTCATGCGCTGATTGTTAGGAGTGATGGTTGCGCACTTGACGCCCACGCCGTATTTCTTGCAGGCGTTGGCGGCATCGATCGTGATCTGGTCGTCTGTTTCGTCACGCTTAACAAGGCCGAGATCATAGTACTCCGTCTTAAGGTCAACGAACGGGCAAATGAGGTGCTCCTTAAGCATAGCCCAAATGACTCGGGTCATTTCGTCGCCGTCCATCTCAACGAGAGGGGTTTTCATCTGAATCTTCGCCATGAAAAAAATCTCCTTTTCACAAGCACTTTTTGTTATATTTGAATGCCTTGCGGCAATTCATCGGGGTCAGTTTTTCTCCTCAAGGGGAACCTCGGAGGTACAGTGCGGGCAACGGGTGGCATCGTCTGCAATCTCCTGCCGGCAGTACGGGCAAAGACGCACGGGCTTCGCAGGATTTATATCCTCCTTCTTTTTTCCGAGTTCGCCGGCCCTCCTTATCAGGGAGACGATGGCAAATATGATTATCGCAATCAGCAGGAAGTTAATCACAGCAGCGATAAAATTGCCGTATGACAGCACGGTTGCACCGGCGGCCTTTGCTTCATCAAGCGCCATGCCCGTTACATCAACGCCTTCGGGAGACTTGAGCACGAGAAAAATTTGATCAAGATTTTTCGTATTCACGATCAGCCCCAACACCGGCATAAAGACATCGTTAACCAACGAGTTGACTATGCTGCTGAACGCACCGCCGATCATAACGCCGACAGCCATGTCAAGTACGTTGCCCTTGAATGCA
Organism: uncultured Clostridia bacterium; assembly: GCA_944336475.1. Taxonomy (GTDB): domain Bacteria; phylum Bacillota; class Clostridia; order Christensenellales; family CAG-138; genus CALVLD01. The sequence goes on from CALVLD010000005.1 coordinate 60,091, forward strand.
AACTTCTTGAACTCTTGGATTACATTTTTCTTAGCCATGCGAAAACCTCCTACCGTATATCGGGTATAGAATATCCCAAGTAGGAGATTTTTTCAATAGTTTTGGGAAAATATAACTTTTATCCGTTGTTTGCCACCGTCAGTATCGAAACGGCTGCTACGGCTGCGGCCAGCAGAACTCCGCCGATTGATGCCACCGCACGACGAGTCTTGATGCAGTGAACTATGTAACAGACATTGTACGCAAAGCATAGAGCGGCAAATATGTTATAGGCGATCATAGTAACACTCCTTATCTGAGATTCTCCGTACTCTGCTTGTCATCTATTATTATTTTGATATCAAATACGACGTTGACGTTTTTGAACCGTGACTTCCAATCATACTCCTGCCATTCGGACACCGACGTGAAGCACATGGAGGCGAGCCTGCCTATCTGCATCGCATCGCTGTTTGCCTCCTTGCACTTGGCCACAACGTCAAGAAGCCTCTGACGTATCTGCTCCATGCCGGCACTGTTCAGCCACTCCGCCGCCTCAAGCTCGTTCATCTCGCCCTTTTGCAGTATGCTTGCGTTTAGAGTTAAGCGGATATCCGCCGTTATCTCGTCCGAATATAGAGTATCCCTGCGCATGCTTTGCTCCGTGTCGCCAAGCTCGAGCATTATGACTATCTGCGCGCCGTCATCGGTCTCGAACGTGAACGTGCCTGCCACAAACCCTCCGCGTATCATGTGCAGATATTGGGTCTCCACGGCGTCAAGGACTCCAGTCATAGTCCAACCGTCGAACATGGCAACTCCGCTCGTAATCGACTTGAGACCGCCGACATGATCGCCCGTTTCTACCTCCGCCAGCGGGTTTTCGCCCTCGCTCTCGTCAGTCTTTTGAGCCATATCGGTTATTATCTCATCAATGTACACCCCGAGCGGAGCGCAGACGTCAAACCTCCTCTCGGCACACGCCTCGAAGAACGCCGCCACATTCGTTAATATCACCGCTCCCGTTCTCGACTGATCGCGGAGCAGGGACGTCTGGAACTTGCTTATGTTTGCACTGTTATTGGCGCTGAGCCCGCCAAGGTATTCCGTAACGGTCTGCTCGGTTATAAGCACCAGCGCGGACTCTCGTATCCTGGTTTCGTTGTAGGACAGCGAAAGAAATTCCTCCATTGCTCCGCTCTCGGCAATTTTACGGCTGAACATGAAGAACTGTGTTCTTGAAAAGTGAAGATCGTAGGATATGTGGCCCTCGATCGTGTTTATTGCATCGAAAAGATTGTCCCCCTCCGCCGCAAGGAATATCGCTCCTCCGTCATTTTCGTTTCCCTGTGCAAGGCTTGCGCGCTGCAATGCCATGGTCACATAGTACTTCTTTTCCTTGCCTTCGTCCACGCCTATCGATATTACATATCCGTAATTGTCAAGGGATACGGGGTTCAGACATGCCGTTATCAGCATTATGCTCATCAGCAGCAATGCTGCGATAATGCTTTTAATGACTGATTTCATTTGGCTGCGTCTCCTTTTTCTTTTTTATCAGCGATATTATGGCCGTTACGGCAAGCGGAACCGCCGCAAGCAGCGCACCGTATCTTGTGAACAGATACCTTATCTCTTTCTCCTTTTCCGGGGCCATGTTTAGTGCGGTGAGTATGATGCCGAGTGTTATGCTCGACAACGCAGCTATCGAAGGATTTACGTCCTTCTGGGAAAAGGATCCGGCGTACAAAAGCGAAGCTGCGTATAGCGAGAATGCCGAAGAGATAATGGCTCCGTTCAGCCATACCATAGCAAAGAGCTTGTCGAATCGCAGAAAATGACTCTCGGCAAGGTTAAGAAAGTTTATCTTGTACAGCGGCATAAACGAGTCGGCAAGCGTTTGGTAGGTGTATACAAACGATATGGATAGCTGTGTAAGGCCGCACACAAGTGCTGCGACGAGCCCTGCGGACAGTCCGATGCGCTGCGCATGCTCGACGCCGTGCATACTCCTGCAGGTTATCAGCAGCGCCGTGAGCGGAGGCAGAAACGAGAATGTCTGCGAGGCGGTAAAGCTCGCAAAGTGCGCTGCCCCGTCACCAAGTATCGGATACAGGCGATATGTCTCATATGTTGGTGCAGATGATGCTACTACAATTACAAGCATGGCAAGCATCAGCCATACATAGCACTTTGCGACTCTGCCTATTGTCTCCGTCCCTTGCCATGCGATTATCACTATGATCGGTATTATGAACGCAAGTATCTCCATGTAGCCAGAATTGCTGTACACTATGCCGTGCAGCAGCTCCACAAACTGTATGATTGGAACGATGCCTCCGATGATAAGCGCAAGCATGAGCGGAATGGCAAACACCTTGGATAGCACCCCACCCAGACTGCCCCTCATCAATCCCTCAAGGCTATCGGCTCCCCTATGCTTCATTGCGGCGGCCACGAGCAGAAAAAGGCAGAGCGACAACAGTGCGGAGAGAGGCAGCGACAGGTACGTTGAATTGCCCTTTGAGTATGCGTATTCCGGATCTATGGAAAACACTCCGTTTATACAGAGTGCGGTCGCAGTGACAGCAATGCCCTCCTGTATGCCTATCCGTCCTTCCTTATACTTCATCGTCTCTTCTCCTTCTTCAGCGTGTCGTCATATGTGTTTAGGTAGTCGTCCCCCCTTAGGTGCATGCCCAATGCACCTCTGAGTATCGCAGGACGCTTTGTATATGTTTTAGGCGCAAAGGGGGCGAGGAACGGTACGCCGAAGCTCTTCATCCCGGCAAGACAGCATACAGCAAGCATGGTTGCTGCGGTAATGCCTATAAGTCCCCCCATCCATGCGGCGATAACCAACGCAAGGCGAAGATAGGATGCCGCTATCTGTGTGGAATAGTCGGGTATGCAGAAGTTTCCCAACCCCGAGAGTGCTACGACAATCAGCACTACCGAGCTTGCCAGGTTTGCGGTGACCGCAGCCTGGCCCAGTATCAGGCCGCCTATTATACCTATCGCCTGCCCTATCCCTCCGGGCACCCTTATGCCTGCTTCACGGATCATCTGGAACACAAGCAGCAGGAGTATCAATTCCGTTGCAATGGGTTCAAATACCATCTCTCGGGAGGCTATGACCGTGCTCAGCACCTCGGTCGACATGAGCCCCTGATGATAGAGCGCCATGGCCAGAAAGAATCCCGGAAGCATCACCGATATAAGCGCGCCTACATAGCGTACCACACGCAAGACAGTGCCGAGCGGTCTGCGTATGTAGACATCCTCCGGGCTGTTCATGAGCGTTGAAAACGTAATCGGCATTATGAGCGCAAACGGGCTCCCCTCGACTATCACTCCGACGCATCCTTGCATGATGTGCGAGCAGGCCCTGTCGGGTCTTTCCGTGGACAGCGTCTGCGGTATCGGAGCCCATGAGTTGTCCTCTATAAGCTGCTCCAGCGCGCCGCTGCTTATTATGGTTCTGATGTTGATGCCGGCAAGCCTCTGCTTCACCTCGTCGACAAGCGTTTGATTCGTGATTCCATGCCTGTAGATTATGGCGAGACGTGTGTTGTTGTCGCCCCCCGTGAGGCGTGTTTCCACGACAAGGTCATCGCTGTGTATTATTCGCCTGACCAACGTTATGTTGGTGCGCAGGCTTTCGGTAAAGCCCTCCTTGGGGCCTCTCACGACCTTTTCGTTTTCAGTATTGCTTACCGCACGTTTTTCAAATCCGTGCGTCTCAAGCATTGCACAGCATGAATCGCCGTCAATAAACAGCGCTGTCAGCCCGTCCATAACGCCGAGCTTAACACTTGTCAGATCGGACTTTATGTTAATTTCCGATATCTGAAGCACGTTCAGCGACAGATACGCTATGTCGATGTTTTCGTTCTTCGGGAGCTTTGCCTGCATGAGCGGCCGAAGTATGAAATCGTTTATCCTGTTGTCGGCCGCCATGCCGTTCATATAGGCGAGAAGGCAGAGCCTTCTCTCGCCGATAGAAAAGCGGCGGAGTATAATATCCCTGTTTATGTCAACACGAAAAAGCTCTCTGAGCCGCTTCTCAACAGCGTCGATACCGTTTGGTATAGCCTCGTCGGCCGGCGGCTCCTGCGCTCGTATGTCCCTCCAGCCGCCGAGCTTTTCCGGGCTTCCCTGCTCCCTTTCGAGCAGCTCATATTCTGCTTTTGCTTCATCGAATTGAAACAGCCCCCGTATGCTGCTTTTAATGTTCATGCGCTCCTCCATGAATATAGTATCCGGTATTGAGTATTTGCCGTTTTGCTGAAATATATTAGCAAATATACTGTATTTGGATGTTACGATAATTTATAATGTAGACGTGATGGTACCACTACGGTTCACTCCACTTAAACGTATAAGGAGGTATTAGACTTGAAACAGCTTTTGCTCGGCAATGAGGCAATCGCCCGGGGCGCTTACGAAGCAGGCGTTCGCGTATCGAGCGCATATCCGGGAACACCCAGCACGGAGATTAACGAGAACATCGCCAACTACAAGGAGATATACTCGGAGTGGGCTCCCAATGAGAAGGTCGCCGTTGAAGTCGCCCTCGGTGCGGCTGTGAGCGGTGCAAGAAGCATGGCCTGCATGAAGCACGTCGGCTTGAATGTTGCAGCTGATCCTTTCTTTACCGCCACCTACACCGGCGTTAACGCGGGTATGGTCGTGGTCGTTGCGGACGATCCGGGTATGCACTCCTCTCAGAATGAGCAGGACACACGCCTTCTGGCAAGGGCATCCCATGCGCCGTGTCTCGACCCCTCAAGTTCCCAGGAGTGTAAGGATTTTATGAAACTCGCCTTTGAGATAAGCGAGGAGTATGACACCCCCGTTATCGTAAGGCTCACGACCCGCATCGCACACGCAAGGACGCTCGTCGAGCTTGGTGAGCGTGAGGTTCCCGAGCTTCGGGAATACAAGAAGGATATTCGCAAGTATGTTTCCATGCCTGCCAATATGATCGGCCGCCACAAGGCGGTTGAGGCGCGTGAGATCCGTCTTGCCGAGGATGCCAACACCCTCTCTGTGAACAGAATCGAGTGGGCTTCTCGCAAGGTTGGCGTTATCACATCCGGCGCGGCCTATAACTATGTTAAGGAGGCCATGCCGGACGCTTCCGTGCTGAAGCTCGGCCTTGCCTATCCCCTGCCCCGCAAGCTTATAGAGGAGTTTGCAGCAGGAGTTGAGACCCTCTATGTTATCGAGGACATGGAGCCGTTCTATGAGGACACCGTAAAGTCCTGGGGCATCGCCTGCTCCGGCAAGGACAAGACCGGCGTTCAGGGCGAGCTCTTCATGAAGAAGATAGATGAAAAGTTCAACAATGCTCCCGAGGCCGGGCCTGCGAACACTCCTGGCGTCCCCAACCGTCCTCCCGTACTCTGTCCCGGATGCCCGCACAGGGGTCTTTACTACATCCTCGGCAAGCTGAAGCTGACGGTCTGCTCCGATATCGGCTGCTACACTCTCGGCGCACTTCCGCCGCTCAGCGGTGTAGACACCTGCGTGTGCATGGGTGCATCCATTGGAATGGCTCACGGCATGGAGAAGGCAAGAGGGCATGAGCAGGCAAAGAAGACCGTTGCCGTGCTCGGCGACTCCACATTCTGCCACAGCGGCATGACGGGGCTTCTCAACATGGCGTACAACCGTGCCGTCGGCACTGTCATAATCGCCGACAACTCCATCACCGGCATGACCGGCCATCAGAACAACCCTGCAAACGGCCTCGACATACACGGAGAGCCCACCACGCAGCTCGATATAGTCAAGCTGTGCGAGGCTATGGGCGTTGCAAGCGTCCGTGTGGTGGATCCGTTCGACCTCAAGGAGCTTGAGGCGGTGCTGCGTGAGGAGACCGCTCGTGAGGCGCTCTCCGTCATAATCACACGCCGTCCGTGTGCGCTTATAGTCAAGCAGAACAATCCCGTGTATGCATGCGATCCCGATAAGTGCCGCAACTGCGGTATGTGCATGAGGATCGGCTGCCCTGCCATAATCAAGACGGCGACCGGCGTGAGGATCGACCCGACTCAATGCGTTGGCTGCGGTCTCTGCGGTCAGCTTTGTCACTTTGGCGCACTGCGTGCCGAGTAAAGAAACGGAGGTATTTATGTTCAACATCGTTATAGTAGGCGTGGGCGGACAGGGTACGCTCCTTGCCAGCAAAATACTTGGTCAGCTTGCGGTCAACAACGGTTATGACGTCCGTGTGAGCGAGGTTCACGGCATGAGCCAGCGGGGCGGCAGCGTGATAACCTACGTCCGCATAAGCGACGATGCCCCACTCTATTCCTCAATAGTGGAGCAGGGTCAGGCGGATGTCGTGCTTGCGTTTGAAAATCTTGAGGCGCTGCGTGCCCTGCCCTATGTCAGGGACGGCGGCACGGTGATAGTCAACACGCAGGAGATACTCCCGATGCCCGTCATCACCGGCTCTGCTGAGTATCCCTCCGATTGTCTTGAGCGTGTGCGTGAGAGGTGCAAGACCATTGAGCTCAACGCCGTGGAGATCGCACATGAGTGCGGCACATACAAGGCGTCGAACGTAGTGCTTCTGGGCGTGCTCGCAAAGACGATGCCCTTTGGTGCCGATGAATGGATCAGGGCAATTGAGCAGTGCGTAAAACCCAAATTCCTCAACGTCAACATAGAAGCTTTCAACAGGGGCTACAATTACTGATTATGTACGACTTCAATACCATTATCGATCGTGCCGGCACCGGCTCGATTAAACTTGATGCAGCACCCGAGCCCGTAAAGGGCTCGTGCTTTGTACCTTTGACCATTGCCGACATGGAGTTTGCCACCGCTCCTGCGATCACCCGTGCCATACAGAGGGCCGCAGAGCATGGCATATACGGTTACACCTATGCCGATAATGCGTATTTCAATGCCGTAAAGTCATGGCAGAGCTCCCGTCATTGCTGGGATGTATTCCCGGAGTGGCTCACCACCACGGCAGGCGTGGTGTCTGCACTCGGCATTGCCGTACGTTCCTTTACCGAGCCCGGCGAGGGTGTTATTATTCAGCCTCCTGTGTACCCTCCTTTTGCCTCAAGCGTTCTCAACAACGGGCGCAGGCTTGTTGAGAACCCTCTGTTGTTTGAAAACGGCGGTTACAAGATGGACTATGCTAATTTGGAAAGGAAATGTACCGAGCCCGATGTGAAGCTCATGCTGCTGTGCAGCCCTCATAATCCCGTTGGACGTGTGTGGAGCCGTGAGGAGCTTGCCCGTGTTGCCGACATATGTCACAGAAACGGCGTCATAGTAGTGAGTGACGAGATTCACAACGATCTTATAATGCCCGGCAACACCCACACCGTGTTTGCAAAGCTGCCCAATGCGCTTGACAACTGCATAGTCTGCACTGCGGTCAGCAAGACATTCAATCTGGCAGGGCTCTCATGCTCCAACATATTTATCCCAAACAAGCAGCTGCGTGAGAGATTTTCAAAGCGTGCCAGGAATGAGTCGGGAGGCTGCGTGCCCTACTTTGCAAGGGCTGCGACTATAGCCGCCTATACCGAGGGTGCGGAATGGCTCGATTCCCTCATCACGACGGTTGATAACAACTTCAAGCTGATGTACCGTTTTGTTGAGGAGCATCTGCCCGAGCTATCCGTCATACGGGCAGAGGGTACATATCTTGCCTGGATGGACATGCGTTCACTGGGGCTTGACAACGATGCACTTGAAGCCCTTATGCTCAAGGGCTACCTAGCTCTGGACGAGGGCTACATATTCGGAACTAACGGCGGAGGCTTTGAGCGGTGGAACCTTGCAATGCCCACGGAGCTGCTGCATGGTGCGCTCGAACGGCTTGAGGCTGTCGTCCGCTCGCAGAGAGACTGAAGGGAGGTTATATGAAAGCTGTCATAAATGCCGAAAGGCTCGTTATGCAAAGCGTGATGGGTCAGATACACCATCCTGCGATGGCTCCGAATCACTACAGGATCGACACCGTCACCGGCGTCCCCCGTGTTCTTCCCGGCACAGGAGCCATAACCTACAACGTAAAGATCGGAGACTGCGTGTACGCCATGGAGTGCGACCACGTTGAGCCCGGCGTATCCATACAAAATCCCAACGACAAGGAGAATGTCGCTCTCAACACCCTTGCCTGCGTTGGCAACAGGGCGACCGTCGTCTCCGGTGATGCCAAGGGTGCCGCGGGCTTTGTTACCGGCACGCACGGCGGCATCGAGCATGTGCTTGTCTACTTCCCCGATGATGCGCTCGATATGATGGCCATTGGTGATAAGATACAGATCCGTGCACAGGGTCAGGGCATGAGGATAGAGGGCTTTGAAAGCACCGTCACCGTGATGAACACCTCGCCTGAGCTGTTTGAAAAGCTCAACGTGACCGTTGATAACGGGCGGCTCACCGTTCCCGTCGCCGCCCGTGTGCCAGCCTATCTCATGGGCAGCGGCATAGGCTCCTCCAGCGCATACAGGGGCGATTATGATATCATGACCGCTGACCGTGCTGAAATAAAGCGGCTTGGACTAGACAAGCTCCGCTACGGCGACATAGTCGCACTCGACAACTGCGACAATACGTTTGGCAGGGGCTATCTCGGCGGCGCAATGACGATCGGCGTTGTGATCCACAGCGATTGCATACTTGCAGGTCACGGTCCCGGCGTGACCGGGCTCATCACCTGCCGTGAACCCGTGATCGATATCGTGATAGACAAAAACGCCAACCTTGCAAACTTCTTCCTTGACTGATGCTTGATCTAAAAACCCTCAACAGCGAACAGCGTGAAGCCGTTCTGCATACCGAAGGGCCTCTGCTCGTGCTTGCAGGCGCAGGTAGCGGCAAGACTCGTGTGCTCACATACCGCATTGCAAACCTTATTGAAAACCACGATGTGATGCCGTGGCGCATTCTTGCGCTCACATTCACCAACAAGGCCGCAGCAGAGATGCGTCAACGCACGGAAGCGCTCACCGGCATATCTGCCAAGGATATGTGGGTAATGACTTTTCACTCCTTCTGCGCAAGGGTGCTGCGCTTTGACATTGCGGTGCTGGGAGGCTATACCTCCCAGTTCACCATATACGACGATGCGGATCAGACCTCCATAGTATCCGACATAATCAAGCAGCAGGGAATTGATGAGAAAAAGCTGTCCAAGGGCTATTTTCGTTCTCTCATCAGCCAGGCTAAGAACTCCTCCGAGTCGCCCGAGCAATATCTGTTCGAGGTCGGCGACCGTGACGGCAAAGCCGTGGATGTGTATCGTGCGTATCAGAAGCGGCTTGCCGCCGCAAATGCGCTCGATTTTGATGACATACTGCTCAAGACCGTGGAGCTTTTCCGCAAGCACCCGGATGTTTTGGAGCGGTACCAGAACCGGTTCCGCTACATACTGGTCGATGAGTATCAGGATACAAACATCATACAGTACAACATCGTTCGAATGCTAAGCGAGAAGCACCGCAATCTCTGCGTCGTGGGTGACGATGATCAGAGCATATATGGGTGGCGCGGTGCGGACATACGCAATATCCTCGATTTTGAAAAGGATTTTGATGGTGCTGCGGTGATCCGTCTGGAGCAGAATTACCGCTCCACAAAGCCCATACTTGAGGCCGCGAACCATGTCATATGCAATAATGTCGGACGCAAGGAAAAGACTCTGCGGACTGAGCGCAGCGGCGGCGAAAAGGTCGAGCTGATAACCGTTGACACCGAGCGTGATGAGGCATACACCATCGGCACCCTTATAAGCACCTATCGGCGCAGGGGCAGAAGCTACAATGACTTTGCCGTGCTCTATCGCACCCATGCCCAGAGCCGCACGCTCGAGGCGGTGCTTCAGCAGTCGTTCCGCATACCCGTTTCGCTGATAGGCGGCACACGCTTCTATGAGTTCAAGGAGGTCAAGGACATACTCGCCTACCTGCGCCTGATAGCCAACACAGACGACGACGTGTCGTTCAAACGCATCGTCAACACCCCCAAACGCAATATCGGTGACGCTACCATCCGTGAGCTCGGCATAGTATCGTCGCAGCACAATATGTCGCTGTTCAACGCTGCAGCCTACCCGGGCATGCTTGCTCCCAAGACGGCTGCCAAGCTTGCTCCGTTTATGGAGCTCATGTCCGAATTCTTTGCCGCAAGGCGTGAGCTGCCTCTCCACGAGCTGGCAAAGCTGATAATCGAGCGCACTCGCTACATTGAGCATCTTGAGGATCAGCATGACGGGCTGCTTGAAACAAGGGTGCAGAATATCGAGGAGCTGCTCGGCGCTATGCGCGAGCATACGGACGGAATAGATGAGGATGTTGATGCGCTCGATTCCTTTCTTGAAAACGCCGCTCTGCTCTCCTCCTCCGACGATATCTCTGATGAGGACGGCACTGTTAAGCTGATGACACTGCACTGCGCAAAAGGCTTGGAATTTCCCGTTGTATTTTTGCCCGGCATGGAGGAAAACATATTCCCGTCCGCAAGATCCTGCGAGGAGGAAAAGCTGGAGGAAGAACGCCGTCTGTGCTATGTTGGCGTGACTCGTGCGATGGATAAGCTGTTCCTGCTCAATACCCGCAGCCGTACGCTCTACGGCGAGCGGCGTCAGAATCCACCCTCACGTTTTTTGGAGGAGATGGGGCTTATCGAGCCTCAGGAAGGGGAACGACGCTCAACCATGATACGTCCTGCCGTTCGCAGCGGCCGGCAGAGTGCGTCTGTACAGCAGAGCACGGGTTTCGGCCCTGCCGTCAAGGAAAAATCAAAGCCTGCCGCGCGTTCCGTCGCTTCGCAGGCAGGGGCGACATATCGTGCGCTGCAGCGGGTGATACACTCAACATTCGGCAGGGGTGTGGTAACGGAGGTGTCTGGCACGGGCGGCTCCTGTATCGTTACCGTTGATTTTGAAAAGTACGGCGTAAAGCGGCTTGCCGCAGCATACACGCCCATGAGGATTGATGATGAAAACTGACACAAGGATGCGTTGGCTTGTCGACAGGCTTAACAAACTTTCAACTGCATACTATTATTCTGATTTCTCGCCCGTAAGCGATGCGGAATACGATGCGCTTTTTGACGAGCTTGTACAGCTCGAAGCAGATACCGGCGTCGTACTGCCCGACTCCCCCACCCACAGGGTCGGAGGGTCTGCGGTGTCGGTATTTGCCGAGCATACGCATATACGCAGGCTTTGGAGCCTTGACAAGGTAAAGACATATGGTGAGCTACGGGACTGGGCAAACAAATGCCGCAGAGGCAACGCCGAGCCGCAGTTCATACTTGAATACAAATTCGACGGTCTTACGGTCAACCTGACGTACGAAAACGGCGTTCTGACAGATGCCGCAACACGGGGCAACGGCATAGTAGGTGAGGAGATACTCCCCCAGGCACGCACGATACGCAGCATTCCCCTTACGATACCCTTCAAGGGCACTCTTGAGGTCAGGGGCGAATGCTTCATGCGGATATCGGTGCTGAATGAGTTGAACTATTCCTCATCCGAGAAGCTCAAGAATCCTCGCAATGCTGCGGCAGGTGCTCTTAGGAATCTCGATCCCAGTGTCACAGCATCACGCCGTCTTGACTTTATGGCCTATGACGTTGGGCATATCACCGGCAGGAGCTTTGCCACCCAGACGGATATGCTCGATTTCCTGCGTGAAAACGGCTTCCCTGTGAGCGATTTCCTGTTCGTCGGCAAAGTTGAAGATGTTATATCCGAGATAGCTCTTGCCGAGGAGAGGCGTTTTGATCTTGATTACGATATAGACGGAATGGTCATAAAGCTGAACGATATGGAGCTTTCGGAGAGCCTCGGCTATACCGACAGATTCCCAAGGGGGGCTATTGCATTCAAGTTTGCCGCTCAGGAGCAGACCACCACTGTGCTCGATATTACCTGGGAGGTCGGGCGCACCGGTAAGCTGACGCCGCTTGCTCATGTTGAGCCTGTTGAGCTGATGGGTGCTACCGTCCGCAGAGCCACGCTCAACAACTATGACGACATACTCCGCAAGCGTGTTGGGATAGGCTCGCGGGTATTCATTCGGCGGAGCAACGATGTGATACCGGAGATACTCTCGAGCGTTGATGAGGACGAGCCCGAAAATCCCGTGACGCCTCCCGACCGATGTCCGAGCTGCGGCTCACATGTTGAGCGCAGGGGTGCGCACATATTCTGCACCAACTCGCTTTCCTGCACACCGCAGATAGTTGCAAGGCTTGCACACTTTGCATCCAGGGATGCAATGGATATAGAGGGCTTTTCCGAAAAGACCGCCGAGATGTTGGTAAGCAAGACCGGCCTTCGCAACATACCGGAGCTGTATGAGCTTACCGAAGCAAGCTTTAATGAGCTTGCAGGCTTTAAGGATAAGCGCATCTCCAACCTGCTGAATGCCATCGAAAAGAGCAAGGACTGCGAGCTTGCCTCATTCATATTTGCCCTCGGCATACCCAATGTAGGCATAAAGACTGCCAGGGACCTTGCATCCGAGTTTGGCAGTATCGAGCGATTCAGGTGTGCGGCACGGGATGAGCTGCTTGCCATCCGTGACATCGGTGATATAGTTGCCGACAGCATAATGGGGTTTCTGTCGGACGAGTCGCTTTCTGCCCAGGTCGATAAGCTGCTGGAGCTTGGCGTTCGACCGACACATTTTGGTCGAACGAACGATGCCCCAAGTCCGCTTATGGGCAAGACCATTGTTGTGACCGGCGGACTGGCCCGCATGAAAAGGCCGGAGATGGAGGCATTGATAGTGCGGCTGGGCGGCCGTGTGAGCGGTAGCGTGAGCCGCAAGACGGATATGGTGGTTGCAGGCGAAAATGCCGGAAGCAAGCTTGACAAGGCAAAAGCCCTCGGCGTGAGGGTGATTTCAGAAACTGAATTTTTTGAATCTATCGGTGAAACATGAGAACCGGCAAGCTATCAAACGAACAGCTCGACAGGCTGATATTGTCCAAACTGAAGCGTAATCGGAGCGAGATCATATGCTCCCCCGGGATTGGCGTGGACTGCACCGCCGTGGATCTCGGCGGTGATATTGCCGTGCTCTCCTGTGACCCGATCACCGCCGCCGACAGCGGCATAGGCAGGCTCACGGTCAATGTGTCGTGTAATGACGCAGCCGCATCGGGCGCTGAGCCCATCGGTCTGATGGTAACATTCCTGCTCCCCCCCTCCGTTACCGAGGATGACATTGACAGCCTTATGGATGAGCTCATGCTTGCCGCCGACGCAGCCGGCGTTGACATAATAGGCGGACATACCGAGATAACCCCGTCCGTAAATCGCATAGTCACCTGTGCAACGGTAATAGCAAGGCCGACTGCGGCAGGGCTTATTGACCCAAAGGGTATGCAGATCGGCAACGATATAGTCCTCACAAAGCATGCCGGGCTTGAGGGTGCGCCTCTGCTTGCCGATAAGCTGAGTGCGGACAGTGGACTGCTCTGCCCCGATGAGCTTGCAGAGGTGCGCTCTTTCCTTGAACGGACGAGCGTCGTTAAAGAGGGGCTGTACGCCGCAATGCACGGCGCCACCGCAATGCACGATGTAACCGAGGGCGGCGTGTTCGGCGCTCTTTGGGAGATGAGCGCCGCTGCGGGCATAGGCATCCGCTTTGACGCCGCAAACATACCGGTGCACCACATCACGCGCAAGCTGTGCGGATATTTCAATATTGACCCGTACAAGCTGATTTCAAGCGGATGTATGCTGATTGCCTGCACCGACGGACATGCCCTGGTGGACGGTCTTGCCGCTCTCGGCATAGACGCCCGTATAATAGGCAGAGCCGAGGGGGATTCTGTCATCACAGTTGACGGCATGGTGATAGACCCGCCGCAGGCAGATGAGATCTATAAAGCCCTCTGAGCTCCATAATGCCCTCGCAAATATACCTTTTTTTGCTTAAATTTTGCTTGCGATTGCTTTTTTACTGTGCTATAATTACTCGCCAACGCCATACTTACCCCGTGTTGGTGCGGGGTCGACAGACCACAAGGAGGTGAAAAGCGTGAATAAGTATGAATGTCTGTACGTCATTACGCCCGAGCTGACCGAGGAGGAGATCAAGGCCTCCGTCGAGAAGTATGCGGGTGTCGTTGCCGAGAACGGCGGCGAGGTCGAGAAGATTGACGAGTGGGGCAAGCGCCGTCTCGCATATCCTATCGATTACAAGACCGAGGGTTATTACGTTCTTATGCTCTTCGCAGCGCCCGCAGAGGTGCCGGCAGAGCTTCAGCGTAACCTGAAGAATGACGAGCGTATCATGCGTTACGTTGTAGAGCGCAGGATGGCTTGAGTCGTTTGAGTGTTTGAAAGGATTCTCAGCATGAACAAAATCACAATCATTGGTAATCTTACCGCAGACCCGGAACTGAGAACCATCCCTTCCGGCATCAATGTGTGTACATTCACCGTTGCGGTCAACCGCAGGTTCTCATCCGGCAAGGAGGAGCGTCAGACGGACTTCTTCCGTGTGACGGCGTGGAGGCAGCTTGGTGAAACATGCAGCCGCTACCTCTCAAAGGGTAGGAAGGTTGCCGTTATCGGTGAGGTCAGCGCCCGTGCGTTTGAGGGCAAGGACGGTCAGCCTCGTGCCTCTTTGGAGGTCACGGCTGACGAGGTTGAGTTCCTCAGTCCCCGTGAGCAGGGCGGCTACAACCAGCAGCCGCAGGGCTATGCTCCCCAGCAGGGCACCCCGTTTAATCAGCCGAATCAGGGTCAGGGTTGGAATCCCACCCGTCAGGGTTCCTCCGGCACTATGAACGGCACTTCGCTCAATCCTGCTTTTGATGATGATTCCACGGAGATTACCGACGCTGATTTACCGTTCTGATCTTTCTTAATTGTTTGAAAGGAGTATTGTCATGGAAGATCGTAAGATGAAGCCCCGTCCCAAGAAGTCAAGGCGCAAGGTGTGCCAGTTCTGTGCGGATAAGGTTGAGCATATCGATTATAAGGATGTAGCACGTCTTAGGAAGTTCATCACCGAGCGCGGCAAGATCATGCCCCGCCGTATGAGCGGTGTGTGTGCAGAGCACCAGAGGACTCTTGCATCCGCCATCAAGACGGCACGTCAGATGGCTCTTCTGCCCTACGTTGCCGAGTAATTCGCTAAACTTCATATGATGTTGGCACGGCGCTTCGCCTTTTGGCGGGAGTGCCGTTTTTATGTGTATTGACCGTTTGGGAATATCGGATTATAATTGAGCAGTATAGATTAGTTTGGAGGTCTTTTTGTGGTTCGTCCGTTTAAGAGGATACTCGCCGCTGCTGCGGCAATAATGGCTTGTGTTTACATGTGGCTGCCATGGGCTCATGCAAACGTGCTGCTCGACTACAATGAGCATGACGCAGCAAAGCTTAGGAGCTTTTTCGAATATGTCGGCTCCCCGATGGGCAGCAACGGCGCACTTCTGTTCGGCGTCGATTACGATGCCGATGATCCGTCCACATGGAGCTGCTGCACCTGGAATGCCGAAGGCCGGCTTAAGACCATATCCGTTGACAATTTCGGTGTATCCGGAACGCTGGATCTTGACGGCTGTGAGGCACTCACATATGTCTGGATGCAGAGCTGTATGCTCTCCGAGCTGATCGTAACCGGATGTCCCAACATCACGACGATAAATGTTGACGGCAGCTCCCTCACAAGCATCGATGTCAGCGACAATGCACTGCTCGCCTACCTTAACATAAGCAAGAATGACATTGCAGAGTTAGATCTCTCCGGCAATGCACTGCTTGCCGATCTTCAAGCAGACCAGAACAAGCTTGCGTATATCGACCTATCTCCCTGTACAGGACTCACTAAGCTCAATCTCAATGGAAACCTGTTGGAGGAGCTTGATGTCTCCTTCTGTCCGCTGCTGACAATTCTCAACTGTAACGATAACATGCTGTCGGCGCTTGATATTTCAGCATGCACATCCCTTACGCAGCTTCGCTGTGCCCGGAATCGATTCAAAACGCTTGATATCAGCGTACTTAACGGGGGCGCCTCCTGTGTGCTGAATGCGATCGGCGACGGCTATATCAGCGTAGGCTGCAAATATTTGGACGGAGGCTATCGTCTGCTTGCCAATGCGGAGGCATATGGCGGTGCCGAGTTCTTCGGCTGGCTGCAGAACTCTGCCGAGGGAGACGACTACATCTCAACTGAAGCGACCGATTTTGTAATTCCTTTTGCAGACGGGGACATGTCGCTGAACGCCATGTTCTCAGGCGCTCTGCCGCATGATCCATCGGGCGATGTCAACGGCGACGGTATCATCGATTCCGTTGATGCTCTTATACTGCTTCGTTACAGTCTTGATTTAGTCGAGTCAAGTGAGCTTATACTTACCGAAGGCGACTGCGACGGCAACGGCGTCATTGATTCGATCGATGCACTGCTTGTGCTCCGCATGAGCGTCGGGCTGAATTGACCGTGTTCGGCTTTATTGGGAGATGCTAAATTTGCCGGATCTTAGTACCGAAAACACACTTCCCCGTGCATTCACGGCGCGTATGCGAACCCAGCTTGGTTCGGAGTACGATGCATTTATTTCGTCATACCTGCATCCTCCCATGCGTGGGCTACGGGTAAATACGCTTAGGCTTTCCCCCTCGGAATTTGTTCGTATATCGCCTTGGAAGCTGTCTCCATCCGGTGTGATCGATGAGGGCTTTGTGCTTGAAAGTGCAGCGCCGGTCGGCAGACATCCCTTTCACTGCGCAGGGCTGTTTTACATGCAGGAGCCCTCTGCCATGAGTGTGATCGAAGCGGCGCATGCAGATGACTCCGGTCTGCGAGTGCTCGATATGTGTGCCGCCCCCGGCGGCAAGACAAGCGGCATTGCAGCCCGAATGAAGGGCAACGGGATCCTTGTGGCGAACGAGATAGCGCCTTCAAGAGCCAAACTGCTCGCTCGCAATGTGGAGCGCATGGGCATTGCAAACATTGCCGTCACATGTGCCCACCCCGATGGCATTGCCCGGGAACTGCCGGGTTGTTTCGACAGAGTGATTGTTGATGCGCCATGTTCGGGAGAGGGTATGTTCCGCAAAGACCCAACGGCCGTTGCCGAATGGTCTCCGGAGCATGTAACGGCTTGCGCCGCCCGGCAGCGTGCTATACTCGAAAGCGCAGCGGTCTGCGTTGCTGCCGATGGGCTGCTCGTCTACTCCACCTGTACGTTTTCAACGGAGGAAAACGAGGGTGTGATCGAATCGTTCTTGAACATACATCCCGATTTCGCCCTTGTGTCAATGCACAGGCTGTATCCTCATTCCTCCGTTGGAGAGGGACACTTTGCGGCGGTGCTGCGGCGTCTTGGAGGCGAACGCAGGGATTTTGATGCTATTCCTCCCTCAAGGGAGGACAGAGCCATCCTCGCCGCAGGCGCAGGATTTATTGAGGGCACTGCCGCATTTCCGGAAAAACTTAAGGACGGCGCGTATTCGCTTGTTGCATTTGGGGAGTCCGTATGCTTGATACCGAGCGTTATGCCAAGGGCTGTGCTGCGCCTTTCCCCGGTTGCCATAGGAGCCGAAGCAGGCACATTCCGCAAGGGACGAATAGTGCCTGCTCATGCATTCTTTATGTCCGCGCTTCCTCTCGCATGGCGGCATACACTTGAATTTGACCCCGGTTCACGGGAGCTTGCCGCCTTCATGAAGGGCAGTTCCCTTGAATGCAGCAGCTCGCTGTGCGGTTTTCTGCCCGTCTGCGTAAGGGCGGGCAACGCATCTTTCGCCATAGGATTCGGAAAAGCAGTTCAGGGTACGCTCAAAAACCACCTGCCAAAGGGTCTTTATGTTCACTGATCAGCGCACACGCTCAAGTAGGCGCACGACCCTACCCATGTACATATCGTGATAATCGCCGTTGGGGTAGAATTTGTCAAGAGTCTCCGCATCCATTATCCCATCGGGCGATATGGTGTGACGGCTCAGCTTTTTGCAGATGAACACGGTATCTGCCTCTTCAAAGAACGGGGCACCGTCCGAATGTGCGACCGTGAGTTGACTGTGCGCTATCTTATCCTCATTGCGGCCTGAAGCGCTGCCCATGTAGCCAAGCATTTCATGGCGCTTCTCATGGTCAAAGAACGTAAGCGAAAACATATTTGACCCGTCGATCAGTTCTTTTGTAAAGCGGCTTTCCCGTATGAAGATGTATGCGGCAGGTACGCCCCAAATAACGCCCATGCCGCCCCATGCAGCAGTCATCGCATTCACCCTGCCTTCATGTTCGGCAGCGATAAGCATCCAATCATTGCCTATCATTTTGAAGGGATTCCCGCCAAATTCCTCAATGGGTATCTCTCTGAAATTATTCATGCTTCCTCCTCTGTGCTTTGCATATTTCAAACCACTCGCAGTCACCGCAAATGGCTTTAAATCTATGTTCGTCCTGCATCACGTCGGCTATTGCCGCAAGGTACTCGCCGCAGGTTACGGTATCTCCGCTGCTTATGCCCACAGCTTGGAGATAGCCGCAGTCGATGCGTTTAACCTTATCCTCGGTAACGCATGCTTTGCCGCTTAGGTTTGGACATCTCTCACAGAGCAGATCAGGCATATCGACAAGTATAAACGAATCAACTTTGCCTGCTTTTATGTCCGAGATAAGCGTCTGCATTGCCATGCAAAACTCTGAGCTGTAGCCCTCGCCGATATAGTTCTGCATACAGGCGCCGTGATGCGGCCGTATCCTTAACACCTTTGACATGTCACACCACCTGCAGGAGATAGAACTTCAGGTAGTCCGTCTCCCTTACATTCATCAGTACGGGATGATCCGGCCCCTGCTGTCGCTCCTCGATGCGCCGCAGGCTCACGCCTGCCTCCCTTGCCGCCTCAATCAGCATGTTGCGGAACATATCGTCATACATAAAGTGCGAGCAGGAGCATGTAGCAAGATAGCCGCCCCTCGGCAGGAGACGCATCGCCTTGGCGTTTATCTCCTTATAGCCACGGTATGCGTTCTTTGCGGTAGCTCCGCTTTTTGTAAACGCAGGAGGGTCAAGTATTATAAGGTCGAAATCATGGTTGTGATGCTCCAGCATATCACTGAGCAGATCGAACACGTCAGCGCATACAAACTCCATATCGACACCATTGAGCTCCGCATTGGCGCGGGCAAGCTCTATTGCGGTCTTTGAGATATCCACAGCACAGACCCGTTCTGCGCCGCCCATTGCTGCATTTAGGGCAAACGCTCCGGTATGCGTGAAGCAATCAAGCACACGCCTGCCCTTTGCGATACGCTTGACGGCAAGACGGTTGTACTTCTGGTCAAGGAAGAACCCTGTCTTTTGACCGTTTATGTAATCAACATCGTAGATGACACCGTTTTCAACTATCCTAATATGGCCATCAAGGTTATCTGAGAGGCCGTCATGGCCATAGAAAGCCTTATACTGCTCCATCCCCTCAAGCGCGCGGATGGCCGAATCATTGCGCTCAAACACCGCATCTACCCTTTCCCCCATGCTGCGAAGGGTATCCACGATGATGGGGAATATCATATCCTTGCGCATGTCAATGCCCAGGCATAGCGTCTGAGTGACAAGCACGCTTCCAAAGCGATCAACGGTGAGACCCGGAAACTGATCCGCCTCGCCAAATATGAGACGGCAGTTTGAAAAATCCTCCCCCATGACCGTGCGGCGGTAGTTCAGTGCATATTTGATGCGGCGAGTAAAGAATGCTTCGTCGAATTGGTCATTGGCGTTTTGTGATATTACTCGGACACGTATCTTGCTGTTGTCGTTGACAAAGCCGGTTCCTCGGTACTGCCCTTTTGAGCTGCGCACATCAACAAGATCGCCATTCTTGTATGACCCTTCGACGCCTATTATCTCATCCCCGTAGACCCACGGATGTCCGCTTTGCAGACTTTTTTCCGATTTTGGAGTTATTTTGAATATCGGATATGGTCTTGACATAATATCTCTCCGTTCGTTTTTTATAGATTTTATCACAACTTTTATGTCAGTACAAGTGGTACGTATATGCCCTAAAATGCCAAAAAATAGAAACTATCCGCAACATATTGCAATCGGTTTGTTTCTGTTATAGAATTAACCGGTAATCAACAGCTGCGCTGTTTGGCGTATGTCAGGGAAGGTTGGTGTATTTTCCGTGTCTAAATTTGAACGCCTTGTCGATGCTTATACTGCTTATTATGACGAGCTTGCGGTATATGCCTTCAAGCTGTTGCAAGACTATGCCGATACGGAGGATGTTATGCAGACAGTAGTGCTTCGGTTGATGGAGACGTCAACAAAGCTCCCCAATGTATCGAATCACAGGGCATTTCTTTACGCCTGTGTACGCTATGCGGCGTATTCTGTACTAAGCAAGCGCCCGAAGCAGATACTTGTGGATTCCAGTCTGCTTGAAGTCACCCTCGAGGACAAGGATGATGCTATCTCACGTTTTGAGACGGAGGACTTCGTTAGGGAACAGCTTTCGGAATATCCTCGGGAGTATCAGGATATGTTCATAATGTATGTCTTAGACAACTGCACTCCCAGAGAGATCGCCGAGGTTACAAATATAAAACCCAACACCATATCTCAGCGTATCGTCCGCATGAAGCGAAAGCTGCTTAAGAAGCTCACCTCGCAAGAGGACGGTCAGAGGGGTGTTTGATATTATAAGCGATGCGTCGAGGTTCTTTGAACGGCCGAGCCAAGCACAGGCCGATAAAACTGAATAAGCTCTCACATAAGTACAGGGAAGCCAGAAGGATGCTCAAAAAGAGATTCCCCAGTGTTGAAGAAACCATTG
The DNA here is from genome assembly GCA_944336475.1 of uncultured Clostridia bacterium. GTDB lineage: Bacteria > Bacillota > Clostridia > Christensenellales > CAG-138 > CALVLD01. Next base: position 80,879 of record CALVLD010000005.1, read on the forward strand.
CGATGGCCAAGAAGCGATCAAATTTGCCCGATTCTTCTTGGTCAGTTGTTGATGACGCAATAAAGCGGCACAGGAGACGGTACAGCCTGCCCGGCTTGTCTGATCTGGCAAGGAAGCATATGCGCCACATTATGGCGTTCTCATTTGCGATAACTGTGACTGTTTTCCTCGTTTTTGTTCCCTTTGGACGTTCGTTTGCATCGGAGTTAGGCAGATATTTTGCCCAAGTACTCGGCGGCAACGTCACATTTGACGATCTGCAGTCCAAAGAACCGCCTATAGAGGTAAGAAGCAGCACATACCTTTGCCCAAGCTGCTTCTCAAGTCATACCTACTCGACCGACTCCACTCTCTACTCCCGAACGTTTGACGGCATGGATGAGCTTGCTGAATTCTATGATATTCCCTTGATATTCCTGAACGATTCCACCGCCGGGATCGAATCAATAGGCGTCATTGAACCAAGCTGCTCTGGCAACGGTTCCGAGTTTATTCGAGTCGAGTACGGTTATTCGGATGGCACTCGTGTAGTAATATCCATGTTGACATCAGTGACAACGGGGTTCGGCGTTATCGCTAACGACGATTTCCACGAAACAAGCCTGCTGGACGGCTCGACCACGCTGTATTACAGCATCGATCGCCTCACCGGCGAGCTGTACGGCATAGCCACTCATTCAGACTCAGATATACCTGTTTCTATCGGCATATCCGACTATGACGCCCTCGATAGGGTGCTCAGCAGGCTTGCTGTATATAGCTCAGATTAGTTGCCCACATCCTCGTAGGTCTTTCTTACCGTACCGCTTGTTGTGTCGCCCGAGGCTATCAGTTCAAGTATGTACGTGTCTCCCGTGACAAGTCTAATATCCCTCTCCACATGGCAGTATGTGCCGTTCTTCACAACCTTCGGCGACTCGACAATAAATATTTCGAAGCCGCTCACCATTCTGTACAGGCGCAGCCGCACTATTATCATCTCAGGAAAAGACGTGGTCACGGTTGCCCACATGCAGTGAGTGCCGTCATCATTCTGTTCCAAAGCAAACGTATAGAACAGCGCTCCCTTCTCACTCTCGATCTTCTCGGTGTCGGCTGCCTGCACTGCGCTTATCGAGGCGAAACAGAACACTATTGCCATAAGTACGCATAACATTCGTTTTTTCATTGAAAATCTCCCTCCGTTTTTATGATGTTAGGCCGATCAAGCAATGGCTGCGACCCGAGTTGTCCGTCCGCCGTATTATATTTTCTTATCATCATGTGTATCGATTATTAACCATTTTCAATCCGCATACGCGTCTTATATGGTGCACACACAATCCGAATCGCTCAAAATCGGAGCAGCATCGCTTATGATCGATCCTTATAATGTAGGAGTGTTTGGGGCGCCTAATTATGACATAATTTGACAGAAAACGCAATATATTTTCAACGCAATTATATATCGATTTGCGTTAAAATAATGCTTGCATTTTCATTAAAGTTGATGTATAATCCCTTACGCTGTTTCAAGCGGCTGTTGAATATGTGTTTGGAGAAGTCGCCTAGTTTGGTCGAGGGCGCACGACTGGAAATCGTGTAACGGTCATAAGCCGTTCGAGAGTTCGAATCTCTCCTTCTCCGCCATAAAGAGGCTACAAAGAGGATTTAGCCCCCAACCCCCCGGCGTTATCGGGGGGTTGCGTTTTTTAACCGGAAATTTCGGAGTCAAAAAAACTAAAATATCAAATGCGTGCTTCGGCTTTCTGCTGAGACTTTCATCCTCGCAAAACGGAATAAAAGGCTCAGGCGCTGGATGAAAGAAAATTCCATGTACTTTCTTACTCACTGCGATACGGTGAACAGGGAGTAGAAATAGCCCTTGCGCTCCATCAATTCATTGAAGGAACCATGCTCCGCAATTCTCCCGTTTTTCAATGCCAGAACACAGTCGTACCGTTTCAGCAGGTTTTCATCCAGGGCGTGGGTGACCACGATTCGGGTCAAACCCTTCAGAGCCAGGATAGCGCCGGAAACCTGGAAGGCCGTTTGGACATCCAGTGCGGCAGTCGCTTCGTCTACCAGCAAAACCTGGGATCTTTTCAGCAGGCTCCTGGCGATGGAAATTCTCTGCTTTTCCCCACCGGACAGACCTCGGCCGTTTTCGCCGCAATGGTAATCCTCGCCCCTCTGAGCGACCAACATTGATAGACCGGACAGTTCGATCGCATGGTCAACCTCTGACTTGGGAAAATCCGAGAACATGGTTATGTTGTCCCGAATGGAGGCGTTGAAAATGAACACATTCTGCTGGACAACGGAAACCATTTCATACAGGCTCTCGCTGCTGATCTGGCGCAGTTCCGTATCGTCATAGAAAATAGAACCATAGTAGTGATCGTAGGATGCCATCAGCAGATTCAGCAGGGTGCTTTTGCCGCTGCCGGATGCGCCTACAATGGCATAGCTCTTGCCCTTTTCAAAGGTGAAACTCACATGTTGCAATACGGGCTTTTCCTGCGCATACCCGAAGGATACTTCCTTAAGGACAACGGCTTTCGTCAACGCGATTTTGGATTCCAAACCCTCCTCACGCACATTTTCTTCCAAGGCGTCCGCCAGCTTGTCCATAAGGGCAAAGGCTGCCTTGCACTGTGCCAGATACTGAGGGACGGAGCCAATGGGATTGACCACAAAGTTCATCAGATTCACAAAGGCAATCAGGGTGCCTGCGGAGATGGCGTGGCCGTTCATTGCCAGGGCTGCGCCGGCGATGAACACGCCCAGCTGGGCGATGACACCTGCAACTACCCCCATGCACTGCACAACGATGGCTGTCTTTCGGCGGACGGTCTTTGCATCGGTAACTTCTTTAATCCGCCGGGCAAACAATCGGCACATGGCAGCTTCTGCCTTAAAGGATTTGACCACAGAAAAGCCGGAAAGGCAATCCCTCAGGGCGGACATATAGGACTCGTTCTTTTCGGATACCTTCCTTTCCGCTTCAGCTACCCGATTGCCTGCCAGAAGAGAAGCAGCCACAGGAAGAAGAGCCAGCGCAAAGCCTATGGCCGTCAGCAGTGGAGAATACCAGAGCATCAGCCAAAAGGCGCCGATAAACAGCAGAATGTCATCAATCAGCAGGAAAATGTTCGCCAGATAGTCCGTCTCAATGGTGTTGGCATCATTGCTCAGGGCGGAGATATAGAAAGAGGTGTTCTCGCCGGTAAAGGCGGAGATGCCCTTCCGGGATATCTTTTGAAAGGCAAGTTCCTTGTACTGCCCAATGGCTTTGGCGATAAATCTGGGTTTGGACAGATACGTCAGCCACAATCCAAAGGCGAGGATTCCCGTGCACAGGGCGCACAGTCCGACGATTTGTAGCAGGGTAAACCGGCGATCCGTGCCGGTGGTCGCATCGATAAGTACCTGCATCAGCCATGAGATCATCAGATTGGCTCCCACCAGAATAAGGGCTGCCAGTACAGCAGCCAGGAAAGCGGCGGTGTTGCCTCGATAGAATTGACGGGTGAAGCTGCGGCGGCGTTTGCGAATCATAGATTTTTCCATATTATGTAAACCTCCTCATTTCAGCAATTATGGATTTTATGTATTCGGGGATGGCCAGGGCACGCAATCATGTTTTTTGTTGATGCTTTCTCAGCCCCCCTGGTTGCGTTTATCCTTCTGACCGGATCTTTGCCCAAAGAGGACGAAGCTCTTTTCCGGCCTCATCGACAAGAAAATTTTCTATCATCGCCATTCCCGTTTCCCCCATATCATCATAGGACATAGCTTTCTCGCTACCATGATAATACTTCATGCCGTAAGCGGTTCGATACTGCGGTGCCTCATCGAATTTCAGTGCTGACCGCTTGGCCTCTCTCAGCCATTTCTCTGCTCCGGCAGCATCCGCCATGAGCATCCGGATCGCAGCAAGGATAGTATAGATACGGACATTGCTCTTGTCTATGATATTCACCGTATCCGGCAGCTTTAACCCCTCGCCCGTAGCCAGAAGCCAAAGCATTAAATCCTCGATTTTATCCATTTGTCCCAAGGCCGTATACGCATTGGCATACCCGATGCAGATCTCATAGACACGGGCATAATGATCGTGCAGGGCATCTGACAGGTATCGCAGTGATTCATCCGCCCTGTTTGGATTTTGAGACATGAACAAGCCGATTTTGGCGTCATTAAGACCCCCCACATTGTTCTTCTTCAGAATTTTGATTGCCTGTTCCATGTCTCCAAGATAGCAATAGCAGCATGCGATCTGATTCCGAATCGTAATAACGCCGATGGCTTCGTTTGTATTTTGGTCGATCAGCTGGGTTGCGCGCTCATAAAGTTCAATGGCCCTGCCTGCGCTTTTTTCACGATGCTGCATCATGGACATAAAATAGAGGACAGCGCTCTGATATACCACATCGAAGCTGTTGGGATATTTCTGAAGCGCCTGCTCCACAAAACGTATCCCCTCATCAAAATTCAGCTGGTTCCGATAGATGCCAATCTGTTCGGCCGTCTTGCCCATGCTCAGCTTTTCCCAGCCGTAGTTCAGCAGCGCGTCAACCGAGGTTTCAAAAAAAGTTGCGATCTCCACCAGCATCTCCAGTTCTGGGGTGGCTTTGCCGCACTCCCACTTGTGGACGGCGCCCGTAGTAACACCCAGGGCTTCCGCAAGCTGTTCCTGGGTAAGCTCAGCTCCCTTGCGCAGCCGGCGGATGCTTTCTCCCAATTTGATCTCCATATGATCACTCCCTTGCTTTTTATGTCTTTATTTTATCGCCGGCGGCAGAGAAGTCCACCTACTGATGGTGTAATTGATGAAATAATTATTTTACCATTGGTATAAATGCCAAAGGATTGTTACAAACAGAGCGTCCAAAGGAGCTAAAATACCATAGAACATGGGTTGTCTTCTCATGCGGATGATCGCTTCATTTGTTTTCGTTAAGTTCCGCTACCGCAGTGAGGAGCGATTCCGGATGCATGTAAAAAAGGTAAGCAGGCGGAAGTTCAGCTCCGGCCACGGAACCGCCGGAAATATCTTTTTTGTAACCCTAAGACATAAAGAAGCTACAAGGAGAATATAGCCCCACCCCCCGGTGAAACCAGGGACAGGTCCGTGTAGAAGACGTCGCCGGTGGCGATAAGCCCCACCCCCCGGTGAAACCGGGGGTGGTCATCAACAAACCTCCGTTCGCCATTTTCCGTGATGTTCTTAACGGAGAATTGGTGGATGGTATGTACCCGGAAGGAGAAATCCTTCCGGGTACTGCTTTTTAGGCAGTCTTTTTAATTGAGAGCATGACTTTTTCTATCGCAGGCATTCCGTTTTCTTCGGGCAGTTGGAATGCATAGTGGATAACAATTAGGTTTCCACAAGTGCGAGAATACTTTTCCGGCTTCTCATACACCTCAATTCTGCGTATGAACACCCGTAGCAGTTCGGGGGTCAGTTTTGGCATTTCAATATACGATTTTGCTTTGTCCATAAATTCCTTAATGCACTTTTCCCGCATATCCATTTGATCAGTACGCTCTTTAATGGATGTTAGCTCCTGCCGCAGCTCCGCTTGCTCCTGTTCATATCCGTTAGCCATTACATCATATCGATCCGGCGTCAGCCGTCCGCAAACTCTATCTTCGTACAAGCATCGGATGATATTATCAAGTTCGTTGATCCGCTTTTCAATTTGTACCTTCTCACGCCCTGCATTTTTATAGAATCTCTTCGTCTCTGCTTCACCATTTTGAGTTGCCATCGCATAAAATTCTTCCGGTTGCTCTCTTGCGTATACAGTTACCGTTTTCAGATTATGCAGGACAATTTGGTCAAGCACATTTTCTCGGATATAGTGCGCGGTACAATCGGTTGTCCGTCTTTGAAATCCGCCACATTGGAAATTGTTGTTTTCCGGCTTGATGGTTTTCCCTCTGTGAAGGTATAAACGGCTTCCGCATTCTCCGCAGAAAAGGTATCCGGCATACTTATCTATCTCGCCCTGCTTATCGGGACGCTTCCTTCCGGCAAAATGCTTTTGAACAAGCTCAAAGGTCTTGCGGTCAATAATTGCTTCGTGGGTATCTTTGAAAATAAGGATATTTTCGGGATCGTTCTTCAGTCTTTTCTTCAGCTTGTTGGATTTTGAATAGGTCTTGAAGTTTACGGTATCGCCAACATATTCTTGATTTGAAAGCATCTTTCTCACAGTTGTCTGCGCCCAGTGGTATGGTCTTGCCAGATTTGGACTTCCCGAACGGCTACCATTCTTTTTGAAAGCGTACACGCTTGGACAAATAATTTTTTCGCCAGTCAATTTATCGCAGATTTTCATAATACCCAAACCGCTTGCATACATCTCAAAGATGCGTTTGACAATCGGTGCGGTTTCGGGATTGGGAATATACTGCTTGGGATTATCGGGATCTTTCATATATCCATACGGAATGGTTGTCCCGACCCGTTCTCCTCGTTCGCCTTTGGCTCGCTGTACAGCACGGATTTTGCGGCTGGTGTCTCTTGCATAAAAATCGTTGAAATAATTTTTAATGCCGGAGAAATCGCTGACGCCGTTTGCACTGTCTACACCGTCATTGATAGCGATAAATCGAACATCATATTGCGGAAAAGTAATTTCCATAAGCATTCCCGTTTGCAAATAATCTCTGCCGAGACGGGATTGGTCTTTGACAATTACGATGCCTACCTTGCCGCATTCAACATCGTTCATCATCCGCTTGAAGCTCGGGCGGTTAAAATCGGCTCCTGAAAATCCGTCATCTACATAAAACTGAATGTTTGGAAAACGATGTTCTTCTGCATATCGCTGTAACATCAGTCTTTGATTTTCAATGGACAGCGACTCGCCGAGCCGTTCATCCTCCTGAGAGAGTCTGCAATAAAGGGCGGTTATTAAATTTTTGTTTGCATTTTCGGTTGATTTCATTTTCACATTTCCTTTCCGAGCGAGGTTTCGCTCTGTCAAACCGAATGGGATACGACATCAACATATCACTACTTCGGTTAAAAGTCCAGCGTAAATACCACTAACTTTTTTGACCGTTTAGCAGATATTTCAACTTATCTGTTGCTTCTTCCGTTTCGTTGCCGACAGGAAAGCAAGCCATAACGGGATATTGCTTTCCGTCAACAGTCATCACATAGCCGAGACCGATATGCTGTTGTTCATTTGCCTGCGCTCTCAGTTTTAGAATTTTCTCACGCCTTTTTCTCAGTAATTCATAATTAATTTCTTTCATAAATTTTCTCCTCTCATTCGTTGTAGTAACCTTTTAAGATTTCATCAAGGCGAACCTTGCCTCTCGTTCTGCGGACATTGTTAATAGCCTCATGCCGCATATTCTCAATCTCACTTTCCTCGTATTCAAACTGTTCGGCAATCATACGCATCACCATTTCAAGCTGAACAGCATAGCGAAACAGTCCTTTTGAAATTGCTTTTGCATTATCTTCCGATAAGTCGGCAACGGCTTTTGCAAGTTTGTCATTTAAAATACTATCATTTCTTTTATAATTTCGTCCGCAATCAAATTATCCACAGCAGAGGAAACAAGGTCATTACGGGAACGGTAACCGTATTGCTTTATGAAGCTGTCGATTTTTTCTACTGTTTCTTTGTCTAAATACAAGCTGATTCTTTGTTTATCCTTTAAATCCATATTTTCTCCTTCCTCGGCATTACACCAAACGGTAACGCCGTATTTTGTTGTCTGAAATGCCCTTGTTTCGGGCTTTTTTTATTTTTGCGACCCTGTTTTTGGCATCACCCCCCTGCATAGGTGCACCCCGCAACCCCTAATTACAACGATTTCGATTATCTCAAAAAATGGCTTAACACCGCCGTTTTAGGTCGGCATTGCCGTCCGATGTGAATCGCAACGAGGGCTTTAGCAACCCCGTTGCTTTCTCCTGCTTGATTTTCGACCCATCGAAAATGCCTGAAAACTGCCTTGCATCACACCGTATTTTGCCATTCCAACCTTGCCCTCAAATCGCCCCAAACGGGCGGTTTTCTTTTTGGGCGGGTGTTTCCTCGCAATTCTGCGTTCCTCGGCACACAGGCGGTCTGTGAGTGGCACACGGGAATTCTGTTGGTGTTGTCTATTCTTTCTTTTCTGTTGTAATAATATTGTTCTATGGGTATGGTTACTGATAGGAAATTCTGAAGCTGACTAAGATAAAATTTTACCCTGTATTAAGCAGGTCGGTCAGGTAATACAGATTGCTTGTCCTGGTACCGTCCGAGCGATGGCGGTATACTTTTTTTACTAGTCCTTTGCTCTCCAAAGCTTTGATGGCGCTGTCGACTGTTGTCCGATCCATGCAACATTCGTTCGCAATCGTTTTGCGAGATGGAAAACAGCTTTTTTCTTTTCTGTTGCTGTGTTTTAAAAGGCAGCAATAAACCACAAAGTCCCGCGGTTTTAACCCGAACGAAAAAATACGGTCAGACACCATAAAGAAATTTTTTGCTTTCACCGTTTTCACCTCCCTTGTTTTTTTATTTATTTGGCTCTTTTCAAGTTTTCTTTTAAAACAGACAAAACAAAAAGCCGTTACACACGCAAACGAATACAGCGGGAGGGACTCCTCTCGCTTGGCATTCGCCTATGTATGTAACGGCTTCAGTAAAACTGAATCGTGGGTGCAGACCGGAAACCGGCTGCGAAAAATCAATAAAAATAAGTATGTGCTTTGGCGATTATTCAATTGTGCGGATTCAGACAATATCTAAATCTAAATAAAGTATACCACAAAGAACAAATGTTTGTCAAGAGCTACGCATATTTTGTCCATGTTTCGGGCATACTATTTGGTTTAGCAAAACAATAAGACCGCACAGTGTAATTACCGTACGGTCTTTGCGTGTAGTCTTTATTTATTGAGCTGTGCTTGCAGAGCGCTGAAAATGTCCAGAGCGCTTTGCAGATTTTCAACAATGTCACTTGCAAGCTCATCAGGAGACGGAAGGTTATCGAGATCCGCTAAGGACTTATCTTTGATCCAGAAAATATCCAAGCTTGTCTTATCCCGCTCCATAATCTCGTCTACTGAGAATTTGCGGAAACGACCGTCCGGATTATCAGCCGAATAGGTTTCTGTCCGTTCATATCGGTTCTCAGGATGATAGCAACGAATAAAGTCTTCCAAATCAGCGTCGCTCATCGGGTGCTGTTTGAGCGTAAAATGCATATTGGTGCGGAAATCATAAATCCATACCTCTTTTGTCTGACGCTGAGCGCTGGCAGGGCGCTTATCGAAAAACAAAACATTTGCTTTTACTCCCGGTTTATAAAATATACCGGTAGGCAGGCGCAGAATGGTATGTAAATCGGTTGTTTCAAGCAGTTTCTTTCGGACTGTTTCGCCTGCGCCGCCCTCAAACAGGACATTATCCGGCACAACGACTGCCGCTTTGCCGGTAGCTTTGAGAATCGTATTGATATGCTGTACGAAATTGAGCTGCTTGTTCGAACTTGTCGTCCAGAAATCCTGCCTGTTATAGACGAGGTCTTCGTCCTCCTGCTCGCCTTCTTCGTTGGTAAAAGTGATAGACGATTTTTTACCGAAGGGTGGATTGGTCAGCACATAGTCTACACGATATCCCGGGTCTGTCAGCAATGCATCCCCCAGCGTCACCGGAACATTGCCGTAAATATCCCCGATATTATGCAAATATAGGTTCATAAGTGCGGTTTTATAGGTTGCCGGTACAATTTCATTCCCGTAAAAGGTTTCGTTTTTCAAAAATTCTTTCTGCGCTCTGTCCAGTGTGTAGTTGTTGGGGTCAGCAAGAAAAGACTGAGCCGCAAGGAAGAAACCTCCGCTGCCACAGCAGGGATCTGCAATTGTTTTCATCGGCTCTGGACGCAGACAGCGCACCATTGCACGGATCAGAGGTCGGGGAGTAAAATACTGTCCCGCACCGCTTTTGATGTCCTCTGCATTCTTTTGCAATAATCCCTCGTAAATTTCCCCTTTTACATCAGAAGACATTGCCACCCATTTTTCCTTGTCGATCATCTGCACCACACGGTACAAAATCGCCGCATTGCTGATTTTATTGACAGCGCCTTTGAAGATCTGGCCGAGGATACCGTCCTGCTCGCCTAATTTTTCCAGCGTGGCTTTGTATTGATCTTCAAGCTCTGCACCTTTGAGCATATTCATATCTGCCCAGCCATAACCGGCAGGGATACCGGTATCACGCTTATAGGGCGGTTTTGCATATTCGTCGGACATTTTCAAAAAGATAAGGTAGGTGAGCTGTTCGAGATAATCGCCGTAAGACACGCCGTCATCCCGGAGCGGATTGCACATCCCCCATACTTTTGAGATTATAGTAGATGTTTGTTCAGGCAAAATTACTTACCCCCTTTTTTATCCGAATCTTTTGTAAATCTATCGATACGAATTCCGGAAGAATCTTGTCCTCTGTTTTCAGTAGTTATTCCAGACTGTTTAGAAGTTGACTGAGGAGAAGATATCGGTTTTAATCCCTTACCTGATAAAATATCATTATTTGTTGAGTTATTTGAATTTTCAGCCATATTATATTCCTTTCTCGATGATAAGAACTACCGAATACAGAAGAAGAGCAACCACTACTTTGAAAACCGCAGAATCATATTTTTTTTGTTTTTTTGCTATTGCTGTGCGCAATCCTGCGATGGCTATAGTGTATTTATCAATCAGCCATACCGCCGCAGTATCAGGATTCCATCGATAGATTTCTTCGTTACGAATGTCAATACTATCAAAAACAGACAATGTCTTGCTACGCATTAATAATAGCAATTGAATCACTGACCATATAATGCAAATGGCACTTGCCACAGAACAGAGCAAAAGTAGAAGCAAAGAGAACAACTCTAAATTTGACTGAGTTCTACAAATATCAACAACATAAGTATAATTTACGCTGCCAAGGATAACTAATAAAATAATGCCGCAGAATGCCAGTGTTACATTTACTTTCTCATAAATTTTATCATAAGTATCAATCAACCGGTGATAATCTTCAAAACATGCTTGCTGAACAAATTCCGCTGATGGGTATTGAACAGCCTTTTTTTCCTCATCAATAACTTTTTCTTTCACCTCTTTATAGCCTCCCTTCAAACGCCTGTTTTAAAATACTCTGCCGCATCGCTTCGGCTTGCTGCAAAGATTGATCAATGGTTTTTTCTATTTGATTACAGTTACCCAATTTATAATCAATTTTACTTACTACTTTTAATGCTTCGCTATCTGTTATAACAGGAACATTAGTATCCCTAATATCATCTAGTCCCAGACCAAGTTTTCCTCCGCCGCGTTTGTTTTTTAACAAATCTTTTTGGCCATAGTCACTTTTTAAGTACCACGCCATATATTCGCTTTGAACTGTATTTTTAAACCGAATCATAGCAATATGCTGATTTACATATGCTTCACCAATATCGGGGGGGATTAGTGCGATGCTGCCTAAATCTGCTGTTATAGAGACGAGAACATCACCTTGAATTAATCTACTGCGTTTTCCTTCGGCGATATTAGGTAAGCCAACATATTGGATGCTATCATTTTTTAAATTTATACTCTCTCTTGTTAAATCGGTAATGCGAATAAATCGCGCCCCTGCATCGGCATAGTATTTTGCCCATCCACGAGAACCACTCGTTACAAACGAAGATAATTCACGAATTGTTTTTTTTGCCGCTACATCTCGAAACGCCTCTTTCAGCACTGCCTGACGGTAAACTGCAAGCTGTTGCTTGGTGGTTTTCAGCGTTTCAACCGCCTTATCCAGCTCGGAAAACAACTCCTCAATCCGTGCGACAATCCATTCCTGCTCGGGCAGTGAGGGGACAATTATTTTCGATTCTTTTAGAATTTGAGCATTGAGGTGTGGTGTGCCTGTTCCTTTTTTTTGAGTATTCAACAATGTATATTTGCTTTGAATAAAGTATCTGAGATATTCTGTTGTTAAACCGTCTGCACTTATTTTTGAGAGAGTAGAGCCAACTACTCCCTTAATGGCTCGTCCGGTAAGACCTGAGCGAGAGCCATCACATACGATCAGCAAATCTCCCTCATTACAAAGCACACACTTTTCCGGAGAAGCATAGCTGTCAACAATGCCTTTTTCAAAAGCTTTTATATCCACATACGGAAGAAAGCCATCTGCTTTTTCTTTGCTTTGCTTTTTAGGCTTCTTACCTTTTTCCATATGCAAAATTGTTCCGAGCGCATACTCAGTCCACTTGCTGTTCATCTGTACATATTCCTTCCGTGGTCTCATGTTCTTTATGTATCTCTATAATTCGTTTAATTTCGTACGCGAGCTGTATCAGCATATCAATCGTAAGAATTGCTTTAAGGGAGTGTTCTTTTGTTCCGAAATTAAGCTGATCTCCATGACAAATTTTATTTCTCAACGGTTGTGTAGCCCACCGTTTTTTCGATTCAGAAGAGCAAAGAATTTCACTTTGTAAATATTTCGCCATGGCATTCCATAACATCATACCGCTCTCGGTCATTACGATCATTTGCAGTAATCTGCCTTTTTCTTTGTCTACATCCTCTCGCTTAATTTCGAAATATTCTGACACAAAATCTTTCTCATCATCGTCTATTTCCAGTCCGTTCTTTTTTGCAAGATTCACAATATCCGAGGCAACGCCATACACTTGACACATGAGCATAGAAGTTGATGCATAATAGTGTCCTTGTTTATGCATTAACATCGCTTCCGAAAGAATTGGCTTTCGTTCCGCAGAAATTACTTCACAGCTGTTCCAATCGTCTTCCATGGCTTTTAGGAAATCATCAGAACAGTACGAAAATATAATTTCCCGGACGGCTTCTTCGTCCTCTCGTTCAGCGCAAGCGGTTAAAATATCTTGACGCAACGCATCATCATCAATTAAAAATACAGGCCATTTTAACCGTTCAAGCAAGCCAATATATTGAAACGGAATTATAGCTTCACTAAATTTTTTCAAGATTGGGGTAAAATCGACAGATGCGACCAGTTCTGCAATACGATTACCCAAATCAATGACCGCTTTCATAGCATCACTCTGTATTGTTGAAACAACATTATTTATTATCTGCATAGCATCAGCGAGTTGCTGCAATTGTGTAGAAAAACTACTTTCTGCTGTATCAGATACCTGCAAGTTTTCTTGTAATTTTTCCAAATCATTTTCGCAGTTTATTTGGTTACTCATAAGTTTTACGCCACCAATTCTATATTCATTTCCTGTAAAATTTCCTCATACTGATCTCCGAACGTATCATAAAAGGCAAGCAGTCCGCCTTTTCTATCAAAGGGGGTCAGGTCTAAATCCTCCTGCAGAATGCTCAGGGAACTTGCAATGTGGTCTTTGATCAGCCGCAGCCATTCCATCTGTTCCTCGGTAAAATGCACGGCGCCGGCGTTTTTCCGAAGCGTCCACTGCATAAAATTGTAATTCACCTTGTCCGCAAAGGGCGCAAGCTGATCTGCATAACCCATTTCAAAACGGATAACGGAAATCAGGTCGGCAAGTTGAGCCAATACGCCTTTTTTCACCTTTTCCGGTTTCTTAATGGCATAGCAATCCCACAGGCGTTGTACGGTGATGCCCTTTGACCTAAGCTTTTCGTACAGCGCTTTCAGCTGTTCCACCGCCATGGTACGGTTTGCGTACGGTTCGCTGTAAATGATGCGCAGGGCAATGATTTCATCCCGGTTCTCCTCGATAAAGGTGCGGAATGTCTGTATCACACGGTCGGCGTTTTCTTCCTTCTGCGTGTCATATCCGGCAAACAAAACCGAGTCGAGATTGACATTGTCGATAATCTGGTCGTGACTGCGGCGGATATTTTCGATAAAATCACGGGTGTCGGGATTCATAAATGGAGCGACTGCCTGTGCAATCAAATCCTTTTGCGCCTGCTTGAGCGCTTCTTCCGACGGTTCTTCCGTTTTTGCATCTGCCTTTGCTTTTTTTGCAACCACATCTTCGTCAAAGGCGTTGAGCAGATTTTCAGCCACCTTTCCGGCGCTTTCGCCAACGGTTTCTTCAAACTGCCTGCGCTCGGAATTGCTCATCTGACTGTTTAAGCGAATCACACGGTTTGCAAGAGAGGTAAGGGTATCCTCGTCTTTCGCTCCTAGCGCCACATTCATCATTAATTCTTTCATAGTGACAGACGGTTTGCGCTCCAGCGCACGGGTATCACACTTCTTTGATTTTGTGACGCCCACAGCGTCTACAATCACAAAATGGTCTTTGTTCTCCGTTGCGGAAGGCGTGACCTTTTGCAGATCGTCTTTTCCGAGCGTACGGGTGCCGCGCCCTTTCATCTGTTCAAAATAGTTTCTGCTGCGGACATCTCGCATAAAAATCAGGCATTCGATCGGTTTTACATCCGTACCGGTAGCAATCATATCGACGGTGACTGCAATGCGGGGATGATAGTCGTTTCTAAAAGAACTCAGCACAGACTCCGGATTTTCTGCGGAATATGTAATTTTGCGGCAGAAATCATTACCCTCACCGAATTCGTCCCGTACAATTTGGACAATGTCATCGGCGTGGCTGTCAGTCTTTGCAAAAATCAGCGTTTTGGGCACTTCTTTTCGTCTTGGAAACAATGTTGTAAATAGATTTTCTTTAAAGGTGCGGATCACGGTTCTAATCTGACTGGGATTGACAATATCTCTGTCCAGCTGCGGCGGCACATAGTCTATATCTTCGTCCATCTGCATCCAGCGCTTTTCCCGTGATAGACGGTTGCGGTGCTCAATCATCTGTTTCATCAGATAGGCGCCGTTTTTCGTGATTTCGGTTTCAATCAGGAAAATGTCTTCGCCCACATTGACGCCGTCTACGATTGCCTGTTCACGGGGATATTCGCTGACGATATTTTCATCGAAAAAGGCAAAAGTACGCTTATCCGGCGTGGCGGTCAGCCCGATGATAAACGCATCAAAATATGTGAGCACCTGGCTCCACACATTGTAAATAGAGCGGTGGCATTCATCTACAATAATACAGTCAAAAAATTCAGGCGGATATTTTTTGTTATATACTACTTCCTTCGGTGCTTTGCTGTCAGCAGTAGCATATTCCGCAAAGGATGTTTCCTCGGCAGATTCGTCCAATTCTTCTCCTTTGAGGATAGAATACATGCGCTGAATCGTGCTGATGCAAATCTGCACGTCAGAAGGGATATAGGAAGATTTCAGCCGTCGCACCCCATAAAGCTGAGAAAAAGAGCGGGGATCATCATTTGGCGTATAGGCAAGAAATTCCCGTTCCGCCTGTTCTCCAAGGCTTTTTGTGTCCACCAAGAACAAAATACGGTTCATCTTTCCGTATTTAAGCAATCGGTAGGCTGCCGTGATTGCCGTGAAGGTTTTTCCCGCACCGGTTGCCATCTGCACAAGAGCTTTCGGACGGTTGTTGGCAAAAGAATTATCAAGATTATTGATGGCAGTTATCTGACATTTTCTGAACCCTGTTTTATCAAGCGGCGGAAAATGCTTCATATTGTTTCGGATAGTATCCGAACTTGCAAGCAGTGCTTCTAGGGTTTCCGGTCTGTGAAATGAGAACACCGTACGAGAACGGAATTTAATATCCTTATAATCGGTAAAACGGATCAGCTTGTCCGTCGCTTCGTAAGCAAACCGGATGGAATATTCGGCTTTTACCCATTTAAACGAGCTGTTTGCATAGCGTGCGGATTGTTCCTCTACGGTGGTGATATTTTCACCGGCATCACTCTTTTTGGCTTCAATAACGCCAACCGGTATCCCGTTCACAAAAAGCGCATAATCCACCGGCCCGGTGTCTGTCGGAAATTCACGCACAGCGACACCGAGTGAAGCAGTAGGATTTAATTTCTTCACATCCTGTACTGTCCATCCGGATTGTTCTAATTTTTTGTCAATCGATATCCTTGATTTTTGCTCAGGTGTCATTGCTTGTTCACCCCTTTGTTTTCGTCCGATATAAACTCTAAAATATCATCTACGCCGCAGCACATGGCTCGACATATACGCTCTATACTTTCTAAAGAGATATAGCTGCCTCTTTTCATACGCGTGATGATATTTGCTGAAAAACCTGTCTGTTCCATTAGTTGAACATTACTCATATCCCGTTCAATCATCATATGAAAAAGTTTTTTATAACTGACAGCCATATTAACTCCTCCTTAAACACAAATAACTTTATATTTGATTATATCACGATTATGTGAAAAAATCAATTTAAATAAAAACTGCTATAATCATAACCACCACTGAAGTGGTGGTTTGCACAGACCCTAGAAGGGTCATTACTGGCTTCACCCCTAAAGGGGC